>JBDTNB010000001.1:0-181744 GCA_039933955.1 Chloroflexota bacterium
AGTTCACCCATCCACTGTGCATTATACAACGCCGATGCCAACCCACAACAGGGCGACAACACGATGGAATCGGCTGACTTGGAAAAAGACAAAACTGAACGCAAGGGCGCAAAGGATGAAAGGCGCGAAGGGTATTTGAATGAACATTTTGTGTCTTTGCGATCTTAGCGCCTGTGCGTTGAAGATGTGATCCCGATTTTAAGTCCGTTGAGAGGAGGCGCATAATCCCTTATGAAATATTCTAACCGAAAGGAAACACAACCTAAATCCATTTGAGACGGCTTTACGGCGCTTTGCCACTACAATTAGAGCAATTGTGGAGATGATGCCGGATGCTCAACCCATCAACCTGGAACATACGCCGCCGCCTGGTGATGATTATCACGGGTCTCACCCTGCTGCTGGTTCTGGCTGTAGCCTCGATTGCCCTGAGCGCCAACGCTGCCAGCCTGCGCACCCAAACCGAACAGACCTATGTGGCTTCAAACCAGACGCTCGCCAACGCGCTGGATACTGAGCTGCAATCCGCCGAGGCAACCACCCGCGCTTTCGCGGCAGCGCTGGCAAACGAGCCAGTAGCATCGCCCGTTTCCCAACTGTGGCAGATGTCCAGCAACACACTGCTCGACAAACATATTCTGATCCAGCGCATCAACGTGTATACACCTTTTCGCGAAGGTCATCAAACGTTGGTGTTTAATACGCCGATTGAACCCTCGCGCACGGCGGCGCTGACCCAATTTATCGACGGCGATGTCCCTGAGGATGCCTGGTTTTTGAAGGTCATGCAGGACGGAACCGAACAATGGCATGGCCCCGACGATGCCTTTGATCCCAGCGCCACCCAACCGGTACTGTCGTTTGCGGTTCCCTACAACGGTGCGGGCGAAAAAGTAGCGGGTGTCATATGGGTGGATATTGCTTACGCAGGGCTGCATGACCGCGTGCAAAACATGATGGATGACGACGACAAACGCAGTTACAGCCTGCTGCTCACCAATCAGGATTCGCTGGCCGCAACTTACAAACTGCCTGCTGATCTGACAGCACAGTCGCGTTCCAGCATTGATACCCTGTTGCAGCAGCCGAAATTAGCCGACGTTCGGAATGCGGTTGATGAATCCGGCAGTTTGTACCTGGGGACTGACCCGTTCAACAGCCAGCGGGCAGCAGCGGTGCTGGTTAATAAGCTGCCCAAAACAGGTTGGCAGCTCATCAGCGTGATACCGGCCTCGGTGCTGCAAAATCAACTGGATCGTACCATCCTGGGCGTGATTTCAATTACGTTGGCCGGGGTGATTGCGCTCGGTTGGATTGTGTATTGGTTCGTAGATCGCACGGTTTCCAGGCCGCTGATCGCACTCGGTACGGCGGCGCAGGAAATCGGCTCCGGCGATTTGCGCTTCCTGATTGATTACCAGAGTCGCCGCGACGAAATCGGTTGGCTGGCAAAAGCGATGGAGGCCATGAAAGTCAATCTGGCGCATTCTTACCGCCAGCTTTCGATCTGGAGTCAAACGCTGGAAAAGCGTGTTGAGCAGCGCACGTCTGAACTTGAACTGACGCGAAAAGTGGCGCAGGAACAGGCGTCGGAATTGCAATCGGTATACGATGCGGCGATGTCCGTCGTGAACGATTATCAGCTCGAAACCCTGCTGCAAAAATTGATGCAAAACATGCTCGAACTGCTGCAAACCGGCTACTGCGCTGTGTGGCTCATCACCGAGGATAAAGAACATCTGCAATTGGTGGCGACCACCGCCACCGATAAAAGCCGTCTCAATATGACCATCGGCGTTGACGAAGGATTGGTCGGCGCATCGTTGCAGCAGGCCAAACTGATGGTTGTGCAGGATTATGTGAATTGGCCGAACCGTCTCGAAGGATTGGCTGATCCAATGGTGGAACAGGCCATGTCCACGCCGCTGCTGTTTTACAAAAAGCCGATTGGCGCGGTGCTCGTAGGCCGCACCAAAGAAGCCCGTCCCTTCAACGAGCGCGATCAACGCCTGCTGACATTATTCGCGAATCTGGTGACGCCGGTTGTCCGCAACGCGCAGTTGTTCATCCAGCGCGAAGATGCCCAGAAGGAAGCCGAGCGCGCCAACAGTGTCAAAACGCGCTTCCTCGCCAGCGTGACCCATGAATTACGCACGCCGCTCAACCTGATTATCAACAACATGGATTTCATGCGCATCGGCCAGTTCGGCGATGTCACACCGGAACAAAAAGATCGGCTCGATCAGGCCATCCGCAGCGCCGAACATTTGCTGTATCTCATCAACGATTTATTGGATGTCAGCAAAATCGAGGCGGGCGAGATGGAACTCACCATCATGCCGTCCGATCTGACACCGATTCTGGAAGATGCGCTCGACTCGGCCTTGATGCTCTTGGAACGCAAGACCAACCCGATTGTGATTCAGGCGCATATCCCCGATAACCTGCCCTTAATCCCGATGGACGCCCGCCGCGTGCGTCAGGTGTTGACCAACTTACTCAGCAATGCCGTGAAATTCACGCAAGAGGGCCGTGTCGATTTGATTATCCAGCTACGTCCTGATGTGCCCGCCAATGGGGGGGTAGTCGCCCTATTGCAAAACGGGGTTAAAGACCTGGGCGGCTGCATCGAATTTGAAGTGCGCGACACCGGTATGGGCATCCCGCCGGACGAAATGGGTAAGCTGTTCGAGGCCTTTGGGCGCACAGATCGCGCCAAATACATGAACATCGAAGGCACTGGTTTGGGCCTGCCGATTTCGCGCTTTCTGGTCGAAGCACATGGCGGTAAACTGACTGTCGAAAGTACCATCGGCGTGGGCAGCACCTTCCGTTTTACACTGCCATTGCAAGCCACTGTGCCGCAGGATAAACCAATCACGGCGAATATCGGTAAAGTCATGATGACCCCTGCGCCCGGTTCGATAAGCACCAAAGATGTCCAGGAAGCTATCAAGAAGCTTGACGAAACCCTGAAGTCTTAAGGTGTGGCCTCTGGTGTTACCTCGGCGGTAGCTTCTATTTGCATCTCAGCGATAATTTTGCGGGCTTCCTCCACCAGCGGGTCTGCCCAATGTAATTCGCTTTTCACCCAATTAGCGTCGTTGTAGCGCGCATCAATTTGCAACAGTTGTGTCCATAATTGGTGGGCTTGTTCTGCATCACCGAGCGCATGATAAGTAATCGCGAGACCTGAAAGCGCAAATTTGTCGTCCGGATTGGCTTTGGCAAAGGTTTGGAAATCGGTCAGCGCATTGTCATATTGGCCGAGCGCGAAGTAGACTTCTGCGCGCGCCTCTACAGCATTCACATCACCTGTGTTGAGAGATACCCCCTGCGAGAGATCACTAAGTGCCTGCGTGTAATCGCCCTGCATATAGTAGATATTTCCGCGCGAGGCATAGCTCTGGGCAAAGTCAGGATTTAATTCGATGGCATGGTTCAAATCGTCGATTGACTTTTCATAATCTCCGAATTGCCCATAAATTAATCCGCGCAGGAAATATGGATTATGACAATCCTGGGTACACAGCGGAATCGCATGGTTAAAATCATCGAGCGCCGCCTCGTAGTTGGCCTGGGAGATATAGATATAGCCTCTGGAATAATAACCACTATAGTCATCGGGATTCAGTTCGATGGATTTGCTGTAATCGGCAATGGCGGCATCCTGATTGCCGGATTGGCCGTAGGCAATACCCCGTTCGAGGTAATCTAAATAACAATTCACAGTACAGACCGCGATTGATTGATTTAAATAGGTTATAGCTTGCTCATAATCGCCCTGATTAATGTAGACCACACCTAATCGAAAAAGTGCCGAGTTATTATTGGGATCAAGTTTCACGGCTTGTTTAAAATCCTGGATAGCCGTTTCATCTTGATCCAAGTTCATGTAGACCTTTCCGCGCTCGACATAGAGAATAGCACACCCATAATTTGCGTCCGCGCACAGCGTAATGGCGTGATTCAAGGGATCAAGCGCCGCTTCAAACTGTCCTTGTACAGTCAGAATCTGCCCTTTTCCCAACCATGCATTTGGGCTAGCGGGATTCAGTGTCAGCGCTTTATCAAAGTCGGCCAGCGCATCATCGTAGCGTTTCTGTCCCAGGTACACATTTCCGCGTCCAGTATAAGCGTCTGTGAGATCGGGTTGTAAGGCGATGGCATGTTCATAATCACTCAAAGCATCTGCTAGTTTTTCTTGCGCGGCATAAGTATTTGCGCGGCTGAGATAGACTTGTGCATTATTGGGTTCCAGTTCAATGGCCTTGTTATCATTGCTAATCGCCTGCTCATAGTTGTCTTGAAGCGCATAAAACGCTGCCAGCCCTTGATAAATCAGCAGCATCTCTTTTGGGTCAGAATCGATTTCACTCGCACGATTCAGAGCCGCAATACCCTTATCAAAATTATCGCCTCCCAAACGAATTCTATCAATCGTATACATCGCCCCTAAAATCATATAGGCTTTTCCGGCGTCCAGTTCTTGCAGCCTGTCCATAGGTTCATCTTTAATCAAATCGACAGCCGCCTCAAATAACGGTAGTGCCGCCTCGTACTTCTTGCTCAGGACGAGGATTTCACCGATGGTAAGGTTAGCAACATACGCCTGATCGGTTGTGCGGCGGAAGCGGATCACAACCTCATCAAGATTAGTAAGGGCTGTAAAGTTGGTTTGTCCAACCAGCGGATTGATGTCTACTCCCCAGCGCTGGTCAATTTCGTAATTGGTTGTGATCCCGGCGCTGTCTACGCTGCCCCAAATGACCATCGTGGCTTGATTGGCGTCGCTGATTTCTTTTGCTCGCCGTTTGGTCGACACAATCTCGGCGGTGCGGACAACCCGCACCTGCAATCCATATTGTTCGCGCGCGGTGGTGCTGGCGTCATCGACTAAGCGGTTCAACTGCTCGGCCATCGTTTCCCCGGTAGGCATGTTGGCGGCGTTGCGGTTCTCGAATTCCGCCACGATGATGAGAATTTCGTCTTTTTTGGCCGCCGCGAATTCCGGTGTCGGGCTGGGGATAATGGTGGGTGTAAAGGTCGCGGTGGGCGTGGGTGTATGGGTCGGTGTGTTTGTCGAAGTCGGGGTCGCGGTATGGGTCGGGGTGTTGGTCGGCGTCAGAGTCGCGGGGACGAGGCCAACACTGTGCAAAATCGCCGCGCTTTGCTCTTTGGGCAGCGCGCTCAATAAGCCCACGCCGATGAGCAGCAGCGCCACGACTGCTGCCACTATCCCGATCAGCCAGCGGGTATTGCGCCCCTGGCGCTGCTGCTTGTCCGCCAGCTTGGTTAAGTCCGCCGTGACCTGCGCCGCCAAATCTTCCGGCGTGCGGAACAGGCTGCGCACTTCGTTCTTTTCAATTCGTGTCCGAAAAGCTGCTAGTTTTGTCTGCGCAGTTTCGCCAGCTTCGACGCGATCTTCCGGCCAGTCGTAAGCTGGATCGAGCAGGTACATCAGCCGGGGGATATTGCGGCGCACGGCTTCGTCGTATTCCTGCTCGGTGACGGATTTTTCCATGCCATCCGGGACATAACCGTAGCGCCGCGCGACGATGCCGACGAAAATCTCGCCTTTGCCCACCTCGCGCACGCTCACGCCCGATGCGCCGCCCGGTTGGCTGCCAAAGTCGTCCATATTGATCGGGCGCATCCCTAGCCGCCGGATCGCTTTATCGACGGCGGTGCGGTGTTCGGGCAAATCCTTCGAGGTCGAACTGATGAAAACGCTTTTCGCCATCTTATGCTGCTTTTTTTGATATATGTTTGGGATATTTTAATGGCGCTCATAAATTCTGGCTACCATGAGTTAGCAACAAAGCGCACCTCATGAATAAGCCTCAGGTGAGTATTTGCCCGCGAATCCCGAATCATGACAAATGTCCTTACGCCAAAACCTAAAAAAGCGCTCTATAATAAAAATAATCGGCGGCCACTCCGACGTATCATCGCCCCAACAGCCACCGTCCAGATGTGAGGGAGGTGTCAGATGTACGCACAGATTACTGGGATTCGCGTTCCCCTGAACAAAATGCCCCAACTCCGTCAGGTTATCGAATCCAAATATCTTCCCGTGGTGCGGGGTCGTCCCGGTTTCCTGGCAGGCTATCTGCTGGAACAAATTGATGACTCCAACAGCGCCCAACTGGTCTTATTCTGGGACAGCCAAGGTGCCGTTGAAAGTTTCAACCGCACCGGCGCGCTCGAAGCGTCGATTTATGGGCTGGCAGCCGATATTCCCGGCCTGGAAATTCAGCGTCAGGGCTACACGGTTCCGCTGGCGGTGCGTGCCGCGCATGAAATGGCGGACGCGGGCGCATAAACTTTATTGAAAGACAATTGCAAATCATCCCCGGATGCGCCAAAATTGATCAGATTAACGCAGGGGTTCAGCGGCACAGAGGAAAGTTCTCTGCGTCTCTGAACCTCTGTGTTGTTATACAGGTTAATCATTGAGCGAGAAAACCAACCATGCATGATGATTTGCTCCAGGTGAAAACCATACGTGCGCCGGAATTTGCTCCCGGCGAATGGCTCAACACAGATCGTCCGTTGCAGATGGCGACGCTGCGTGGGCGCGCCGTGCTGGTGGACTTCTGGGAATATAGCTGCGTCAACTGTTTGCGGACGCTGCCTTATGTGTGCGAATGGCACAAACGCTATGCCGATAAAGGGCTGACGGTTGTCGGCGTACATAGTCCCGAATTTCCGTTCGGGCGCGAACGCACGCAGATTCAAATGGCGATTGAGGAATTGCAAATCGAGTATCCCGTCGTGCTCGACAACGATTTCAAAACCTGGGACGCCTACGCCAACCGCTTCTGGCCGTCGAAATATCTGATCGACCCGCACGGTTACATCCGCTATCAAAGTCACGGCGAGGGCGGTTATGAAGCCTTCGAGCAGGCGATTCAGGCGGTGCTGCGCGAGGCCGACTCGAACCTCGATTTGCCACCGGTGATGCCCGCGCTGCGTGAAGAAGATCGTCCCGGCGCGGTGTGCTACCGGCCAACGCCGGAATTATACGGCGGGTTGGATCATGGGGCGCTGGGCAACCCGGAAGGTTACGCGGGGCGTGTGCCGATGGTCTACAGCCTGCCGAAAAATCGTGCGCCGGGAGCCTTTTATGTGAGCGGCGCGTGGAAAGCGGGCGAACCATTTCTGGCTTATGAAGGGCAAACCGAGGGCATCATTCAGCTTCCCTACGATGCCGTCGAAGTCAACGCCGTCCTGAGTCCACATGCCGAAACCATCGAGCGGATGCTGCACCCGGAAGTCGTGAGCATCGAAATCTGGCAGGATGATCTGCCGCTGACCGATGCGCGTGGCCTGGATGTGACCGAGGACGGGCGTGTGCTGGTGGATCGTCCGCGCCTTTTCAACCTGATTCGCAACCCCGGTTTTGAGCGCCATGAATTGACGCTGCGAGTCAAATCGCGCGGGTTTGCGCTGTACGCCTTCTCCTTCACCGGGTGCGTCAAAGGCGAAGCATAATTCAAAAATCAGGCACTTTCCAACGCGGTGATTTCGGCGCTGGAGAGCGTGACGTTGAGCGCGGTGACGCTGCTGTGCAATTGATCGACGCGACTTGGGCCGATGACGGCAACTGTCGGAAACGTCTGCGACAGCACATAGGCCAGCACAATATCGTTGATCGAGGCGTTGTGCTGGCGAGCGAGTGCCTGAATCACCTTCAGGCGGCGCGGATTGACTTCGTTGTCATAGTCGCGGCGGTCATTGGCGGAAACCGGCTGATCGGCGTCCAATTTGCTGAAATACCCGTGCGCTTGCGACGAATAAGCCACAGCCGGGAAGCCCGTGCGGCGGTGAAAATCGAGCGCGGCCTGATCCATCTGCGTGGTGGTTTGATCGGGCAGTTGATCGGCGTTGACGACAGCCAGACTCCACTGGGGCTGATCGGCGACGAAGCCGTGCAGACCATGCTGGGCGGCGTAATCGTTGGCGGCCTGGATGCGATCCGCCTTCCAATTCGACGCGCCGAAATACCGGACATGCCCCGCCTTGACCTGATCGTTCAGCGGGTCGATGATTTCGCCGACGGGGATGGCGCGGTCATCGCGATGCAGCCAATACAGGTCGATGGGATCCGTGCCTAAATTTTCCAGGCTGGCGTGGACATCGTGGCTGATGGCGGCGGGCGAGAGGCGCGAAACCGTCATCGACGATAACTCAGGATGTGCGCCTTTGGTGGCGATAACAAGCTGATCGCGCAGGCCGTTTTCCTTCAACCACGCGCCGATGATTTTCTCGCTGGCGCTTTTTGTGCCGGGTATCCAATCGCAGTAGACGCTGGCGGTGTCGATAAAATTGCCGTCCAAAATCACGTAGGCGTCGAGCAGGGCGCGGGCATCCGCCGGGGTGAGGCGCGCGCCGAACTGCGCCGTGCCCAGGCTGAGACGCGACACGCGCAAATCGGTGTTGGGAATAAGTATGGTTTTCACGTAGTCCATCCCATTTTTTGAGGCGATAAGGTGAGCACAGTATCGCCTAGAATGGGTTGGGATTCAACCAATCGGCTTAGGCTGGTGGATCGTAATCGCCTTCATCGCGCTCAGGCCGAGGATAATCCCGTTCGTAGTTGATGATTTCAACTTCTTCATCCTCCTCATCATCCCGTTCGTAGGTGATGATTTCCTCCTCTTCCTCCATGTACGGCTTGAGATGCACATCCAGCTTGAGCAGCCTGTCCATCAACTGCGACATCACCAGGGCGCGTTGATAGGGCGTTGAAAATCCCGAATCGTATTGCATCGAGGCCGACAACCGCGAGAGTTCGCCCAGAATGTTCTGGCGGATGAAGGCCAGGGTTTCCAGGTCATTTTCAAAAGCAGGAACCTCGGCTGTATATTGCGGTGGGAGGGGGTTTTGTTGAAAGAATACCTGGATATTGCGCCGCCACGCATAGAGCGTGTTTTCGGCGATGTTGAACTGCTGGGCGACAAGCTGAATATTGCCGTTATTGCGTTCGACGGCGACCATCGCGGCGGCTTTCAGATCAGACGAATAGGTACGGGGCATGGCGGGAACTCCTATTCTAAGTGCAGCGTACAAAGTGACATACAAAGGCGAAACTGACAAGCTGCTGCGGATATTGCCGCAGATTCCGCAAATTCCGCTGATTCCGGCAGTGGGTCATCGGCAGAGTCGGCAGTCGGGACACAGAGTCGCGGCATCAACGACCATAGTAGCACAGGTGTTCGTATAAAAGTGGAACATTTGTTTGAACATTCGGTTGGAGTTTTCAAACGTAAGGGAGTTAAAAGTGGAAAGTCAAAAGTTAAAAGAAAAGCAACCTCACCCCCAGCCCCTCTCCCCAGCGGCGAGTACACCTGGGAGAGGGTAGCAAGAGAAGGCGATTGACGCGATATTAGAGGCCGGATTCGAGGCGGGGTTTGCCGGAGAGGAGATCGACGTTGAGGTAATCGGCGAGTGCCCAGAAGCCGGGGGCGACAAGATGGGCACAGTGGCGGACGATTTCGATCTGTTCGGGTGTGGTGAGTTTGCGGCCTAGCTGCTGCATTTTGATCGCGCCTGCGGTTTCGGCGGCGTCGATGGCTTGCAGGGCGAGGGTGCTGATGTGGTCGCGGAAGCGATTGGCCTGGGAAGTCGTCAAGCCCAACGTTTTGACTAACTCGTCTTTAGCCGCGCCGAAGAGAACTTGATATTCGGCATTGGTGATGGCGGCATAATTGGGACGGCCTGTGACGTGGGTTTCCTGGGCGGTGAGGACGAAGTTGATGCGCTTCTTTTTACCCTGTTCGCGTACCCGTTTGTGACGTGATTTGAGGTCTTCGATCAATCCGGCGGCGGCATCTTCATCGCGGCGGATTTCATCGACGAGGACACCGGCATTCACGAGATATTGCTTGACGGCGCGTGCCATCCCTGACCGATCAGACATCCGCTGGGTTATGGCGTATAATCCATAAGCATCGGTGAAGTCCATTGACTGCTTGCCGCCGGGGGTTTCAGTTTCAAGGACTCGGAGAATTTCCGATACCTTAAATTCAGGGTGTTTGAGGATGGCCTGTTTGAGATCGCTCCAAGGGCCTGACAAATTTTTACTTTTAGAAGTGGAGACATAGTAAACCCATTCCCGGACAGAATAGTAACGCTGGCCTTCGGGCGTATCAATATGAGCCATTTGACCGCCGAGCTTATCAATGACAATTTCGGGCAGCGGGCGGGTATCCTGATCGTCAAATATCCATAATTCCGATTTTGGGGGCATGAAGGCACTCCTAAAGGTTTTATGCGAACGAATAATCTAAAAACAATCATCGTAATGTACACGCCTTGACATTATACGTCAAGTTTTAATCTTGTTACGTATAGAAAGATTCATGATTTGGCTAAACAGTTACGAAATAAATTCATCATTTTGCTGGCTTATAAGGAACAGCAAGAAGGCCGCCGCATCCCGAACAAGGAAATCGCTGAGGCTGTTGGAGTCAACGAACACACGGTTGCGCGGTGGGTGAAAAATGATGTCAATATGATTAATGTGCAGGTGTTAGAGGCATTCTGCAATTATTTTGGCTGCGATGTGGGGGATTTGCTTTATATGGAGCGGGAGTGAATGGTTTTGCCGCCAGGGGCTAAAGCCACCCGGCTACCGAAAAGACAAGCCCACTGAAGGGGCTAAAAAGATCAAAACAGCTTATATATTGCATTTTTTAATCAATCAAGCGGCTATTGAACTCTAGAATTAATGAGAAACCGATTTACGCAAAATGAAAACGCCATGTTCTTGTTTCTGCAAAATTCCTGCGGTTGCCATCGCTAAAAGGTATCCTAACCGAGTATGCCCTTCGATAAGTTGGAGCGAGTTACCTAATTCAGCATAAGACGGCGCATTAGAAAACGATTTTACGTCTAACACAATAGGTGGAATACGCCATGAGCCATTTGTCTTCCAGTATTCAAGGTCTTCAGATTTACATGTGAAATCTTCAAAGGGTCTGGACTGTGAACGTTGATTTACATAAGGTCGATAATCTTCGATTATGTATAGAGTTTTTAAGAGATAATTAGTTAGGCTAGTTTCGTTAAATTCTGCTTCTCTGTAATCAATCCATCCGTAGTTATCGACTGTGTGTGAATTATAGTAATGCTGGTAAATCCACTGGTCAATTACAAGGGCTGGTATTCGGTATCCTGCCAATTGAAGCCGCTGAAAACACTGATCCTTCGTCTCATCTGTTAGCCTAAATTGATTGAAATCTCGGAGTGGTTTTATTTCCTTCCATGATGAACTTGTTCTTGCCCACTGAGCGTCGGTGAGATAGCGGCGTCTCGTCTCAATATCATTCATGTTCACGCTCCAGTCTTTCAACGATTTGGACAAATAATTTTTTAGTTAAGGGACGTTCTAGCCCATCAGCCCAGACCGTACAATTTAGTTCAATTTCTCCGAGAGAGGGATATTCGGGGCGCTGAAAAGTTGCACCAGCCCCATTCACATCATTCACAATAAAACTTGTTGTGAGATGAAATCCAAATGGCTCAATATCCCCTGTATTAACTATCCACTCAGTTCCAGCACGAAAAACCAAATCCCAATTGTGCTCTTTTACGAAGGCAGGTTTCTCATCTGAGAACTCATCAGGTTTGACAAGAGGTGGGAACTGGAAATCATGCGGTTTATTGATATGCTCCACATAGATTTTTATGTATCTTGCGGGTGCTGCCCCTGTATTTCTAAGGACAAGATAAAAATGTGCGTACCCTCTACCGACATCAGTTCTTGTTGGCAACTCTGCCAATAATCTGACATTTGAGAAAGGCAAGGCTCTAATATTTATTACGCCGATTTCAAGTTTAGGTTTTTGATTGACACTTTGACGGATTTGTTCCAACTGAAACAGGATAATTGGAAAACTAACCACTGCAATCCCTGCTTGAACCCAGGCTGATACATTGGATCCAAATTTAATATCAATCCAGCGTGTTCCAACTACGACAATAATGAATAGAAGGAATAGAAACACCACTACATAGATAATCACACGTTTCAAGATGAGTACCTTAATAATGCTTTACACAAACATTTATTTTATATTATCTAATTTGCAAAACACCCCCCTAAAAATGGTCTCTTATTAGAATAAAAAGGACATGACCTGTCGTGTCCCTACAAAAGCATTTCCGGTTTTTACGATTCCTGTTGTACTTTTTCCTGTCTTTTACCCAGTCCTTGTCCCTCATCCCTTCTTTTCAAGGATTATAGACTTGAATCCGCTTGTCCGGCTGGCGCTGGGCGAGTCGATCCATGCTGGCGCGGACGTTGGCGATAATTTCGGCCTCGTCCAGCGTCAACAGTTGGCGATCCCGCATGATGACCTGCCCGTCACAAATCACGGTGCGCACGTCCGCCGCCGCCGTGTTATAGACCAGGCTGGCCGTCATGCTGTGCAACGGTTGGTGATGCATCCCGCTCTGATCGACGAGGATCAGGTCGGCTAAATTGCCGGGTTCCAGTGCGCCGATGCTGTCCGGCAGGCCGAAGACGCGGGCGCTCTCGCGGGTGGCGATATACAGCGCTTCGGGGATGCTCATCACCTCCGGCGACCCGGCCTCCTGCTTCTGGGTCAGCGCCATCAGCCGCAGCGACTCGAAAATATCGAGGGTGTTGCTGCTGACCGCGCCGTCCGTCGCCAGCCCGACGGGGATGCCGTGTCCGCGAAACATGCGCACGGGAGCCGTCCCCATCGCCAGTTTGAGATAGGTTTTGGGGGCGTGGGCGATCCCCGCGCCGTGTTTGGCGATGATGCCCATGTCCAGCGGCAGCGCGCCGATCACATGCGCCAGAATCGTGGGCACATCAAAGACGCCGGTTTGTTCCAGCACCTGAATCGGCGACAGGCCGCGTTTTTCCAGGCTGGCCTCGGTCTGGCTCATGACTTCCGCGGCGTGGATGTGGATGCCGACGCCCAATTTTTTTGCCATTTTGACGCAGGCGCGCAGGTAATCGTCGTCGCAGGTATAAGGCGCGTGGGGAGCCATAATCGTCTTGATGCGCCCGCCCGCCGCGTTCTGCCAATCGCTCACAAATTTACCGGTGCGCTCGATCATGTCATAGCCGCTCGTGCCGAAAATTGCCCAGCCCAGCAGCGCGCGCGTCCCGGCTTTTTCGACAGCCTTTGCGGCCTCGTCCATGAAAAAATAATGGTCGGCCACCGCGGTCACGCCGCCTTTAATCATCTCGGCGAGGCCCAACTGCATCCCCCAATACACGTCCTCGGCCTGCAAATTGCTCTCCAGCGGCCACATGTAATCGTTGAACCATTTTTCAATCGACACATCCTCGGCGAGGCCGCGAAAAATCACCATCGGCACATGGGCGTGGGTGTTGATGAGTCCCGGCATCGCCAGCAAACCGTCGGCCTCGATGACTGTCCGAAAATGACTCGGATCAACCTGCCCGCTCGGTTGAATCGCCTCGATTTGATTCCCGGCGATGAGGATGTCGTGGTCGTGCAAAATGATGGCGCGGGCGTCGATGGTGATGTTCAGGACGCTTGCGCCCCGGATGAGCAGGTCGGACATGCGTAAAAACCTCGCGTGTAAGTCGAAAATATAAACAGGATTATACACGTTTTACCCCCAAATTATCCCCTCCCCCTAGCCCCCTCCCCACTTCGTAGAGAGGGGGAACAAGAAGGTAAATTAACCTTGACGAACGCCGCGCAGGAGCATGGCGCGCGGGTCACGTCCGAAAGCCAGCGATTTCGCCCAGGTCGTCGGGAAAGTTTTCAGGTCGCGGGCGGTCATGGCGATAGGACGTTGCACCGCGAATCCATTTTGCGCCAGAATCGTTCGCACACGGTTTGTGCCGTCTTCCAGCGCGTATCCAGCTTGAGTCAGCGTGCCGCCGTTCAAGCGGATTTCGAGTTCGGCATTCGGACGAGCGATATTAAAAAGCCCTTCCAGCAGCGCCGAATCGGCGTCGAGCAAACCTTCGAAGAGGCTGCCCCAGGGAAAGTTGATTGTCACCTGCGCGGCGATTCCGAAAAGTTCAGCCGGGAGCGTCCGCGCGTTGGCGATGACGAATAAAGTATTCGACGGTGCGCGACGCGAAGTCGCAACTAGGTTTTCGCGGCAGGCGTCGATACCGATCACGAAAGTGCGCGGATTGTTCTGCGCGACGTGATTCACGAAGCGTCCGTCACCTGTGCCGATGTCGATGTGAACGCGGTCATATCCGGCCAGCTTTGCGGCAAGCGCGGTTGTGTCAATAAACGAGGTCTGTTTGCCTCGCATGATTTCCATAATTTCCTCCTGTTTGGTGATGTCGTTCGGATGGACAGAAACCAAACAGGTCGGAGGCGCACGGGCATGAGCGCAGGCGCACAAAGAGTCACGATGTCAAGGATCGTCGAGGTCGTCGGGAGTCGGTTTTAAGCGGGGGCGGGTGAATCGAAAACAGGCCGCGAGGGCCAGGGGGCGAGATTCAGTTAGGCTGCGACGTAAGGACTAACCGGGTGGATGATCTTTCAGGTTGAACATGCGCAAATGACTTTCTCGATAGTCGCGATGCTATGGTGAAATTATAACACGACGGAATTGTCTCGGCATGTTTGGTAACGTTACACCGACAAGCAATCGGATTTGTGGGCGTGGAAATTTCGCGGCATAATTTTGAACATATGTTCGTGCTTAAACGAGAGGGAAATTTATGGATAACACACCGGTTACAACCGCGGAAATACTGCGGCGGATGCAGAACGGCTGGGATGAATTGCAAGCCTATTTAAAAACCCTGACGCCGGAGCAACTGACTCGGCCCAAAGATGCGGCAGGTTGGGCGGCCAAAGATCATATTATGCATCTGGTGGTGTGGGAAGATGGTATGGAAGCGCTGCTGAGTGGGCAATCACGGCAGGCACGGATGGGAATCAGCGATGCGACCTGGCAATTGGACTGGCACGCGGATAATTATTTCCATATAAACGACGAAATTTTCCAGCAGCGCAAAAATAAATCACTGGACGCAGTGTTGGCGACGTTCGATCCGGTACAGGCGCGCATGGTGAAAACGGTAGGTGCTCTGTCTGACGCGGACTTAATGCGCCCCTATAACAGTTATGATACGCAGTCGAAAAGCGAGAATCCAGTTTTCGGGTCGATTGTGGGCAATACCTTCGGGCATTATGAAGAACACCGCCCCTGGATCGAGGCGATTGTGAAGGGCGCTTCATTCCAAGCGGGGAGCCAATAGAGCGTTGGGGGTGGTATGCTTGGACAGACAGCAAATTTATCCACAACGCGGCCAATCCCGCAGAGGAAGGTTTATGAACCGCACCGATAGGCTGCTGGCTATCGTGCTGGAATTACAGGCGCGGAAACAGGTACGCGCCGAAGACCTGGCCGACACTTTTGAAGTGACCAAGCGCACGATCTACCGCGATATTCAGGCATTGGATGAGTCGGGCGTTCCAATTGTGGCAATTCCGGGGCAGGGATACTCGCTGGTTGAGGGTTATTTTTTGCCGCCGCTGACCTTCAGCAGTGACGAGGCGATTATGCTGCTGTTGGGCAATGATTTTGTCGGGCAGAACTTTGACGCGCAGTATCGGGAGGCGGCGCACTCAGCCAGCCACAAAATCCTGGCGGTGCTGCCGGATAAACTTCGCCAGGAAGTTGAATATCTGGAAAGCAGCATCCGCTTTATCGCGCTCAACGGTGCTTTCGCGCCGGAGACATTGCAAAAACTGCGGCGGGCAATCATCCAACATAAAACGGTGGGATTCCGGTATCATGCGCGCTACCGGGATGGTACACCGAGCGCCAACGAAATCAGCCTGCGCGAAGCCGACCCATATGCATTGCTGCATGTCGGCGGGACGTGGGTGGTGATCGCTTACTGCCATTTGCGGCAGGATCGGCGCAGTTTCCGGCTGGATCGGATGGAGGATGTCGCCGTCCTGAATAAGAACTTCACACGCCCGCCGGATTTCAAGATGCCGCGCAGGGATGACGAGGATGAGCGCCCGATCATAGTGCGGGCACTCTTCGATACTGAAACAGCCCGTTGGGTGCGCGAAACGCCATCGTTTTTTCAGGTGGCGGAAGAGCAACTTCCCGACGGGATGCTGGTCACGCTGGCGGTGCGCCAACCGGGCGAGGTGCTGAACTGGCTGCTGAGTTGGGGATCGCACGTCCGCGTATTGGAGCCGGAATCACTGCGGGCGATGCTGGCACATGAGGCGCAAGGGATTCTGGGAAATCATCCTGGGGTCGGTATTAACAACCCATGAAACCCTTACCCAGCGCCACCAGAGGTTTGAACGTCCGGCTGCTGGTCAGGACAAGCCCACTGAAAGACGATAATTGCTAGTTGAAGATTTCTCGCTCACATCTCCCCCCATTTCGTAGAGAGGGGGAGCAAGACAGAAATATTTGAGGGAGAAATGGACTTTTTCTCCTGAAATTTGAATGGAGGGGGTTTTTATGCCCGCAGGCGATATTTTTATACCTGAATCGCAGCGCTTCACCGATCCACAAACGGGGGTGCGTGTCCGGCAGCTCACGGATTACAAAGCTCACAGCCATCATTTATATTTCACGAATCCCGGTTGGTACGACGGTGGTAAAAAGCTGCTGTTCGGCTCGGATCGCTGCAACCAGACGAATCTGTTCAGCCTGCATCTGGACTCCGGCGAAATTACCCAACTCACGGATTTAGAACCGGCGAACGCCGATTTTTTATTCGCCAGTCTGAATCCCTGCCGCGCGGAAGTGTATTTTTGGCACGAGCGGAGTCTGGTCGCGCTGAATCTCGATACGCTGGAAATCCGCAAGTTGTATCGCGTCCCGGATGGCTATGCGGTGAACATGACCAACGTGACGGCGGATGGATGTTATGTCTGCACGGGAATTTATGAGGATTTATCGGCGCGGTTTGCGGTGGATTTGCTGCACGGTTATGTGGGTTTCGAGGAGTATTGGGCGGCGAAACCGCACTCAAAAATCATGTGTATTGCAACCGAGGATGGAACGGCGGAAGTCGTTTTCGAGGAAGATTACTGGATCGGTCACGTCAATACTTCGCCCAAGCACGCGCAGATTATCACGTATTGTCACGAAGGCCCCTGGCACAAAGTCGATCAGCGTATCTGGGGGCTGGATATGAGCGATGGTCATACCTGGAAAATCCGCCCCGCCGACAGCGGCGATCAAGCCGGACACGAATACTGGATGGCGGATGGCGAACACATCGGTTATCACGGGCATTATGCGAATGGGAAAAGTTTTTACGGCAGCATCCGCTACGACAACACGGAAAAAATCGAATCAGCGTTCCCCGGCGAGTCGATGCATTTTCACAGCAATGATTTGAATTTGATCGTCGGCGATGGCGGGCGGGACAATCCCTATTTACTGCTGTGGCGTTTTCGGGATGGGCAGTTTGATGGGCCGCGCCGGGTCTTGACGCATCGTGGGACATTCCAGGTGCAGCAGTTGCATGTGCATCCGCGTTTCAGCCCCGACAGGAAACACATTCTGTTCACGAGCGATATGACCGGTTATGGTCAGATTTACCTCGCCGAAACCCCAGATTTTGAGTCGCTGCCGCATAAAAACTCAGACTAACCACCGAGACACCGAGAACACAGAGAGTAATTTCATGGCTCTTATTCAGATTAAGTGAAAAATTTATATCAGGAGGGACGACACATAGGTCGTCCCCTACGAAAATCACTCGTTTTGAACATGAGCCAATTTCATTTCTTTCTCTGCGCGCTCGGTGTCTCGGTGGTTCATTTTTATTTGTCTTAAGTCGCGTACTGGGCGATGCCGTCGCCGAATGACCAATTTTCCTTCCAGACTTCGACCAGACTCACTAGCACATCCTGTTTACGCACGCCGGGATTTTCCGCCAACAATTCGGCGATGCGGGCGTAGAGCGATTTTTTCATGTCGGTGGTGCGTCCGGTGTTGAGCGTGATCTGGATGAAAATCACATCATCGCTGCGTTGAATATCCAGATAAGTGGCATCATAAATCAGATTTTCCGGCGCATGTTCACTGATGACCTGGAAACGATCCTGTGCGGGTACATTCATGGTCTCGACCAGCGCCTTGTGAACCGCATCCCCAATGGCCGTCCGATAAGCGGCGGATTTTCCTTCACGCAGCGCGATCCGAACGAGTGGCATAATTTCCCCCTGGCGTAATGTTTATAGAAGTTTTCTATCTTACCGCATTTGCCTGTGCTGCCTGGACTGCATTTATAATGAAACCTAAATGTCGCAAGTCAAACAGGAGGGCAGCTTGAATCAAGACGACCAGGAACGATCTGAGTCCGGCAATCCGATTTACCGGCATGAACCCAGCCAAAAAGGATTTGTGCCTGCGGCTGGTGATTCCGAGGCGATCCAGCAGATTGAGCAGCATATCGAGATGCATATTGGCAAGCCTAGTATGGTCTGGCACGAAATTGTCTCGCATCTGGTGCATATTGATATTCATATGGTCAGCCCGACGCCGGAGCGGAATTACTACACGCTGGTTACATCCGGGATGAGCAGCCAGCCGATGAAAACACCGGAAGGTGCTGAGGCGTTTCGATATGCCGAACTGATGATTTGTCTGCCGCCGAACTGGCCGCTGACCCAGGCTGATTTTCAGGATGAGAGAAATTACTGGCCGCTGCGCTGGTTGAAAGTGCTGGCACGCCTGCCGCATGAATACGATACCTGGATATGGGCGTCGCATACTGTCCCGAATGGCGATCCGCCCAAACCCTTCGCGCCCAACACGCGCTTATCCGGCGTGATTCTCATGCAGCCATCGCTGATGTTCAGCGATGCGTTCATCGAACTCAAAATCAACGACGAGAAGACCGTCTATTTCCTGAGCGTAATGCCGCTGTACCGCGAAGAAATGGACTTTAAACTCAAGAACAGCGCGGGGTCGCTGCTAAATGATCTGGCCGAAGCGGGCGTCACTGAGGTGCTCGACATTGACCGTCCGAATGTGGTGGAGTAAACACATTCGACGAATTTCCCTATGCGTCACCTGTATGGTAAATGGTGCTGAAAACTTGTTGACGAGTGCCGCTTCGAAGGAACAGAAGCGGCACTTGCACGTTAATCAGACCTCGAAAAATCGGGACTCTTCGATGATCTCGGCTGCTGGGAGGAAGGTGGTTTCGACCACTTTTTTGCCAGTGCGCTGCATATATGCCTGCACGACGCGGTAGCCCAATGCATATCCGGCATAGGGTGGCACATTGACGGCCTCGAAGCCCATCTGTTCAGCGATTTGTCCACCGAAAATGTAACCGCGCACGACATTGAATCCGCTTCGGTTTAACCCGTCGTGGAAGATGCGTTTGGCGGCGTCCAGATGCGTTTCGTCAAATTCGGATACCCAGGGGCCGATTTTATCCTCGCCGTAGAGTTCCGCCGCAAAGGATTCGGCTAATCCTTCGCCAATCATGTATTCGCCCACGGTCACGATGTTCATATCCTTGCCGAAAACGACACCCGCCGCGCCGCCTAAATTGTGATGTAGTTCGTGGACGGTGCAGGCTTCCACGCGGGCGAGATTGTACTCGTCAGGCACACCGTAGACGGTCATAATCCAGCCGGGGATGCCGCCGAATCCAGTGTAACCGCGCATCTGCGGCAGGTTGGGAAGCTGCGCCGCCATCAGGCCGAAGGTGATTTTTTCCAGCGGAATCCGATCCGCATAGTTGGCGAAGGCCGCATACCCTTCGTCAAGCGCACGAGCGGCGCGAGTCCAGGCATCGGCCTGCGCCAGCGCATCTAACACACCCGCCATGTGCACACCCTTTTCACCGACAAATTGCTCCGGTGACATGCCCCACATCGCGAACTGTGCCAGCCCATCACCGCCCGCGCCGCCGAAAATATCGACAATGCCCCGGAACGGCTCGATCAATTCCTGGCGGAAAATTTCCGCGCGGGTTACGGCGTCTGGCGTGTCCAATAAGCGGCGGTAGGTCACTTCGGTATTCAAGTTATTAAAGTCCATCAGGGTGACTCCTTTCCTTTAATCTTGCGTCTGAAACCCAGTCTACAGCCTGACGTAGCGTGAGGCTCAAGGGGCAAAAAGTCGCGAGTTTCCAGTTACCCGTTTTTCGGATCGAGGATCAATCGACTATTAAAAAATCACAGGATTATTTTCGAGAGGGCTTATCACCGATAAGCCCCTACAAGGCCATATTCGCTTAAGCTGCTTTGAATTTTTTGATGCGAACTGTTTTGTAACGCTCATCCATGAAGCGTGTCTTTAATCCGCAGAGGACGAAAACAGCACTGGCGATATTCTGAGGCGCGCATCAGAGTCGCACTATAGGCTGACCAATCCTCGTCGTGAACCAATAAAATCATTTGAGGATAAAACATGACCACGCATACCCTTTTACGATCCGGGGCGCGCCCCACGAATCACGTCTATCGTATTTTGATGACTGTCATTTTGATGATCGCAGTGCTGGGGATTTTTCCAGCCGCACACGCTGACGACTCAACCATGTGCGATTCGACCACCGATTATATGGCGCAGGGTCAGGAAAAAGTCGCGTCGGGGAATTATGAAGAGGCGACCTGGGCTTTCGAATGTGTCATTGCAGCCGATCCCAGCAACGGGCCAGCCCATTTCTGGCACGGTGGGTTAGCCGGAGCGACAGGTGATGCCAATCAACTCGGCAGCGACCTGTTTGCGTTTTTCCGGCAGCGCACGGGGCCGCAAGACCCGATTCTCTTGGCAGTTGTGAAAACCATTCCCGACCTGAGCGACGCCATCACAGCGCACCCTGACGATACCACGCTGCATCTGCTGCGCGGGCTGGCCTACACGATGGCGGGTATACCACTGAGTGCCAAGACCGATTTTGATGCGCTCATCACGCTCGCGCCGGATAATGCAGTCGGTTATCTTTTCCGCTGGTTTGTCGTCTCGAACCAGTCTCCCCGGCCAGATTTTGAGGATGCCAACCTCAAAAAAGGGATGGAACTCGCCCCGGACTCGATGCTGACCGACTGGATGTATGCCTTCCCGACAATTGACCTGACGCAAACGATTGCCAAAATCCAGATTGCCCATTTCGACGACATCATTCAGTCACATCCCGATCATCCTTTTGCCTTTGAATCGCGCGGTATGGCAAACGCCATGTTGGGCGATACCACCGCCGCCACGAAAGACTTCTATCAGCATGTGGAAAACGCCAAAAGCGAACCGGTTGACCAAGCCGAATTGGCCTTCGACACACTCCTCAAAATTGATGCCACTGCCGGAGACGTGTATCGTATTCCGTTTACGGCTCACGCTGGGCAAAAAATCAACATCGTGACGAACCGATCCAGCGGCGGCATTTTCTATGTGTTCCCGGTCACGCCGGTTGTGCTCAATCCGGCGGGTGATGTGATGGACGCGCCTTACAAAGTCAATGTAGAGATGGGCGGCACGACCACGCCGATTATCGGCCTGGAAATCCCGGCAGACGGCACATACAGCTTATTGGTCACGCCCAATTACAGCGGTGAGATACAAATCGCCCTGACCGAAGGCAAAGTTTCCGGCATGTGATCGTAACCATTGGTGCAAGTTTACCCCCTCACCCCACGCCTTCGGCAGCCTCTCCCCCGAATTCAAGGGAGAGGGGCTTAGAAGACATGCATGATTTTGTTTCCTACCCCAATACCGCTTCGCGGGGCTTCACACGGGGAGGGTTAGGGGTGAAAAGGATTCAGAAAAAGAATCGCACCATTAGTTATGTAGGGGGTTGTTGGCCTAAACAACCCCTACATGAAACGGATTGTGTTATAGTCAATGAACACTGTCTTCAATAGATCCATAAAGGCAGGCAGACCGGACAGAACCTTGCCGAATTCAGCCGACGGCATCCCCAACCTGAAGGCCGATTCTGAGAGCCTCGATGAAGTGCGCATTATGCAAGCGGCGCGTGCCGACCTTGCCCGATTCGCGCCGCTTTATGACCGCTACATGCCACGTATTTATCATTACTGTTTGCGCCGGGTGGAAAGCGAAGAAGCGGCTGAAGATTTGACCAGCACGATTTTCACACGCGCCTTGAATGGCGTTCAGGATTACCGCGATGGCTCGGTGGCGGCCTGGTTGTTCCGCATCGCCCACAACACCGTCGCCAACCATTACCGTGCCCGCCGCCCACAAGTGTCTTTTGAGCGTGAGGACATTGATTTGCCCGCCGAAACCGAGGAACCGCTGGACATCCTGTTGCAGGCCGAGCAGCAGCGGATCATCCTGGAATTGGTCAAAACGCTGCCGGACGAGCAGCAAGAACTGTTGACCCTCAAGATTGCGGGGGGATTAACGGCGGAAGAAGTCGGCGCGGTGCTGGGCAAAAGCGCAGGTGCGGTGCGCGTGGAACTGCATCGCATCATCAACCGGTTACGCAAGCAGTATGCGGAAGGGAGGCTGGCATGAACGAGGCAGACTTGTTCGACCAGTATCTCGACACGCTGCGGCGCAACCCGGATGCCGCGCCGCCTTCCGGTTTGGACAGCGAAACCGCGACGTTTATTCGCGCGCTGGCGGCTGCCGAGCGTTCGCCCGCGCCGCCGCAGAGTATTCAGGATCGTATCTGGCATAAGGCGCTGACGCTGGCGCAGTCCGAAGAGGATACTTTTCGCCGTCCATCGTCCCCAAACGATCAAATTGACCAAAAACTGACGGTCATCAAACCGGGCGAAAAAATTCAGCTTGAACCGGATGATCGCGTAGCACAGACTGAATCAATACAACCAGAAGCGCCCAGCACCCGCCCACCCACCACGCGGCATATCTGGCAATATACGCTGACGATTGCCGCTGCGGTGCTGCTAGTGGCGCTGCTCGGTGCGCTCCTGATTCAGATGGCGAATCGTAATCCACGCGATGGCTATCCAGGGTCAGAATTTATCGGTACAGACACGCCGACGCCGACGATTCAACCGACGACGCCTGCGCCGCCTTGCGAATGGGGCGCAGATTACATGACGCGCGGGCAGGTGAGCATCAATGCGGGCGATTATGCGGCGGCATCTGCCGATTTCAACTGCGCGATCACCAACGATCCGACCAATTATGTGGCCTATCTGTGGCGGGGAGGATTGGCCGCGCTGGATGGCGATTATGACCAGTTGGGCAACAACCTCTACACGTTTTACACCCATCGCAGCAGCTCAACCGACCCGATGCGGCTGGCTGTCGTCAAAGCGATCCCGGCTCTGACGAGCGCGATTGCGGCGCACCCCGATGATCCTGCGCCGTACATGCTGCGCGGATTGGCCTACATCGTCGCTGATCTGCAATTATCCGCCCAGCCGGATTTTGAACGTTTGATTGAACTGCTGCCCAATAATGCCGTTGGCTATTTGTTCACATGGTCAATTAACCAGACCACGCTCCAGGATTTGACCGACCCGAATATCGAGAAGGGTGAAGCCCTCGCACCCGGTTCGATTCTGGTGGATTGGATACGCTGGACGAACCTGACGCAGGCCGATGTCGAAAGTTATCGCCCGATTTTTGACCGGGCGGCGCAGCGTAATCCGCAGCATCGTTTTGCTTTTGGTGCGATGGGCATCGCGGATGCGCTGCTGGGCGATATGACGGCGGCGGCACAGGATTTTTACCAGCATATCCAGAATAATCAGGTTAAATCGGTGGATGGTGATGCGCTCATCGTTGGCAAGGCCGTCACTTTGAATGTCAGCGCGGGGAATGTGTATCATCTGCCGTTTACTGTGCAGGCCGGACAAAAATTGAGCTTCACGATTGGCCGGGAAAGTGGCAGTATTTTTTGGGCATTCCCGATCACCGAGGTGATTTTGACGCCGGATGGTGAAGTCCTGACTGTGCCGTATCATGTTCAGATACAGTACGGCAACACGGTTATCCCCATTACCGGCCTGGAAGTCCCCATCGACGGAACGTATACCCTGCTGCTTGCCCCTAATTACAGCGGACAGATCAGCATCCGGCTTTCCGAATCAAAATAACCCGATTTTCTGAAAATACCCATCCAATCCGCGCATAATCACACAAATTCGTATCCAAAATCTGACGTCGATTTTTTGGTTATTGTAATCATTGTAATATATTGGCGAGCGCAATATAATACGGTGGAATAATAAGTAACGTTTCTGCATTATAGCAATCGCCCAGCCCCAAGATTTGATACTTAAGATCGCTGCCTTCCGGAAAAACTGATAAAGACGCTGTGTTTCCATTTATTACATGACAGGCAGTAGATAAACCGGGGGGCAAATGTCCGAGATACCCTTACTGAACCGAGAATCAGCGCGTCGTGTGCTGGATATTCCCGTAGCGCCAAGCGTACTCATGGTCTTGGCGCTGATGCTGACATTCGGGTTGGTCATCGTTATGCTGTCGCTGCTGGTCAGCTTCAGACTGGGTGAGACGATGGCGCGTCCCAATCCATTTAGCGCCTATGAATCCTTGTGGCCGGGGCAATCTATCGCGGATATGGTCGAGTTTGGCGTGCATATGCCCAAAAGTTATACGCGCTGCTATACCGAATCCTACAGCGCGCAGTACCCCGGCGAAAAAGTCACCGTCACCTATGGGGCGACGCAACCACCTGAAAATATGACCTGCGCCAACAGTGTGGACAATGACCTATTCCGCTTTATGGGCATCCGTATCAAGGAGAATCAGATTCAGGAGATCGATTTGTTCTCGGATGTTTTACAGGAAGATACGCTGTACCTGTATTGGGGCGCGCCGGATTCCATCACCGAAGGACAAGTCGGCAGAACCGTCTATTTGCACTGGGATCGAACGACCTACACAGCTACGGCGACGCTGATAAAACCCTATTCGGTGGTCAATCTCGTAACGCTCGTCGCCAAATAATATACCCACTTCGCCCTCAATGGCGCGTGACAACATGCGCCGTTGAATATTCCATACTCTGATTGCTAGTTGTGTTTTGTTCGCTCACATCCCCACCCCCTAACCCCTTTCAAAGGTAGGTTTTTCAGAAAGGGTTTGTGTGGTTGCTCCGCCGGGGGCTGAAGCCACCCGGCTAATTGCCAAACAAGCCCACTGAAGGGGCTATAAAGGCCAGTACAGGCTGTTTGCGAGAGTTTTGGTGGTCGTGTTTTGCGAGAAAATTAAAAACCTACCCTTGTAAGCCCCCTAACCCCCTCCCCACTTCGTAGAGAGGGGGAACTGAGAGAGGCGAGCACCATTTTATTGACGGACTAGCAATCACGGTATCCCATAAGCATAAAATTTCCTGGCACTTGCTCCGAAATCTGATAAAGCGAGTTTATGACCATTTATTACATATCTGACCGCTGACCATTGGAGACAAGCTATGACAGAAATACCCATCTATAACCTGGAACCAGCGCGGCGGGAGAAGTTTATCCCTAAATGGACTGCTTTTGTGGGTGCACTGGCACTGCTGACAACCGTTGGCCTGCTGGTGTTGACCCTGGTGTTCATGGTCAGTTTCAAGTTGGGGGATATGATGGCGCGCACAAATCCATTCAACAACTATGAACTCGTCTGGCCGGGGCAAACGCTGGCCGATGTCGCCGAGTATGCCCGCCAAACGTCAAAAGGCCATGTGACCTGTTATTCCAATACCCTGGAAATAAATCCCTATCCGGGTTCACTCCTGATGATGATCCCGAACAGCGAAAGCCGATACACTTCAGAGAACTCCATGACCTGTATGGATGCGTTAGAAAAAAGTACGTTTCGTTCGGTCAGCATCACGATCCAAAATAACCGCGTTCAAGAGTTGAATTTATTTTCTGACTTTTTACAGCAAGATGTCCTTTCTTTGTATTGGGGCGCGCCCGACGCCATCAGCAAGAGTCAAAACGGTCAGGCGGTGTATTTACATTGGGATCGCAGCGCCTATACGGCAAGTGCTATGTTAAACAAGCCGTATTTGGTGGTCAATCTGGTGACGCTCACGGCAAAATAGCGAAATCGTTATTTTGCGTTAGCTGCGGCGTCACTTCTAGCTACACAGAGACAGGCATACCGGGAATAATTTCGCCGCCTCCGCCTGTTCTACTACAACTTTGGGAACGTCCCGATCAGATCAGCCGCGTGTCTCACGGTTATATGCGGCAATGGAGCGAAAAGGGCGTTGTCGCCCCGGTGCGCGCCAACCAATGGTTCAATTATCAACTCTCGGTTGAAACTGTCATTCACAGATAATTCGTTTTTGATAGGCAGCTATCCCCAGCCCACGTTTCCCCTATGCGTACCCTCCGCCGTCCTGGGTTTTGAACTCAGCACTTTATACTCTGCATTATGAACTTCTGTCATGTTGGGTTTTTGTTAGGCCGTTAGGTTATAAGTAGTGTAACAAACCGTATTTAGCGAGGATAAGCGTTGTTATCAATGACTGCCCTCCATGATGAAACCCGCTCCCGATGGGGCGCATACCCCCCGGATCAGTTTATCCGCATTGTGATGCATGGCGCAGTTCGCAACAAAGTTGAACTCGCCTCGGTGGTCATCCATGTTTACACGCAGATTATCCATCAATTTCCGGGTTCAAGCGGGCTGCGTCTCAAATCTGTCGATGAAGCCTCCAAAGAACCGACCCGTCTGCGCGATCTTTTCCTGAATATGCGTGCGTGCATGGCTGATGCCCTTTCCGCGACTCAGGGTGATACCCATACCCTGCTGCTGCCGTATACGCCGGAACGTTATATTCGCGATATGTCCGATGAAATCCGGCGCTACGTGGTCTCGGTTGAGCGCTGGGCGCGGATGATTGAAAAAGATAAAGCGGTGGCTGAGGCGCGTCTGCCGGGGACACGCGGCGGCAAATCCTTCGGGGAAGTTGCTGATGAAATTCTCAAAAACCTGAATGATATTGTGCAATTACTGGATTTCGCGCGCGATTACGCCGAAAACCGCGCTGGGACGATGACCCTGCCGGTACGCGGCGGCACGGCTGCACCTTACGTCAATTAACCAGCCCTGGCCTGCAAACTGGCGCGTGCCTGTTTTTTCCCCTCGACGAGCGTTTCCACACATTCGACTTTGATCTGCGATAACTGTGTCAGCACCCTGGCGACAGCCTGCACAAGGGGCGGCGCCCCTACGACAAAAACGCGCTGTAAGTGGTGATCCACGTAGGTTGACCAGCGCACCAGCCGCAAATCCATGAGCGGCATCGCCACCCTGCTCATATCCAGAATGAGCGCATACACATTCATATTTTGCCGTGTGGCGAACTGACGACGGGCTTCTAACGCGCGGATGAACTCGTCGCGCGTCATCGCGCCGCTCCAGGTGACAATCACAATGCCCGGTTCGGACTGCTCGATCTGGTACGGCATGACAACCCCTTTCAGGCCACCGACGACGCCCCCGATGGTTTAGGCGATTCGGTGATTTTGGCAACTTCGACAGTGGAGTGTTTGATGAAATCTGAATAAACCGTCACGCTCGATGAATAGCGGGAGTTGGCTGAACTGTAAGGATAAGCGGCTGCCATATCCACAATCCCGCCCGCAACCGGGGCCAGCAGGAGCATCGCCAGCCGTGCATCGAGCGCCCGCTGCGTTCCCAGCGGAATTTGCATGAAATGGCGTTCCCAGATTCCGGTGGCGCTCGGCAGCAAAATCGCCAGCGGCGGGATGGTCTCTGCCTGGATATGCGCGACCAACCCCGTGACAGCCTGCTTGATAGGAGTGGCGACCAATTCCAGCGCTTCCGGCAGCACTACAAAACCGTGCAACTGCATCCATTCTTGCTTTTGCGCGTCGATGACCACGCCAATAACAGCCTCGGCGGCGCTGCGGTTCTTGAAATAAGGGACTTCGTTTTCAGTCGCGATACGGATATAGATCGGGTGGTTGGGCATCCTATTCACTTTCGGAAAATGTCTTTATGACCTTATTACTCGATTATACGCTCTCGGCTCATGTCTAACCGGATACAAACCTCAACTAATTCCCAAAAATTTACGAATCCAGATAATTTGTAGAAAATTTTATACTCACCTGTGGCATGGGATAAAACTATATCAAACCGAGCAAAATGTCACTGAGGCGAATCTCCCATAAATTGTATAATCTGGGTTTCAGCTTCATCGACGCTGATGCCATCGCGTACCCAATCCCAACCGTTTGGCGTCCCCTGTGCCACACCGCCCGCTGCCACGCGCGCCGGTTTCCATAAGGCGACGGCGTGCGCCGAAAAGGGCGCATAGCGAAGCGGATCAGATGGGCCGAGGATCATGGCCGTGCGCGCCCCGGATGCCGCTGCCAGATGCGTCAGACCAGTATCGTTGCCCACGTATAACATCGACAAACTCGCCAGCGCGGCGATTTGCTCAAAACTGATGTTCCCGGCGAAGGCTGGCGGCGGAGTCTGCATCTGCGCGCGCACGGCGTCCAAGATCATGCCGTCATCCGGCCCACCCAGCAGCACCGCCCGTGCGTTCCAGTGTGCCATCAGCCGATCTGCCAGCGCCGCGAAATGTTCCGGCGGCCAACGTTTGGCGTCCATGACCATGCCGGGATTGCGCCCACCCGCCGGGTTGAAAATCAAAAACGGTTCGCGGACGTTGCGCTCGAACAATAAACGGCGCACATCTTCGCGCGCTTTCCAGAAAACGGGCACATTCGCCCACATATCGGCTGTATCCAACCCTAATGCCCGCGCTACATCCAGGTAAATTTCACCTTCGCCGCGCGGCTGATTAGGGTCAATTTTCGCGCGGATGTTATAACCAAAACCGCGTCCTGCGCTGTTTAATCCCGCGCGCCAACGGATACCGGAAAGCCACACCGCCAGACTCATCAACGGCGAACGCACCAGCGAAACCGCTAAATCGAAATGCCCTGCGCGCAGCAGCTTCACGAACCGCGCTAATTCGCCCGCCGATTTGACGGGCAGCGCGGACTCGCCGGTATCTAAAATTTCATCAAGCAGGTCATGGTGCTGGATTACCCCTTTTGACCACGAACCCACAGCCCAGGTGATGTGTGCCGCCGGATAGGCCCGCCGCAGCGCTTTGAGTGTCGCCGTCGCCAGCACGACATCGCCGATACAGCAGGGCAAGATCAATACAATCCGGCGCGGTTCTGGCGGCGGACTGCTGGTCGGCAGAAGGTGACTCAGGAATGTGAAAAGGGGAGCCATGACCACCCTGCTCCGAACACGAGATGGAAAAACAGATTTTCCAGATGGAGATTATTACCGGAAGTATAACAGGTGTTGCCTTGCAGACAAATAACTTCCCCTATCAAAATCAAAACTGTTGTTCGTTTTTAACAAGCGTTTCGGCGAGGCGTATTTTCAAGACAGGCATGACACGTCCTGCCCCTACAATCCACATTGTCCTTGATTTAAGAAGACGATAATTTGGCGTACATGAATAAAAAAGGGCTTGTCGCCGACAAGCCCTACAAAATACCTGATCTCAATTTGAAATGGATGTTGCACAACCACCCATTACTTTATGAAATAATACAACTCGCCGGGTTGCAGAAATTTGTAGGCTTGGCGCGGTGCGTGCGTTGCAAAACCGTCGGCGATCTGGCCGAAGGGGATGGTATTGTTGGGATACAAATCGTTGTGTCCGGCGATGACCATGCCCCAACCGGCATCTTGCGCCAGACGTGCGGCTTCCTGCGGCAATAAGTTGCCAGTGGCATCCACATCGGTCTCGCGATACCAATCGCGGCCATTCACCGGGATTATGGCGACATCCGCTGTTGGCAGGCTGCGCAGAATATCCAGATAACCTTTATAGATAATCGTATCGCCCGAATGATAAAAAGTGACCCCGTTCCACTCGATCAGGTAGCC
This sequence comes from Chloroflexota bacterium, assembly GCA_039933955.1. Lineage (GTDB taxonomy): Bacteria > Chloroflexota > Anaerolineae > Aggregatilineales > Phototrophicaceae > CFX2. Next base: position 29,842 of record JBDTNB010000001.1, read on the forward strand.
GAACCAGCGGTAGCCCTTTTGCGAATCGTATTCTTTTTCGTAGTGCGCTGATGGAATCGCCGTCAGTTTAAGGCTGGTTCCCGGCAGGGTCATCGGCTTCAGGGAGGGCGGCACAATCAGGCGGTTTTCGCCGACATCAATTTCGGCCATCATATCGACACACCAACCGGGGATGATAAATTTTGCGTTGGGCGACGCCTTCGCCACCGGCCCCGCCGTCAGCGGATCAAGATGATCGGCGTGTTCGTGGCTAACCAGATAATAATCGATGTTGGTCAGTTCCATCGGTTCGACGGGCGGCGGATAACCCCGTGTCCACCAATCGCCAAAACGTTCGCGCACCACGTCGCTCAGGCAGGGGTCGATGACCAGCGTCGCGTCCGGCCCCTTGATGGCGATTCCCATCTGTCCTAATCCCCATATAGCGAGGCTGTTGGGCAGAATCGTTATTTTTTCCATCTGTGCGAGCAAATTTTTTCCGGTTGGCATAAATCATCCTTTTTGATGAATTTGAATATCTATCCAGGCAGGGACGCCACGAAAAAATTCAACGAACGTTTCAAAACGGGCACGACATGTCGTGCCCCTACAAAAACCGGATTGCAGGGACGAAATATATTTCGTCCGTTTCATCGAATTTAAATATTAACTCACCTTAGGCACTTGACCCTCATCCTAAATCCTTCTCCCTCAGGGCGAAGGACTTTCAAACAACCGCGTGATTCTCATATTTTCTCTTCAGGGAGCAAAAGCACTAAAATCCTCTTGGTGCGTAAGGTGAGTTATTAACCGTCTTTCAACGCCGCCAGTGTATCCGCATCGAATGGATTTTGCCCAGTGGTCAACTGGGTAATCCACGTCAAGCGTAAATTTCTCTCAGACTCAAAAATGCCATAGGCTTGCGTCCAATCGACGAAGGCCTGGAAGTCGGCAATCGCGCCCTGGAGATCACCGGTCAATGCGCGCGCCAGACCCTGGCTGTCGAGATAATTGGCGGCGCTGGGAGCATTTTCGGTAGCATAGTTGCAGGCGGGCATCACGGTATCGGCATAACCATTGAGCGAACCGTACCAGCATACATTATTGCTGGCGCGGGCATCCAGCGAACCCACCGTCAGTTCGGCGGCCTGGGCATAAGCCGTTTTCGCGGCGTTGGCATCACCCGCCTGGACAGCGGCTTCCGCTTTGCGCCCTAACGCCTCGATCACCGAAAAATGCACCGGTAAATCGGGGCAAGTGCGTTGATAGGGTATATCGCCTACATAACGTGTCCATTCTTCCGAGGTCATATTGCGTCCGGCCAACATGCATCCCAAGCTGGTGACATCGGGCGCATCGAGACTATACAGGGCCGTTTCATGGGCAAGTGCCTGTGAACTGCCGATCCCTGCCGCCAATGTTTTGCCATCGAGACTGAAGGCCAGCGAATTGATCCAATCGGCTTCGGTGGCGAAAGGTTGGGTGATAGCTTTGTGAGTGCTGGTGTCCCACAGCGAAATCGTCTTATCCGCGCCGCCACTTGCCAGGGTTTTGCTATCGGGGCTGAAGGCTAACGCGAAAATACTGTCGCTGTGACCGCTGGGCATCTGGGCGATTTGCGTCCAGGTTTGGGTATCCCACAAAATGATCGTCAAATCATTCCCGGCAGAAGCCAGCATTTTTCCATCCGGGCTGAAGGCCAGGGCATAAATGGCCTGACTGTGACCTTTGAGCGGTTCACCGATCAACTTCCCGGTTTCGACATCCCACAGGCTGATGGTGGTGTCGTTGCTGGCGGAGGCCAATATTTTCCCGTCCGGGCTGAACGCCACCGACCAGATGTCACCGGTTTGACCGGTCAGCGGATCGCCAATTTGCGTGCCGGTTTTTGCATCCCACAAAATCACGCTGCTGTCACTGCTGCCGGACGCAATTTTGGTTCCATCGGGGCTGTAGGCCACGCTCATGACCCAACTGGAGTGACCGGAAAGTGTTTGAACGGGCTTCCCGGTGGCGGCATCAAAAATATACACATTATGATCGGCATTCCCGGCTGCGATCCGGGTTCCATCCGGGCTGAAGGCCACACTTTCCCAACCGTAATTATTCGGGTCATCGTAAGTCCAGGCGACCTCGCCTGTGGCGGCATCCCACAGCGTCAAGGTTATGACCTCGCTGGCCGAGGCGATTTTGGTTCCGTCTGGGCTGTAAGCCACCGCGCGCACCGTTCGGTTATCAGCGTCGAGCGATTTTTTAAAGCGCCCCGTCGCGTCTGGCTGCCATAAAATCACATTCGTCCCGGCGGTCACGGCAATCGTTTTTCCATCCGGGCTGTAGCTGGCCTTATACAGATACAAATCCGGCAGGGTGAGTGTTTTGAGGGTGGTGGGGTAATCGCCACTCAAATCGGTCAGCGTCACCTGTGCGCCCACCGTGAGCAGTTGTTTGCCGTCGGGGCTGAACTGCACACTGGTCACGCCCGCCGAATCATAAATCGGATCGAAGCGCTGCGTGCCGTCGCGCACATTCCAGATGATCGTTTTCTGGTCATAACTGGCAGAAGCCAATGATTTTCCATCCGGGCTGAAGGACAGCGAATAAATCGCCTGATAATGCCCGTTGGTGAAGGTGCGCGCGAGGGTTTGATCCGCCACGCCCCACAGTTGAATCGTACCATCCTGCAAGCCCGCCGCCAGCGCCGATCCATCGGGACTGAGCGCCAGTGAGTAATATAACCCACCGCTGGGGCCATATAAATTGCCGCCAATTTGCTTGCCGGTCTCCACATCCCAGATGCGAATCGTCGCATCCTGGCTGGCGGATACCAATGTTTTTCCATCGGGGCTAAAGGCTACCGTTTCGACAGCCGCCGTATGCCCGCTCAAACGTGGGGCTTTGCGCTCGCCTGTCGCCACATTCCAGATCAGAATTTGTCCATCCGAACCCGCTGAAGCCAGCCATTTGCTATCCGGGCTGAACGCCAGTGTGAAAATCGAGCCGGAATGGTCAGCCAGTGTCAAGCCAACGCGGGCATGGGTAGTTGTGTCCCACAGCAGCACATTGCTGTCGCCGCCGCCCGTCGCCAATAACTTACCATCGGGACTGTAGGCAACCGCATAGACATTATCGCTGCTGCCATCCAGGAATCCGGCGATCTCAGGATAGGTATCAATCGCCGTCCACAAGGCGCTGCCCGGTTGATTCAGACCGCTAAATCGGCTGCTTTGGACGCCGAGCAGCAGCGTCAGCGGATAATTTTTTATGTCGGCGGCGACCAACCGGCTTTCGGCATCGAGCGCCCGCCCCATGCTGAGGTTGGCTTGTGCCTGGGCTGTCGCGGCACTGTCGGCTATTGTGCTGGCTTGGGCCTGGACAGCATCCAGGGTAGCCGCCATATCCTGGGCTTGCTGCGTTCCGGCAGCTATCGGCGTTTGCAGGAGCGCGGCATACAACTCGGCATTGGCTGTCACCGTTGCCACAAGCTGCTGTTGTTCGGCTTGCGCTATCGCTTTCCGCGTGGATTCAGCCTGAACGGTTGCCAGACTATGGGTGGCGGCGGCGTTCATCACCTGCCGAACATCGCCCTGAAGGACGGTAGCTGTCGCATCAAAGTTGGAACTGTTTTGCGCCTGAGCGGTAGCGGCGGTGTTCGCGCCTTCTGTCGCAGCCTGGGCGATTTCCGCCCCAGCAGTTGCATTTTTGGATGCATCACCAGCGGCGCTTTGCTGCCCGCTGAACGTGACCAGCAGCAAAATAACCAGCAGCGCTACCAGGCCGAAAATCCACAGCGGTATACTCGCTGATCGGGGTTCTTGTGACATCGATTCGCTCCTCCTCTGGATTGGTGAATCTTGTTTCCATTGTAGGGTACGCGCCGATAATCGGCAATCAGCCCTAAGATCGAGGACTGATCCGCAAACAAAAAGCGTATTAATCGACACGCCTTTTTGCGGCATTCTGACTTTGGCTTTTCGCAGAGAGTTACAGATCGATAGTGAAGCTTGCCCTATTTCGAGGATGCCGTACCGGAATCTTGCAAGAATGCGCGCATTTTCGCTTCAATGGCAGCGTTATATGCACTAAACCACATCAGATGGCTTTCGGCGGGAGAGACAAAGAATTCGGCATTGGGAATATGGTCTGCCGCATAGTTGGCGTGCGAGATATCTACTGACCCATCATATCTGCTTGCAATAACTAAAGTGGGAGCGGTAATCCGCCTCAAATCGCCACAGTGATGGTTAAAATCATGCAAAAAGCCCGATCCTGATCGTGAAGCCAACAGCATTTTCAATGCCCCTTGTCGCTGTTCCTCGCTCATCGTCGCCACCACCTGAGCGGGATTTAAGGACGAAAGACTGCCCATCATGACTTTCAATACCCTCAGCGGCGAGCGGCGGGCGAAGGATCGAAATGCAGCCCACGTCCATCCTTCTACCCAGCGGTTGAACACGAGATGGCTCCCCAGCCGTATACCAAATCCAGAAAATTTCCCGCCTGTGATCGCATTTTGTAGAATGAGCTTGCTCACCCGTTCAGGATGGCGACCTGCCAGTTGTAAAGCCGTCGGCCCGCCCCCCGAAATGCCGACAACAATGACCTGTTCAAGGTGCAGTTCGTCCAGGAGACTGACAAGTGCATCGGCAAAGGCTTCGGCGCTTTTGCCGCTGGAACCTGGTGTTTTTCCATAACCAGGACGCGAGGGAATGATAAGCTGATAGCCTTCGCGCAGAAAAAACTGTGCATGTCCAACGGGGGAATTGCAGTTCGTATGTCCACCATTGAGCACGAGCACGGCTGCTCCTTGACCCAGGGTGCGGTATTCGATTGTTGTCTGCCCTAAGTGAGCAATGGTATTCATGATGATGCTGGATTACCTCGAAAATAGGCTATTTTCTAACTTGATTGTGGATTCATGCTCGTTTTCTTCTGCCTTGTGCCAGTAAACCAGAGCGGTCTTTACTTTATAAGCCACAAACTGAAAGTCTTTGGCGACGAATAATCCGAGATACACATTCAGGAATAGGATTTTTCTCGTCACTTGATACTTTCAACTTGTGGCCTAGATTTCTTTATCTTTTACTCAGCACTCAGTACCTAGCACTTTGTACTCCCCTATGCCGTTGCCCGCTTTTTCGCGAACGTCACCGGCAGTGATTTCAGGCCGCGCAGGGTCAGTCCTTTGTTCCAGCGCAGCGCCCCCGGCATGACCGCCATCTGAATATCGGGCATCCGGCACAAGAGCGTATTAATCGCGATTTGCCCCTCAATCCGGGCGAGCGGCGCGCCCACGCAGTAATGCATCCCTTGCCCGAACGCCAGATGCCGATTGGGATCGCGCGTGATGTCGAAGGTATTGGGATGATCGAATTGGCGTTCATCGCGGTTGGCGGAGGCAATCGCCGCAAAAACCATGTCGCCGCGCGGGATCGTCACGCCCTGAAGGGTAATATCCTCACGGGCATAACGTTCCGTCGAGGTTTCGACGGGGCTGTAAAAACGCAGCATTTCTTCAATCGCCGTGCGGATCAGTGCCGGATCATCGCGCAAACGGATCATCTGATCGGGATATTCCATGAGTGCCAGCATCCCGTTGCCGATCAGATTGACGGTGGTCTCGTGTCCGGCAATCAAGAGGATGACAATCATCGCCAGCAGTTCGTCTGCGCTCAGTTGATCGCCGGATTCTTCCGCCGCAATGAGCGCACTGGTCAAGTCGTCGCGGGGGTCTGCCCGCCGCATCTCGATCAAGCGCCGCACATATTGAATCAGTTGATAAATGTTCGGGATTGCCAGCAGCTTGCCCCAATCGGAAGCCGTAGACTGAAGCGAACCGTTTGACCATTTGTGAAATTTCATGCGGTCTTCGGGTGGTACGCCCAGCATATCCGCAATAATTGTCACCGGCAGCGGCAGGGCGAAATCATGGATCAAATCCATTTCCCCGCGCGCTTGCGCCGCATCCAGCAGTTCGTCGGTGATGGTCTGCACCCGTTCCCGCATTCCTTCCATCAGTTTGGGGGTGAAGGCTTTATGCACCAATCCACGCAAGCGGCTGTGATCGGGATCGTCCATATCGAGCATGTTGCTGTCCATTGCCTTCGCAAAGGCGGGCATCCAGGGTTCTTTAGCAAGCTGGTCAGTAGACCGAGCATTGCGCCGGTTTTTGGCGAAGCGTTCGTCTTTGAGCGCTGCCGCCACATCATCGTAGCGGGTGACCAGCCAGACGAATTGTTTGCCCGGAATTGGCACGCGGATAACCGGTTCTTCGGCGCGCAGCCGCGCATAAAATGGATAGGGATTGGCCTTGAATTCGGCACTGGTGATGTTCATATTGGCGGGTGTAGTCATGATTCATGTTCCTCAACTTGGCTATCAAACTTGCTGGCAGATATTGAACAGGCGTCTTTACAGGATGTCGTTATTGGATGGATTTTCTGTCATCGTTCAGGCTTATCGAAGCGGAACACCGGAAACAGACCCGCCAAACGGGCGACCTCTTCTGGCGTCAGGCGTTGGGTATCAGCCCCCAGCGCAAAACGGGCGCGCATCGCATAATCAGGATGCTGGCAGTACCACGTCAGAAAGGCGATTTTTTCTTCGCCCAGGATTTCCTGAGTGCGAATATTTTCAACCTTTTTGCCGACGACGATCTGGGCTTCTGCGGCGGCGCGTAAATTGCGTACCCACTGTGCCTCACCCAGCATCGACAGCACATAACGTTGGCCTTCCCATACGGCGACGCGCACGGGAACATCATATTCGCGGCCACTCGTGCGGCCTTTCACACGCAGGATACGCATGACATCCTGTTCGCCGCTGCTGCCCAAACCGAAGCGCAGCACCATAAAACGTAAAACTGGATTGATGAGCGCGACGCGCAGATGTGAGGGTGGATGGTAATAGGTTGTCATCATGGATTCCTCATGAGCAAGACGCTCAAATTTATTGTGATACAGACAGCAGGAACAGACCTGAACACGACTTGGTGTCCGGTAAACTGAAAATCACTTATTCAGGAAATTAAGACGGTTTCAAACCATCCAATGTCATGGAGACTACTGCTTCCGGCAAGTCATCCCATTGGTTGGCGACCACCGGATCGCCCAGCATTCGCAGCAGCAGCAATCCCAGGAACGTCGCCGAAATCACGCGCAGCGTCAGCGGCACATCCACTGGGCGGATCGTGCCATCCTCAACCAGTTTGCCGAAATGTTTCTCGCTCACCCCGAAGGTTGGCGTGATAATCTGTTCCATGTAGGCATCGCGCAGTTCCGGGTTGACCAGCACTTCTGGCAAAACCGCCCGTAGAATTTCCAGCCCTTCGTCGTTCATGTAGCCGTAACGCTGGCCGATATAGGTGCGGAAAAACTCGTGCAAATCCTGGCCGATGGCCTGTCCCATATCGCTGTCACGATCTTCGGTATCGTTCATGCGGTTCAGGATGCCCATGATGAGCGCCATCTTGTTCTCGAAGTAGTTGTAGATCGTGCCGTCGGCGATTCCGGCGGCTTTTGCCACGTCGCGGATGGTCGCGTGCTGGAAACCTTTTTCGGCGAACACACTGATCGCCGCCGCTAGAATCTGATCGCGCCGCGCCTGGATCAACTGCTCCTGAATCGGGTCAACTTTCTCTTTTGCCATACGATGAATACCTATTCAATATAATGAATGAATGTTCATTCATCAACATGATAGGCCGATTTTTCATCCGTGTCAAGCACTTTTTGGTCGTCGTTGAAGCGTGAGTGATAATCCTGGCGCATATCAATCTTTCGTAGGGACGCAGCCGCGCCTCGTCCGTCTTGAAACCTACCGAGGGAACCCACACGCCATGACCCGAAATGTCCATGAATTTGAATCTGGTCAACCGGTTACGATCCTCATGCGCTTGGCGCGTCTGGTTTATCTGGTCAGTATTCTGCTGCTCATCGCGGGGATTTTCGTGGAAGTGTTTTTCGCCGGGGAAAGTATGCTGGTGAACGCCAGCGCCGTCATTCAGCACCAGCAGCTCGGAAAATTGTTGTCGCTCGTGCCGATTCTAATTCTCGTGACAGCCTTTCTGTCGCGGTCTCCCCGGCGATTGTTGTGGTGGAGCGGCGCTCCGGCAGTGTTGATGTCGCTGCAATACATCTTCCTGTACGGCATCGAGGGTCTCACCTTGCCGCTCGAATTAAAAGCCCTGCACGCCGTGAATGCCCTGGTGATCTTCTGGGTCGCGCAGTACCTTGCCCGAAGTGCCTGGAAACTCCTGCGCGCCCGATAATTTTGCAGAAAAATTGCTGGGGTTTTACGAGGCCAGCTTGCGCCGTTCTTCTTCGATCATGCGCCGCGCTTCTTCTACACTGTTTGCGGCACGATATTTTTCCCGCCATACCGGAACCACCCGCGCGCTGACATTCATCAGACCCTGGATAAAACGACTGCCGGATACCACGACGATAAATCCCATTTGGGGGCCGTTGTGCGACGCGACTTTTTGGGCATGGCCGAAGGGTGCGCCTTGCGGCAGAAAACCATCCACCATATCGGCAATAATGTTGATCTGATGGGGGACGGTTGCCGCCAATGCTTCGCAATCTTTCGCGGCCTGATAAAATTCTTCCCACGTCCAGCGGCCTTCGTAGCGCGCCATGATGATGGACTTTTCGGGGTTATCCCATTGAATATGAACCGGCATCTGCTTACGCTCCCATTACAATAATGACTATCTTATTGTAGAGCAGGCCATCCGTTTCATCCCTTAATATTCTGAAATCACCCTAAATTTTAGATCGTTTATGCCGCCAATTGAGTTTCACGACGCTGCCGCCAGTGCAATCCCAGGTAGGCCAGCACGCCCAGGATCGTGCCAATAATCAGCAGTCCGCTAACCGTCAACGCCAGCGATTGAATTTGTCGCGGCACTGCCAGATAGCGATCCAGGAAAATGTCGATCCCTAACGCGCCCACAATCTGCCCCTGCGCGTTCAGCAGCGGTTTACACAAGGTACTGGCTGTCCCGCTCGTTTCGCCGTACAGCTCACCAAAGTCGGTTGCCGCGTCTGAAAAACAGCTTTGCAAAACACCAGGAGGATCGAATATATAAGATTCGCGAAAAGTGGTTCCGCTGGCAGACGTATCCCCAATAAACAGGATTTCATTGGGCTTTGTGCCTGGAATATAGGTATAGACGTTCATGCTGGGGTCAAACTTTTTGATGCTGTTCAACCACACCATATGCTGCTGGTAAAGCGGATCGCTTGGGCCGCTGCCATTGGCGATTTGCTTGAAAGTGTCGCCGTCAATACCGGCAGTCCCTACTTCCAGAATCTTCGAAACGTTGTCTTCTGCGACCTGAATCATCGCGTTATAAATGACCGAATCGAACCATAGAAATCCAGCGATGACCAGGATGATTGCCCCCAGCAGCAGGCCGAGCAGCAGCCGCAGCCGAGTCCGCGCCTGCCGTTGCAGTTTGCGTTCAAGCTGCTGCCGCGCCGCCTCATTTTGCTGACTCGCGAGAATATACTCGTTTTGGAGTGGAGTCGAATGCGGCTCTTTGGTGACGCTGGCAGCCAACCATCCCAGGGCTTCCTGGGTATCGTCGCCTTGCAGCAAATAACTGGGGTTGCGCTGATGGGCTTCCCATTCCTGCGCCCGCACCAGCAAACGGGTATGGGTGCGCGTCTGCTGAATATCAGTTTCCAGGGTTTTCACCAGCGTTTGAAAGGCCTGATCGAAATCGTCACTTTCGCGGAAGTAAAGCCAGTTATGCGCGCCCACCGCCGGGTGAAATTTGGACTTCAACTCATCGTTGATGTCTCGGTGCAAAATCGGGATCAGCCGTTTTTTACACTCCACAGCGTGTTCGACTTCTTTGTAGCAAACGCTCGATCCCAGCGAATCCGGGCTGATGATAAACACAAACGTGTTGGCGGCCTCGATTCCAGCCTGAATTTCCTCCATAAAATCCGCGCCGGTAGGGATGTCCTCCCAATCCACCCAGACCTCGCGCCCCGACGCCCGCAGCGCGGCATCCAGGCGTTGGACAAAGGCTTTGTCGCGCCGCGAATAGGAAATCATCACGTCGGAAAGGTTATATTGATCGCCCATAGATTTTCCTTCAATTTTTCACGATGCAATGGAGTAGTGTATACGCCCAAGTCGCCAAAACTTTTCGACCTTTTATTGCAAATCGCTCACATCCCAGATACGGATCGTCCCGTCATCCATCCCCACCGCCAGCATTGTCCCATCCGGCGAAAAGGCGAGGGCGGTCATTGGTTTTGTGGCTTGAGTTTCAACTCTCTTGCTGGTGATACTGTCCCAAAACACGACTGACTGAATACTATAAGCATAAACGGCTATAAAGCGACTATCTACACTCCAAACTCCACCCCAACTCTGCAAAAAAGATTGAAGGACTTCGCCTGTTTTTGCATCCAAAATTAGTGTATCTTCAGACGTATTTGTATCTGCTTGAATGACCAATTTACTGCCATCAGGACTCCAATTCATCACTTGGACTTCATTAGGAAAATCGAATGAGACCTGTCTTTGCCCCGTCGCTATATCCCAAATTTCGATATTGAAATCATTTTCCCCATTAGAACTGACAGTAGCGATTTGGGTATCCTCAACATTCCAAATAATGTCTGCTGTTTGACTGCCCGCTGTTATAACCGTTAGGTCTTCTGAAATTTTTACTTTGTTATCCCGGTCACTCCTAACAAATTGCGTAAAGTCTTTATTCCACGCGATGAGAGGAAATGGGTCGAACTGGCTGTAGAAACCATCAATACTACGGGAACGTTCGCCCGTATCTGCATTCCAAGCGGATATGTCATGATTTATGATGATGTCGGTGTAAATCGTGCCTGCTGTGACGAGTTCTTTGCTATCAGGTGTATAAAACACGCTTTCAGCGGGTTCAACGTGCCATCTTAACTCCGGTTCATACGCTGCCTGTTTTACATCCCATATTCGAACGTCCTGTTCATATCCGAAACCCACCGATGCAATTTGTTCTCCGCTTGGACTCCACGCAATCGAGTTAATAGAATCAGTGAAAAGCATCTTTTCCTGAAGTACATCACCTGTAATCACATCAATGTTTTGAATCAAACCATTGCCAACAATGTTAGTAATAATATCTGTAGTTGTTTTCCAGGTAAAAATTTCGCCGTTGCTAAGATATTGACTCTTTTGGGTAGCAGGATTGAAAATCTCCAACAGGTCTAAAAAACCATCCCATTCTGTGTCGACAATATACCCAAGTTGCTGACGGGCATAATTCCATTGGGGTTCGACTATGCGGCCACCATCACCAATATGGAATTTGGACAACTCAAAATCTTCTTCTAAGTCACCTGTATTGACATCTAATTGGCAATATCGAATGTGGAAATAGATGTCATCTGTTACTGCATTACAGGCTACAAAAATCTTTCCTACACGATCTGTCCACAACAATGGTGAATAACTATAGTTGTCACCTGTGATCGAAGTTAGGAGCGTGCCTGTTTGGGCATCCCATATATACAAGGCCGCCTTTCTGGATTGAGAAGGTAAATCGTCGGTTGCGGTAATCAATTGTTTACCATCTAATGACCATACTCCCGTTTGCCCCACGAGAGTTGCAATTTGTGTGCCTGATTGGTTTTCAACGAGCGCAATTTGTGTTTCCGGTTGGTTGAATATGGCGAGGTACTTTCCATCCGAACTCCATTTCAGTTCGTGGCCGCAAAACGCTATATCGCCCGATTTGTTTTTAAATTCAGCATCCCAAATTTGCGTATGACATTCCTGCCCGGTTTGCCCTGTCAAAGCAATTTGATGCCCATTAGGACTCCAGGCAACATCCGCAATCGACTCCACAGGTTCTTGATGGTCAATGATGTTCAGTGATTCGTCGAGAATCCAGACTCCGGTTGCACTGGCTACCGCCAACACCTTGCCATCAGGTCGCCAGTCGAGCGCATTGGCCGTGCCGCGCCCCAACCGCATAATTTCGCGCGGCGAGTCGGCAGTCGTTGGGGAAAATTGAACCACTAAACTGAGGCACAAGAGACTGATAACTACGAGAACGGTTTTTTGTCTTTTACTCATCACTCGTTACTCATCACTCATAACCGAATTCACTCCGCCAGCACTTCCCATTCGTCCATCGCGGTTTGCAAATCCTGTTCGGTCTGGTTGTAATCATCGCCAAGTTCCTGCACGCGCGCGGCATTGCCCTCGGTGCTGGCCTGGGTGAGGGCATCGGTCAGGTCGGTCAGGCGCGTTTCCAACTTGTGGATATGCGCCTCGACCTGCGCCAGCTTCTTCTCCAATTGATAGGGATTCAACCCGTGTTTTTTCTTTCCATCACGGTTAGAAGCGGCGGCAACCGGAGTATTGGATTTTTTACTGGCAACTGGCAACTGAGAACTGGCAACTTCTTTATCCCGCGCCGCCACAAACTCGCTGTAAGTGCCTTCAAATGTTTCCAGCGTGCCGGGACTCGCCGACCAGATTTGAGTCGCCAGCGCGTCGATCAGATAGCGGTCATGGCTGACCAGAAGGATCGTCCCGCCGAAATTTGCCAGGACATTCTGCAAAATTTCCTGGCTGTCGATGTCCAGATGGTTGCTCGGTTCGTCCAGCAGCAGCAGATTCGCGCCGGACAGGGCAAGTTTCGCCAGCGCGACCCGTCCGCGTTCGCCGCCGGATAGGGTTTCAATCGGGCGGAAAACATCATCGCCGGAGAACAAAAAGCTCCCCAGGAAATTGCGTGCCTCCGCCGGGAGCATGGACTTTACACTGGTGATCTCGTCGATGATGCTGTTCTTGGGGTTGAGAAGTTCGTGCGCCTGCGCGAAGTAGCCGACCTTCACTGCCGCGCCAATTTTGACCTCGCCCGACAGCGGTGGCAGTTCGCCCAATGCGGTTTTTAAAAAGGTACTTTTGCCCACGCCGTTCGGCCCGATCAAGGCCGCCACCTCGCCGCGCCACAGCGTAATATCTGGCGCATCAAACAGCGTCGCAGCACCATCGGCATAACCCACTGACAATTTATGCGTCATCAGCACTTTGTCACCGCTGCGCATCGAAGTACCCATTTTCAAATGCATCGCTTGGCGTTCGCGTGGACGATTAATCAGCTTGCCGCGCTTTTTCATGGTTTCCAGGCGCTTGAGTTTGCCTTTGGCCTGCCGTGTATTCTGCCCCGCCATGTTGCGGCGGATGTATTCTTCTTCTTTCGCCAGAAATTCCTGCTGCGATTCGAATTCTTTCCAGCGCCGTTCGTAACGCTCGACGCGCTGCTGCGTGTAATGGCTGTAATTGCCGCGGTAGGTTTCCAGCACGCCGAAATCCAGTTCCCAAACCGTCGTGGCGAACACATCCATGAAATAGCGGTCATGGCTGACGGCCAGCACCGCGCCGGGGAAATCTTTCAGGAACGATTCCAGCCATTCGACGGCCTGAATATCGAGATGGTTGGTCGGCTCGTCCAGCACCAGCAAATCGGGTGCATCCAACAGCAGTCGCCCCAGCAGTGCGCGTGTCCGCTGCCCGCCGGAGAGTTTGCCCAAGGGGCGTTGATATTCCTCCGGCGCAAAACTCAAACCTTGCAGCACCATCTTGATGCGCGTCTCGTACAGGTAGCCGCCCGCTTCCTCGAAACGGTGTTGCAGTTCGCCGTAGGGAACCAGTACCGCATCATGTTTGGCAGGATCGGTTAAATCATGCTCCAATTGTTGCAGCTTGCTTTCCATGCGCCGCAAATCGGTAAACGCATTGAGCATTTCTTCCCAGATGGTATGATTGCCCGCTAATTCTGGACGCTGCGGCAGGAAGCCCATGCGCAGCCCTTTTGCCCGCGCGACGCTGCCGTCGTCGGACGTGTCCAGCCCAAGCAAAATGTTGAGCAGCGTTGTCTTGCCCGCGCCGTTCGGCCCGACTAACGCGATGCGCGCCTTATGCGGGATTTCGACGCTGATGCCTTCAAAAATATCGTCCGCGCCAAATGATTTGGCGAGGTTGGTCGCTGTGAGTAAGGACATGGTAAGATTGAGGTCTAAAATCCTAAACAGATGATCGAATTATAGCATGATCGAAATGGGGATTTATATGGTGAACCCTCCCCTGCATCGGGGCATTTTTACGTTGATCTTAGAGTTTTCTACTAAAAACTTTACTTAACTGTAAGAAGATTTTCGACACGTTGGGTTGAAAAATGAGTATAACGCATTCATAACGCTATCATGAACGGAATGCCTGAATCGATTAGCACATCAGGAAACAATGACTTGATTGAAAAAGTCCTTGCCGAGGGCGGCGACATGGGAAAACTCATGCGCTCCATTAATTGGGCCGAAACCGCGCTAGGCGCGATTGAAAGCTGGCCTCAAAGCCTCAAAACAACTGTGAGTACCTGTTTGGCTTCGTATTTTCCAATTTTGATCTGGTGGGGGCCAGACCTGATTGAAATTTATAACGATGCTTACCGTCCGATTCTGGGCCTGAGTAAACACCCCGCCGCGATGGGGCAGGCAGGCCGCGAAACCTGGCCGGAAATCTGGCATATTATCGGCCCGATGCTCGAAGGAGTTCTTCAACGCGGGGAAGCTACGTGGTCGAAGGATCAAATGCTGCCGCTGGATCGCTACGGTTTCCCAGAGGAATGTTATTTCACTTTTTCCTACAGCCCGGTTCGGGATGAGTCCGGCGATGTGGGTGGTGTTTTTACCGCCGTCACCGAAACCACCGAACGAGTCTTGAGTGAACGCCGCTTGCGAACCCTGCGTGAATTGAGCACGCGCACGATGCAAGGCGAAACAGCAGAAACGGTGTGCTCGATTGCGGCAGAAACCCTCACCAGCGTTCCCGAAGATGCACCCTTTGCCCTGTTTTATCTTTTGGACGAAACCGGAGAGGTCGCTCAGTTGGTATGCTGCAAAGGGGTAGAAGCGGGGATGCCCATCAGCCCCGAAACGATTCTTCTGGGTGACTCCAATAATTCAGCTTGGCCGTTGGAAGAAGTTGCCGCAGCCTGCCAACCGATACTTGTGGGTGATTTGAAGCGTCGTTTTGGTGATTTACAAATCGGAGTCTGGCCGGAAACGATTCAAAGAGCTTTTATTCTGCCGATGATGTCCTCCGGGCACGAATACTGCGTGGGATTCCTGATAATGGGTCTCAGCCCACGCTTACATTTTAATATCGAGTATGAGGGTTTCTTGACGCTGGCGAGTAAGCATGTCGAAACTGCGCTCGCCAATGCCCGTGCCCGTGAAACCGTGCGCCAACGGGCTGAAGCCCTGGCTGAATTGAATCACGCAAAAACTGTTTTTTTCCATAATGTGAGCCATGAATTTCGCACGCCGCTCACCCTGATTCTCGGCCCACTCGAAGATTTACTCACCAATACTGTCGGTGATTTGTCAACACCGCAGCGCGACAGCCTGGATACAATCTATCGCAACAGTTTGCGTCTGCTCAAACTGGTCAATTCGCTGTTGGATTTCTCGCGCATGGAAGCCGGGCGACTCGACATTACTTTTGAGCCTGTCGATCTGGCCGCACTGACCATCGACCTTGCCAGCATGTTCCGTTCAGCTATCGAGCGCGCCGGCTTGCGCTACACGGTGGACTGTCCGCCGCTGCCCGAACCGATTTATGTTGACCGGGAAATGTGGGAGAAGATTGTCCTCAACCTGCTTTCCAACGCTTTTAAATTCACTTTTGAAGGCACGATTCAGGTTGGGCTGCGCCCGGTAGGCGATCAGGTTGAACTGACGGTGCGCGATAGCGGTGTAGGCATCCCGTCCGACGAATTCAACAAAATTTTCACCCGTTTTCACCGCGTGCGCGACGCGCGTTCCCGCACTTTTGAAGGCTCCGGTATCGGCCTCGCGCTCGTCCAGGACTTAATTCACCAGCATCAAGGGACGATTCAGGTTGAGAGTCAGGTAGGACAGGGGACGACTTTTACGGTTTCGATCCCGCGCGGGATGGCGCATATTCCCCCTGATCGCATCGAGGCGCAGCGTGTGCTGGACTCGACTTCTGTCGGGGCGGTTGCTTATGTTGAAGAAGCCTTGCGCTGGCTCCCTGGTCTCCCGCCGGAAAATATTCGGGACGATTCTGCCGATAATCGTCCCGAAACAAGCACTGTGCAAGCGACTCAATCCGCTGTCCACATTATGGTGGTCGATGATAATGCCGATATGCGCGATTATCTGGTTCGCCTGATCGCGCCCCATTTCAGTGTTGTGGCCTATCCCGATGGCATTGCCGCCCTCAATGCCGCTCAACTGGCTCCACCTGATCTGATTTTATGTGATGTCATGATGCCCGGTTTGGATGGATTTGCGGTGCTGCGCACGCTGCACACCGATGCTAATCTCAAACTGATTCCGGTCATTTTGCTTTCCGCCCGCGCGGGTGAAGAAGCTACCGTAGAAGGGTTAGAAGCTGGCGCAAATGATTACCTCGTCAAGCCGTTTGCCGCACCGGAATTATTGGCACGGGTGCGCACCCAGCTTGAAATCGTCCATTTGCGCGCCAGCCTGATCGAACAAACCGCCAGTCTGACAAAAGTCCAGGAACGTCAGCAGCTTGCCCGTGATTTGCATGATTCGGTCAATCAAACGCTGTTTTCGGCCAGCATCATCGCGCAATCACTGCCCGCGACCTGGGAACGCGATGCGAGCAAAGTGCTGCCGCATCTCATCAAACTCGACCAGCTTGTCCGCAGCGCGATGGCCGAAATGCGGACGCTGCTGTTTCAACTGCGCCCTTCTGGGATGGAAAATGTAAAACTCGCCGATTTGCTCATTTTACTCGTGGCCGCTTTTAAGGGGCGCAGCACCATCGAGATTGACCTCCATGTGCAAAGGGGAGTCGAGGAAACGCTGCTGCCGTTCGAAGTACGCCACAACCTGTATCGCATTGTCCAGGAAAGCCTGAACAACATCGTGAAACATTCCAAAGCAGAGCAGGTGGAAATCCGGCTGCGGCAAACCGAGAATACCCTGGCGCTGAGTATTCATGACGACGGGCATGGATTTGATACCCAGGCTACCGCCGTCGGGATGGGTCTGAACAGTATGCGTGAACGCGCCGAGTCGGTTGGGGCAACTTTTCAAGTCACCAGCCAACCAGGGCACGGCACAGAAATCGTGATCGAGCGCGCCCGACCCGCCTGACCTCCTTACACCCATAAATGGTTGGTAAATTTGCGGCTGTAGTGACATTCTGCTGAGAATCACTGGAGCATCTGCACTTTGCTATCAGGATAGACCGCTGGAAAATTAGATTGGAAACTTTTGCGAGGGGTAAATATTATTATGTCAGAAAAAGTTAAACGAGATGCTGAACTCGAACCGCGTGACCGCAGCTTCGGCGGCATCTTACTGATCAGTATCGGCTTGCTGGTGCTGCTGGTGAACCTCACCCGGTCAGACATATTTGGCGTGTTAATCCTGCCCGCGCTGGGCGTGATCTTTCTCGCCTGGGCTTTCTACACGCGCCGCATCGGGTTTGCGATTCCGGGCTGCATCCTGACTGGCCTGGGCGCGGGACTGCTCCTGGTCACCCGTGTCCCCAGTCTGGCGGGTGAATCGGGAGGCGGTGTTATCGTGCTGGGTCTGGCGGCGGGTTTCCTGGGCATCACCCTGATTAGCCCATTCTTCGGTGAAAAACGCGCCTGGTGGGGTGTCGTTCCCGGCGGCATTTTGGGTCTAGTGGGCGCGCTGCTGCTCATCGGCGGCGATGCGCTGCGCGGCTTGGAACTGATCGGCTACCTGTGGCCGTTAATCCTGGTCGCCATCGGCGTCTACATCCTTTTCGGGCATCGCTTCCGCCATCAATAATTCGTTTAGACTACTTCCGCGACTTTCGCAGGGAGAGGTTGGGCATAAGGACGCGGCCAAAAGCTGCGTCCTTTTGATTCAGGGTCAGAAATCGTGCCGCTCAGACCGCTTCCAATTCCGCCAGCTTGCCTTCCAGCAAATCCACCGCCTCGCGCAGGGCACTGACATCGAAAGCAAAACGCGCCCCCGCCGCTTGAAATAATTCCGGCAGCGAACGGGTATAGCCCAATGACAGCGCCTTCCGATACTGCTTCACCGCCCCAGCCTGATCCGCCAGCGCGTTTTTCCAGACCATCACCGCGCCCAACTGTGCCAGCCCATATTCGACGTAATAAAATGGACGCCGGAAAATGTGCTGCTTACGATGCCAGCCAGTTTGCATCGCGTCGTCCAGACCGCTCCAATCTTCAGCGGGCATAAAACGCGCCCACAACTCGCCCCATTTGGCATCACATTTCGCCGGATTCTGACCGTCCTGCGGGCGGGTATAGGCCCAATGCTGGAAGGCATCGACTACCGCCATGTACGGCCAGAACAGCAAAATTTTCTCGATATGTTCAATGCGATGGCGTGCGACATCCGCTTCATTATAGAAAGCGTTCAGGTAGGGCGACGCCAGCAGTTCCATCGACATCGAGGCTACTTCGGCGAATTCCAGCGGCACATTTTTCTGTTCTTTGTAAGGCAGGTCGTTGGTCTCGAACACATGGAAAGCGTGACCGCCCTCATGGGTAATCGTCCGCACCTCGTCCGACACGCCGACGGCATTCATGAAAATGAACGGCACTTTTTCGGTCTCATACGAGGCGTTATAGCCCCCCGGCGCTTTGCCTTTGCGGTTGTCCAGGTCGAGCAAATCACGTTGGCGCATGATGTCGAAATAGCCGCCTAGCTGTGGATCGACTTGATGAAAAACCGTCGAGGCTTTGGCGATTAAATCCGCAATCGTGTCATAGGGATGCAGTGGCGAACGACCCAGCGCGTCCACATCCAAATCCCAGGGGCGCACACTCGACAATCCCAACTGCGCTCGCCGTTTTTCATGAATGCGCTTGGCCGCCGGGACGACCACTTCCTCAATCGCGTTCTGGAAGGTTTCGCAATCTTCCGGCGTGTAATCGAAACGCAGCTTGGCCTTCCACATATAGGCACGGTAATCCGGTTCGCCCGCGTTGGCTGCGATGCGTCCGCGCAAATCCATATTTTTGACCCACAGAGCATTGAGCGCATCCCGGTCTGCAAGTTGGCGCGTCGATGCCAACCGCCACGCTTCTTCCCGCAGCGCGCGATCATCACTTTCATAGACTGGTTTCAAGCGCGTCAGCGTGATTTCCTCACCCTGCCAGACCACCGTTTGCGCCCCGATAATTTTGTCATAATCGGCACGTAATTTTTGCTCTTCTGACAGCAGCGGCAGATTGGCTTCGCGGAACAGTGCCGCCTCGGTACGCATATTCCGCAGCGGGATTTCAAACCCTGCCGGTTCCAATTTGCTATCCAATAATTTTTGCTTCAAGGTTTGCTCGGCGGCCTCGACCTGCGGCAGCAGATTATCCAGCAGCTTTTCAAAACGCGCGCTGATGTCGGCGTCGGTGGTGTTCCGCGTCCGGGCGACATGCAGCCGCGTATAGACCTCGCCGAATAAATCACCGATGCGCGTCCAATCCGCCAACCACGCGCCTACTGTATCGGCATTGAAGGGACGCTCGGCTAGTTCATCGTAGTACGGCTCATAATCCGCCCACGACCAATCCATCGCTTCGAGGGCTGTTTGCGGCAGTTTATCAAACATCTAAAATGTCCTTTGCAAAAGCAACTTTATGGATATTGCCCTAGAGAAATCAGAATTTGTCGTTCATCAACACGTTCTCGTCTATTTAACTGCAATAGAGTAATCGTTGTACGCCCTGTTGCGCTGAGAGACTCGATTATTGCTCCACTGAGACGAAAATGATTCTCCCAACGGTGATTTCGTGGATGAAATAGTGGGGTAATCACTCCGGTATCAGGATCAAATGAAGTTAAGTCCGTCCCCTTATGGCGATTACATACCCAGCAGCTTAAACAAAGGTTGGATTCAATCGTTTCTCCACCATGCTTTTCGGCGTAGATATGATCAATTTCATGGATGTGAAAACTATAGCCCTCTGGCATCCGACAGTATTCGCAGCGATAATTCGCCCGTTTACGAACCTGAAGCCGGAGATCATCCGGGATATAAGTCAAGATTCACTCATTAGCTGCTGCGTATAAAGCTTCAACATGCGCACAAAATGTTCGACCTGCTCAAATTCATCCAGTTCAGCTTGTTCCATTTCTGTCGTTTTTCCTGCGGTATTCAACGCCAGCAGTTGGCGCAGCCGTTCCTGGGTGGATTCGGACGGACGAAATGCCAGAATCGCCTCGCGGCTCGGCCCTGAAGCAAGAAAATAATAGACTTCCTGATAGACCGGGGCAGGTGCAATCGCCATTTCAGCCTCCTGAATTCCACTCCCATCAATTATAGCATTTTAGAGTCGGTTTGGACGTGAAAAATCCTAGCGTGGCTGGCTTTTTAGTGCAAACGGAATTATGACGGGATGGTCTGTGTCGGCTCATTTCAAAAAAGCTCTGGGGAGTCGGGAGCGGAACTAAGGTCTAAATATCATTGAACAACTTTATCCTAGCAGAAAGCACATTATTTGTCTGTGATTTCGGTCACATTACGGGGCGAATTTTTCAGGTATAGAATCACTGTCCACGCAATCACCTGGAGAACATAACACGATGACCAATGCCCCAACCCCTCAGCGTTTATATTTATTTCAAATCGGCACAACCAGCATTCCACTGCCCAACGGCACGCTCGAAATGTCATCCGGTTGCTATCTGGTGCAGATGAGCGACGGCCAGAATATCCTGATCGACACCGGGGTTCCAGCCGGATTCGCCGTGCCGGGAGCACCCGCCACTCAGAATCCCAAAAGTGTCCTGGAACATCTCGCCGATCTGGGTCTCAAGCCGGACGACATCACCATGCTCATCAGCACCCATTTCGACATCGACCATATTGGTTATAACGACTCGTTTCCGAAGGCTGAACTGGTCGTCCAGCGCGCCCATTATGAACTGGCACGGGGCGGGCATCCGCGTTTTGCGGCGGGCCGCGAACATTGGGATCATCCAGCGCTGCATTACCGGTTGGTGGACGGCAACACTGAATTATTTCCCGGCCTGACCTTACTCGAAACGCCCGGTCATGCGCCGTTTCATCAATCAGTGCTGCTGCGTTTGCCTCATACGGGCGCAGTGCTGTTGGCAATTGACGCGGTGGTGATGGAGCGCTTATTTACCGCAGATCGTACCGCGTGGCCGATGGATGATAACCAGGAGCAGCTCCGCGCCAGCACCCAAAAACTGCTGGATGTGGTCGCCCGCGAAAACGTACAACTGACGGTCTTCGGTCATGATGGTCTGCAATGGCGCACGCTCAAAAAATCGCCGGAATTTTACGACTGATTTGTGTGACAGAGATAGAGTCTTGAAGTCCCCTCTCCACATGTGGAGAGGGGATTTAGGGGTGAGGTTCTAACTACGGATACAAATAGGGATGATCGGGTTGATCCACCTTGTCGATGCTCACGGGATGCAGAATCGGCACAGTATCGCCCCGGAATGGGCCGACTTCCCAGGTTCCCTGAATCCGTACCCAGGTGTCCGCCGGATAATCTTTGGCGGCGTCCCATTCTACCGGCACGCCGATAGCCGAGGCATCCGCCACGCAGCAGCTTATCGTGAAGCGCGCCAGCATAAACTGCTTATCGGAAAAAGCCGCCTCGCGGTACACGAAACCGATCAGATCAGCTTTTTTGCCGTTGAAACTGCTGGCGTCGCCGCTGTTGTTGAACGTCCGCAGCCAGTCCAGCACATTCCATGTGAGCGGATCGGTGGTGAAGGGTTGGGCATTGGCAGCAGACACCGCGCTCAGGCTGATGCTGCCACCCACCGCTGCCGATCCCAACGGGCGCGACGGAATCAGCGTACCCAGCACCAGCGGAATCGCGACCACGCCCAGCGCTTTCCACGAAACCGTGCGCCGCTCTTGCTGCAACTCACGCGCCTTTTTTTGCAGCGTTTTGGGTGTGCCCAGCAAATCGGTGCTGAATTGCTCCAATTCAACTTTGGGTTTTTCGCGCCGCAGCAGTTCATACACGCCGAACGCGCCCAACAGCAAGAACATCGCCGCCGCCACATACGACAGCCATGCAAACCGCGCATTAATATAATTTGCCAGATTGCCGCTGACGATCACGTACACGAAATATACGCCAAGCGCCAGCAGCAGCGCCGCCTTCGCCCATTCCTGCAACTGCTGCTGTTTGCGACCCGGTTCGGCTGTCTGTCGATTGTTGAGGATGTCGGTGAGCTGCATAAAATTTCCTTATCACCTTAAATGGCGACGTTCAGGTTCAACCAGATGCCGATGAGCGCGGTCATCAACATCGGCAAAATAATCAGATACAAAACCGTGCGCCGCTTGAAAACGCCCATAAACATCAGCGTGCTTTTGATGTCCACCATCGGGCCGAAGGTCAGAAATGTCAAAATCGAACCGGTGGTAAATGTGCCGACGAAGGCCAGCGCCAAAAATGCATCAACGGTGGAACACACGCTCAACACGAACGCCAGCAAAATCATCACGATGACTGAAATCACCGGCCCGCGTCCCAGCGCCAGCATCACATCCTGCGAGACCAGCGTTTGCATCGCCGCCGCCAGTAACGAGCCGAGGATCAGGTAGCGACCCATCTCGAAAAATTCGTAATTCGCGTTGTGCAAGGCGTCGCGCATTCCGACTCCGAGGGGTTTACGAATAGTCTTTGTGCGCGGTAAGGCAATCTCGCCGGAGCCGCCCATCACCGGCATGAGTGCGCTCGGTTGCAATACATCTTGTGGACGTGCCGCCAGCGCAAAAATCACACCCACCGCCGTCGCCACCACAATCGTCCCGATCACGCGCCCGATCAAAATCGGCCCGAATCCAAACGCGACATAGGTGCTGACGATCACTACCGGATTCATGACGGGAGCAGCCAGTAAAAAGGCGATACCCACCGAGGTTGGCAGCCCTTTGTTGTATAAACGCCGCACCACCGGCACGACCCCGCATTCGCACACCGGGAAGGCGAAGCCCATAAACGTGCCGAACAACGCCCCCAGCAGCGGGTTACGCGGGACGATGCGCGTGATGTCATCAGGCGTCAAAAACGAGTCGATCACGCCCGACATGAATGTGCCGAGTAGTAAAAAGGGAATCGCTTCGATAAAAATGCCGAGGAAGCGGGTGCTGAAAATGCTGAGGATCGTCCCGGCGTCCTGCCCGGTTCCGATGATGGCCGCCAGTAAAATCGCGATGACGGCCAGCCCGATAATCCACCACACCGAGCGGCGCAGCAGACTCCGCGCATCGCGCGCTTCAGTGTGGGTCACGGCTTGTGCTTGCATGGATGTGCAACCCTATAGTCCGTTACGTTTCGCGCTATTGTACACCCACTCTGAGGCGGCTTATCGAATCCTCATGCAGTGTTCAGGTTGGCATCGTTGTTAAAAATCTGACAAAAAGATCGGCCTTTACTTAATTATTCATATATTTTGTTGTCGCCTGATATAGAGTTATAATTTTTTTGGAAAACTGGGTGGAGGTGGATCGTTATGTATCGTTCTTCCATACTGCGTTACACGGTATTGTTCTTAAGCGTATTTATTTTTATGGTCAGCAAACCAATTTTTGCGCTTACTATTGATATTCATCGCGTAAGTGTTTCCAGCACAGGGGAGCAGGCGAACGAAGCCAGCGGAGTTGCCACGCTCAGTGCCGATGGGCGCTATATCGTTTTTGATTCTTTAGCGTCGAATCTGGTCGCTGATGACACCAATGGAGTCTACGACGTATTTGTCCATGATATACAAACCGCCACAACCACCCGCGTGAGCGTTTCGAGCACAGGTCAGGAAGCAAATGCAACCAGCGGAAGCCACGCCATCAGCGCTGATGGTCGTTACATCGTTTTCGGGTCGAATGCTTCCAATCTGGTCGCAAACGATACCAATGGAGTGAGTGATTATTTCCTGAGAGATATGCAAACTGGCACAATCACCCGTATAACCCTTTCCAGCGTGGGCGTTGAAGCCAATAGTTTTAGTGACGATGTGTCCATCAGTGGCGATGGACGTTACATAGCCTTTTCTTCCAGGGCAAGCAACCTCGTCCCCAACGATACCAACGATGAGCAAGATGTATTTGTCCATGATATGCAAACGGGGATGACCACTCGTGAAGATGTTACCAGTACCGGGCAGCAAACGGCGTCAGGTGGCAATCGCCCAGTCATCAGCCAGGATGGACGCTATATCGCGTTCATAGCCGGGGATTTGATTCCAAGCGATACCAATGGTCTGGATGATATATACGTGCGCGATTTGCAAACTGGGATCAATCAGGTAGCAACCCTCTCCAGCACCGGAGATTCGATTGATATTGGAACCGCTAATTATCCCAGCATCAGCGCGCACGGGCGCTTTGTAGCCTTCTTCTCCGACGCAACCAATCTTGTCCCAGATGATACTAACGGGCAACCAGATGTGTTTGTCCGCGATATGCAGGCCGACACAACCACCCGCGTGAATGTCTCTACGCAGGGCGCGCAAACAAATTATGGCTGGAGTTGGAGCTACCCATCAGCCTTGAGCAGCGACGGACGCTTCGTCACCTTTCAAGCCGGTGCAGACAATCTTGTACCCAACGATACTAATGGGCTGTTTGATGTGTTTGTGCATGATATGCAGACCGGCATTACTGCGCGGATGAGTCTCGGCTATAACGGCGCTCAAGCACACGGTGAGATTGCCGCCTTGAGTCCGGATGGCCGTTTTGTGGGTTTTCAATCCCCCATAGCTAATCTTGTACCGAACGATACGAATAACAATCTTGATGTTTTTGTGACGGTCAATACATTATTCCCTGTCACGACAGCGAATGCTTCTCCTATAATCAATTATTATGCTCAAATGCCCTTTACACTGACCTGGAATTCGGTTAGTTGGGCAACGGGTTATGAAGTTGAAATCGCGACCACCAGAGACTTCGGTGCATCAGTAATTTCGTCTTTCACAACGGCTGCCGATGAATTGCAAACGGCTGTTTCCTCAATTCGGAACGGTCATTTCTATTGGCGGGTACGCGCCCAAAACGCGGCGGGAACCCCGGCCACTTGGGGAACCATATACAGCTTTGATGTCAACTCGTCTTAACATCCAAACAGTTCACACGTCCGTTCCCAGATAAACCGCTGTTGCGCCAATCCTACTTCTGGCGGATAGCTGAATCCCTTTGAGGCGCGTGTTGGCTTCCGCCAGATAACGCCCGTTGCGCATCACCCACCACACATACAGCAGTCGCGTATATAGTGCCGCGCGTTCGGGCAAGGTGGCATCATCCAGCAAGCGGCTGTGTTCCTCGCGCATCCAGGCATGATGTTCCGCGACCTTTCGCGGCAAAACAAACCCTATATTAACCCGCTTCCCCTCAAAATCGAAACAAATGTTCGAACATTTGTTTCACCTTTTGCCCTCAACCTGTGGCATACTGGTTCTATCAAACACGATCATTTCGTAGGGACGATGCACGCCTCGTCCGCTTGACAGACAGCAAAATATTGTAGCAGCAGCGACAAATCCGCTTTTATGGCAAGTATGGCGGCGGCAGAACCCAATCACCGCCACCGCCACAAACTGACTTTCATTTTTTACGCTGCCCTTTTTCTGTAGTCTCGCCGCCGCCGCCGCCGCCGACTTTAATATTGCCCGTAATCTTTCGCCTTTATATTTTACCCATCACGCTGTACCCAGCACCCAGAACTATCTTTTGTCTTTCACTCTGAACTCTGAACTTTATACTTACTTTTTCACCTGTTTCTCATCACACACGGCACTTTTCCCCCTCAGTCTCCTGTATACTGTAGGGGTTACTGTTTTCGTTTCTGATTATTGATTAACTTCTATTTCAGATATTTCTTATCCACATTTTTTATGATGAGAGCATCGTTCAACCCCGAATGAATAAGGAAGAGGATTATATGTTACGCAATCTACGCAATCGAGGAGTCGTCGTCGTTTCGGCGCTCATGCTCGTCGTCTTTGGGTTTGCATCCGGCACGCTCGTTATGCACAGTGCCGCCGCCCCGCTGACCAGCGCCCCCGCTGCGCCCCAGGGACAGCCCAGCAATCCGCTCACCGACGAAGAGAAATACTTCTCGCAAATTTACAATCAGGTTAGCCCGTCTGTTGTCTCCATCAACGTGACTGGGCAAAGCAGCCAATTGGGACAGTTCGCCGCCTCCGGCACGGGCTTCGTCATCGACACCGACGGTCATATCGTGACCAATAACCATGTGGTTGACGGAGCCAATCAGATCGAAGTTAATTTCCTGAACGGCACAATTGTCGAAGGCAAAGTTGTTGGCCTCGATCCCGACTCGGATTTGGCCGTCCTGAAAGTCGATGTGCCCGCCGATCAACTGACCCCGGTGACACTCGGCAACTCGGACAATCTGTTCATCGGCGAGACCACCCTGGCGATTGGCAGCCCCTTCGGTCAGCGTTGGACGCTCACCAGTGGTATCGTCAGCGCCCTTGACCGCACTATCCAGGGTCTCGATCAATATTCCGTCGGCTCCGCTATCCAGACGGACGCCGCTATCAACCCCGGCAACAGCGGCGGCCCACTCCTGAACCTCGACGGTCAGGTCATTGGCGTCAACTCGCAGATCGCCCCAGGCAGCAACGGCGCGAATGCGGGCATCGGCTTCGCCATCCCCAGCAATCTCGTCAAGCATGTCACTGACGAACTGATTCAGAATGGCAAAGTCAGCTACAGCTATCTGGGAATCGCCTCCGGCCCGGATATTTCGCTCGACCTCATCAACACCCTCAAACTGCCCGATAACATTCGCGGCGTGGTCGTCACCGATGTGACCGCTGGTGGCCCAGCCGAACAGGCTGGTCTGAAAGCACCCGACGGCTTGAAAACCGTGAACGGCCAGCGCGTACCAACTTCAGCCGACATCATCACAGCGATTGATGGTCAGGCCATCACCAACATGAGTACGCTCGTATCCTACCTCGCCAGCAACACCACTCCGGGGCAGACCGTGAACCTGAGTGTGTTCCGCGATGGCGCGCAGGTTAGCCTGCCTGTGACCCTCGGCGAACGCCCCGCAGGCCAAACCCAATAATTGAATCGGCTCCAAAACTGAAGCACTTGAGGACGGTAGAAACCGTCCTCATTTATTTTCTTATGGGCCGACAATTTCTTCATTCAATCCTCTGGGATGCTTGCCTAAAAGGAGCACGGACAAGGCACTGCCGTGTCCCTACAAAATAATTTCTGAATATGCGCCTTGCCCAAATAGCGGTTTTTTCATGTCCAATTATGATGGGACTGTGAATAAAAAACGGGTGGCTGTAAACTGATACTCATCAGTCAGAGAGGATTATTATTATGACAATCGAATCGCAAACCGATATGATCGGAATGCTGCGGGTCGGCAAAGTCGTCGGCATGACGCTGCAAAAGATGAAAGAAGCCGTCCGCCCCGGTATGACCACCGCTGAATTGGACGCTATCGGCGCGGAATTTATGCGGCAGGAAGGCGCACATTCCGCCCCCATCGTGACCTATCAATATCCCGGATGGACATGTATCAGCATCAACGACGAGGCCGCGCATGGTATCCCCGGCAAACGTGTGATCCAGGTCGGCGATCTGGTCAATATTGACGTGTCCGCAGAACTCGACGGTTATTTCGCCGATACCGGCGCGACAGTCCCGATGACCCCGGTGAGCGGCATCAAGCAAAAGCTGGCTGACTGCGCCCAGACCGCCCTCGAAAAAGGGATTGGTGCAGCCATCGCCGGAAAACCCATTTTCGACATTGGCCGCGTGATGGAAGCCCAGGCACATAGCTGCGGCTTCACGACCATCCGCGATTTGCCCGGACATGGAATCGGCAAAAAATTACACGATAAACCGAGCATCCCCGGTTTCTATACCAAGCGTGCCCGTGACATCATGACCGAGGGTATGGTGTTCACGATTGAACCTTTTGTGTCTACAAAGTCGAATCGCATCATTACCATGTCCGACGGCTGGACACTCAAGACACCCGATGGCAGCCTCGTCGCTCAATACGAACACACTGTCATCATCACCAAAGGCCGTCCGATTTTGGTCACACAGGTCTAAAGCTGCCTTGACAGTAAAAACGGCGGATCATATTGATCCGCCCGCTTTACTTTAGATTTTGCGCTCCGTTTTAGGGCAAGCTGGTGAATGTCACGCTCCATGCTGGAAGAAACAAGGAGAATAGCCCAGGGTAAGCAACAGTTTTGGCAAAGGCGTAGTGCTTGGGCAGCGTGAAATAAATTTTGCGATCATCAATACGAATCGCTGTCGTACCCAGGAAGCGTTCAAGATCACCAACCTGAAGGGCGTTTTCGCGCAGCATGAAAGTGAGTTCTTGGATTAGCCCCTCAGAAACCCTGACCTGGACATTCAAGAAAGCATCTGCTGTGGGGACAAAAGTACAAGTTTGTTCGGTTGGGTCATGGTAAAAATCATGGTTACTGTGGCAGTCAAATGACTGTGTATCCAGGGCGCTCGCCGGTTGTCCCGGAAAAATATCCGCGTAAGCTGAAAATGGACTAACGGGTGCTGGCAGATGGCGTCCGAAAGCCCTTGAGCCGACGGTAACAGCCGTGAAGCCAACCGACATGATGACCACCATCCGCAAAAGCGGCGACAAGCGGGGGCGTGGAATAGTGTGCACCGTTTGGGGATAAAATCTTTTTCCTACAATGTGCGCCATGATTAAATCTCTTGAGCCTATCCCGCGTGGTGTTGAGAAAACATGTCAACCGGAGATTACCTGGTAAAAGCAATGCTCCATACCGGCAGAAACAACGAAAATTGACCGTTAAACGCGACGGTTTTGACCGTGATTAAATTCTTGGGCGATACGAAATAGACTTCACGATCAAAAATGTGAATGGGCGGTGTCTCCAGGATGCGTTCGAGATCACCCACGCGCAGGCGGTTTTCGCGCACCGTGAAGATGAGTTTGTCGATTGTGTCTCCGAAAAATTTGGCTTCGATGCTGGAAAAAGCGCCTTTTATCGGTGTGAAAATGCAGGAGTTTTGGATGGGGTTACGGTGAGTCGTGGAATCCCGTAAACTTTCCGGGGGTAAGCGACATGAAAATATCCGGGTTTTAAGCGCGATTACGGGTTGCCCTGGAAAAATATCCGCATATTCCATAAACGGATTTGTCGGTGGCAGCGCAGGTATGGATTGCGCGGCTCCCCTGCTGGCTACTGCCATACCTGCGAAGCCAACCAGTATCATCAAGAGGATGCGCGACGCGGATGACCATTTCAAGCTCTGGGGATGAATTTTCACTTCAGGATTGTTGTATTGTTGGATGTCTTGTTCCACGATTTGGCTCCTCAGCGGGCTGTTCCGGCTTGAGCCAGATTAATCACCGTATGGGAGCCAAAAGTCAGGACAATCCATTTTTTCAAATGCATAGAAAACTTTCCCTACAAAATGTTGTTCGCCAATGAGTTATCTTGGCGTATTGTAGGGAGAAGCGTTCAGGCTGGATTGTATATTTGACGGGAAGTTATTGTACGTTTCGCGCTTTACGGACTTCATGTGGCGAAACGCCCACAATCCGTTTGAAGTGACGTATCAGGTGGCTCTGGTCATAAAAACCGACACGCTGCGCGACTTCGGCTACTGTCAAACGCGACGTATTCAATAATTCGAGCGCCCGTTCTACGCGCACACGAAGCAAATATTGATGGGGTGCATAACCCGTCGTCCGTTTGAACTGTTCGGTAAAATAAGGTGCGCTAAAACCTGCACAGGCCGCCAACTCAGCGATACCGATGTTCTCGCTCAGATGGGCTTCAATATAGGCTTTCACACGCTGTAAGGCTGCCGACGAGAGTTTACCTTTGGGCGCTTCCCGCAGGCGCGCGATATTGGCATAATTACGCAAAGCGTGGACGGCGAGCGATTGTCCCAACATTTCGGCATACAAGCGCCCACCCAAACCACTCGATTGCATTTCGCCGAGCAAGGCATGACCAATTTGAACAATTAACGGATCCACTTCATTAAACTGCGGGATCAATTCGACATGCATCGGGTCGCCCTGGCCGATTTCTTGAAGGATGTTGGTCATGAATGCCGGGGTAAAAGACATGCCAATCGTCGTCGAAGACTCTGACCAGTGAAATAACATAGGTGCGTCTTTAGGATTCAGGGTCAATTGCCCCGGAAAGGTCATACTCTCAACCCAACGTCCTTCAAAACGACGTTTTAGTTTCTGTATGCCTTCCAGGTGAACAATGATGATGTCGTTGGGGGTAGTGAGTTCGGGAATAATGCTCTGATCTTTAACCGGATCCATTGTGTAGACCAGGGCTTCAAGGCCGTTCCATCCCAGCGATTTACTCCCCAGCAAAGGGCGGCTGTGAGTGAAATCGTCGATGAACTCAAAAGTCTCTTCATGGTAATGCAGGGTTGGTGCAGCAGTAGTGGTCATTTCAAACCTTCAAAGACTAAAGGCTCCGTCCTGGGTTAATGCGGGCGACATTTTGAACGAGGGGTTGCTGCGATTAGTGGATGTCTCGCGTTTGGCGTATTGTCCTAGGCGAAACACCCACGATGCGTTTGAAGTGACGTATCAGATGGCTCTGGTCATAAAAACCGACCTGCTGGGCGACCTGGGCTACCGTCAAACGCGACGTATTAAATAATTCCAGCGCCCGTTCGACCCGTACATGTAGCAAATATTGATGCGGCGCATAGCCCGTCGTCCGTTTGAACTGTTCGGTAAAATAAGGTGCGCTAAAACCTGCACAGGCCGCCAACTCAGCGATACCAATGTTCTCGCTCAAATGGGCATCCACATATGCTTTTACGCGCTGTATCTGGGCTGGGGAGAGTTTACCTTTGGATGTTTCCCGCACCCGTGTGACATTGGCATACTTTTTCACGACATGGATGGCGAGGGCTTGTCCCAGCGATTCAGCATATACACGCCCACCCAGACCGTTGGTTTGCATCTCGCCATGTAAGGTCAGGCAGAGCTGCTCAATCAGCGGATCATATTCATTAAATTGGGAAATCGTTTCGACATGCAGCGGATCACCCTGGCCGATTTGCTGGATGAGGTTTGCCATGAAATTTGGAGTAAACGAGATGCCGATGGTGGTTGAGGCTTGTGACCAATGAAATAAAACCGGCGCATTTTTGGGGTTTAGCGTGAACATCCCTGGAGCGGTCACTCTTCGTGTCCAGCGCCCCTCGAACCGTCGTTTTAAATTCTCCGTGCCTTCCAGATGCATGATGAGTGTATCCTGAGGCGTGGCTAATTCGGGGATGACGCTGTGATCTTTAACCGGATCCATCGCGTAGACCAGGCTCTCGATGCCATTCCAACCCAATGACTTACTCGCCATTAAGGGGCGACTATAGGCAAATTCATCAATGTGCTGAAAATTATCTTGGTAGCGCAGGGTCGGAACGTCGTAGGTGGTCATGCAAACCTCAAAGACTAAAGGTTCGATCCTGATTCAATACAATAAATGCGCACAGACCTGAACTATCAACACTTATATTTTATTGATTCGAGCCATAGATTACAATTTTCTCTTATTATTACAATCGAAAATCGTTGAAAGTTCACGAGAAAATTGTAATCTATCTCTACAACGGATAGTTTGTGAATGTGACCTTTGATACATAAAGAAATTGAGAAAATCGCTGAGGATAACCGCTTATCTTAGCGATCACAACACTCTCTGGTAAAAAGAAACTCACTCCACGGCGAATTCTATGCAGTGTTGGCATCTTCAGAAACATCTCCAAATCGCCAATCTGAAGGGTATTATCCCGCAGGATGAAGATCAGATCGCGGATTATCCCCTCAGAAATGCCTACCTGGATACTCAAAAAAGCACCGCCTGTCGGGGTGAAAGTACAAGATGTTTCAGCCGGGGTATAATTCTGGCATGAAAATGTCCTCGCTTCCACAGCACTCGCGGGTTGTCCCGGAAAAATATCCGCATAAGCAGGAAACGGGTTAACCGGCGCAGGGCTGTATTGAGCTAAAGCTGTCACGCTCATGTTCATGACTCCGAAGCCAACCAACATGATGACCACGATCAGCAAAAATGGTGACAGCCGCAGTTTTGGAACATAGCGTTTCGATTCAGAATAGGTGCTTTTTCTGTATGTGTGTTCCAATACTCGACTCCTTAGCGTAATCGTCTAGCATGAGATAGAAGCCTATATCAATGTGAAAGAGACAATCCATAGAGGAACGAACGGAGAAAATTTCTGCCTACCCACCATTGCTGAGGCCGTGACACCTCTATCAGGCCAGGAAAATTCCATATCCGCGCCATACCTGTGAAATGTGGGACTTCCCAGCAGCACCATAAGATCGCCGAGTAGAAGGGTATTGGGGCGCAGCATAAAGGTGGCATACTGAATAATCCCAGCTTTCGATATGACGATCCCGACGCCTGCAAAAGCCCCTGTTGTCACCTGCATCGCGCAGTGCTGCCTGGCGATCTGGTACTCGTCATCTTCCCAATAGCATGAAAATGGCTGGCCTTCGATAGCACTTCCAGATTGCCCCGGAAGCATCTCTGCGAAGAAGGCAAATGGATCAGTTGACGGCGCGAGGTAGAGTGCCAACGTCCTCACACCTAAGCTAATCACGGTAAAAACAGTTAGCAGAATCAACACGATAAGCAAGTTGGTTGGCAGTCTCCGTCGCGGAATATGACTCGCCACTGAAGGGCAAATACTTTCCCGTACAATCTGTTCCACAGTTTAAGTCTCCTTGACATGCCCCCCCGCCAGAAGAACGTTGCTTCTGTTGTTTGGGCCAGGGAAGTTTTATTTTTTGAGAGATTGAGTTGAAGGTGCTGCGTTGAGATCTTGCTTGCGGCAAGATCTCAGCGTGAACCATTGGTGCAAATATCAACGATTTATGCGCTGCTGATCCCAATTATTCGCTCGGCGCGACCCACACCAGTGATTGGGTGAAGTCTGACGCTCGGCCAGCACAGCCATCGCTGATGAAGACGAAGCGCAGGGCGACAGGCTGATCGCCGTACATCGTGACGCGCGCCTGATAGGCGTCCGTGTCCAGAACACATGGCGCAGGGACGTTGTCATTCAGCACCACAGGGGTTGACCAGTTCTGTCCGTCAAATTTGAACGTGCCGGTTGGGTAGTTCTTGAAGGGTTTCGCACTGTCTTCGATGCTGTCGGCAATATTGAATGTACCGTCGGCATTGAAACGAATGTAGGCGGCCTCGCCTGGTGCGCTGAAAAACTCCCCTTGCAAATACTGCTTCCAGACACCAGCAATATCTTCAGGCTTGGTGGCGATCATATCGCAGGGCTTCACAACGCCTGCCTCGCACGGAACCAGGACATTCTCCATATTTGGATTTAAAGTCGTGGCAGACGCTACGTCTGGCGTAGGGTCCTTGGCGAAAACCAGCCCGGAAACGAGACCAATCAAAACAATCATCATCACTATTTGTAATCGGTATAGCTTCATCGCGATTTCCTCTCCTCAGAGTAAATTTTGTTTCAAGGACTGATTAAACATCGTCCTGAACCTTATTGAACCCTGGTTGAAGCTTTATTAGAAGGCCTTGCTTATACAAAAACTCGTACAAATTTCGTACCGAATGCGTTATGATTATCGAATTCATTAGGGTGGGGGTGGTCATCAGCGCTAAAATATCATTCGGTCAGTGGCTCAAACAGCGCCGCAAAGCCCTCGACCTCACGCGCGAAGACCTGGCCGGACGGATTGGTTGTGCTGCCGTCACGCTGTATAAAATTGAATCGGACGAACGCCGACCTTCCAAACAAATCGCCGCACTCTTAGCCCAACATCTGAACATCTCGCTTGACGAACAGGCTGCTTTTGTTCAATTCGCCAGAGCAGAGGCAGTGGACGCGGTTGCACCCTGGGGCACGCCCTTTCACTCACCGACCAACCTGCCCGCACAACCCACACTGCTCATCGGGCGAGATGAAGATGTCGCAGCTATACAGAAGCGGCTCGTTCGGCCAGAGTCGCGATTGCTCACTTTGGTCGGCCCGCCGGGGATTGGCAAAACACGGTTGGCGCTGCAAGTGGCCTCTCAAGTGTTGGACGATTTCCCTGACGGCGTGTTCTTCATCGCCCTCGCAGCGATCAGCGATGCCAATCTGGTATCTACGACCATCGCCACCACACTTGGCATACCGGATGCTGGCCCACAAACACCACTGGAACGATTGAAAACCTTTCTGCGCGACAAGCAAATGCTTTTGGTATTAGACAATTTTGAGCAAATCCTGACGGCAGCAGCGCAAATCTCTGAACTCCTAGCTACTTGTCTCTCAGTCAAAATGCTCGTCACCAGCCGCGCGCCGCTGCGTATCCGCCAGGAGCGGCAAATTCCAGTGTCGCCATTGGCCGTTCCTGATCTGGCCCATCTACCCGATATTGAAAATGTAATGCACTACTCAGCCGTGACACTCTTCCTGGAACGGGCGCAGGCCGTGAAACCGGATTTTTCGCTCAACCTGGAAAACGCACTAACCGTTGCAGCGATTTGCTCACGGTTGGATGGTCTGCCATTAGCCATTGAATTGATCTCGGCACGGGTCAAATTATTGTCTCCGGGGGCACTGCTGGAACGGCTGGGCGGGCGGCTGATGCTGCAATCCGACGGCCTGCGCGACATTGAGCCGCGCCACCGGACGCTGAACGCCGCCATTGATTGGAGCTACCAACTGCTGAGTGTGGATGAGCAAACCCAGTTCCGGCGCTTGGGGGTATTCGTTGGTGGCTGGACACTCGAAGCTGCCGAAGCAGTCTGTACCGAGAACTTAAAGCTGAACATTCTGGATGGTCTGGCATCGCTGCTCGACAAAAATCTGGTAAAACACGATACCCGATCAAATAGTGAACCGCGCTTCATGATGCTGGAAACGATCCGCGAGTATGCCCTGGAAAAGTTGGCGGAAAGTGGCGAGTTGGACAATTTGCGCAAACGCCACGCAGACTATTTCACAGTCTTTGCAGAACACACCCAGACGGGTCATGTGCAATGGCTGAATAATCTTGAAGCCGAGCATGATAACTTGCGGGCGGCGTTGGCCTGGAGCGGAACCGGGCTACGTCTGGCAGTGACGCTAGGCTCATTCTGGCAGCAGCGCGGTCACTTGAGAGAGGGAAGCGCTTGGCTTAGAGATGCGATGACACGGCAAGGAACTGGAATACTCGCTGCGAAAGATCGCACGCTACGCGCCAGGGCGCTCGACTGGCTTGGCGTATTCAGCCAATTACAGGGCAATCTGGATAACGCGCAGCTCTTGCACGAGGAAAGTCTGGCGCTGTTCCAAGAACTTGAAGACCCTGCCGGAATCATCGAAGCGATGGCCGATTATGGTATTTTGTTTGTCCAGCAGGGTGACCACGAGCGAGCCAGTACTCTCCTGAACGAGAGTCTGACTTTGTCGCGCGAACTTGGGCAAACAGGCAGTATCGCCGCATCCCTTCTCTTCCTAGGTTGTCTAGCTTATTCACAGGGACTTATCACGCGGGCAGTCACACTATGGGAGGAGAGCCTCGTCCTTTGTCGTGCAGATGACAACACTTGGGTCATCGCGACTCTACTTGCTTATCTTGCTACGGCAGCATTGGAGCGGAGCGAGTACCATCAGGCCCACATACAACTGGCCGAAAGCTTGACCTTACTCTGGGAATTGGGCGAACGCTGGCAGATCGTCCACACGCTAGAGGTGTTCGCGTGTCTGGGGTCGGTTCAAAGACAGCAGACGGAGGGTGCGCAGCCGAGTCTATTACACGCTGCACACATCTTCGGCATGGCAGAAGTGCTGCGCGAAACCATCAGCGCACCGGTATTGAGGTTCCAACAGGATTTTAAGGAACGAGGCGTTGCGGCTTTACGTACCCAACTCGACGAGGCATCATTCGCGGTGGCCTGGGCGGAAGGGCGGGCAATGACGCTGGAGCAAGCAGTTGCCTATGCGCTCGATCAATCAGAAAATGAAAGCGGCGGATCACATTGATCCGCCGCTTTTTATTGATGGCGCGCGTTATTTACGCCTTCGGTTCGACCACGATCACACCCTGCATTCCGGGGTGGATGTGACACAGGTATTCATACACGCCGGGTTCGTCAAATTTCAGGCTGCGTCCGGCAGACCATTGTTGGCCGCGTCGCCGGTACACGTTGAGCCGCCTGCTTATTTTGTGTTCAATCGGGTTGGGAACCAAACGTAAGCGGGCGGCGTCTTTAGCTACAGAGGCCCATCACATACCCATTTTTCATGTAGAGTAAGGGGATAGGCAGCACAAGTGAGGAGTGAAAATATGGCCCCCGATCCAGTCAATCCGCTGGAAAATTTAATCCGTTTGTTCTTGCTGATTTTTCTGGCATTCACGGCTTTTTTTGGTAGAAGTGGCGGCAGCGACATTAATCCGCCGCCCGATATTTCAACCGGTGGCGCACAAGCGTCCGGCAGTGAAACACTGACCGTCGTCGAAAAGGTTGACGCGCTGATTCTAGAGTCATTTCCGGCGCAAATCAGCGTGCATGTCACCGGCTACCAACCCGACGGCTGCACTTACCCGGTGCAGGTGCAACAAACCCGCGTGGGCAATACGGTCAGCGTGAAAATTTATCGGATTCTGCCGCCGGACATCATGTGTACGATGCAGCTTGTCCCTTACGATGAGAACATCAAGCTGGATGGCAGTTTTGAGAGCGGCGAGTACAGCATCGATGTGAATGGCACGGTTGTGACCGTGAAAATTTAGAACACGAGTATTCCATAAAAACCTCACCCCCGACCTCTCTCCATCGAATGGAAAGGGGAGCAAGAAAGATACATGGGAGGTCATTATTCTCATTAGATTACTTTTAACTTTCGACTTTTAACTTTTATCTTCTGAAAGGAAAACTCATGCGAAAGACACTTTTTACCCTGGTGGCAGCACTGACTGTCATCGGCGGGCTGATGGTTTCATCCGTCGGCGCGCAGGACGCAAGCACCAGCGATGGTGTGAGCCTGACGATTTACAACCAGGGAACGGCACTGGTACAGGATCGGCGGACGTTTGATCTGCAAAGCGGCGAGAACACATTGGATTTCACCGACGTAGCTGCCAGCATTGATGCGACTTCGGTCAGTTTTAAGTCCCTGACCGATCCGCTGGGCACAAGCGTGCTGGAACAGAATTACGTTTATGATCTGGTGGGCAGCGGCGCATTGCTGGAACGCTACCTGGATCAAAAAGTGGAGATTGTTGCCAACGATGGTACGACCTTCAGTGGGCAGCTTTTGAGCGGGCGCAACGGCGAGGTGATTCTGCGCGCGGATGACGGACAGGTCACTGTCGTCAGCCAGACCAATATCCGCGACATTCGTTTTCCGGCGCTGCCTGAAGGCCTCATCACACGTCCGACTCTGCGTTGGCTGCTGCAAGCGGGGACAACGGGCAAACAGCAGGTCGAATTGACCTATCTGACGGGCGGCATGACCTGGACAGCCGACTATACCGTGCTGCTCGCCACCGACAACACCAAACTCGACCTGAACGGCTGGGTCACATTATCGAATACCAGCGGTGCGAGCTTCAAAGATGCCCAGGTGAAATTGGTCGCGGGCGATGTCAACCGTTTGCCGTCTCCCGACCAACTGCAAAGGGATCAGGGTATGATGGTGCAGGATGCTGTCGCGGCAGCCCCGCCGCAGGTTGCCCAGCGCGATTTCTTCGAATATCAATTGTATGAAATTAACCGCCGTGTCACCGTCGCCGACAACGAAACTAAACAGGTTGAATTTGTGAGTGGGGCGGATGTCCCGGCGCACACCTTCTTCGTCTATGATGGCGGCGCGGCTTTTTATGGCTATGGCTACCCGATCACTGACCAGTATTATGGACAGTCCGGCGTGACCGATGTGCAAAACTGGCTGGAATTTTCAACCGGCGATGACAAAGGGTTAGGCGCTGACCTGCCCGCCGGACGCATCCGCGTCTACCAGGAAGATACTGACGGCGCGGCACTGCTCATCGGCGAAAACCAGATTGACCACACGCCCAAAGGCGAGGATGTGAAACTGTATCTGGGCAACGCTTTTGATCTGGTCGGTGAACATACCCAGACCAATTTCCAGATAATCGGCTCGAATGTGGTCGAAGAAACCTACGAGATCAAACTGCGGAACCGCAAAGACAGCGACACGGTTCAAATCCGCGTGCCGGAGCACCTGTTCCGCTGGAGTAACTGGGAAATTCTGAACGCCTCAATGGACTATACCAAGCTCAACTCAAACACAATTGAGTTCCGTGCGGATGTGGCTCCCGGTGAAGAAAAAGTGATTACCTACACCGTGCGCTACACCTGGCCGCAATAGGAAAAAGAAGTACAGAGTGCTGAGTGCAAAGTACAGAGTCAAAGACGGTGCTCAGTGCTAGGCACTAAGAAAAATGGTAGGGGCACGAGACATGTCGTGCCCTACAGAAAAGGATCACTTGATGCGGAAAATAATCCTTATGCTGGGTGTGCTGACAACGGTGATGATCGCGCTGGTACTGGCTTTTTCACCTGTCACGGAAGCCCAGGACACGAGTAACAGCGCCGTGAGCGACGGTGTCAGCCTGACGATTTACAACCAGGGAACGGCCCTGGTGCAGGATCGACGGACGTTTGATCTAGCTAAAGGTGAGACCACACTGGATTTCACCGATGTGGCTGCCAGCATTGACGCGACTTCGGTCAGTTTCAAGTCGCTGACCGATCCGCTGGGCACAAGCGTACTGGAACAAAATTATGTCTATGATCTGGTGGGCAGCAGCGCTTTGCTGGAACGCTATCTCGATCAAAAAGTCGAGATTGTCACGAATGATGGCACGACCTTCAGCGGGCAGCTTTTGAGCGGGCGTAATGGCGAGGTGATTCTGCGCGCCGATGATGGTCAGGTGACGGTTGTCAGTCAGGCCAATATCCGCGATATACGCTTCCCGGCGCTGCCTGAAGGCTTGATTACCCGTCCAACACTGCGCTGGCTTTTGCAAAGTGCAACTTCAGGCAAACAGCAAGTCGAATTGACCTATCTGACGGGTGGCATGACCTGGACATCTGATTACACAATATTGCTGGACAAAGACAATACCAAACTTGACCTGAACGGCTGGGTCACATTGTCGAACACCAGCGGTGCGAGTTTCCAGGATGCGCAGGTCAAATTGGTGGCGGGCGATGTCAACCGTTTGCCACAACCGCAAGAGCTGATGTTCGCACAGGGCCAACAAATTATAGCGGAGAGCACGGAAGCCCCACCGCCGGTTGCCCAACGTGATTTTTTTGAGTACCAACTTTATGAAATCAACCGCCGTGTGACGGTAGCCGACAATGAGACCAAACAGGTCGAATTTGTGACGGGCGCAAATGTCCCGGCGCATACTTTCTTCGTCTATGATGCCAGCACACCCTTCTACGGCTATGGTTATCCGCTCACCGACCAGTATTATGGGCAGTCGGGCGTGACCGATGTGCAAAATTGGCTGGAATTTTCAACCGATAAGGACAAAGGTTTGGGCGCAGATTTGCCCGCCGGACGCATCCGTGTCTACCAGGAAGATACCGACGGCGCGGCCTTACTTATCGGTGAAAACAGCATCGATCACACGCCCAAAGGTGAGGATGTAAAACTGTATCTGGGCAATGCTTTTGATCTCGTGGGCGGACATACCCAGACGAATTACCAACTCATCGCTTCGAACGTGCTGGAAGAAACTTATGAGATCAAGCTGCGCAACCGTAAAGATGCTGAAACGGTACAAATCCGCGTGCCGGAGCACTTGTTCCGCTGGAGTAACTGGGAAATTTTGAACGCCTCGACAGATTACACCAAAATCGACTCGAACACGATTGAGTTCCGCGTTGATGTGGCTCCCGGTGAGGAAAAAGTAATTACCTACACCGTCCGCTACACCTGGCCGCAGTAAAAGATGAGGCTCAGTACCCAGAAAAGACAATACAAGTTACGAGGAGAAATAGGATCTGATTCATGTGGCGGCGACGGAGATTTTGTTCTGTCGCCGCTATACCTGCGCAAAAAACTCCAGGTAAAAGACAAAAGTAACCCTGATTGCTAGTCGCCCATTGTTACCCCTCACCCCACGCCTTCGGCAGCCTCTCCCCCGAATTCAAGGGAGAGGGGCTAAAAACCGGACTACATTTGGTTCCCTCTCCGAATACCGCTTCGCGGGGCTACGCACGGGGAGGGTTAGGGAGGGGGCAATAAAGGCAAAACTTCTGACTAGCAATCACGGTAAAAGTAGATTTGCTGGCGCAAATGCAGGCAAACTATGCCCTCCGGTTCATGAGGGCGTTTGTTTTCCAGGCAGACAAATTTTGTTCCTTATGGCTAGGGAAACTGTATTTTTCGGCGGGTGGCAATCCGATACCATACATGGTTAAAATTGTTTTTTCAATCTGGCTATAAGGCGTTTTAATGAAACTCATCCTATCCTGGAGCGGCGGCAAAGACAGCGCTATGTCGCTCTATACACTGCGACAGACGAACGAACACGATGTGACTGCGCTCCTCACCACCGTGACGCGCGATTATGACCGCATCAGTATGCACGGTGTTCGGCGGACGCTGCTGCACCAGCAGGCGGAAGCGGTTGGACTGCCGGTTATTGAGGTTTTCATTACCCCTGGCGCGGGCAATGATGAGTACGAAACCAACATGGGCGCGGTGTTGGCGGCCTACAAAGCCCAGGGTATCGAAGGTGTGGCCTTCGGTGACATTTTCCTGGAAGACCTGCGAGTCTACCGTGAGAATAATCTCGCCAAGTTGGATTTAGAGGCTGTATTCCCCGTCTGGAAACGCGACACGCGCGAACTCGCCCGGACTTTTCTCGATATGGGTTTCAAAGCCGTCGTGACCTGTGTGGATAATCAGGTGCTCGACTCTTCATTTGCAGGCCGCACCATCGATGCAGATTTTTTGCGCGCCCTACCCGAAGGCGTCGATCCCTGCGGCGAAAACGGCGAATTCCATTCCTTTGTGTTCGATGGGCCTGTTTTTTCGCACCCCATTCCGTTTACGCGCGGCGAACTTGTTCTGCGCGATGACCGCTTTTACTACTGCGACCTTATCCCTTCAGCAGAAATTCACTAGACGTTTCGAAGAATCACACGTACACTGGATTGGATGAAAGTAAGTCAGGGGGCGCTGTGCCATGCACAATATCGAGGATGTGAATCTTAAAGTCCTCATCATGGACACTGATTTTTATGCGTTGCAGGCGGTTAACAGCTATCTCGCCTGGGATCGCCGCACGCGGGTGACTAATCTATCGGAAAACCTGCCCGAAATGTGGGAACATCTTCAGACCACGCCGTTGGCTGAACTGCCAGATGTGGTACTGCTCGAATCTGACCATCTCGGCGGGGCCGACGCACTGCGTGATATTATTCAGCGTTTGAAAAAGCGCATTGATAAGGTTCGCATTATCTGTCTGGCTCAGTTCGCCGATCCTGAGCTGGCCGAAGCCGCCGCCGAAACTGGTGCTATGGGCTTTTTGCTCAAAGGTGAGGTACGTTTGCAAATCGCCTGGGCGATTGTATTCTCGCTGGAACATGATTTCGTCGTCAGTTCCGAAGTCGCCAAAGCCTGCGCCAACCGCTTTAACCGCCGCCTCTTTCATGCCACCATTTTGCCAGAAATGCGCAAATTCCCGGAACTGACGGATCGTATCCGGCAGGCGATCAAATTGTGTGTGGTCGAAGGGATGCCCGCGCATCTGGCCGCCGACGAAATGGGCATCAGCCTGCACACCATACGCGGCTACATCAAAGAAGGCTACCGTATTCTCGAAGCCTACGATGAGACCGAATATCCCCTGGATATGACACCTCAGGAACGGGCTTTTATGCGCTTTACGGGTTTTGCGGAAGAAAATGATGACGAGGATGAGCCACCGCATCACGAAGCGGTGAGCTAAATCGTTTTCACAAGGCGCACAGGGGTTATGCGCCTTAGCACCTTCCCCTACATCAAAAACTGCGAGATGAAATCGCGAAACACGTCAACCTTAAATGGCTTGGAAAAGTATCCGGCGTATTCAACCGCATCCGGCGGTTGAGTACCCATACTGCCGCTGGCCGAGACCATCACAATCGGCGTATCCTGAAGGTTATCCTGTTCCTTGAGCAGCTTCGCAAGCGCCCAGCCATCACCAATTTTCCCCGGCAAACGAATATCCAATAGTATCACCGATGGGGTTGCATTTTTGGCAAGCGCTAGGCCTTCGTCACTGGTGTAGGCGCTGATGACCTCTGCCCCCATTTGTTCAAATATGCGTCGCACCAGGATTTGGAAAATTTCATCATCATCAATGGCTAGGATCGTAGGCACAGTGTTTCCTTCAGGCCGAGCACATCCTGTGTTTCGGCAGCAGCGAATGAGTAGTAAAACCAGCATGAATGCTATTAAACTGGAAAAATAATTTCGATTGTTGTTTCCTCACCGGGGGAGCTGGACATAGTGATTTGCCCCCCGTGTAAACGAATCAAACTTTTGGCGATGCTGAACCCCAGGCCAATGCCCTGCTGTTCATACAACTTACGCTCAAACTGCATGTATGCGCCCATGTGTCGGATTTGGTCAGCAGTCATACCCCGTCCATGATCCTGTATCAATAGGCTAAATGTCGTGTCGGTGCGGCGAGACTTCACGTTAACCGCCGTTTCAGCGGGCGAGAATTTAAACGCATTATCTACCAACTCGATGACGATTTTGCGTAAATCCTGCGCCGCAATTTGCAACGCTACATTACACAAATCCAAGTGCAAATCCGCGCTCCGGTTGGCTTCTTCGGCAATACGAGTCGCTTCTTCCCGGATAATATCATCAGCGTTTTTGATGATGTGGTTGCGCAGTGCCTCGATTTGCTTGGGATCGCTCGACAGGATTTCAATCTGGGCATACACCAGATAATTCTCAATTAAGCGTTCTAACCGTTCACCCGATTTGACAATCCACGAAGCATATTCGTGGACATCCGCCGCTTTCATATTATCAGAGTCCATCAGCAGCATATTGCCGTAGCCCAGGATTCCGGTCAGCGGTGTTTTAAGCTCGTGCGGCAGGGCGTAGGCGATATTTTTGCGTAGTAGACGCAGCGTGGTCTCATATTTCTGGACGATAGCCGTCCGCTTTTTAAGCTGCGTGCCGACAGAGTTCATCAATTCATTGATCGTGAACGGCTTCGTCACATAATCGTCAGCACCATATTCCATGCCCTGGCGCATATCATGGCGATCGGTCTTAGCGGTCAGGAGGATGATCGGAATCGTGGCCGTTTTAGGGTCTTGCCGCAGTTCGCGCACCACCCCATAACCATCCAGCGCAGGCATGATGACATCGCTGATAATCAAATCGGGCAGATGTTCGCGCGCAATATGCACACCCTCGACCCCATTTCGCGCGCCCAACACGTCGAAGTCTTCAGCCTTTAAGACATCCATTATGGTGGTGCGTACCGGCAAATCGTCTTCAATAACCAGGATGACCGTCATCAGCGAACTCCACATAGGTCAGACTAAGAGCAAT
The DNA here is from genome assembly GCA_039933955.1 of Chloroflexota bacterium. Lineage (GTDB taxonomy): Bacteria > Chloroflexota > Anaerolineae > Aggregatilineales > Phototrophicaceae > CFX2. The sequence continues at coordinate 73,447 of JBDTNB010000001.1, forward strand.
AACTATTTTTAGCGTTTATTGGCACTCGTCTATATTACAACAATACGAGCTTTCATTACTTTTCATCCATGAATTATTGTGAAATTTTACTAAATTGAAGTCGAATTACGCATTTATCAATTATTTAATTATAGTCTATTCGATACGAACAGACTCAACGATGAGGGATTGTGGATTTTTTATGTCCACCAACCCGAAACCGATTTTTCCCTGCGGCGTGACCACCGCATATTGGTTATCAACCCAGATGATAAACCCCAACGGGCCATTCAGCCTGACCGCTGCTTGATGTACCAACCGGTCATCTACTAAAAACAGTATCTTATTTGGATGCCATTCAAGTATATAGGTACGCATGTCTAGTAATAATTGACTATCCAGCAACTGTTCACTCACACCAATTGCCTGCTGTCCAATCGGCCACAAACGCTGGTACAACGCCGGAACGCGCATTAGCAGCAGGCCAATGGGCGCGGTAGGCAGCATCGCCAGAAATTGCCAGCGAGTCGCATTAATGGTCGCCGCTTTCCAACCTGGCCCAGGAACACCTTTCGCCAACGCCATATCGCTGGGCGGCGCAGAGAAGAAAAACCAGGTCGCCTGTGGCAGCCGAAACCCTTTTTCCCCCGGCACAAAGGGATGATTCCAGAAACCAAACCCTGCCGTCCCTTTAAGATCAGCACTCATGGTTGCCCGGACGGTCATGCGCAGGGGCGGACGCCACACAAAACCGGATTTTCCAGCATAATCGGTCAGTTGGGCGTCGCTGTAAACCTGATTCGAGGTGGGCGGAACCGTAAGTTGGAGTGCCCTGGCGGATTGTTCAACGAGGCCTTTCCCGATTTCGGTTATGCGCCAGGGTAGCATCAATGGCTGGCTGAAGTCAGTGTCAATCATCAGGCTTTTTTGGGTATCCTCATCAAGCGGGCGCGGCGCGAACGATACAGATAGACCCCGGCTAATTGAATCACAAGCGTCGCCAGGGTTAACAATATCACGCCATCCGTGAAGATATGCTCACGGCGGCTGACCGTCTGGTAGCCAAAGGTATGTGCCAGCGCGAACGCCGCCAGCAAATAATTGCCGCGTTGCAGCAGCTTCCAGCGTTTGCCTTTTAACCGCCGCAGCGATAAATCATTCGAAATCACGAGCAGCACCACCAGTAAAATTGTCGCGAGTGCGCCGACATCATTGCTCAAGCCAAATAAATTGCGGAGCAGCCGATAACCGTGTGGGGTTGGTTCGAGAAAATAGAGGATGATTTGTCCACGTTCGTGTAATTGCAACCCGAAGAAAACGTGAAGACAGCCGGTGATCGCCGACCAGATGCCCATATCCCGGCGCAGGTCAATGTTGACCGGATTGCGGCGCTGCGACAGCAGCTTGAACGGCCCGACCATCAGGCTGACCGCGATCAGAATAAGCGCCGTATAACCGAACCCTATTGTGAACACATAATTGGCATCGGCATAGGGGGCATACAAATGTCCGGCATATGCGCCCGCCGCGCACAACAACCCCAGCGCAATGTGGGTGATCCAGCGCTGTTTGCCGATCCGCAGCATATCCAAAATAATCATCTAAACCTCTACTCATTTACGATAAATTTTGCTGAATTAGATTGGCATTTGCAGCCACACCCAATTGAATGCCGTTTTGCAATCCTTTCTCAACAGCAAATCACCTTAAATGTAAACCAGCGGCTTGAGAAAAAGCCTGTTTTAGGCTATGATTATATACAGAATATGTGTTCGATTTCTCCATCAGTTCAATAAACAGTGAGGTAAAAATCCGTTGGAAATCACCTGGTACGGACATAGTTGTTTCCGTATTACGGAACGAAACCGGATTTCGGTTGTCACCGACCCATTTTCGGAGTCCATTGGTCTGCCTGTACCCAAACTCAAGGCAGACGTCATCACCATCAGCCATGCGGAACCGGGACACAACAATCTTGAGGTGGTAAAGGGCGAACCGCACGTCCTCGAAGGCCCCGGCGAATACGAATTAGGCGGGGTTTTTATCACCGGTATCCCCATGCATTACGTCGATGGCGATACGGTGCGTTGGAATATCGCCTATTTATTAGAATACGACCATTTGACTGTGCTGCATCTGGGCGATCTGGCGCATGTGCCTGACCAATCAACAATAGAGACCTTTGGCGAAGTCAATGTTCTGCTGCTGCCTGTCGGCGGGGGTAATGCCCTGCGCGCCAGCGAAGCCGCCGAAGTCGTCGCGCTCATCGAGCCGCAGTACGTCGTACCTATGCACTATAGTATGCCTGATCTGAAAGTTCCACTTGACCCTCTGGAAAATTTCCTCAAGGCGATGGGCATCGGCAAGGCGCAAGAAGCCGATTGGCTCAAGGTCAGTTCCGGCGAAATGCCCGAACAATCGCAGGTGGTGGTCTTGATGCCGCAGTTCCAGCAGCAGCAAGCCTAAGGGGGCGCATCCGCATGGCATCTTTAGGCAAAGATAGTATCAAACTCTTGATGCAGTGGGACATCAAGGCAGACCGCGAACAAGAATATTTTGAGTTCGTGGTTCGGGAGTGGGTTCCGGGCATCACCCGACTCGGCCTGGAACCAACGGGTGCATGGTTTACCCAATACAGCCGCGAGAAACAACCGCAAATTCTGACCGAAGGTATCACCGAAGACCTGGACACCATGCGCAGCATTTTGAAAAGCACAGAATGGCATCAGCTTCATGAAAAGTTGCTCGAATACGTCAACGATTACGAGCAGCGTGTCATCCGTGTATCCGGCGACTTCCAGCTCTAATCAAAAACGCCTACTACAGCAGTAGGCGTTTTTCTTTCTAAATTTGGATAAATTTTTCGCATGTACTTTAAAACTACAATCACCTTTGAACTGTAATTAACCATCGACTATCGACTTCTTTTCACGCCCCCATTTTCGTTTTGATGCTCTCCAGACGATTGTCCGGCAAAAAGCGCGCTTCCACCACCTGCTTGTTGCTGAATGTCCCGGTGAGGATATTGTCGTCTACGCTGACCTTCGCCAGATAAAATTCCAGATAATGCAAAAACGCCTGCCGCTGATTGCTGACGGGCATCGTCGCGATCAACTGCGGGAACAAAGTGCTGACACGGTTGGCAGGGTTGATCGTCTGATGTGGATAACGGTCATCGCGGATGAGCATGAACAATGCACCGCCATCATATGGCCCGCGATAATAAGCGTCGCCGTTGCACAAGCCGCTGGCAATCATCGACAGAATATGTCCGTTAGCCTGATCGCTCAATCCAAAACTGGCCTGTGTGAACTCACGGATGCCACTTCTCTGCCCGTAAGTCCGCAGCGAGTCGCTGGCGCGCAGCATCGGTGTCGGGATGCCGCTGGCTTCATTGGCCCAGCTCCATAGCCAGGTGCGGCTGTGGGTGCTCTCCGTCCCAATCACCTGAATTTTGAATCGGATTTTAGTGCCGAAAGTCAGCGATTGGGTTCCCATATCGAACTGCCAATCACTGCCTCCGATCAGATCGCCCAACGCCATCTGTTTGTCATAGGATGCGGCGACATGCTGTAGAAATAATGCGTTCAGTTCCATAACCTGCCTCCACAAATAATCGCGCCGGGTGTAGAAAAAAAACACGGCGACTCAGGGGTCGCCGTGCAAAGTAGCAAACAGAAAATTAATCGGCTGCGGCAGCCGGAGTCGTTGTTTTGGTCTCTGCCTTGCTCTCGGTTTTTGCTTCAGGCTTAGACTCAGTTTTGGACTCGCTCTTTGTCTCAGTTTTGTCAGACTTTTCAGCCTTGGCGCTGTCACCGCCGCTGCTGGATTCAGTCGAATCCTTGCTGTGCGCGCTGGTGTTCAACGTGCTGCTGGATTTGCTCTTGCTGTCGTTGACATAGAAACCCGAACCCTTGAAGATAATACCTGCGGCTTGCACAACGCGCACCACCGATTGGCCGGTTTCCGGGTCAACTTTCAGCGGGTCATCGCTGAATTTTTGTCGAATGTCAAAAGTTGTACCGTCTGCACGGCGGTAGGTATACAGGGGCATTGGTTCCCACCTCGATAAAACATACTGTGTTGGGCTGCTGTTCGAGCCACTCTTTATGATACAACAAAATCTAGCACTGTCTATAGGTGAGTGCTAAACTCTGATACATTTTTTACCTCGATTTTCGCTATTTCTCATCGGTCACCAGATCACAGCGCGTGATACAATCAGCAAAAATTATTGCTTTGATAGGAAAATCCACGTGCTAAATCTTCGCAAATGTCTGATCGCCAACCGGGGCGAAATCGCCGTGCGTATCCTCCGTGCCTGCCGCGAGTTGGGTATCCAATCCGTCGCCGTTTATTCGGAAGTCGATTCCGGTGCGCGGCATGTCGCCTTAGCTGACGAAGCCTATCCCATCGGCGCGGCCAGCCCTGGCGAAAGTTATCTCAACATCGCGCGGTTGATTGAAGCTGCCCAAAAGTCCGGCTGCGACTGCGTGCATCCGGGCTATGGATTCTTATCCGAAAACGAAGATTTTGCGTCCGCTGCGATTGATGCCGGACTCATCTGGGTCGGGCCACCGCCGGATGCCATCCGCCGCATGGGGGTGAAAACCGAAGCCCGCAGTCTGATGGAAAAAGCCGGTGTGCCGCTCGTTCCCGGTTTCCAGTCCGAACACGCTAGCGACGATGATTTTGTGCGCGCTGCCCAGTCGATTGGCTATCCGGTGATGGTCAAGGCGGCTGGTGGTGGCGGTGGCAAAGGCATCCGCGTCGTCTATCATGCCGATGAACTGATGGATGCGCTGGCGGGCGCACGGAGCGAAGCGGCTAAAGCCTTCAATGACCCGCGTGTATTCCTGGAAGAATATATCGAACACGCCCGCCATGTCGAGATTCAGGTCTTGGCGGATGCACACGGCAATACGGTTCATTTATTCGAGCGTGAATGCAGCGCCCAACGCCGCCATCAGAAAATCATCGAAGAATCGCCGTCACCGCTGCTGGATGAAACTATCCGGCAGCAAATGGGGCAGGCCGCCGTCGAAGCCGCCCGCGCGGTGGGTTATGTGAACGCCGGGACGGTGGAATTTATCGCCACGCCCGACGGCCAATTTTACTTTCTGGAAATGAATACCCGTTTGCAGGTTGAGCATCCGGTGACGGAGCTGGTGACCGGGCTGGACATCGTGAAGCTGCAATTGCAGATCGCGGCGGGCGAAGCGTTACCGTTTACGCAGGCTGATTTAAATCAGCGCGGGCACGCCATCGAATGCCGGATTTACGCCGAAGACCCCTATAACGGATTTTTACCGGCGATTGGGCGCGTGCTGCGTTTCACCCCGCCGGAAGGCCCTGGCATCCGCGTCGATTCGGGCATCCAATCCGGTGACGAGATCACCATTCATTATGATCCAATGATCGCCAAATTGATTGTCTACGACGCGACGCGCGACGGGGCCATCCGCCGGATGCAAACCGCACTGGCTCAAACCATCATCCTGGGAACGACCACCAACATTCCCTTTTTGCAAACGCTGCTCGCTCATCCCACGTTTTTGGCGGGCGAAGTGGACACCGGCTTTGTGGACAGCCACCTCGACTCGCTGCTGCCAGTGCAGTCATCGCTACCCGATGCGGCGTTGATTGCGGCGGCGCTGATGGACAGTGCTCATCCCCACCCCCCAGCCCCCTCTCTACGAAGTGGGGAGGGGGAGAATGATCCCTGGTCGCGGAGCGATGGCTTCCGTGTCGGTGGCTAGGGAACTCACTCATCGAACGTCAACTGTCAGCAAAAGTTGAATGGACTATACTGAAAATATCATCCCAATTTATGACTGCAAACGGCGGGTTTTCATGACGAACGATCATAAACAAACCGCTCCCACACATGATACGGCTGCATCAGGCAAGTTGAGCGCCGCGCCGGATCAGGCCGCACCGGCAGAATTTGCCAGCCTGAGTGATCTACAAATGGCTGTTGAAGACCCGGTTTCGGAGCACTTATCACCTGCTGTCATCATGCGGCTTCAGCAAACACATGGCAACCGTTTCGCTGCACGGCTGGTGGAAAAATCACTTCAACGCAAACCTACCCTAACCGCCGCACCCAACAGCGCCATCCAACGTGATGGTTACATCGACCTGGATAGCGAAATGTCGGTGAAAGGCGAAGTTGGCCTTCCCGGAGCGGTCAAGAAAAATGCGCAACTGATGGACGCGCCCAGCGGCACGGGAACGGTTAAAAAGACATTCCCGGTGGCAACCAATGTCATCTTCCATGAATTAAAAGACCATCCCAAATGGTATTACGTGAACGTCCCTTTTGGGCAGCAGCAAGATCCAACCGCCAAAATTGACCGGGGCAAGGAAGTTAAAACACAAGAACCCGAAGCCAAAAAAGAAGACGGTAATGTCAGCGCATTGAAAGGCTTCGTCGCCAAAGGCAGTATGGACACAGGCGATCTGGGCTTTAAGAAGGTCAAGACACCGTTATTCAAAAAAGGGCCGGACAAACAAGACCTGATCGAAGCCAGAGATGTCCAACAGGGCAAATTAGGTGACTGTTACCTGCTGTCGTCGTTGGCGGCGATTGCCATGAAAAACCCAAACCAAATCAAACAGATCGTCACAGATCAAGGCGATACCGTGATTGTCCGGTTTTATCGCCCGACAGCCAATCCGCCGCGCAGCGGAGCCGATTTTGCGCCGGAATATGTCACGGTCAATAAGACGGTGGTAGTTGAATTCAAGTTATTTGGCGACGAAGAACAATATGCATCGAGTGCGGCATTGTGGCCGGCGATGATCGAAAAAGCTTACGCCGCCTGGGGTAAACATCATCCCGGCAACCTGCCCGATGGTTATGGCAAAAGCTTTCCTGGCATCGCCTCCGGGAGCATGGCGGACGCATGGCAAGACCTGACCGGACAGCCTGCTCAGGAACAAAAAATCCCCGGCAACCCGGAAAACATCTCGGTTATCTCCAGCATGTCTGCCGAAGACCGCGCCGAAAAAATTGGCAAAGGAACCGGTTTTTATGCCCCCTGGGATCCCGGTTTGTCACAAGGGTTTCAACAGCATACGGTTGTGGCAGGAGACACGCTCAAAAACATCGCCGCGAAATACGGCGGCATGAACCCCGAAGACATTCGCACGCAGAATACGGAACGTCTGGGTCGAATGAAAGCTGAGGGTGAAGCGCTCAAATCGCTCCAGGATCAAATCAAAGTCTTAAGAGAAATCAGTGTCGATGCCTCGTTAGCCGATGCCAATGTGAAAAAGCTGACGATCAAGGTGGATATGGAGCAGGTTTTGCAGACCCGGATCGCGGGCTTGTCCGCGGACGACTCCAAAAAATGGCTGGCCTATTACAAGGGGAACAAAGATACCGTCGATACATTGATCCAGCAGTATTCACACGCTGATCCTGACGACTCGGAATCGATTATGACGGGCATCACGGACTTACGCCTCGCCGCGATTCTGGCGACCAACGCGGCACTCAGCGCTGAAGGGATTAAAGCCTTTAAGGATCACGCGAAAGGCTATCTGGAAGTGCATCCCAACAGCGGTGACACCAGCCTGTATTCTAAAGTGTCGCAAGATATGTTCGTGCAAATCCTGCGCGGCCTGAAAGCGCGGAAGCTGATTGGCATCGGCACGAAAGAATGGGGCGAAGGCGACGGCAACGCTGGCGAAAACACGGACAAAGTCACCGGGTTGGCCTCGAACCATGCGTATATGGTCGTCAACACCGTCCCCAGCCCACAAAATGTTGAAACCAAAGGGGTCAAACTCGACACCGCTACCAATGCAGAGATTCTGGCTGTGCTGCAAAACCCGGCTAACGGCTGGACACGCTGGGAAGTGGCTTTACGCAATCCCTGGGGGCGCTTTGGCCGTGTGACCGATAAAAGCGGTAAAACCACCGAAACCGAACAACCGCTGGTGCGCCTGGAAATCGTCGAATTGCGGCGCTATGCCGAGCATATCGACTTCATTGACAATCGCGGCGGTGATTTGTAAAGGCAGTACAGAGAAAAGCGTTCAGAGTACAAAGTGCAGAGTAAAGACAGTCGTACCGTGATTGCTAGTCAGAGATTTTGCCTTTATTGACCCCTCCCTAGCCCTGCCCGAATTCAGGGAGGGAACAAAACGCCGTGCGATTTTTAGCCCCTCTCCCTTGAATTCGGGGGAGAGGCTGCCGAAGGCGTGGGGTGAGGGGGTAACAATAAGCAACTAGCAATCAAGGTAGTCTTTAGTTGGTAGCGGTTAACCTTTGTCTAAATCGTCGATATGGCTGACGAGTAAGTCGTTGCACAAACTAGCTATCGTTTTTCGCCGCACGAGCGATTCCTGGCGCGTCCTCTCAAAAGTGATCGACCCAAATTCACCGGTAGGGAGAAACGATTTCATATCCACATGCATTGCGCTCCAATCCTCTACTTGCGTGCCATAAAAATAATTGAGTCGTGGGCTTCGGTGAAATCGTCGTCTGTCCAATTGCCTTTTACCTGAATGTCGTGGAAGCTGAATTTTTCCAGCATCATTATGACCTCATATTTGAAGTACCAGCGCTCATTCGAGTCGAAAATTTCTTCGCGGACGAGTGTGCCATCTTTGAACAGTTGGTAGCGGCGTTTGGCGATCAACAACTGCTCGACTCGATCCAATTTCACCAATTTTATGGATTGCGAAACGGTTCCTCCCCCGTCGGGCATCTCGTCGTCCCACATCGCCGCCCAGTTTTTATCCTGCGCCAACCGAGTATCCGCCAGCGCTTCGCCTTTGCCGAACGGCCAGAATAAATTAAACACCAGCAGCCCGCCGGGGTTGAGATGCGCGTAAAATCGCCGTAGGGTCTCCAACGCCTGCTCCCGGTCTGTCACCAAACAGAATGTCCCGCAGGGTACATAAATCACCTGATATTGACGCGGCAAATCGAGTTCCTGCATGTAACCCTGATACAAAGTTGGCTGTTCTAAGCCCTGTGCTGCCGCTTTTTCGCGCAGGATTGCCAGCATATCCGCCGAAGTATCGATGCCCTCGACATCAAGTCCGTCTTTTAAATTGCGCAGCAGCAAGCGCCCGGTTCCACAGCCCACATCCAACGCTGTGCCGGGGTTTTGTTCGAGCAGTTTTTTGATGTAAGCGTAATCGTTTTGCGGGTCATCGCCGCCAGATGGATCCCAAATTGTCGCCGCCAAGCCAGTCCAATTCATTGATTTTTTCCTTGTTTAGAGCGGACAAGATGGTGATGGTTGACGAAATGATTCGGTAGATTTTTCAAAACGGGCACGACATGTCGTGCCCCTACAAAATCTGTAGGGGCGAAATATATTTCGTCCCATGCGTACCCAGTTAAGCGCCGGTTGCGCTGCCAGACGTTAAAACGTCCGGCTGCCAAAGTGCCAAGCGCACTGAAGGCGCTGCAAAATAGATTTTCGCCGTTCGAGGTATGTCCGACTTAAATTTGCAAAGTCCATTATCACGTCTCTAGTTCGTTTCTGAGTGTGAAATTTGCTAATCGCTAACTGCTAAAAGCTAACCGCTTTTCTGGCAGACGTAAATCATCGAGCGCGAGTCGGCGGTCAGCGGAGTTTGCTGCCAATCGCCGTAGCAAGCCCGGATTTGAAAGCCATTGTAATAGAGCAGGGCTTCCATTTCCTGCGGAAAAACATAGCGCAGGGCGGTGTAATCGGTCTTCTCGACGTGCTGACCATCGGGATGGAACCACTGATTATGGAAAGTGTAGTGCTGAATTTGAGTGATCGCATCATAGTGCTGCGTTTCCGTCGCCACAAGCCGCCGTCCATCGGGCATGGTGTACTCATGCGGTTCCGTAAAGCGGGCTTGCGCGAGATTTTTCGGCGTGGGATTGCGGGTCACAAAGAGAAAACAGCCTTCCGCTTGCAAATGTTCCCGCACGCAGGCCAGCAATCCTTCCTGATCCTGTCGCGTCAGAAAATGTTGAAAAGCGTTTCCCAGCAGGGTTATGAATGTGAATTGTTTTCCGAGATGAAATGCACGCGCATCCGCCAGCACCCACTCAACAGATACATTTTGTGCTATCGCTTTCTGGGCTGCCCAGTTGGTCATTTCCGGGATGATGTCCAGACCGGTGACGGCATAGCCTTGCTTTGCCAGATAAATCGCCATTGTCCCGGTTCCACAGGCAATATCGAGAATCGGCCCGCCGTGTGACTGCGCTAACTGCTCGGTCAGGGGAATATCGGCCACGTAACCGGCGTCTTCGGCATCATAAGCCTGTGGATCGCGGTAGCCTTCAAGATAATCATTTTCAAGCATGGATGTCCCTTTTTTCAAATGTGATGTCATGCTCGCCGCTGGCAGACATAAATCATCTCACGCGAATCGGCGGTCAGTGGGTCTTGCTTCCAGCTACCGTAACAAGTGTGGATTTTAAAACCGTTGTAGTGGAGCAAGGTTTCCATCTCCTGCGGAAACACATAGCGCAGGGCGACCCGCAGTTTCTTCTCCTCATGCTGACCGTCAGGATGGCTGAACGTGCGGGTATGGGTATAGTGCTGGATTTGAGTCAGGGGATCGTAGACCTGCTCTTCGGTGCTCACAAGCTGCCCACCGTCCGGGGTCGTAAATCGTTCTCCTTCTGGAAAGCGGACTTCCATAAGATTACGGAGAGATGGATTACGGGTTTCAAAGAGAAAATAGCCATCCGGTTGTAAATGCTCGCGGACGCGGGCGAACATGGCTTCATGATCCGCGCGGGTCAGCAGAAATTGAAACGCATTCATCAGCATAAAGACGAAGGGGAACTGTTTATCGAGATGGAAAGTGCGGGCATCCGCTACTACCCACTCCACCGTGAGGGCACGCGCAGCCGCTTTCTGGCGTGCCCAGGCAATCATTTCTGGCATGATGTCCACACCCGTCACCTGATAGTCCTGTTCCGCCAACCGCAGCGCCATCCGCCCAGTTCCGCAGGCCAGATCGAGCAGCGGCCCGCCCAGTGACCGTGCCCATTGGTCGATGCAGTCATAATCATCCTTGAAGGCATCGCATTCCAGATCGTAGGTTTCCGGGTCACGAAATTCTTCAAACGAATCGTAGTCAATCATTGGTTTACCTCTATTGATTCTTAGCACACAATCTCATCCCTAGCCACAAGCGCTAAGGCATGAGACTGAATGAAAATTGTATAATATGCCAGAGAAAATTTTCATGTAAAACTGAGCGATAGCGTTTGCCTATGAGCAATCCTTTGGTAGATCAAATTCAGGGCAATCTTTCGCAGAGAACTAAAGTGTCGTCGGCATTGTGGATACAGGTGGGAAGTCGGTTTTTGAGATTTGGAGTCGATGGGGCGTACAATAGCGGCAGGAATAAGACTTGAGGATGTAGCCATGTCGCGACATGTGGTGTGGGCGGAAGAAGCAGGGCTGTTGGCGGTATGTATCGCGCTGGTGCTGGTGAGTCTGGTGTTCGGGCGGGCGGTACGCGGACATGCGCCGGAAATCGCCTTTATCCGCAATCAAAATGATGTGTATGTACTGGATATCGAGCGCGGATTCGTGCGCCAGATTGCCCACAGTGAACGCCCGATGAACACGCCGCGTTGGTCGCCCGACGGGAAAAATTTAACCTTCACGGTTATCGACGGCAGCGGCCAGACCAGCATCCAGCGCATTGATGCGAACGGAAAAATGCAGCAGCTTTTCCAGCAAGCCGCGCCGGTCTGGTCAACCGCATGGTCGCCTGACAGCAACGAAGTGGCCTTCATCGCTGATAAGCAGTTATTTCTGATCAACGCCGATGGCAGCGATTTACGCCAACTGCACACCTTCACGGATGTACGCAGTTATTCGCTCAGTTGGTCGCCCGACGGGAAAAATCTGGCGTTTATTGGCAGCGGAATCCTGACTAAGCCCTATGTGTATTTGCTGAGCGTGAAGGGTGGTTCGACTCAAGAAACAGCGGTGACGAATATCCCGGCTGATCCGCTGGCACGGCCTACATGGTCGCCGGACAGCAAACAATTGGCGTTCATTTCCGGGTCGGGTTTGTATCTGGCGAACGCTGATGGCAGCGAAGAACGGCATGTCGCCAACACGACGATCACGCGCACCTCTGAGTGGTCGCCGGATGGACGGCTGGCGTATGTGTCGGATTTGCAACTGCATGTCGCCTCCCCGGATGGTGAAATTCAACCGCTGCCTACCGACTTGAAAGTCAACCGCAGTCCGACATGGTCGCCGGATGGCGATCAGCTTGCGTTCGTGTCCGGCGGTGATTTATACCTGATCGACGCGCACGGCGGGACACCGCATCTCATCACACCCGACGCTGACAGCCGCGCCATCACCGATTTTGTGTGGCGCGATTAAAAAAAGAAGTGATGAGGGACGAGTAAAGATAAAAGCGAGAAGATTTTGAACCACAGCTTACACAAAGAGAAGAAAGCAGAGGCGTTCAATTGAACGCCTCTATAATCCCCATCATGGGATTATTTTTAGACAGATTCTAGGCCAGGGGCGTAAGGCTGTCGATGACGGGCAGGAAGACCTTCTCGTACAGGCTGTCGTGTTCTTCGGCGCTGCTGGTCATCTGGATCATGTAGGTCGTGGTGTCACTTTCCGCGACGGCCAGATCCGACGGGACGCCCATGACTTCCATTTGGAAAAGTGTCCAGGTCAGACCGTTGGCTTCGCGTGTGCCAGTGCTTTGCGGCGTCTCTTTCAGGCCAAACTGGGTAGCCAGCAGGCCGACCAGTTGATCCGTCGTGACATGCGGAACCGATATCTGGATCAGCGCGGCGGCGTCGTTCATAGTTTGCTGGCGCGCCACCGTGCCGACCTGGATGTCCTTCCAACCTTCAGGCTTCAAACTGGTGAAGCCGAACTGGTCATCGCTGAAGGGCACGAGATTCACATCGGCGACAACCACAGCACTGTTGGGTGTGACAAAGGCGACTTCTGGCAGCGAAGCAATGCATGAGGTATCCAGCGCGACACTGGGGTCGTTGAAAAAGGCGTTGGCAATACCTTTGGTGCAGTCATTCGAAGGGGTAACGCCGTGTGTCAAACCAGGGAATGTATACAGGCGGCTGTTGCTCAAGGTTGCGGCGGCTTCTTTGGCATACGACAGCGGTGTAATCGGGTCGAATTCGCCGCTCAAAACCAGCGTCGGAATATCACTGACGACAGGCTGATTTTCTTTCGGGTCGGGAGTCTCTGCACCCAGACTCTTGCAGATAGACAACTGTACCGGGTCGATCAAGGCATTGCGCGCGAAACCAACCAGTTCCGGCGGCGTATTTTTCAGGATAGTCTGCACCATATCCTTCGTGTCGAAGGCGAATTCTTCGTTGCAATTCACGGCGTAAAACATGCCCTGGGAAATCTGGTCAAGCTGCGATAACTCCGCTACCAGCACCAGCGTGAAGCCGGAGAGATCGCCATCGTGGGCTTTGTAAATGGCTTTGGGAAGCTGCCCCAGCAATTCCTGGATATACATCGCCTGGAAAGTCAGGCCGAGGAAGCCGGTTCCATCAATGACAGCATCCAGTGTTTTCCCCCGGTTGCGTAAATCGGGGATCGTGACCGAACCCGGATTGGCATCCAACTGTTTGGCGGTTTCATAAAAAACCTGCTTCAAATTTGGATAAGCCGTGTTGCAGTTGGTGTCTTTGGCGCAGGCATCAAACAAAGTATTGAAGGCATGGTCGGCGCTCTGGGCGTCTTCAAATTTATCGGCTTGGAGGGGCACAACCGAGTCGATGATGCTGCTGTGTACGGCGTCTGGGAAATCGCGCATGATCGTCAGCGCCAGCCGCGTCCCATACGAAATGCCGAGCAAATCAAGCTGCTTGTAACCCAGCGCTTGTCGCAAATCGTTGACATCAGCGGCGCTTTGGGCACTGTTGTAGGCCGCCAGATTTGCCCCGGCATCGCGCAGGCGTGTGCCGCAGGCGGTGATGGCGTTTGTCGCTAGGTTGACGCTCTCGTCTATCGTGATGCGTTCCGCCAGGGTTTGATAAGTCAGGTCGGTCAATTCCTGGCAGTCGAGCGCGGGCTGCGACAGGCCGACGCCGCGCTGGTCAAAAGCGATCACATCGCGGTCATTGATAAAAGGGGCGAACAGGCTGTCAAAAGACTGGCTGATAGATTTCAAGGTGCTGCCACCGGGGCCGCCATCCAGATAAATCATGGGGTCAGGCTGCGGATTGGAGCCGGTTGATTTGAACACCGCAGCGGCGATTTTGATGGTCGTGGTGTCCGTCGGGTTGGTTCGGTCTTCGGGCACGATCAGATAACCACAGGTGGGGGTCTGACCGCTGGGTATATCAAAGGGACAGTCGCCTTTTTCAAAGCGCGGGACAGTGCTGTCCTGGGCGGCGGCGGGCACAGCGAGCGACGCGAATGCCAGCACCATTGCCGTCATCAGGAAGATGAAAACTCGTTTTGTCATAAGATTCCTCTGTAGAAAGGCGGATCAATTTGTCCGCCCGGATGAGCATATCGGTTGGTTAAACTTCAGTGCCGATACATTCTTTCAGTATACGATTATTTGATGAGCAGCAGATCAAGGAATCGCTATAATGCCCTTAATGAGCGTATAGCTGTTAGCCATTAGCAGTTAGCGATTAGCCAATACAAAAAACAGCAAAAACCTTCCTTCAAGCATGTGGATTTTGTCTTTTTTTGCTAACGGCTAATCGCTAAAAGCCAACCGCTGCAATTAACCTGCAACCAGAACGGCGATGAGGGCAATCAAGGCGGGCAATCCTTGCACGAGCAGGATCGAACGTTTAGCGGTCATGCCGCCGTAAATCGCCGCGACGATGACGCAGACCAGAAAGAAAATCTGGATTTGATGGCCGAAAGCCGCCTCAGGATGCAAAATGCCCCAGGCCAAACCCGCCGCCAGAAAGCCATTGTATAAACCCTGATTGGCGGCCAGCGCTTTGGATGACTGCGCCACTTCGGGGGTTGTCCCAAAGTTTTTCATCACGGCAGGCGTCGTCCACAAAAACATTTCCATATACAGAATATAGACGTGTTCCAGCGCGACGACGGCGACCAGAATCTTGGCAATGGTGTCCATTGTTCCCCCTTAGATGCACAGAAAAGAAATTGAATCTGCCTCTAATCATAATCCATTGCGGCGGCGATCCCCAATTTACGGCTGGCGCAGACGTTCAAGTTAGGATTTAGCGGTATCGGGCTTTAAGCCGCCAAACAGTGCTGCCCAATCGCTGACGGGCGGGCCACCCGCGCTAATCACCTCGAAGGTGACATTACGCGCATCGGGTTGTTCCAGGGCGCGGACACAAATTTCCGCCACATCTTCGCGGCTGATTCGCCCGGAAAATTCCGGCGAATCGCCCTGGCCGACGCGCAGCAACTGCTGACCGCCGGGTTCATCAATCAGGCCGCCGGGGCGGATAATGGTGTAGGGAATGCCGCTGGCGCGCAGAGCATCTTCGCCTTTGAGTTTCCAGGCGAGGATATTGTTAAACATGCGGTTCAACATATGATCTGGCTGGGTCGCGCCCAATGACGACACCAGGATGAAATGTTCCACATCTGCGGATTTGGCGGCTTCCACGAGATTACGCACACCTTCGTAATCGACGGTTTCCGGCGTATTGGTGGTGTCGATGCCCTGTCCCGCGCCGATGGTGCAAATAATGGCTTGCACACCTGTGACCGCCGGATGCAGCGTGTCCGGCTGGCGCGTATCTCCCGCGATATATTCAACCGTATCGCTGAAGAGCACCCGCGCCGCCTGGAAATCGCGCGCCAAAACCCGCACCGGAGTCCCCTGCGCGAGTAATTTTTGGACAACCCATTTGCCCACGCCGCCGGTAGCGCCAGCGACCAAAACTGGTTTTGCCATGTTTTTAGACCTCAATAAGAAAAAGATTTATTGCGAACCTAATCCTATTGGAGTTTTATATGAATCACGCAAGTCTGGTCTTACGCATTCGCGGGAAGCCAGCCGTGCATGGTCATACTCGCGCCAATTTCGCCGTCGCCATCAACCCAGGCAATCGGCATGGCGTGGGTGGTATGGGTTGCACCCAGGTTGCCCTGTTGATCGACCAGAATGATGCCCGCGCTTGGCTCAGGAATGTTGCTGACCAGATAGTCCATCGCCCTCACCACAGCATCCGGCGCGGAAAGCCCATCACGAACGCAATCTGCCGCCTCTTTACACAGGAAAAAGCGCATCATGTTTTCGCCCTGACCGGTGGCGCTGGCCGCTGCAAAAGGATTGCCATAGCCACCCGCACCGAAAATCGGCGAATCACCCACACGCCCTTTTTTCTTGTCGGGGATGCCACCCGTCGAAGTGGCGGCGGCGAGGCGGCCCTGCGCGTCGATGGCAACCGCGCCGATTGTGCCTGTCGCTAAACCAGCGCGGGAGGGCGAGGCAGCGCTGCGCTGGCGGAACTGCGCCAATTCATGGTCGGTAATCAGCGACACGTTGGCGACCAACGGCATTCCCAATTTCGCCGCCAGTTGATCCGCGCCATCGCCGACGAAGAAGTTGTTATTGGTTTTGGTCATCACTAAGCGCGCCAGCTTGATCGGATTTTTGACGCGCTGCACGGCTGCGACTGCCCCAAATTTGGTGGTCGTGCCGTCGGCGATGATGGCGTCCATCTCGACTTCACCCTGCTCGTTGACGAAACTGCCGAATCCGGCATCAAAAAGCGGATGGTCTTCCAAAATAATCGCAGCGGCTTCGACGGCATCCAGCGCCGAGCCGCCCGCGTTCAAAACCTTCCATCCGGCCTGGGCTGCGGCGCGCACGCCTGCCAGCACATCACTTTCGTTAAAGCCTTTCCACTCGCCTGCGCCGCCGTGAACCAGAATTTTGGGTGTCCCTGGCATGAAATATTCCTTGTATAAAATGAGGATAGGAGACGACACATTGGTCGTCCCCTACAAACATGAGCCACAACCGTATTGTAGCAAATGACCTGCATTGGGCAGAATATGGAGTAAGGCCAGAGCAAGGTGTATTATTCATCATAACCTGCGTGTCCCAATTCATGCCTTTTGAGGGAACCTATGCTCGATTTATCCATCATCATCGTCAACTGGAACACTCGCGATCTTACGGCGAAGTGTTTGAGCGATGTGCAAGCCACCGTGAAAAAAATTGCCTATGAAATCATCGTCGTGGACAACAACTCGTCGGATGGCAGCCAGGACATGGTGCGGACGCAGTTTCCTGACGTGAAATTGATCGCCAACAAAGATAATGTCGGGTTCGCCAGTGCCAACAACCAGGGCATGAAAATCAGCACTGCACGCTACATTTTATTACTCAACAGCGATGCTTTTGTGAAAGCCAATACGATTGACCGCATGGTGGCCTTCATGGACGAACACCCAGAGGCGGGCATGGCGGGTTGCAAACTGCTGTACGAAGATGGCCGTTTGCAGGCTTCGTGCGCGACGTTTCCCACGCTGGCAACCGAGTTTTATATCGCGCTGGGTCTGGATAAATTGTTCCCCAAAAGCAAAATTTTCGGCAAGTACCTGATGACCGATTGGGATTACAGCACGATGCGCGAGGTGGACGTGATTATGGGCGCGTTTATGCTGGCGCGCAAAAGTGTGATCGACCAGGTGGGCATGATGGACGAGTCGTTCTTCATGTACTCGGAAGAGGTCGATTGGTGCTACCGTTTCAAGGCGGCAGGCTGGAAAATCCTGTTCACACCGGAGGTCGAGTGCGTCCACATCTGGGGCGGGAGCAGCCGCGCCGTAAAAGTCGAAACACTGATTCGCCTGTATCGCGCCCGCGTCCAGTTTTTCCGCAAACATTATGGGCGGCTGACGGCCTTCCTCTACAAGATTATCCTGGCTTTTAACTCGTTGGTGCGGATCATTCCCGGCGCGATTTATTACCTACGCAGCGAGGCCGGACGGCAGAAACATTACGCTTTCCGGCAGCTTTTGGGGGCGATACCGGGATTTTGAAAAGAAGTCGATAGTCGTTAGCTATTAGTCTTTAGCTTCAAGTCAAAGGCAAAATAGCTTCAGGATGATTGTGGCGGTGATGGCGGCAGTGGCACAGCAAAGCTGAATATGCTCTGCTGCCGCCATAGTTGCTATAAAGTCAGCTTTGATTTTTAATTACAAATATCATTACGATTAGCGGCGGCGGCGGCCATCACCAGTACGTTTAGTGCGCCGTTGTCAAGTCATCACGCCGGTTGTCGTCGGCGTCGTCGGCGGCGGCGAGACTACAGTGACGCACTCCGCCAACCTTTTGATAAAACTGATGATAAAAACGAAAATGAGAATCGAGAATGGGTTCTCATTTTTATCGTTTGAGCGATGGGTATTGCCGACTCTGCCGTTGATTCCGCAAACTCCGCCGATTTGCATCGGAATATCGGCATTTTGCAGATTGTACAGTCCACATGAACCGGTTGGCTAAAACCAGTATGTCACAGATTGCAGTTAAAGTGTGAAACATTTGTTCGAATTTTCGGTTCGAGTTTTCAAACCTCTTTTACCCCACTCTACTCCCCTCATAGGAGCAGGTTTTTCAGGAATGGATTTGTGCGGTTGCCCCGCCAGACGCTAAAGCATCCGGCTGCCGATAAGGACAAGCCCACTAAAGGGGCTACAAGGTGACTGTATCCGTTCCAAATAGACCTGCTTAAGGCTGCAAAATCCCGCAGAAGGGCGTTACAGCGTAACGCCCCTACAACAGCGTCTTCGCTAAAAATCAGGTTTGCGGTTCTTTCGATTCAAATCGTTATTGTTCGACCATGAATCCTGCCGCGCGATAGATCGCGAGAGCCGTTTCTAAATCGGCCTGGCGGACGAGGACATAATCGCGATCATGGGTGGACACTACGAACAGACTCAAGCCCGCGTCGGCCAGCGGTTTCGAGACGCGCGCCACCACACCGATTTCATCAAACGCCAGATCGCCATCGACACGCAGGCAGCGATAATTTCCGGCGTAGGGGATGCCGTCGGGAATGGAGTGCTGCGGGCACATAATCGAATATTCGTCTTCTGTCCGCGCGAGGAAGAATATCGGTGCTTGATTCAGCCAGGGTGGGAAGGTTTGCGGCGGTAGCAGTTTCATCACGCCGAATAGTTCAGGTAAAAGTCGTAGGTGCATTTTTATCCCCTATCCCCCAGCCCCCTTTCCCCATTTCGTCCCTACGGGAGGCTACGCACTAGAGAAAGGGGGAGTCCGTGCGCGTTGTGAGCATTCAGGTTGCTGCAACTCCTAGGATTTTCCCGCGTACAGGACATCAAGTCAATGTGGTGTCAAAATCGCGGGAGCATAACAATGAGCGCACAACCCAATTTCGGAAACTGGATTCGTGTACGAATCGTGCTGGCCTTTTTATTAACAGGTTTGATTTTAATCGGCTTGTCGGCGGTCATTCCAATCCCGCTCATTCGCGTTGTTCTGTGGATAGCGGGAGGGGTGACGCTGGTTATTTTTGCTTACCTCAGCTACGTATATTATCAGTTCTCGGAACAAGGGGGTGGCGTCCAGCGCCGGTTGTGGGGGCTGGTCATCGACCATCTTCATTGGGATCAGCGCGGTCAGGTGCTCGATATTGGCACGGGCAACGGCCCTTTAGCCATTCTGCTGGCGATGAAATATCCTGACGCGCAGGTTACGGGTATTGATTACTGGGGGGCAGCCTGGGAATATTCGCAGCAGGTGTGTGAGCAAAATGCCGCCGCGATGGGCGTCGGAGGACGCACCCACTTTCAAAAGGCCAGTGCATCCAATCTGCCGTTTGAAGACGGCACTTTTGACGCGGCCATCAGCCATTTTGTTTTTCATGAGGTCGCTGATGCACCCGACAAACGGGCTGTGATCGGCGAAGCTCTGCGGGTCATCCGCAAAGGCGGCGCTTTCGCGTTCCAGGATATGTTCCTCGATACGGCATTGTATGGCGATATGGACACTTTGCTGGCTACGATCCGCAGTTGGGGCATTGAGGAAGTCCATTTCGATGATACGGGTAAGCTGCTGAATTTGCCCCGGCTGCTGCGCCATCCGCGTGTGCTGGGTAAAGCGGCGCTCATTTATGGACGGAAGTAAATCGACTTTCCCTGAATCACAGATTCAGGGTCAGCCCAGATTGTGCTAGTGTACTCACGTTTCCAATGCTTTTTCTGGATTGATAACCGGGTAGCGGCGCTTCAGGTATTGACCTGTGCCGAACGCAGCGGACAGGCCGAGTAACAACGCAAAAATCGAGGCGGTTGAATAACTCGGAATTGTTCCCTGCGACCACAGGAGGTAAGGGAAGAGGAATAGCGCGCCACTGCCAAGAGCCAACAAGACCGTTTCTATGACTTGCTTGGCGGAAATTTTTTGATCGAGGATATGGGCAACGGCACCTACGATGAGGAGGAAAACGATTACAGCGGCAAGTGTATTCGAATAGTAGGTAAAAAAACCAATATTTAATCCTGGGCTATCGTCTGATTTTGGAACTGGCACCCATGCCCCGAAAAGCCAGAGTATCCAACCACTCGCCAGCACAATCGTTGCAAACCGGGGTCTGTGAGGCTGTAAATATGTGGTAAGAACCAGCAACATGAGGATGCCGGATAAAATAAGTTCGCCTTTCAGCAAATCAAAAATCCGGTCAAAACGGTAAATCTCTACCCGATGATACTGCCCAATTTCGATCCAAGTCCATTGTCCGTTGGGGGTACGAACTAACATGCCATCCTGACCCATTGCAACTACCAAGTTTCCGGTAACTTTATCAATGATAGCATCAAAAGGGCCTGGACTGGCGTTAATTGCTATACCGATTTGATCGGTCTTCTGATGCTGATAATATTGGCGCACATCCTGACTTAACTCAGATAGATCAATGTCCACATTCCAGGTTTGCCCGCCATCAACAGAACGCTCAATGGATTGGGCGCGTTGAAAACGGTATTGAATGTTTTTGTTTGAAGAGTCAACCAGCATAAAGCTCGGTTTTATTGAATGTTCCAAACAATTTTCCCTCGTGACCGATTGCACTTGCGCGTCAATTGTTTTGACTGGCTGCCAGTTCAGTCCCCCATCTCTGCTCGAATATGCGCTTATACCGCCAAATACGATCAAGTTTTGATTGAGTTGAACGACACAGGTCAGACCGGAATCAGCCGATGGAACTGAGGTTGCTAGGGTCGCCATAGTGCCTAATGTGAACACGATGCGAACAGCCGCACGCCGAGGCAGCGTTAAAGTATTCTTTCCGTGCTGCCATATCCAATATCCGACGAAAAGCCCCGGCAGTGTCAACAAATCGGTCACATCCATCCGCAATGTAGTTTGCCAGCCGATGATGTTTTCCAGTGTCGTCACGGTGATGTGATGAACCAGCGGGTTAATTTTCGCCAGGATAAACCACAGCCCGATAAAGGCGAAGGAAATAACCCCAACCATCATCTCATGCTGTTTTAACCGACGCGGGATGAGCCACGAAAATAATAAGGCGGCGATAAAGGGCGCAAAGATTAGCCACGCGAAATCGCCCAGCTTGCCGGTCAGCCAGGAGGGATAGTGCCAGCGCAGCCAATGATCGTTGAACAGTAAGATCACGATGGCGGCAATCGACAGCGGATGGGTTAGACCACTTATCGCGCGTTGGAAAGCAAGGTTAGGGCGCATAATCTTCCCCGTTCAAATGTCGTGACTTTGCCGTGCTATAATTGAACTCAAACAACCTGGATCCAAAGGATAACGCATGGTCGTCCAGAAAGAACACTTTTACACCATTGCCGAATTTGAGCAATTGATGAATCAACCTGAGAATCGTGATCGCCTGATGGAACTCATCAACGGGGAGATTGTCGAGAAAATGCCAACCGAAGAGCATGGCGAGATAACGCTTATTATTGGTGGAGCATTACGGACATTTGTAATCCCCCGCAAGTTGGGTCGAGTAGGTGCTGAAGTCCGCCACAAAATGCCTGCTGATAACGCTAATAGCCGTTTGCCGGATGTGTCGTTCACTGCTGGCAATCGCCCGCGTGTGACCGAAGGCAGTGTTCCCCAGATGCCTGATCTGGCGGTTGAAATAAAATCGCCGGATGATTCGCTGAAAGCACTACGCGACAAAGCCGATTATTACATGCTGAACGGGACGCGCATGGTGTGGATTGTGAACCCGGCCAAGCGCTTTGTAATTGTTTTGACGCCCGATGATGAAGATATTCTCATTGAAGGGGATACGCTGACTGGCGGTGATGTACTTCCTGGTTTTGAGATGCCTGTGCGTGACATTTTCGCCGACCCCTTAGCGGAAGAATAGGCTTAATCGATTGCCTCAGCCGAGAGGATGATTTTGCTATCCGGCATGTAGTAGATGCAGTATGATTTTCCGTTTTGAAATGCTGACCATCGGTATCCATTGGCACTGAATTCAACGGTTTCAATTTGCATCTTGTGGTAATAATCATGTGGATACCTAGCATAACCTTTCGACAAAGATGTTCGCTTCATGTCGCCACAAATGGAATAAACATGGCCTTTTCGTAAATCCTCCTGATAATCTGTGGCAGGGTTGAGCAAATCTCCCAATGCCCACAAAACCGCCAGTCCCATCAGCCCGACGATGAATGCCAACCAAATAATCCCATTTTTCTGCGCGGCCAGTTGAACCAAACCCGCCAGCAGTAATACGACAACAATCTGTCCCAGACGGAAGGCGATTGTGGTCAGCTTGCGTCTTTGTCTCCAATACGCCTTTTGTCGCTCGCTCAAATAGCCATCGCGGTTCGCAGTCAAATCGGCTTCGGTAAAGTTGAGGGTTTGCATCAGTTTTTGCTGCGAATCGGTTGCCATAGCAGGTTCAATTTCCAGCCAGTAGTCGAAGGGAAATGTGTTATACTTTCCCTTGTTATTTTACCTTACACCAGCCGTTAGAAGAATCGACATGACCCAACTGACCGACCTCAGCATCACGCAAGCACTCGAAAAATTGCGGGCGAAGGAAATCTCGTCCGTCGAACTCACCCGCGCCTATCTCGACCAGATCGAGAAGCTCGACCCGACCATCCAAGCCTATCTGACCGTGACCGCTGACTCCGCGCTGCAATCGGCGGAAGCAGCGGATAAAGCGCGTGCCGCTGGCGAAGACAAGCCTTTGCTGGGGATTCCACTGGGCATCAAAGACGTGCTGTCCACGAAGGGCGTCGAGACCACCTGTGGTTCGAAAATCCTCAAAGGATATGTGCCGATTTTCTCAGCGACAGTCGTCGAACGCCTGCAAGCGGCGGGCATGGTCATGCTGGGCAAGATGAACTGTGACGAATTCGCGATGGGGTCATCGACTGAAAATTCAGCTTATCAAATCACGCGCAATCCCTGGGATTTGGAACGTGTCCCCGGCGGGAGCAGCGGCGGGAGTGCGGCTGCGGTCAGCGCCGGGTTGGCCGCCGGGACGTTGGGCACGGATACGGGCGGCAGCATCCGCCAACCGGGGGCGATGTGCGGGATCACGGCGCTCAAACCGAGCTATGGGCGGGTTTCGCGTTATGGGTTGGTGGCGTTCGGCTCGTCGCTGGATGGCGCGGGGCCGATGGCACGCTCCGTCGAAGATGCCGCGCGGATTTTGCAGGTTATCGCCGGACATGATCCGTTGGACGCGACCAGTATGCCGCTGGATGTGCCGGATTATGTGGCGGGTTTGACAGGTGATGTCAAAGGGTTGAAGGTCGGCATCCCCAAAGAATATTTTATCGAGGGGATTCAGCCGGAAGTTGAGCAAGCTGTCCGCGCCGCCATCGAAAAGTTGAAAAGTTTGGGCGCGGAAATCGTGGAAATCAGCCTGCCGCATACCGCCTACAGCCTGCCGGTGTATTACATCATCGCCCCGGCGGAGGCCAGCGCCAACCTCGCCCGTTATGATGGCATCCGCTTTGGCGCGCGCGTCGATAAAGGCGAAATGTGGGCGACCTATAAAGCCACGCGCGGCGCGGGTTTCGGCGCGGAGGTCAAACGGCGCATCATGATCGGCACGTATGCGCTGTCGGCGGGTTACTACGATGCCTATTATGGCAAGGCGCAGGCTGTGCGCACGCTCATCAAGCAGGATTTCGACAAAGCGTTTGAGGGCGTGGATGTGATCGCCGCACCGGTTGCACCGACGACGGCTTTCAAAATCGGCCAGAACACCGACAGCCCGCTGCAAATGTATCTGGCGGATGTGTTCACGATCCCGGCCAGCCTCGCCGGAATTTGCGGCCTGAGTGTCCCCTGCGGCTTTGATAATCAGGGTTTGCCGATTGGTTTGCAACTGCTGGGCAAGGCTTTCGATGAGGCGACTATTTTGCGCGCGGGCCACGCCTATCAGACCGCGACGGAATGGCATACGCGCCGCCCGCAGGTCGTGGCGGGGAATTAACCCATAACGTTGGTCGTATAAGGGTTTATCACCGATAAACCCCTACAAAACCCTCTTTTTGAATTTACCAAATTTATCTGAGCGTGGGGCGGGCGTTGGGTTGCCAGCGTCCGACCATACGGCAAGCGATCTCCGTCCCGGCATAGACTGAACTCAACACACACTCACAATCCCACGAGGTTCATTATGAGGCGGTTATTTTTGGGACTGGCGACAGCCTTGATACTGAGCTTTTTAGTGACAACTTTACGACCCGCGCCAGTCGCGGCGGGCGATGGCATCCCCGACAACTGCGAATATACGGGCGCGGCGTATTATCAGGCCAATATTTTCCCGCGATACAAGCCGCAGGATCAACAATTGTATCTGGCTGATTGGGCGACGGGCGCGGATGTCAAAGTCATCGCCGGAGAGTTGGGCGATACACGCATTTTGGGTTGGTCGCTGGACTGCCGGTATCTGGTCGGCGCGGTGGGGCCGCAAACCAGCATGGATACGGTTGTTTGGGATACGAACACCGCCACCGAAATAGGCCGCGTGCTGGACGCCCATAATCAGCCGCATCATATCACCTGGGGGCCGGGGGATTATCTGGTGGTGGAAACCCGCGACGGCGCAATTTTATGGAATGTGCCCGCCAATACACAGGTCACACTTACGACCTCGTTCAATCCTACCAGTGTGCGCAATTTTGACCGCGTGCGCTGGGACATTAAGAATAATCAGTTGATCGCCAACTTATCCGTCGGTGGACGCGCGGTCTATGATTTAACCACTGGGCAGGAAGTGGCAGAAGCTGTCAACACTAACGATTCGGTTCCGGGAACGCCTGCGACAACCGTGCTGCTGGGCGGGAAAAATTATGATTGTCACGGCGACTATGGCTATCATTATTGGTACAACCCGCAAGGGCAGCCGAATATCTATCTGCACTACAGCGTCACTGACCAGAGCATCGCCGTTGTCCTTCGGGATAATTATCGCAGCGACGAAACGATTCAGATGTTGGAAGCCAATATCAACCTGGGCACATTCGAGACACGGGGTTGGTCGGCGGACTGCCGTTATGTGGCGGCTTCGTTGGGCGCACCGGGGACGGATGTAACCAGCACCGTTGTTTGGGATGTGGCGATGGGTAAGCGCGTCGGCGAATTTGGCGACGCCCACAAAATTATGCATCCAATTCATTGGTCTTATAGCGACAGTTCGCTCATCATCGAAACCCGTGATGGCGCGTATCTGTGGGTTCTGCCGACGGACACACGCACGCTCATCAATCCCAAAGTGGAAACCTCGCTGGCGGGCGAGGTGGGCATCCGCAGTTTTTACTCACTGGAATGGGATACCGCTCACCACCAACTTCTGGCTGTCGCAGTTGGTTCAGCCAACGGCGTGACGGCCTATGATGCCCAGAGCGGCCAACAGGTTGGGTTTTATCCCTCTGGCGGCGAACATACCCCGGTGGGGTTTAAGCTGTCACCCGATGGAAGCCGGATACTTGTCTGGAATGCTGACGACAGCCTATTCAGCGTCTGGAATCGGAACGATGGCAGCGGCATAACCCTCGATCTGGGTTCGCACAAATGGGGCTATTATTCGTCGGGCGGATTCTTCAGCCCCGACAGCCGTTATCTGGTCGCTATCCTGCGCGATATGCTGGTGTGGGATTTGCAAAATCCCAATCCCGACGGCAGCCCCACTGTTGTCTATCAGGACAAATATTTTGGCAGCAGCCAGTTTGTCGATAACGTCACGATTCAGGCGTATGGCGGCAGGCAGTTGAACATTGTCACAGGGGCAGACTCGCAAGCGGGGCAGCCGGATAGTCCACAGGCGACAACAGCAGTGGCGGGTGAAACTGGTGAGAGTGGTTGGGGAAAAAACTGTAAAGGGATCGCGCTTCAATATGATGCGAAACAGGGACAATTACAGTTTGTGGATGCGGTCAGTGGCGCGGTGCTGCATTCCGCTGCCAGCAGCCGGGTTTTCAGTTGGTACTACAATTGGTCGCCAGACTGCCGTTATGTCTACACCGTGGAAAGCACCATCGGCGACCCCGCTTTACCCTACGACGATGCACCGCTTGACGATACTTACTACGATCAACGCAGTTTCAACCTCGTTTTCTGGGATGCCCAGACCGGGCAGCGGTTGGGTGCAATTTCAAAACCCTACCGCTTTGAAACCGGGTGGCGCGTGGATTGGAGTCCCAGCAGCGAACGGGCGCTGGTCACCACGCCGGAAGGCTCGTTTATCTACCAACCCGCGACCAATCAAAAAGTGCTGCTCATCTACCCCACTAAAAGCGGCAGCGCGTTCAATACCGCCTTCAGCGTGTATTGGGATTATGCGCGAGGACAGGTCTATATTTCATCATGGTGGGGCGTGGATGGCTTCGATATGCAAACGGGCGAGGGGCGTTACTTCTTCACCGCGAGTCCTGGCGGCGGTGGTTGTGGTTATTACGGCTGCTGGTTCGATGTCAGCGCCGACAATCGCACCCTCTATGTAGGTGGTGATGGCGTGCTGGGCGTGTGGAACCTGGACACGTTGGAACACAGCGAAATTTACATAGCGAATGGGCGGACGGTGGGCTGCTGTACGATCAGCCCGGACGGACGTTATCTGGTGCTGGCTTACAGCACGATCCGAGTATGGGATTTGCACAATCTCCCCGACAATTATTATGCGCGCAAACCGACTTATGTGTGGCGCGTCGCGGGCGATGATATTCGGGATGTGCGTTTTATCGACAATACCACCATCGAAGTGACAACTTCCCTGGGTATCCAGCAGCGCGATGTGGTGACGGGCGCGGTACTTTCAGACATCCCCAGGACGCCGTAAATTGGTGGATGTGCGGTTTGGGACTATAGGGCACGACATGTCGTGCCCCTACAATTTTCCCGCGCCGTCACAATAAATTTGGCTTTTAGAAAGGATAGCTCTAAATCTATTCCAGAAAATTCGCTTTCAACTCTGCGAGGACGGCATCATCTAAACCGGCTGCATCGCGCAGGTAATTTTCAACCGAGCCGTATTTGCTGCGGATATGGGTGATGGAGATGCGCATTGTATCCGGGTCGGCCATGAAAAAAGGCTGCAAATCTTCCGGGCGGACTCCCATCCAGCGAATCGGTTCGATGATGCGCTTGCCATAGGCGAAAAAATGGTCGTAGTAGAGGTTGCTCAGACTGTAATCGGCTACGACGACATCATTGGGCACGCCCAGCACCAGCAGCAGCAAAGCAATCGCCACACCGGTACGGTCTTTCCCGGCGGTGCAGTGAATCAGCGTCGGCAGGTTGGCCGGATCAGCCAAGCGGCGCAGCACATCGCCATAGATACCCGCGTTGCCGTCGATGATGGTGCTGGTATACATTTCCGGCAGCATCGGCGCAATCGCTTTCTGATTGAACAGCAGCGCCCGCAGCCGAGCGCGGCGGTCATCCTGCACAGCCAGGGGCAGGTGTAAATATTCCGGTGCAGGACTGGTCGGCAGGCGATCCGGTTCGTCGAGCAGTTCATCCGCGCCGCGCAAATCGCACACCAGTTTGATTCCCAGCGCGTTTAATTTTTCCAGTCCGGCATCGGTCAAATGTACCAGCGCACCGGAACGGAATACTAAACCATGCCGGACGCGCTTGCCATCCGCCGTTTTATAACCGCCAATATCGCGAAAATTCGCCACGCCGTCAATCTGAAGAATACGATCTGCTTCGTCATCTGGCAGGCGGATCACCAGCGAGGCCGGATCAGCATAAACCGGGCGATTCTTCCGCCGCAAAACAATGAAAAAAGCCCCTAATCCTAATGATCCAACCAGGGCACGTAACAGCCATCTCATCATGAGTCTCCTATGCGTTCGGCTGCCAAACGTGCGCCGATGAAATTACGGGCAGTCGGGCCGACTTCTAGCTCGGCCAGCGGCCCCATCACATACAATCCATGCGCCCAATCCAGCGTCGGACTGAGAATCGGATAACCGTCCGGCGCGGTAGGCAGCCCATAGTCTACCACCGCTTTTGCCAACCATTCGCCGCCAGGACGGGCGCTGTCAAAGCCTGTCGCCAAAACGAGGCGGTCTGTATGCAAACTGCCGCCATGCGCCAGATGTATTTCAATTGCTGGTTGGTCGGGTGTCCATGAAACCGAAGTTATGTCGTCTATGCGCTGCTCCAGTAATCCGCCCTCAAGGCCAGTTTTCAGGTCACGGGCGACATCTGGTGGCACCGAACCCCGGTGACGTGCCTCGCGGATAATCGCCCGCCGTTGGGCATAATCGTTTGTCTGGTGAAACGGCAGCAGTTGGCGGCTATCAATCCAGGCCGGATCGGAATCGAAATTATGGACGCGCTCGGCATGGCGTGTGAGCAGAGTCACGGTTCCCGGTTGGGTCATGGCTAACGACAGTGCTGTCTGAACAGCCGTGATGCCGCCGCCGACTACTAATGCATGTTCCCAGGCGGGCAGTTGAGCGCGGTCAAAATCGGCTTCGAAAACGTGGCTGATAGGTGCGCCAGCGTCGCGCAGCGGGAGCGACCACTGCGGCCAATTGGGATTCTCTGTGTTACCGATGGCGATGACCACGCGCCGGGTTTCGATGTCGCCGTTTTCGGTTGCGACACGCCAGCCATACGGAATACGTGTCAATCCTTCGGCGCGGCCTGTGAGGCGAAGCGCATCCAGATGATACTGCTCGATGAGGTGGGCGCTGTGCGCATGAAATAAATCCAGCGCAGGCCTTCCGAACGGCTCGGTAAAGCGGGCAAGCGGCGCACCCGCCCGCGTCCGCGCGAAGGTGACGAGCGAGAAAGGGTCAAAATGCAGGTTATGGGCGTGCGGCGAACGCAAATATTCCATGCCGGTGTTGGAACTGTGGCGCTCCCAGATTGCCAGCGGAACGAGATGAGGGTCGAGCACCCGTATCCGGTCAGCCGCCACCCCTTTGCGGCGCGTCAGGTACAGTGAAATATGCGTCCCCTGTATGCCGCCACCCACGATCAACCAATCCAGCATATTTCCCCGTAATGCCTGACTTCAATTTGTGCATATCTTACCATAGGTTCGTACATGAGCCTTCCGTCTAGTAGACTCATGTACACTTTTCATGTAAAATTAATCTTAGAGAAATCTAAGGTTGTGGGGTGTTAAATAGATTCGTTTAGATTTCTATCGACATTTGTCCGATGCGCGGCTGGCGCGTTGGTCAGTCGTGTCCCTCCTGGAATCAACCGGGAGGCTGCCGAAGCGAGGATACCAAGCAATGAACCCAGAAGAAGAACATGCATCACGTCCTGATGTAATTAAGGTGTCGGCTAAGTCTCGCTCAACTGCGGTAGCCGGCGCGATAGCCGGGGTTATCCGGGAGCATCACTACGCCGAGGTTCAGGCCATCGGCGCGGGGGCGGTCAACCAGGCAGTAAAAGCACTGGCAATTGCGCGGGGTTACTTGAGTCGTGATGAAATAGATATTGTTTTTACACCTTTTTTTACAGAAGTTAGTATCGACGGGCAAGAACGCACCGCTGTACGCTTTACTGTGGAACCCAGGGCTGGGACGGGGATGGATGTAAGAACGTAAGCGGGGCTGTTCTGCGAATAGATTTACACATGCATACCACCGCGTCTGACGGCGTACTGTCGCCCTCAGCATTGGTTCAGCTTGCGCGGACGCGGAAAATCGACATCATTGCTATCACCGACCACGATACGACGGGCGGTTTAATCGAAGCACAGGCAGCCGCGAATGGGATGCCGATTATTATTCCGGCTATCGAACTCAGTGCTGAACATGAAGGCGCGGATGTCGATATACTGGGCTACTGCATTGACCCGGCCAATACGATTTTTCAAAATCGGCTGGCATTGTCGCGCCGCAACCGCATCACCCGCGCCGAGGCGATGGTCGAAAAATTAGCGGACTTAGGCGTTCCCATCCGCATGGAGCGCGTCCTCGAATTGGCAAATGGTGGCTCGGTCTGCCGTCCGCATATCGCGCGGGCGCTGGTCGAGGCTGGTCACGTCGAGGGCTTGCGCGATGCTTTTGAGCGTTATCTTGGCAGCGGCGCGCCCGCTTATATACCCGGCGACAAACTCTCTCTGCAAGAAGCCATTGATTTGATTCATACGGCAGGCGGTGTAGCAATTCTGGCGCATCCGGCGCTGGTTCCGGATTATCTGGCGCTGATTGAGCTGATGCTTCCGCTGGGTTTAGACGGCGTGGAAGTCGCGCATCCCAAAAATCCTAATCCGGTGCGCGCCAACCTGCGTGGCATCGCCAAAAAGCACAATCTCATCATGACGGGCGGCTCGGATTTTCACCGCCCGGAAGCCGATTTGCTGGGTTCAATGACTCCGCCGCCCGGTTGTGTGCAGGCGTTGCAGGCGCGGGCGGAAAAATATCGGTAAAGATCACGATTCTATGAGCCATTCGCTTCGCTCGCATTCAGCAAACACATTCTCAAATCTTATTGCTGACGCTATTGTACGCCGCATCCCGCACAACATTCAAACTGAAGAAAACCAATAAACCGCCAGGGCGCAGAGAAAGATTTTAGTGACTTCTCGCCGGAATAGAGCCGACACATGACTTCAAGGCTTGTTCGCAAATGGATCTGTCTGCAAACGTTATCGGTAAATGGCCTCGTTATTGTAGGGGGCACGACATGAGCGCGCCCTCTTGAATGAACCGATTTTCCTTTTAGCCTCTGGCGACGCAACCACGGACGCTTAGCGGTTCAATTGTATTGCTTGAATTTCAAACAGGCTCTAATTGACAAATAAGAACTTTTGTGCTTAATTTACAGATTAAAAGTTTCAAAGTCTCCTCGCCACGTGTGGAGAGGGGATTTAGGGGTGAGGTAGCCGTATGTCCGCCCAAGAACCCGTGAATATCTGGACGCTGACCGATTTAACAACACCCTGGTGCATCCATGTCGTTGCGACTCTACACGTCGCCGAGCATATTGCCGCCGGGAAAGTAGACATTGCCGACATTGCCCAAGCCACAAATTGTGATGCTTACGCGCTCCACCGCGTGCTGACCCATCTGGTCGGCAAAGGGGTGTTCGAGGAACCATCACCGGGAAAATTTGCGCTCAACCAAGCGGCCAAAGCACTACTCGACCCTGGAGCGCATATCAGTCTTGATCTGGATGGCATCGGTGGGCGGATGGCACACGCTTGGGGCACGCTGCTCACCTATGTGCGTACTGGCCGTTCCGGTTACAGTGAGGTTTTTGGTCTGCCCTTCTGGGAAGACCTGGATGC
Organism: Chloroflexota bacterium; assembly: GCA_039933955.1. Taxonomy (GTDB): domain Bacteria; phylum Chloroflexota; class Anaerolineae; order Aggregatilineales; family Phototrophicaceae; genus CFX2. The sequence continues at coordinate 105,095 of JBDTNB010000001.1, forward strand.
CCATCCTGAGGTTGCCGCCAGTTTCGACGCGATGATTGGCCCCGCCGGACACGGCACGCCCAACATCAATTTCAACATCACGGGCGGCTGGGACTCGATTCGCACAGTGACCGATGTCGGCGGTGGAACTGGCGCACTGCTGGCGGAAATTTTACGCGCCCATCCGCATCTGCACGGCACATTAGTCGATCAACCCCGCACTGTCGCCCGCTCCAGCGAGATTTTCCAAGCGGCAGGCGTGACCGAACGGGTAACGGCTGTCGGGCAAAGTTTCTTCGATGCGCTGCCAGCGGGAGCCGATTTGTATGTGCTGAAAAGTGTGCTCAATGATTTGCCGGATGAAGAAGCGCACAAGATTTTGAAACGCCTCGCCGAAGCCGCCCGCCCCGATGGTCGAGTCCTCATTCTCGGCGGCGTTTTCCAGGATGATGCCCCCCGCGATTTGACCATCGAGATGGTGCTGCTGGGTGGTAAATATCGCACCCTGACCGAATTTCAAAAATTAGCAGGCGAGGTGGGCTTGGAAATTATTGCTGCCGAAATCCAGCCGTCCGGACATTTCGCCGTCGAATGCCGCCCAACTTGAAGGATTCATCAATCTCACTTAGGATGGGCATATCATCAGTGAGGAGCGAATCTTATGCCTGAATATTCACAATCACCGCTGGTCAAAAAGCTGGCGATCAAGCCCAAAACCCGCATCATCGCTGTCAACGAAATTGAAAACTTCCGCGATATGTTGGGCGAACTGCCCGAAGGCACGAGCTACGACGACTCACTCGACGGCGATTTCGATTGGATCATCGCCTTCGCCAAAAATGAGCCGGAACTCGATGGTCTGATCGAAAATATCAAATCCCATTTGAAACCAACCGGCACATTGTGGGTGGCGATCCCGCGCGCCAACAATTCCAAGTTCAACCGGAACACACTCACCGTCTCATCTGCCCGTTACGGCCTGGACATCACGTCTAACGCCGTCGTCAACGATGACTGGACAGCCTACCGTTACAAGAAAGTGTAAGCAGATGATGGGGTTAAGGGGCATGGCGTAAAAGCGAAAATGCACGAAAAATTCGCTGTTGGGTGTGTAGTCTCGCCGCCGCCGCCAATCGAAGCACAATGCATGATCTTTTAGCTATCGACTAGAAGCTAACGACTATCGACTTTTTTACGCCAACGCCGCCTCGACGGGATAGCTCACGTAAGTCTCATAGAGCGCGCTGTGAAGCTGCGAACACTGCCGTTGGATGTCTTCGAGATAAACGTGCGTGCCGCGCGCGACCAACTCGTCCACCTGATCGAAACTCAGTGACGAACGCAGCCTGCCCACCAGCCGGTTGACACGGCTGTTTTTGCTGACGCCGGTCACTCCAGCAATCGACTGCAACCCGATCTGCACTTGCTCCATGCAGAAACGCACGGAATGGGGAAATTGTTCGTTGTAGAGCAGAAATTCAACCATGTGGTTGGGGTGCAAGTTGGCGTTATAGACTTTGCAGTAGGCTTCAAAAGCCGTGCAGCACTTGAGCAAACCCAACCACTCGAAATATTCATCCATCGCCAGTGGTTCATCAGTGCCAGTCAGCGGGAAGGCGGTCAGATGCTTATCCAGCAGTGTCGCCACGCTCAATGCCCGCTCGATGAAGCGTCCGAGTTGAATAAAATCCCAGCCTTCGTCATGCACCATCGTCGAGTCGGTAATGCCCTGGAACAGGTGTGCCCCATCCTTGACCGCGCGGAAAAATTCGTGCGGCTGTTCATCCCAGATGTGGTCGATGTGCGTGCGCCGTAAATCGAGGTAGAGGCGGTTCAACTGCATCCACATTTCAGAACTGATTTTCTCACGCACCTGACGGGCATTTTCGCGGGCGTTGGCGATGCACGACACAATCGAGTTGGTGTTTTCGGTATCGAAGGCCAGCAAATGCGTTGCCGTGTATTCATCGTGGATGCCGGACTCAGGCCGCTTGACATGCAGGCTGTCCAGCAGGCGATCCCAGCGCTGGTCGGCAGGCATCCGCCGCGATTGGTCGAGGCTGAGATTCAGGTGTACATCCACCAGCCGCGCGGTGTGCTCGGAACGTTCCAGGTAGCGGCTCATCCAGTACAGGTTATCAGCTACGCGAGAGAGCATCAGGTAGTCCTTAGTCGTTAGTCTTTAGTCGATAGCTTTTAGTCAAAAGACAAAAGCGTTTGTTCTTTTGAATCCCTTTAAAGTTATTCGCAAGGTTCGCCATGAAATTTAGCTGCCAGCTTCGGATATTGCTGTTCAACGGTTGCCTCAGCCCAATATTCACCGATACGTTTAGGTAGAGTGGCAATGGCGAAGAGTGTTGGCATACGCTCACCCATTTTTTTCCGATATGCATAGCTGTCTACATAGTTTATTAACTCGAATTGTGCGTCGCCATAGGTCTCGAAGCCGTCGCATCGAATTTGAACGTGATCCACTAAAATTTCCGGGTCTTGCAGCGCATCATAAAATACTGCTTTGCCCTGTGCGATGAGCCATGGGCGAAAATAGTCAAAGCCGTCACTACTGCATCCGTTGCAAATAATGGAAGCCGCATCCCATAAAAAAGCATGATTAGCAAGTTCGCTGATCTGCGGAAACAGTTTGCCGTAAGCAAAAATGTCCGCGATAGACAATGAAGCGACTTTATCCACCAATATTTCATGCTGCCGTTCGATGTCACCGCCGCTTTCCAACCTTGAATCTTCGATGAGCTTCCAGAAACCAGCTCCATCCAATGTGCCTTCATGGCGCAACGATATAAACTGCCTCCTTTTCAGGTGCGGTTTCGCAACTGGCTGATCATCACTGTCTACAAATTCAATTTTAAACTCGTCGGGAGTAAGCACTTCCAGTACCTGTCCGATTCGTCCTTGTGACAGGCTATGTTCTGGAATATCCTCGCGGAGCGCAATCACATCATTTACGCGAATAGGGTCAATCATTGAGAAAAATTCCTAGTCCGATGGCTAACGTTGAATTTCCTCATATTTTAGCACCCTATCCGACAAAATTTTCAAGACGGACGAGATATATCTCGTCCCTACAGAAATCCTGTGTGTTCGTCAAAAGATTTGCGGAAACCTGTGTAAGGACAAGGCACGCCTTGTCCCTACGAATGCAATCCTCTACTCGTATAAGACCCAGGTATCTTTGCTGCCGCCACCCTGCGATGAATTGACCACCAGCGATCCTTTTTGCAGGGCAACGCGCGTCAGGCCACCGGGGACAATCGTCACACCGTCGCCGTACAGGATATACGGGCGCAAATCGACGTGGCAGGCTTCGACTTCGCCGTCGGCAAAACAGGGTGCGCGCGACAGCATCAAAGTCGGCTGGGCGATGTAATTGCGCGGGTTGGCGGTCACACGCCGCCGGAATTCTTCACGCTGCTCGGTGGTGCTGTGCGGCCCGATCAACATCCCGTAACCGCCGGATTCGCCAACGGCTTTGATGACCATTTTGTCCAGGTTTTTCAACGCATAGTCGCGGTGCTTGTCGTCGCTCATCAGGTAGGTTTCGACATTGTTGAGAATCGGTTCTTCGCCCATGTAGTAGCGGATGATCGCCGGGACATAATAATACAGCGCCTTGTCGTCGGCTACGCCCGTACCGAGCGCGTTTGCCAGCGACACATTTCCGGCGCGGTAGGCATTGAACAATCCGGGCACGCCCAGCATCGAGTCGCCTCGGAAAGCCAGCGGATCAATATAATCGTCGTCGATGCGCCTGTAAATCACGTCCACACGCCGCAGTCCGGCAGTCGTGCGCATATAGACAATGTTGTCATGGATGACCAAATCGCGGCCTTCGACCAGTTCGATGCCCATCTGCCGCGCTAAAAACGTATGCTCAAAATAGGCCGAGTTGTATACACCGGGAGTCAAAATCACGACAGTGGGATCGGGCTGGCCTTCCGGCGCGAGGTATTGCAGCGTGGAAAGCAGTGAACGGCCATAATTTTCGATGGGGCGCACACCGTAGTTGCTGAACATGCGCGGGAAAACGTGCTTCGTCACCTGACGGTTGCCGAGCATATAGCTGACACCGCTGGGCACGCGCAAATTATCTTCCAGCACCACGAATTCACCGCTGGGCAGCCGCACCAGATCGGTTCCGCAGACGGTCACATAAGCATCGTGGGGGACGCGCAGGCCGCGCATTTCCCGGCGGTAATGATGGCTGCTGTAAATCATCTCGATGGGGACTACACCATCGTGCAGGATTCTGGCTTCATTGTAAATATCTTTCAGAAACAGGTTGAGCGCCGTGATGCGCTGCGCCAGACCCTTTTCGATGGTCGCCCATTCTCTGGCAGTGATAATACGTGGCAGGAGGTCATACGGGAAAATGCGTTCCGTGCCTTCGGTGCGCCCGTAGACGGTGAAGGTGATGCCCTGGTGCAAAAAGGACAGGTCGGCGGCCTGCTGACGCTGGCGCAGTTCTTCGGCGGTCAGGTCGAGGATGCGCTGGTATAACGCCTCGTACTGCGGACGTGAACGGCCTGAGCCATCGAACATCTCATCATAAGCATCATCAATTTTGTAGCTGACGAAGGGCGGCGTGGCGGATTGTTGCTGGCGTGTAGTGGTCATAGGTGGTTTCCATACATCCGCTAATAAAATAACGAATTATTTTAATGCCTATAGTATAACGATGTCCTGAGCATTTTAACCAACAATTAATGCACTGGCATTGACCAGAATGACTATCGTCCCGGTTGTAAAGCTGCTTTTTTAAGGCACATGTACTATTGATTCTATAACACCCCATAACTCGACGTAAGTATCCCAAAAGTAGGGCGCATAATAATTTCTTTGCATAATCGCGAGAGCCAACAGCTTTCCGTTATGGCTGAATGCTATATCGCGCACCCATCCCGATCCGGTTACTGGAATAGCCATTTTACGCCCCGTGTGCGGATCAATAAGCCGTACCGTATCGCGGTCTAAAATCATCCGCAGCGAAGTTGAAATCGAGTCTGCTGCCTGCCATCGCTGCCCGTCTATTTGTTGCGGCACGGTTTCGCCGCGCTGATATTCAAAATGGATTTCATCGCCTCGCCGCACGAAGGCCGCATCATAGAATCGGGCTATCAGATGGTTGTCCTGGGTATAGCGCAGGCTGTAACAGTCCGTACCAGGGCCATATTCGCACTGATGGAGAAGAACCAGCCGATTGTCCGGGCTGAATGCTTTGAATATATTGGAGTAGCTCTCAACCGAAATATCGCCGACTTCCAGCACACAGAGCGGAGTGCGCGTCAACTTCCATAAAAATGTTCCTACCACCCTCTCACGGGGATAGCCTACGCCTGATATAGCCAGCATCGAATCATCCGGGCTAAAGGCAATGTCGAAATTGCCCGAATATTGGCGAATCGATAATCGCGCAATGCGCTTGAGACCTTGAAAATTTGCGCCATTTAGCGGTTGTAAGTCATCTGGAATAGGCAGTTTTCCCGCTTGCAACTCCGGTACGCCATATTCCAAACATTGAGCTGGTGGAGGTTGCAGCGCAATGATGGCAAGAACAATCAGCACTACAACCCCGAAGAAGATGCCGCAACTGCCGCGAGACTTCAATCAGCCATTCCTATGATGATGCAGTTGGTAAGGCAAACTGCGCCTGCTCATCGCTGGTCAGGTCGCGGATGATACAGCATTGTTGGGCGTAGTCGATTAAATCTTGGGTATTCTCCCATGCGTGCCAGACTTTTATCACACTATCGTCGCTCACGGTGACGATATGCTGCCCGTCTTCCAGCCAATCGGCTTCGTTGACCAAATTGGTGTGACCGGGCAGCGTATAGAGTTCCGCGCCCGTCGCCGCATCCCACACTTTTGCGGTTTTGTCGGCACTGGTCGTCACGATTCGATTGCCGTCTGGCGACCAATTCAGAGAGCGCACAACAGCGTTGTGTCCGCTGAGAGTGAGGGTATTCTCCCCGGTTTGCAAATCCCAGAATTTCACGCTGTAATCAGTCACAGCCGTAATGATTTCGTTGGCGTCGCGTCCCCACCAAATTTCATTCGGGCTGGCATCCAAATTATCAAAAGTGAAGCGTGGTTGGTCGGTCACGCTGTCAAAAAACTGAGTTGTAAAATCGCTGCTGGCAGAATCAAAGGTGGTCATCACCATATTGAGGCTGCCAGGGAGCCAGGTCAGGTAGGTGACCTGTGGCAGGAGGCGCACGACTGCACCGGTTTGGGTATCCCAGATTGTGCTGGCAAAATCATCAGCGCTCTGGTCAAAATATTGGCCTGCCATCAGCGTACCATCCGAGGAGGAGGCATAAAATCCTACACCGGGTGATGCCTGTATAATCACGTCCCCGTTTGTACCATCCCAGACGGCTGCCCTCGGATGACCTTGCTCCTGGTCAAGGGTCTCGCCCAGGAGACGCGCACCCTTTGGCGACCAGGCGTAAGCCACCACGTCCGCCAGTTCAAACACGGGCTTGCCTGCTGCGGTCTCCCAGATGGTGGTTTTGGGAATTCCTGTCGTGTCATCCGTCCAGGAAACGGCGAATTTTGAGCCATCAGGCGACCACAACAGAGCCGTCCCATCGGTGAAAAAACTAAATATCATTTTTCCAGCCGAGTCCCACACCTGATCCTGATAATTGTGTTCAGAATCATAATCGGTTCGGGTGACAATATAATGCTCGTCCGGCGACCACTCCGCACCCTTAAAAAGGTTGTCGGGGTTGGTCAGGGTGAGCAGCACCTTACCCGTCGCAGCTTCCCATACTTTGGCGGTTTTATCATCGCTAGAGGTGATGATTTTCTGGCTGTCCGCTGACCACTCGATGCTGTTCACATAATCATCGTGTTTTGTGAAGGTGAGCAGTGTATCCCCGCTTGCCGCATCGGAGATCGTGACGACTCCGCCATCAGCGGTGGCAATCTGAGACTTATCCGGCGAAAGTGCCGGTAAAGCATCATTGACCCAATAAGTCTGTGGGTCGGCGGGATTGGTCACATCCCAGATGCGGAATGTGCCGTCGCTGCTGACGGTGACGACTTGTGTCCCGTCCGGCGACCAATCGCCTTCCCAGATGGCGTCACTGTGACCGGTGAGAGTCAGCAGATTATCGCCAACACTGGCATCCCAGATGCGGGCAGTTTTATCATCGCTGACCGTGAGAATTTTTTCACCGTCCGGCGACCATGCCGCGCTGTTCACATAATCGGTGTGACCCGCCAGTGTCAGCCGCACTTCACCGCTGTCCACCATCCATACTTTAGCGGTTTTGTCATCGCTGCCGGTGACGATTTCCATTCCATCGGGCGACCAGGCGACGCTGTATATATGGTCTTGATGACCGGTGAGCGTCTCCAGTTCTTCGCCTGTTTCGGCATCCCATATTTTGGCAGTGTCATCGCTGCTGCCAGTCGCAATTTTCGATCCATCTGGCGACCAGGCGACGCTGTTGACCGCATCTTCATGACCAGAAAGGGTTAGAAGGCTATCGCCACTTCGAGCATCCCATATGGTAGCCGTGTGGTCGAGATTGGCAGTGACGATTTTTGTCCCGTCCGGCGACCAATCGACCCCGCGTATTCCTGATCCGGCCACACCAATAATCACCTGACTCTCGGTATCGTCAACAGGCTGGACAAGGACTGTACCCTCGGCGCTGGCGGCGGCGTAGCGGGTGCTGTCCGATGCCCAGGCCACGGCTGCAATCTCGTTTGACGTTCCGCTTACATTATATTGGATTGCCAGTGGATTGGTTTGGTAAACATTCACATAGCCGTTCACGTCACCTACGATGAGGTACTTGCCATCTGGCGACCATGCCGCGCTGGACGCTGCTTCCGACTGTACCGCGACAAGATGAAAATTGCGCACGGCATTTGCCAGCACCCGTTCCGATTGGGTCGTATAAGGGTAATCCTGTAAGGCGTTTAGTCCCAACAGCACTGCCCGGTCTGGATGCAAACCATTCAAATCCACCTGTGCCTGGGCAGCCAGCGCAATCGAACGTGAACGACCCTCATTGTAGACCGCTGTCGATTCGTTGTTCTGCGCCAGAACCGCATTGGCATCGGCGGTGGCGGCGTTGTTCTGCGCTAAAACGGCATTGGCATCGCTGGTAGCGGCCTGAAAAGCAACTTCTGTGCCGCGCGTGTTCGCAAGATTCAAATTGCTGGCGGCCTGCTGCCACTGCCCGAAGGCCAGCACCGCCAACAGCGCCGATGCGACCAGCGCCACGCTCACACCGGCCAACAAACGTCGTCCGCGCGCGGTTTCTGCCCTACGGCTGGCAGCAATATATTCGATGTGCAGTGGGGTGGGGATAGGCTGCTTATCCGCTGCCGCAGCGTGCCACGCCTCAGCTTCAATGAGGTCTTTGCCGCGCAGGAGCAAACTGCTGTCGTGATTCTGCGCCGTCCACTCGCGCGCACGAACGAGCAAACGAGTGTGCGCCCGCACGTAATTCAGATCGGTATCCAGCCCTTTGGCGAGGGTTTGTAAACCTGCGTTGAAATCATCTTCATCGCGCAGATAGACCCAATTGTGGCTGTTAAGTGACGGATGCATGGCTTCCTGGTCGGCAGGATCAGTCACCATCCGGTACATAAGGGGCACGAGCCGTTTGTTGTTTTCCAGTGCCAAATCGAGTTCGACACGGCATTCTTTCGAGCGCGCCGAATCCGGGCTGATGACGAAAATCACTGCGTCAGTGGCTTCCACGCCGCCGCGAATTTCCGCGCGCCAATCGGCGGTTGGCGGAATATCTTCCCAATCCACCCATATATCGCGTCCCTGGTTTTTCAACGCCTGATAAAGACGCTGTACAAATTCCTTATCCCTGCGCGAGTATGAAATGAAAACGTCGGTCATGTAGGGCTGCTCCAAAAGTCGCGAAAGATTTAGAAATTATACCCTGATTGGGCAGTTGGGGAGATGGGGTAGTTTATGCCACCGGCGGTTCGAAGCCGCCGCTATAGGTTAAAGCCCACGTTTGAGTGTAATAGGCTGCCTAAAAGTGACCATAAAAGCACATGGTGAGTCGAGGTTATTAACGATTTAGCCTTCAAAAACCCGCTGGGCAGGATTTGTAGTTGGTGCATAATTTATCATCACTCGCACAAGTCGATTCCATTAAAAATTTGACTCTTAATAAACATCGATATAGAATGTATGTGAACGTTCACAATCAAGAATTAATTTTAGTTAAAATAAATCAAATTATGAATCTGACGACTTCTTTTTTGTGTTTCCCGCACAAAGCGACTCTATTAGACGGCAGTTTGCTCCGGCGCTGCTGTAGTCGATTGCTGACCCGCCGTTATTTTCCCGCCATCCATCCAACCCTTCTCCCACATAAGCCTCCATCGCGGACAACCGTAAAAAGTCAACTGCAACATCTGTTTTCACACCTCCATTCAAATACGAACATTGCCGCAGGGGTGATGTGCGTAGATTTTGTCCGGTGAGCGAAAGGCAAGCCTATACGAAAGCACCCTAACCCTATTTGGGTTCAGCCGCTTCTCAGCATAAACCGCCTAAAAGAAGAAAAACGCTCAAAGCGATTGGGACTGAAAACAATCCTCTTGAATACTATTCGTTTTGCCAAGAAAGGATTTTCTCATGAGACGTTTCTTAGTGGTTATCACGCTGCTCGCTGCCGTGGTCAGCATGAGTCTGAATCAGCAGCAAGCCGTCGCCGCCGGGACAGGGCCATGCGACATCTATGCATCTGGCGGCACGCCCTGTGTTGCCGCACACAGTACGGTACGCGCGCTGTATGGGGCTTACAGTGGCAGGCTGTATCAGGTCAAACGGGCATCCAATTCCCAGACAACCGACATTGGAACCCTGAGCGCGGGCGGATTCGCCAACGCCGCCGCGCAAAATTCATTCTGCTCTGGCACAACCTGCACCATCACGATCATCTACGATCAATCCGGGCGGAGTAATCACCTTACGCCTGCACCGGCTGGTGGGCAGGGTGGCGCGGATTCCCCCGCGAACGCGACGGCACTGCCATTGACCGTCGGTGGTAACGCGGTCTACGGGATTTTTGTGTCGGCGGGCGTCGGCTACCGTAATAATGCCACCTCTGGTATCGCAACTGGCAGCGGAGCAGAAGGCATGTATATGGTCGCCAGCGGCACGCATGTGAACAGCGGCTGCTGCTTCGATTATGGCAATGCAGAGACTAACAATCTCGACAACGGAAACGGCCATATGGAGGCGATCTACCTGGGTCGGTTGTGCTGGTTTACACCGTGTTCAGGCTCCGGCCCCTGGGTGATGGCTGACCTTGAAAATGGTCTCTTCGCCGGAGGAAGCGGCGTCAACTCCAACAACACGGGCAGAAGCACCACTTATGTCACTGCTATGCTTAAGGGTAACTCGTCGGGCTATGCCATTAAAGACGGCAACGCGCAATCGGGCAGCCTGAAAACCGATTACAGCGGCGGGCTTCCCACCCAGGGCGGTTATAACCCCATGCACAAAGAAGGGGCTATTATCCTGGGTATTGGCGGAGACAACAGCAAACAGGCCGTCGGATCGTTTTTCGAAGGCGCGATGACTTCAGGCTTCCCGTCGGATGCGACTGAAAATTCAGTTCAGGCCAACATCGTCGCGGCGGGCTATGGCAGCGGTGGCACGGGCAGCACCAGTTTCCGCATCACCAACCGCAACAGCGGCAAGGTGCTGGATGTGCAGCAGCCTAACACCAGCGCAGGCGCGAATGTCGGCCAATTCGCCGCCAACGGCAATCCCTGGCAAGACTGGACGTTCAACGATGTAGGCGGCGGCTTCTTCACGATTGTGAGCGTCAACAGCGGCATGTGTCTGGATGTCAACGGCGTGTCTACAGCCGATGGCGCGAACGTCATCCAATGGACATGCAATGGCGGTACAAACCAGCAGTGGCAGTGGCGCGCCAGTGGCAGTTTCTTCCAGCTTGTTGCCCGTCACAGTGGTAAGTGCGCAGATGTCGCGGGCAGTTCGACTGCCGACGGAGCCAATGTCGAACAGCGTACCTGCGCCACCGCCAATAATTTCCTCTGGTCGCGCTAATCGGATCGATCCTCTAATGAGAATGGGCGAACCAAACCGGTTCGCCCATTGTTACGTTTCAGAAAGCGCTTGTAACGGCACTTTGCGACCCTCAGCCTAAATCCCTTTTCCTCAGTGCGAGGGACTTTCACCCTTCGCAGGGCTGGGACGAGGGTATAAAAATGACTGTTATTTAAAACCGTGCTCTCAAAACCAATCCCAGCAGCCTAATACGGCCATGCGCGGCGGAAACAGCAGTTCCAGCAAACGGCGGCCTGCGGGTTGAATCTGGCTGTAGGGGCGGACAGCCAACGCCGCCGGACGCAGCGATCCGAAAACCACCTGGATGAAATCGTAGTAATTCAACTGGCACAGCGTGTCGGGGCGCTTGCGCAAACCGATTTGCACGCCGCTCCCGCCCGGTTCGACCACCAGCGAGTCGGCGTCAAACGTCGGATCGGATGAAGCGGCCTGGGCGATAATTTCCGGCAAAAGGGTGCTAATGAAACCACCTGGGTCGATCAGGCGTGCCATCCAACCGCCGCGCGGCAGATAACGAGCGCTGACGGTGACGGTCAAATACTGGCGGGCAAATGACACCAGCGGGTCGTCGGGCGGGATCAACCAGCGCAGGGTTTTGAGTCCAGCCTGTTGATAAGCTTCTCCACCTGCCTGGAGGATGGTCAAGGCAGCTTCAGGCGTATCGGCCAGCGCTTCGATGCGTTCGTCGGTCAACCCATAGCCAGCGATGTAGCCACAGATTTGCCGGTTAGCATCTTCGACGACCTGCTGATAGGGGTGTTCGGCACTGGCAACGCGCCACAGCCACAAACGCGGATCACGGGCGAAGGTCACGCGGCCTTCCCAATGGCGTTCATACAAAGCAGCCATCCCCGGTACGTCAGCCGCCCGCACATCACGCAGTTTGAGTGGGGCTGCCAGCGCCGCTGCCGCATCACTGTCGATTTCCAGATAATAATACGGCCAGACTGGGCTGAAGCTGTAGCGGTCATAATAACTGCTGCTGCTGTTGAGCAAAGCCAGATGCGCGCCCTGCTCGGTCAGAAAGGCGATGGATTCTTGCAGCAGCATCCCCGAATAACCCTGTTTGCGGAAACGCGGATAGGTGCAGGCTTCGCTGATACCGCCGACATGGATTTGCGCCGTGCCATAGCGCAGCGTGTAGGGGCGGACACGCAAGTGCGCCACGACTTGTCCCTCTTTGACGCCCAGACGGTGCAGGCGATAATCAAATCCGGGTTCATAGGGGCGGGAGGCCATCCAGTGGTGTAAAAAATGTTCGTAAAAGCGGGGGTCGCCGTGTGAGAATACGCCCGCCGCCAATTCACCGGCCTGTGTATAATCTTCTGGCCCCGCAGGACGAACGATGAAGTCGGGCGGGTTGCGAGAATTATTCATCGCGCCGGGGACACATCCGGCAGGCCGAGGCGCAAATCGTCACCGGGTAAATTGGCGGCGATCTGCGCGATAATTTCCTGGACTGCGGCTTCGTGCTGTGCTGCACCGGCTTCATCACCCAGCAGCCGCGCACATTTTGCTAAAGCCGCGTGAATATCCCATTTCACGCGCACATTCCCGACCTGATCGGCAAGTTGGGCGGCTTGGTCTAAGGTCGCGCGGGCGTCATCGAGTTGATTTTGCAGCATCAAAGCTTCGCCGCGCCAGCGCAAAGACTGAGTTTTCATTTCGCGCATATGGCGTTCGTCGGCCAGCGCACCCAGTTGATCGGCATACTGGATTGCCTGCTCAGGTTCGCCGCGCGCGATGTGCAGTTCCGCCAAGCCTTCTAAGCAGCGGACGGCGTGGAATTCCTGCCCACGTTCCAGAGCAATATTGAGCGCTGCCAGCAGCGACTCGCCAACCGTTAAATTACCCTGGCGAATGCGGTCAATCGCAAAGTTGGCTTGCAAACGCGGCAGCCAGAAAGTTGATTCGGCGCGGAGCATGGCGTTGATACCCTGCATGTGGAGCGACTCGGCCTGTTGCAGCAAGTTCAAATCCTGGAAGTGCTGACCGAGGGCATCCAGCGCCATCGAGCGGAAGCGTGCCAGCCCAACCGACTCTGCCATTTTGAGCGCTTTCTGGACGCTGTTAAGTCCTTGCGCATAATCACCCGTGCCGCCCTGTGCCAAGCCATATCCGATCAGCGAACACATGGTATGCCAGTGCAAATGTGAGTCCAGGCTGATGTCCACCGCCTGCTGCTGATGATCCAGTGCCAAGCGGTAATCGCCCGTGCCGACAATGCCCAATAATCCCCATCCGATCATCTGCAAATTTTCGGCTTCATAGCTCTGGTCGCCGACGAGACGTGCCAATTCCAGCGACTTGCTGAAGTGTTCGATGGCCTGCTCCGGCTGCCCGGACATCAACAGCGACTCGCCCATGCCATGATAAGCCTGCACCGCCACAATATCGCGCAGCCCTAAATCCTGACAAATGGCAATCGCTTCCTGATAATACGCGCCCCGGTTGCTGTTGTCGCCTTCATCCCAATAAACCGTACCCAGGTGATAGAGCGCATCGGCCAGCACGCGCAAGTTGCGGTTTTTGCGCGCAAAGCGGATTACCTCGTTCAGATGGCGCACGGCTTCGTCATGGCGTTCGGTTTTGCGGAATAACTGCCCGATATGGACGAGCAAATCGCGTTCCCAGGCGAAATCGCCTAAAGCATGGGCGGCGTCGCGCACATGGATCAGGTCAGCCAGCGCGCCTTCAAATTCCTCCATGCCGAGCAGGGTGCGCATTTTGCCCCGGTACTCGCGCAGGCGCAAAATGATGCGCGGATCGATGTCGTCCGGCTGGCGTTCGGCCAGTTCTAAGGCACTGTTGAAAAATTTTAGCGCATCCCAATAGCGGCTGCGGCGGATGCAAAATTGATGCAGATTATCCAGCGCCCGGTCTATCACAGCATAATTGCGCTGTTCGAGTGCCCAATTCCAGGCCATGCGCAGGTTGTCGATGTCGGCTTCCACTTCGTCGAGGCTTTCTGGATTGGGCTTCTGCTCGCCCAAATGCTCCAGAAAATATTGGCTGTGCGCCGCAAAAGCCGATTCGGTTTCGCCGGATTGCTCAAGCTGTTCGGCGGCGTATTGGCGCAGCAGTTCGTGGATGCTGTAACGTCCGTCCATATCGCGCCGCAAAAGTGATTTATTGACCAGCGCCATCAGCGTGGGCAGGGTCGCGCCCGCCACCTGCTGGGCGGCCTCACGGGTGAAACCGCCCCGGAAGGTCGAAAGTTTGGCAAAAACGATCCGTTCAGTATCGGACATGCGCTTCCAGGCCGATTCAAACACACCGCGTATGCTGCGGTGACGTTCCGGCATATTGCGTATTTCAGTTTGCAAAAAGTCCAGGCTGCGCGTGATTTCGGCGGCGATTTCGGCGGGCGAGAGTAGTTCAATCCAGGCGGCGGCTAAGACAATGCCCAGCGGCATTCCTTCGACCAATTGGCAGATGCGGGCAATCGCCGCGAGGTCGGCTTTATCCGGCATAAAATCCGATTTGCTCTGCTGCGCCCGTCCCACGAATAAACGAACGGCGTCGTTTTGCATTGTGTCGGCAGCGTTCGCGCTGTCTGGCAGTTTGATCCCGCCGACGCGGAAGGTGGTTTCTTCTTGCAGATTGAGGCGTTCGCGCGATGTGACCAGAATGCGCAGTCTGGGCGCTGCATTCAACATTTCAGCAACCAGCGACGTGCCGTCCATTAAGTCATCAAAATTGTCCATCACCAGGAGGAGATGCTGGTCGCGCAGGCGTGCCAGCAGTTGGCGCAGGGGGTCTTTGCCATCCAGAAATTGAAATCCGAGTGCGTTGGAAACCGTCAGCAAAATATCGTCGGGCGAACACAAAGGCGCAAGCGGCACAAAGTACACACCGTTGGCGAAATGATCCAGCAGACGCGCAGCCGATTCTACTGCCATATGGGTTTTGCCGATGCCGCCAGGGCCGACCAGCGTCAGCAAGCGATGATCGCCGCTTGTCAGTAGTTTGAAAATGTCGGCTAAGGCTTCTTCGCGCCCGATGAGGGGCAGGGCTTGGCTTGGCAGGTTATGGAAGGCGGCGCGCGATGGATTGGGGGACTCCGCTGCTTCGCCCGATTCCAGGTCGAGCAGATGCCATTCACGGATGCGGGCGATGGCCTGAGTACGGTTTTTCACACCCAATTTATCGAATATCTGGGTGTTGTACCATTTCACTGTGCCCAGACTGAGGATCAGTTTTTCGGCAATTTCGCCGTTGGATAAGCCTTCGGCGATCAGGCGCAGGATGCCCAACTCCCGTTCGGTCAGGGGATCGAGTGCATCTGGTTTGTCGTTGCGCTGCATGTCAACCCCTCCCGTTCAGTCGTTAGCTCGCTTCGCTAAGTCGATACCAGAGCAGCACATCCTCCACACTGGCTTCTCACTTTGGGTTGTGAGAAAATCTTCAAACCCGACAAGGCGCACCTTGTCTCTACAAATCCCCTATGAATTCTTGCTCAACCGAATGCTTTTGTCATTTGACTAAAAGCTATGGACTAACGACTATTGACTTAAAAACCCATCACTAACCACCTGCTTCCATCATACTTGACCCTGATGACAGAAACAATCTATCAACATAACCACTTTTCCTCACTTTGGTCAGGTGACAACCTGACTCGCTGTCGGCTATGCTGTAAAGGTCGATGAATGATGAGGAGAGTCGAGAAAATGGCCGTACAAAACCAGACTAAATCGTGGCTTCAGGGTGTTTGGGAAGCCGTCAGTCCCAATGCAATCCAGGTCAACCCTGGCGATGTCCACCGCCTCGACACTACGGCCCAGGTCGTCCGTGTGCTTTCCGGTTCAGCCTGGATCACCTATAACGGGCAGGATATGGTGCTGCGCAAGGGGCGGAATATTTTTCTGCCGCAGACCGCGCTGCCCAGCCTGATGTCCGCGATTGGGCAAACCCCGGTTGTGTTTGAAATTCAACGGCGCTAATTCCCAGCGTCGCCAGTTATCATCTGAAAGGGTGTATGGAAAAATCGCACCCTTTGAATATTCCGAATGGTATAATTTTCGTAGGGGCGTTCAATTGAACGCCCCTACCGTTTGCTAGCGGTGATTATTCAAGCGTAAAGTTGAATTTGCCTTTGCTAATTGCTAACGGCTAAAAGCTCATTACTCTGAAAGGAAACGCTATCCATGCAGACGCAAAAAGTCAATATTGCCGAAAAATTCATGCTGTTTAACGAGCATTTTACACCCAAAATCATTGGTGAAGCGAACGGTCAGTATGTCAAGATCGCCAAAATCCAGGGCGAGTTCGTCTGGCACAGCCACGAAAATGAAGACGAATTATTCCTGATTTTCAAAGGGGTCATGACGATTGAAATGCGCGACCAGGTAATCAAGTTGGGTGAGGGCGAGATGTTCATCGTGCCGAAAGGCGTGGAACATCGCACACTCGCCGCCGACGAAACCTATGTGATGATGATCGAACCCAAATCGACAGCCCATTCCGGCGATGTGCAGAGTGAATTGACCGTGTCCGCCGAAGCCCAGGTCTGGATTTAGTTAAGTCGATAGTCGTTAGTCTATATCCAAAACAAAAGGGACATGCCCAGTGTCATGTCCCTGTCGTATCTCATTTTTGAAAACGGGCGCGGTTATTTCTGGGTGCGGGGATCAAGCGCGTCGCGCAGGCCATCGCCGATGAAATTGATCGCCAGCACGGTCAGCACGGTCAACCCACCGGGGAACAACCACAGCCAGGGCGCGGTATCAAACGAGTCCGCCACACGCTGCATGATATTGCCCCAGGTCGCCGTTGGCGGCTGCACACCGAAGCCCAAAAAGCTCAGATACGATTCGGTGATAATCGCGCCGCCGATGCCCAACGTTGCCGTGACGACAATCGGGGCAATGCAATTGGGAAGGATGTGATTGAAAATAATACGGCGGTCACTCGCGCCGATGGTACGCGCCGCCAGCACGAATTCACGTTCCTTCAATGAAAGCACCAGCGCGCGCACAATGCGCGACAACCCCATCCAGCCGGTGAGGCCAATGAGCAAAATCACGCCGACAGCCGTCGCGCTCAATTCGCGTCCCAGGACATTGATGGTCAGGGTCAGCCGAACCATCCAGCGGGATAGTAACAGCAGCAAAATCAGTACAGGGAAGGACAGCAGCGCCTCGACGATCCGCATCAGAATCGCATCAATCCAGGATTGGCTCGTACCGGAAAAATAACCGGCAACTAGCCCAACCACCGTGCCCAGAACAATCGAAATAGTCACCGATGCAATGGCGATCATCAGCGAAATCTGCCCGCCATACACCACGCGCGCCAATACATCGCGCCCCACCTGATCGGTTCCCATGAGATGGGCGGTACTCGGTGCTTCAAATTTAATCGCTGGATTGGGCGCATTCGAATAATCTTCAGTGACGAACAGCGCCCCGGCCACCACGAAGACCACAATCAAAATCATGAGAACGAGACCGAATACAGCCATGCGGTGATGGAAGAAACGGCGAAGCGTCATGCGCCAGATTGAATCTGGCTTGTGAGTCTCTTCTTTCAGTGTGGGAATCTGTGGCGATGCGGTTGAAGTTACAGTAGCCATCGTTATCCTCTATTAACCAAACCGCACACGTGGATCAAGCCACGCATAGGCTATGTCGGTGATAAGCTGCATGACGACCACCGCCACCGCCGTAATCATGACGAACAAAATGAGCACGGGTGCGTCCAGCGCGCCCAGGCTTTTAATAAACAACTGCCCCATACCATCCCAGGCAAAAATCGATTCGGTCACAACCGCGCCGCTGAGGATGAAGGGGATATCCAGGCCAATGAGCGTCACCAGGGGCAGTGATGCATTCTTCAGGGCATGGACGAAGGTCACGCGGCGGCTCGACAAGCCTTTGGATTGAGCCGTGCGAACATAGTCAGAGTTAATGACTTCCATCATACTAGCGCGGATAAAACGGCTGTATCCGGCGATGCTGATAGCTGAAAGACAGAACACTGGCAAAATCATATGCACCAGCAGTTCGCCCAATGAGCCGTCAGGGTTGCGTGTTGGCCGCATCCCCTGCACCGGCAGGTAGGGGAGCCAGGATGCGCCCGCGTCATGGGCTAATCGAAATTGGACGGCGAATATATAAATCATCAGGAAGGCGATCAAATAGATCGGCATGGAAAACAGGATAAAACTGATTGAAGTGATGACGTTATCTGCCGCCGTATAAGGTCGCAGCGCGGCGAAGATACCTACGCCCAGTGACACGACGATAATCAATACATAGGAAGACACGCCCAGTAATAAAGTATTGGGCAGTTTTTCGCTAATCATCTGCACGGCAGATTTATTTTTCACGCGGTAGGAATTACCCCAGTCACCGCGCAGGATGCCCAGGCGCGTACCATAGACATCGGGTTCACCGTCACCGGTGATGTCCCGCTTGTACCAGGTATCGCCAATCAGCCAGTTCACAAATTGGATAGGCAGTGGATCATTCAAACCGAGGACAGCACGCAAGCGGAAGGTTTCCTGGGGGTTATTTTTAGGGTTCAGCGCGAGATCCGCCAGGGGATCCCCCACCGTCTTCAAAAGAATAAATGTCAGTACGGCGATCAAAACCAGTAACGGTATCGCTTGAATGAGTCGCCCGATGATATATTTAAACATCGGCCTATGCCCTTCTCCAATAAAACTTCGATATGGTAAAAAAAGAACCGTTGAAAAATCATATTCAGCGGTCAAAAAATCCCTTTGTGCGACATTATAGCATGTTTAAGAACAAACCGCGCACATGAGGGTCATAAATAAAGGTAGGGACGCAGCGCCGCTGCGTCCCTACAATCATTACCCTAGGATTACCCGACCAGTTTCCAGTCTTCAATGTGATTGAAGTAGTTGTTGGAGAGGGTTCCCATGTTCTTCATGCTATCGGGATCGATCACGTCCGAACGGACTGCATACCATTCCGGACGCGGGCGGATCGCGTTCCAGAAGTTGGCTTCGTAGAACAATTTGGTCGCCTGATGTGAGTAATCCAGGCGTTTGGCCGGGTCGAGTTCAGTCGCGACCTGGTTGTCCAATTTATCGTAGTCAGCGTTGCAGAACCAGTGGCTGTTCGTGCCAGAAGGATTGGTGTCTGACGGAATACCGGAGCAATGGAAGTCGCTCACGGAACCATTGGGCGACAGCGGATCGGCGCTGAGGGCATACATCGCCAGATCGTATTCGCCGCGATTCAGGACACCCAGTTCGTTGTAGGAAGCGAACAGAACCGTCGGGCCATTGACCACGAAGGTCTGGGTACGGATACCGACTTTCGCCAGATCAGCGGCGATAACGGTCTGCACGTCGGGACGCGGGATAACGGGTGTGGTGTAGAAGCGCAGGATGAGCGGTTCGCCATCCGGGACAGCCGTGCCATCGGGCAGTTTTGCGCCCTTCGACACACGCAGTGTCGGGCTGCCATTGTCGGCGCTTTCGTCAGCGTCATCGTCTACCCAACCGGCTTCGGTCAGCCATTTGCGGGCATTGTCGAGGTTAAATTCGCGCAGGGTGATGCTGGGATCAGTCCACTGTGGGAAGTACCAGGAAGGCGTCAACAGCGTATCCGAGCCTTCACCAGCGAATTGGGTAGCCAGCGAGGTACGATCAATCGCGGCCATGATGGCGTCGCGAACTTTGGGGTCTTGCATCGCGGGAGAAGCATTGGGGCCGGGATTGAACCACAGTGCATCCTGATAGACGCTGGCGGTCACGAACTTGCTGACATTCGCCATATCGGTGTAGCCATTGTTCACGCCGTCGAAGTTGAAGGTGACATCAATGTCGCCGACTTTCATGGCGTTTTCCATCTGCTGCGATTCGGTGATGAATTGCAGGGTCAGGTTGTCGAAAGCAGGGGCTTTTTCCCAGGCATTCGCGCCCCAGTTCGGGTTCTTGACGAACTTCATGTTTTCACCGGGGTTGAATTCGGAGACCATGAACGGGCCATAACCGGGAATACCGCTGACATCCTGGAAGCCCAGGCCGTAGGGTGATTGATCGAAGTTGGCATCAAACACGCCGTCGCCATTGCTATCCATGAATTTCTCATTGATGTGCGCTGGGAAACCGCATTGCAGCACTGCCGACGAGAGATAGTCCGGCCAGGGTACTTTGTAGGTCAGTTGAACGGTCAGATCATCAATCTTCTGGGCGCTGGCGACCACATCGGGGTAGAAACCACGCCCAACGCTGTCCACCGGGTTCGGCTGCATCATCAGGTTGTGATAGAACATGCAGTCATCGGCGGTGATCGGTTCACCATCCGACCATTTCATGCCAGGGTTCAGTTTATAGGTGACAACCGGGGCCTGACCAGCCACGTCCGGGGTGTCCGGGTTGGCGTCGTCGTCCCACATCACGTCGGTGGTGGTGACATCGCCATTTTCCGGGGTGGGGATTTCTGAAACCATCACGGGGTAAATGTTGCGGTCTGCATCCCAGTCCCATGTATCACGGTAGGCGATGCTATAAAGTAAGGCCGAAAACGTTGACGATCCCAGCAGGGGTGGGGTGTCTGGCTCTTGCTCCCAGCCGATAATAATGGTTTTGCCGTCCTGCGCTTTGGTGATCCCAAAGACCAGTGACAGCATCATAACCAGAGACAGGCTGAGACCTGCAAGGCGGAAATGCTTCTTTCCTAACATGTATGCTTTACTCCTTCAAAACTAAATAATTTGGACGGGATTTTGAGCCGACCCTTCACACACAAAGGGCCAATCCTCGAACAATATTGCTCAAGCGTGCAAAGAATAACATAACCTTGATTACGCGGCAAGGAAATATCGCAAGATATTTGGGATATTAAGCTGTCGAGGATGGCTGGAAAGACTGATTTCCCTTAAAATCTGCGTTGCAGAGGCGTTTTCTTTGCGCGATTTACCATAGGAGAATCGTATATCTTGCCTAAATGGGCGATTGGTTTGCGACAGTCTGGGGCGCACCCTGACCCCTCTTGACCTGAAAATATTTAACTTCTATTAAGGTTGGCCTCAATTTGCAGGTTACGAAAAAAGCCGAGAGCGACGTGTGTATCGCTCCCGGTGTTATGAAAGGAGTATTCAATTGAGCAGACATATTAGATGTTGTCGGCAGCCGTCCTCTGTGTTGTAGGTCGGGTTGAAACAGGCTGGCGTTTGAGCAAACCCAAGTGAAGCGCCGGCAGCCGCCATCCCAAAAAGCGGAAACGGCGTGTCCCCTGCGCGATGGTGACGAGGCGATGGGCTTCGGCCTGCTGGAGCAAGTCAGCCTGCCGTTGGTGGGCTTGGGTAGCAATGTTGTTGTATTCGTACATGATTATCTCCTCGTTCACACTCCATCCTTAACTACACTATAAAACCTAATGAGGTTATAATCAGACCTCATTCAAAAGTGATGTGAAAAGAGGCCAAATTCTCATGTACAGCCCAACCACCCGCCTCCTGACTGTGTTGGAAATTCTGCAATCAAACACCCGCATCACCGGGCCGGAATTGGCCGCGCGCCTGGAAGTGCCAGTGCGCAGCGTGCGGCGTTATATCACCATGCTGCGTGACCTGGGCATCCCGGTGGACAGCGATGCCGGACGTTATGGCGCGTATTATTTGCGACGGGGTTTTCGTCTGCCGCCGATGATGTTCAATAACACCGAGATTCTGGCGATTATTTTGGGGTTGATGGCTGTGCGCCGTCTGGGACTGACCGCAACCCCCGGTGTGGAAAGCGCCGCAGCCAAAATCGAGCGGGTACTGCCGGACGAATTGCGGGCGCGAACGCGGGCGATTCAGGGTGTCCTGACGCTCAATATCCCGGCTTATGAAACCTCATCACCGGAAATGATCGCCCAGTTCAGTCTGGCGGCACATCAGAACACACAACTGCTGCTGGAATATCAGGGCGGGCGCGGTGAGGGGAATTCCACCGAGCGCGTGATTGATGTGTATGGGTTGGTGTATCACGCCGGATACTGGTATGCTGCTGCTTACTGTCATCTGCGAAAAGATTTGCGCACTTTTCGCCTGGATCGGGTGGTATCGGCGCGCTTGCTGGAAACGACTTTCAAACCCCCGGCTAATTTTGATGCGCTGGACTATTTGATGAGCAACATTGCCCGTATGCATGGGACATGGGAAGTTGAGGTGCTGCTCCGCACTTTGATGAAAGATGCCCGTGAGCGCGTGCCCAGCGACACTGCCTTTTTAGAGGAAGCGCCAAATGGGGTCATTTTGCGGGCGTATACCAGCAGCCTGGATTGGATGTCGCGTTTCCTGGTCAGTTTACACTGCCCATTGGTGGTACATCATCCGCCAGAACTGCGCGATGCCCTGCGTGATCTGGCGCAATCGATTGTGCAGATGGCCGAAGCTCCGGCGCTCGTACCGGAGGCGTAGGTACGCATGGGACAAGGCGCAGCTTGTCCCTCCGAAAATCATCAACCGCGCCCGGAAGTTAGGCGGTTGTTTCCCCAGGAATGGGCGGCGGGGCAACCAGAAAACTCAACCCCAGGCCGATTGCCCCGGCTACGAACGGCACGCCCAGCCACATATGGATTTCCCACCATAAGCCCCGGCTGTCCGTCAGCACCAGGGCGATGAATGCCAGCAGGAACAGGGCAAACGGGACGACAAAGGCGAAAATACGCAGTGCGCCGACATTCTGCATCGACGGATGCAGCCGCCAGACCAGGCCATCAGCGATGAGACCGGTCACGAATGCAGCCGGGACAACCAACCAGAATTGAGACGAGAATTTGAAACGCATCAGCAGCATCAGCAGGGTATTGACGGTCAATATTAATGTGACCGCGCCGAAGGGCAGCTTCCAACGGCGCAGGAAAAATAACAGTATGCCCATTGTGAGCGCCGCCGGGATCAATTCATAGGCAACCGCCGTGACATTGATATAGTAGCTGCCACCATCCGGGGGCGTCCCAACCAGCACGCCGGGGCTGCCGAACAGATTGGCATATTGCATAAAGAAGGTGAACAGCGAGAACAACATCAGCAGCGAAAATAGTGCAGGGCCGAGTTCACGCCACCCCTGTGTATTCGGACGCTTCCAAGCGGCGCGCAGCGGGCCAGCCAGAAATAAGACCGCGCCGCTTGCCAGCAGCAAATGGGTCGGGCTGAACAAGGCTTCAACGTTTTTCTCGATGCCAAAAATGGTATGCCAGAGCATATCACCACCCGCTCCAACGAAGAAAATCGCCACGCCGACCAGCGACAGCCAGTACCCACGCGGCAGCGCCCGCCCCCAGGCGTAGCCTTTGCCCACATTGCGATACTGCGTGACTGCCATCAGCACGGCGACTGAGAAAAAGCCAGAATACAATACAGCGTGCCAGGGTGTGAAAAAACTTTCGAGCGTGGGGATGTGATTGTGCGCCCAACCATCTAAAAATAAGCCGCCGACAAACCATGCCGAGAGCACAATGGACAGCCAATCGAAACGCAGGCTGTCGGCGGGATAATTGGCGATCTTGCGCGCGGGGGATGCTGACTGTAGATCAACGGGCTGATGGATGGTTGCCATAGGTTACTCCTCAAACTTAACGGATGCTGCTAGCGTCCATAGTAGTACGCATTTTACCGCAAATTGGTTCCAGAACGACCTGGGAAGTTCCAATAAAATCCTAATGCAGTGAATGATAGGATGGCGGCGAGGAACTTTATCGTTAGTAGTAGATTGTTGGGAGTGAATGATGAAAACCTGTGGTGATGTAATGACGGCTGACCCGGTATGCTGCCTGGGAACCGATACGGTTGATAAGGTCGCACAGATGATGCGCAGCGAAGATGTCGGGCCGATGCCTGTCGTGGATAATTTTCAAACCCGGAAATTGGTAGGTATCGTCACGGATCGCGATCTGGCAATCAAAGTGGTCGCTGACAGCCGCGACAGCCGTATGACCCGCGTGCAGGATGTGATGACGCGCAAAGTCGCAACCTGCCACCCCGGCGATGATTTGCAAAAAGCTTTGGACACAATGGCTTCCAATCAGGTGCGGCGTATCCCGGTGGTCGATAACAATGACATGATTGTCGGGATTATCTCTCAGGCTGATATTGCCACGCGCCAGGAAAATGCCGCCAAAACTGGCGCAGTTGTGGAAGAAATTTCTAAACCGGCTTAAGGAAATACCCCACTATCCATAAATAGGGCGAACTCCAAAGCCGCCCTGTTTATGAATCTCAACTTCCAGCCACATGAATCGACAATTAACCGCCTTATACTCCTATTCCTTCAAACAATTGGATAGGGGTTATACTTAGTTTAGAATTGAAATAGAAGAAGATACTTTGGTATTTAGTAATCTTATGCGCCCTACTTCAGGCAACCCAGCCGAAGACAAATTCCGAGCACTACTCGAATCTGCTCCTGACGCTATGGTGATTGTCAATCAGCAAGGTATCATCACGTTGGTGAATTCCCAAACCGAAACCCTGTTCGGTTATGGGCGTGAAGAACTGCTTAACCAACCCGTCGAAATCCTGATTCCCGAATCCTTCCGCAGCCGCCATCCAGCCCCTCGTAATCGCTATATTGCTGACCCGCATGTGCGCGGCATGGGCGTTGGACGGGAATTATATGCACTGCGAAAAAATGGCAGCAAATTCCCCGTTGAAATCAGTCTCAGCCCTATCCAGACAGAAGAAGGTGTCTTGATCGCCAGTGCCATCCGCGATATTAGCGAACGCAAGAAACAGGAGCGCGTGCTTCGGTTTCATGCCAGCTTGCAGGAAAACGTCAGCGAAGCAGTGATTGCTACGGATGTGGAATTTCGTATCCAGAGTTGGAACCGGGCGGCAGAAGACATCTATGGCTGGCGCGCGGAAGAAGTCATCGGTAAGCTAACCGCAGACGTATTACAGACCGAGTACAAATCTCCACAGGAACGGGAGCGTATCCTACAGGCGTTTCTGATAGAAGGACACTGGGAGAGCGAATTTAGACAGAAACGCAAAGATGGGAGGGAACTCTATATCCTGGGATCAACAACTCTGTTCAAGGACAAACAGGGTGTACCCTTTGGCATTGTCTCGGTCAATCACGATATTACCGAGCGACATCAGATAGAAGAGGCGCTGGATCAAAGCGAAAAAAACTTACGGCTTATCACCCAAAACTCGCCCGATATAATCTACATTCTGGATTTGAAGCAACAGCGGGCGACCTATCTAAATCGCACCGAGTTCCTAGGCTATTCTCAAAATGAGCTGGAAAGCTCAGGATCGCTTTTACACGCCATCTACCCAGAGGATAAAGAGCCTGTACTTACTCACTGGCGCGAAGTGACAAGCGAGGGTGCGACTAAAGGTACGAGTCTCATCGAGTATCGACTGCGCGATAAATCTGGGCAGTGGCAGTGGATCAAGAGTCGCGAAACGATTTTTGCTTCTATAGCAGATGGAAAACCTACTCAGGTTTTGGTGACGTTGACCGTAATCACCGAGCGCAAGCAGGCAGAAGCCGCGCTGCGGGAAAGCGAGGAACGCTATCGAGCCTTGTTTAACCAGATCGAAGATGCCATCTTTATTCATGACAATGAGGGCAATCTACTGGATGTGAATCAAGCCGCCTGTGAGCGGTTAGGCTACAGCCGGGATGAACTTTTGCGGATGAAAACTGTTGAAATCGATGCGCCGGAGTATGGTGCGAAGTTTTATCAGCGTTTGCAGCAGCAGCTTGAAACCGGGAAGTTATTGGATATTGAGGGAATCCATATCGCGCGCGATGGTCATCGGATACCTGTTCTCGTCAACTCGCGTAGGATTAACTACGGCGGTAAGGAGGCGGTGATTGCCGTTGCGCGTGATATGACCGAGCCAAAACGAGTCGAGCAGCAAACACTCGAACTGGCGACTGAGCGTGAACGGATAAAATTGCTGGCTGATTTTATCCGTGACGTATCCCATGATTTTCGCACCCCGCTTGCTTCCATTGGCCTGAGCGCCTATATGCTCTTACGCAAAAGCGACCTGGATCAGCGACAGCAGCATTTCGATCGTGTTGAACAGGAAGTAAAGCACATCAATCGTCTGATCGGGCGTTTCCTACTCATGGCGCGCCTGGATGCTGGCGTGGAGTTGGATTTTCATGATGTGAAGGTTGATACCCTGGTCGAAGAAGTCGTCACCCAATTTTCAAGTATTGCGCAGGCCAAAAGGGTGCGGTTGACGGTTCAATTGTCAGCGAATTTGCCCCTCATCCATGTAGATGAGCAGCAGATACTCCAGTCATTAGGGGAAATCCTGAATAATGCCATCACATTTACGCCTGAGGGCGGTGAGGTTATTATTCAGGCTGATGTCATAGAAAACATAGTCGTCGTTTCAGTTCATGATACCGGCCCTGGCATTTCGGCAGAACATTTGCCTTATATTTTCAGACGGTTGTATCGGGTTGATACCGCGCGATCAGCAGAAGACGGAGCAGTTGGGTTAGGACTTTCTATCGCAAAAAGGATCGTTGAATTGCATCAAGGCAGTATTGGTGCTGAGAGTGTGGTCGGAGAGGGCAGTATCATCTGGGTGACGCTGCCTTTCGCCTAAAAAATGTAGGCTGCTTTTGGAACGAAATTGAAAATTTTTGTCCCAAACGAGCATTAAACTACTCCCTGTTAAAGCGTGTATTCAAGCCAAGCGCCCCCAGAGGATGGGGGCGCTTGGTATTCGGGGCAGCCTGTCCGGCAAAAGGTGGGGGTTCGCATTTGCCGGACACCGCAAACTATAGCAGCAAGCGCCGCACCCAAAATGACGCCAGCCCTACGTTTCCCATACGCAGAACAATCCTCTCATCAATTGCTAAAAATTCGAAAGTGCATATCATAGATACGTAGACAACTTGCTCGGAGAATGAGGAGCGTCCCTATGTTACGATGTACACACTTACTTGCAGCATTCATGCTTGTGCTTTTGGTTTTGACTGTCCTGCCTGCCAGCGCCGCCAGCGACAACGGCGCGAGTTTCAGCATGGACTGCTTTGGCTTCAGCGGCAGCGGCGGCGATATGCTGCTGACGCGCGATAACACCGGCAGTGGTCGCGAATCGTTTATTGTCAGCGTGACAGACGGCATCGGCAATATCATCTACCAGCCCATCGTCGATCAATTCTTCGTGGGTGGCACGGTTTCCTGGACGGGTAGTGATAAAGTCCTGTGGCAAGCGACACCCCATTATAATCCGCTCACACTGCGGGTCGTCAGCCGCGCAGGCAACGGCCTGGATGAGCAGCTTGTGACCCTGGCAACCGGCACATGCGAAGGACTACCGTCGTTCGGCGCGACGCCCGAAGGCGTATTCACGATCACCGATGATAACACCCTGATCGGTGCAAACGGGGTTGTGCTGCCGCTCGGTTCCAGCTCACCCGCGGTGGAGTTGAACGCCGTTCCGCCGCGCCCGGATAACGACGCCGATTTGGTCGCCAAACTCCCTGGTTGGCTGATCGTCAACACCGATAACCTGTCGATCCGCAGCGGCGATGGCCCGGAATATTCGCTGGTCGCGATTGTTGATGGCGGTACGAAGTTGATCCCGCTGGGACGCAACCTTGATTTCTCGTGGTGGTATGTCCAGGCAGGCGATAAAGTAGGTTGGGCGAAGGCTGAATTTTTGATCGCGCGCGGCGACCTGACCGACATCACCGTCGTTCCGTCCAATGGCGAAATCGCGCAGCCCAAGTTCTTCCTGTTCAGCCGCACGACCATCGTCGCAACACCCAGCAGCAAAGCGCTGGAATTATGCACCGTCCCCGGCAACCTGGATTATCTGGTGGTTGGGCGCGATGCCAAGATCAACTGGTACGAAATCCAGGCGACCTGCGACAATGCCGTGATTAAGGGTTGGGTTCCCGCCGCGCAAGGCGCGATCCGTAACCAATCCAACGAAT
The DNA here is from genome assembly GCA_039933955.1 of Chloroflexota bacterium. Taxonomy (GTDB): domain Bacteria; phylum Chloroflexota; class Anaerolineae; order Aggregatilineales; family Phototrophicaceae; genus CFX2. The sequence goes on from JBDTNB010000001.1 coordinate 133,066, forward strand.
TCATTCCGGTCACGACCTAATCCAGGTTAAACGGATTGTTGGGACACGTCCTGAAAGCTTTCGCGGCGTGTCCTTTTTATTGCATTGGCGCGGCGATTGTGGTGCAGTAACCCCGGCGGTTTATCGGACAAATTCGCCTGATTTGGCTGTCTTGTTACAACCACGCGAGGATACTGGACATCCTCACCCCCCAGCCCCCTCTCTACGCAGTGGAGAGGGGGAGTCAGACTGTAGGGGCATGTCACTGACATGACCTTTTTTATTGGACAGACTGGCGAAAGGTTGTCCAGAACCCCCGGCGGTTTATCGGACAAATTCGCCTGATTTGGCTGTCTTGTTACAACCGCGCGAGGATACTGGACATCCTCACCCCCCAGCTCCCTCTCCACGGCGTAGAGAGGGGGAGCAAAATGCTGCGTCCGACAATAGTTTTCATGCGGACGATTTCCAGGCGGGTTATGTCGGAAAACGGTGTCCGATATAGGGTATCGCCGCCATTGAGCGAAGTTGTGTCCGCGCCGCAATTAAGTCCCAAGCCGTGTGCGTTGATCCCAACCCATGAGGTCGCCTTCGGGTAAGTTCGTCATGCCCAGGCGCTGCATCATGTGTAAAAGTTCGGCGCGGTGGTGCATGTTATGGGTAATCACATGGCCGATGCCGCCGCCAAACGATTTTTGGGTGGGTGGTTTATCGAGCATATCCGTCCATAAATCGTCGAGCCGCCCGTCAGCCTCGATCTGTCTGGCAAAAGCCGCAAACTCGGAGTAACTCGCTTTCAGACGTGCCAACAACCCTTGTACCGATACCTCGCTTGACGTTGGGCGTACTGGACGTTCCATCATCAAATCCGTCCAGACCTCGATGTTGAAAATCATATGGTCGAAAGTTCGGCGCAGGGTTCGCCATCCGGCGTCCATATCGCCATCCATTTGTTCGTCGGTCAGCGGCAGGCAAAGCCCCAAGAGTTCGCGGGTGGTCGCGAGGTCGTGTCCGAGCAGGCGGTCAAGCAGGTTCATTGAGCGATTATCCCCGGTGGCTTAGGCGTTTGTGATACAAATGATAATCATGGTGATAAAAAGAATCGAGAAATTTTCTCAGGATTATCATTGGTTTGTGGTTGCACCGCCAGACATGCTACGCAGAAACGTCCGGCGGCCAAAGTGCCAAGCGCACTGAAGGCGCTAGTCAATCAGGTACGCGATTCGTGACTTTTACCCACACTAATTTTAGATCAAAAGTTCTAATTTGTCGATTAGGATGTGGTTTGAAGTGGGTTCGAAGTTATCGGGGAATGGTTAAATCCCCTGAAGTATAGGAAGCTTAATCACAAATCAGTGTATAGCCACGAAAGGAAAGCTATCGACTAAACCAAGGAATAGGCTGACTCTTTACAATCTAATGTCATTAGATAATAATCTATGTATCATAGATTACCAGAGAGGAAGTGCGATGAAGACCGAATATCTCAAGCTGAAGAATGGGCTGATTGCCTATGACGACCAGGGACATGGCCCGTTGGTACTCTGTGTTCCCGCCGGAGGCGATCTCCGCTCCGAGTATCGTTTTCTGACGCCCCAACTCGTCGCGGCGGGCTATCGCGTGGTCACGATGGATTTGCGCGGTCAGGGCGAATCGAGCGCTGACTGGCCGGATTACAGCCCGGCGGCGGTTGGCGCGGATATATTGGCGTTGATGCGGCATTTGAAAGCCGATTCAGCCATCATAATTGCCACATCGGTTGCGACGGCGGCGGCCATTTGGGCCTCCGTCGAAGCCCCAGAACTGGTGAAGGGATTGGTACTCATCAGCGCCGCCGGACGGGCATCGTCCCCGGCGTTAGCCCGCCTGATGCCTCAGATATTCCTCAACGCTGTATGGGGCAATCTCGCTTACAAATGGTACTTCCCGAAAATGTATCCATCCTCACGCCCACCTGACTTTGAAGCGCATCTCCGCGACGTAAATAGGATGCTGAATGAAGCGGGTCGTTTGCGCGCATTGCGACTCCTGTTTGCCAATTCGTACAAAGACTGGGATGATCGCGTTTCCCAGGTAACAGAGCCGGTTCTCATCCTGAATGGCTCCGCTGATCCTGATTTCAAAGCGCCTGAGCAGGAAGCGCGCGTGCTGGCCGAACGAATGCGGTCAAGTCAGGTCACGGTGCGGGTGCTGCAAGGCGCGGGACATCACCCGCAGGCCGAACAACCCGATCTGACGGCGCAGAGCATCCTGGACTTCCTTGCAACCAGACAATCACAGGCTGCTTTCGCCCAGGAGGCCATGTGAGGACAACACGAGCCGGTTTGGATTATGAGATTATCGTACAGGCAGCCGCTGAATTGGCCGATCACAGCGGTCTGCAAAACCTCAGCATGGCAAGTTTGGCGGCACAACTGGGCGTGCAGGCTCCTACCCTCTATCACTATGTCGCAGGGCTAACCGGGTTGCGACGCGCACTAACGCTGCGCGGCCTTTCGGAAGTGAGCGCAACATTAGGGCAGTCGGTCATGGGTAAAGCGGGCGATGACGCCGTACTTGCGTTAGTACATACCATGCGCACTTTTGCCAAAAAACATCCGGGACTCTATGAGGCAGTCCAGCGATCTCCCGATCCTGAGGATGCCGAATGGCAGGCACTCGGACGTGAGGTTGTTGAAATCATGCTGCGTGCTTTGTCCGCTTACAAACTTTCGCCGGCGGATGCTCGGCACGCGATTCGCATGATCCGTATCATTGTCGATGGTTGTGTCTCCCTGGAAAATGTTGGCGGTTTTGGCACGCTGGAAGAGGTCGATGAAACCCTGCGCCGTCTGCTGGTTTCTTTACTGCATTATCTGAGAGAGAATCATTCTGAGTTAGGTGACATGGGCTGAATTTTGGGATCGCAGGCAAAAATCACTACGGCAGGATGCGGTTGAGGGGCAGTTTAAATCCCGGCAGGACATCGCCACCGTCGAGGGTGTCGTCCGCCGATAAGACCTGTATACCTTGACCGGGCTGGTAAACTTCAACCGCTTCACCGGGCAAGACGAGCACACCCATCTTTGTACCATGTTTGAGGTAGGCGCGCATTTTGCGGCGCTGCGATTCGCGCGTCTGGCTGTCGGAGCGGATTTCGACCACAAACAGCGGCGGTGTGGTGAGATAATCGGCGTCGCTATCTACATTTACACAGACATCTGGTAAAAACTTTTCGCCGTTCAAGACATGAAGCACTTCGGAGTAGGCCACACCAATATCAGGATGATCTTCAAGATAACTGTCGAGTGCGCTGCTAAAACGAATCTGCTTTTTGCCATGAATCGGTTTAGGCGATACTTCCACAATCTCCCTGTCGATAAAATCAAAGCGTTTATCCGGGTGCTGGTCAGCAAATACCAGAAATTCTTCCGGGGTCATCTCACGTTGGATAAACATGGGCAAAACCTCTCACTTAGCCGAATTATACTATTTTTTTGCTCTCCAGCCGCGCGGATTGAGTGGTAAATGAGATTGAGTCTCAACATTTGAAAAATTCGGCGTAAAATAGATGGGAAGCAATAAGCGCGGAGTCCTCTATGTGGCGAGTTGAATCCAAAGTATCCCAAAATGGACATCGTTCAGATGCCCCTATCCTCAGCGTATCCGGCCTGACGGTGATTTATAATCGCGAACCGGCGATTCAAAATATCACGTTTGAAGTGTGCGCCGGGGAACGGGTGGCGGTGATCGGGCCGAACGGCGCGGGCAAATCGACGCTCATCAAAACCATCATGGGCTTATTACAACCGCAGGCCGGGACGGTGCGCGTGCAGGGTGATGCACGCTCTGATTTGGGATATGTGCCGCAAAATGAAGGTGTCGATTGGGATTTCCCGGTGACGGTGCGCGAGGTCGTGTTGATGGGACGGACGCGGCACATCGGCTGGCTGCGGCGTGCCAATCGTGACCAATGGGCGGCGGTGGAGTCGGCATTGGCGCGGGTGGGGTTAAGCGAATTTGCCGAGCGGCAGATTGGCGAACTCAGCGGCGGGCAAAAACGGCGGGTATTCATCGCGCGGGCGCTGGCGCAGGAAGCTAAAATTTTGCTGCTGGACGAACCGTTTAGCGGTGTCGATACCAGTTCACAGGCCAGTTTGATGGACGTACTTGATTCGCTGAATCACGACGGCATGACGATTATTTTATGCACGCATGACCTGGGTTTGGCTTTCAGCCGCTTCGATAAGGTCATGGCGCTGCACCGCGAAGTGATCGCCTACGGCACGGCGCAGGAAGTTTATCAACCGGAGGTGCTGGCGAAACTCTACGGCGGTCAACTGGCGACCTGGCAGGACGGCCATCAGGTGATGTTGTTCGTGGATGACCATCACTGCCACGAGGAAGAAGAGGGTTCGTAGGTTTTAGTTGTTGGTCACTGAACCCATATACACTCCTCGTATTGGGTCAAAATTCGGTTCAAAATGAGCGCTATGCGATATAAAAACTCCGGTTTGGGCGGCGGCTCATCTTGTGCAGCGATTGCCCCACGCTCAAAATCTACTTAAATTAAACTGCGGCGGCGGACGTATTCCATCAAGCCGCCGAGAGCCAGGACGGCGGCGAAGTCCAGAATCAGCAGAATCCACTGAATTGAGCCGCCCTGGAATTGATAACCGCCCAGACCAATTGCCATCAACTGGGTCAATATGAAAATGCCGCCAATCGCCAGGATTTCAATCGGCCAACCCAGGATGCGGAGTTCGGAGCCGCGCTCGTTGCTGTAGGTCTGCCAGCCGAGGCCGGATTCTTCGTTTTCGAGACGGTCACGGATGTATGAATTGATTTGTTTGATGAAGACCTCATTTTGCGCCCAACCGACGGCCAGCAGCAGCGCAATCAAGGGATACAGGAGCAGCACTACGGCTCCCGCGCCCCAGCCCAGGCCGAGGAAGGCTCCGGCGAGGGTCAGCGCGACGGACAGGGTTTGCTGACGCGAGTCGATACGGCGCAAAATCTCGTCGCGCAAACTGGCGTATTCAGCGTTTCCGGCTGTGTTGGAAGCGGGTGGGTTAGCGCTCATGTCAAAAATCCTTTGAATGATGTTGTTAGGGGTTTCAAAATTTCACTAAATTTACATCAGGTGTGATAAATGACCAAAACGAATTGAACCATAGAAATAATTCAAAAAATTATGAACCGTCAAGACGCCAAGCAAAGAGGATTTTTGAACTTGTCTCTTGGGGGTGAGAAGTATTTTCATTGATTTACTGAGAACCCGGAGATCAGGCTTATCGTGATGGGGTTGGCGATGTGGGTTACAATAATTTGAAATGTTTGTTAACGGAGTGGATAGATGCGCCGAAGATTATTTATATTTGGGGTTGTAACCCTGGTTATCGCGGTTACAGCGGTATATCTGGGTGTCGGAGCCTATGTGTATAACGTGATTTCCGCCGTGAAACCGGGCTGCCAAACCCATATCGAAGACATGAAAAACAGCCCATCGGCTTTCAGTGCGCCCTCGGATGAAGCCCACGCACAGGCAGATATGACTGGATTCGAAATGGGCGCATATGAAGAAGTGAAATTCCCCAGCCGCGACGATAAGCTGATGATTGATGGTTGGTATGTGCCAGCACAGGAGGTAGACGCAGCAGATGCGCCAGCGGTGATCCTGGTGCATGGGCTGAATGATTGCAAACACTCGCCCTATATGTTGCTACCCGCCGGGATGCTCAACCGTGCTGGCTTTAATGTGCTGATGATTGATCTGCGCGATCATGGTGACTCGCAGGTGGAAGATGGGCGTTTCGCTGGCGGGACGGAAGAATATCGCGATGCGTTGGGCGCGTGGGATTGGCTCGTGAGTGAGAAGCATATCCCGCCGGAAAAAATTGGTTTGTTCGGGACATCGCTGGGCGCGGCAACGGTGCTCATCGCGATGGGGGAAGAACCACGTGTCGCGGCGACCTGGGAAGACAGCAGTTATGCCGATATTCAGGTCGCTATCACCGCCGAGTTGGGGCGTTATGGTGTGCCAACGTTTTTTGAACCCGGTGGCATTTTGATGGGCAAAATCCTGTCCGGGGATGACATCGCGGTAAGGAGTCCATTGGCTGCCGTGTCCCAGTTAAATGGCCGCCCGGTGTTCATCACACATGGTGACGCCGATAAGCGACTGAGCGTGCAGTATGCCTATGATCTGGCGGATGCGATCAATGCCAATGGCGGGCAGGTCGAACCCTGGATTGTGCATGGCAGCGGTCATATCGAGGCCATGTTTTATGACACCGCCGATTATCAGCAGAAATTGGTGGCCTTTTTCACGCAAAGCCTGGGGCGGTAGCAGCCTTTTCTTTGCTCAGCACCCATTTGTCCCGTCAGGATTGGGCAATACACTGCCTGAAGATTCATAGCTGAAACTCGCTGTTGACCACTGGAAATAAAAAGGACGAGCGTTAAACTCGTCCCTAAAGTAATCAGATTAACATTTGGCGCTAGCCGCTGAAGCAATCGACGCTTCCGCCACTTTGCCACTGTGCCCGAACATGCGGGCCACGCGCGATTTCGCGCACCTCTGTCCCGTTCCAGACCGACAAAACCCATTCCTGTTCATCTAACGTGCAAAAGGTCAGGAATCCAGTCGAACTCCAGGCTGGTTTGCCAGCACCCGAACCCTTTGTCATCAGCAGCGATTGGTTATCGGCATCCTTAACATAAACATACTGTACCTGCGCGATGTAGTTGGTAAACGCCCAGCGTCCATCTGGGTTCCAAACAGGATTGGCATTGATTTGCGTCGGATTTTGGCTGATGTTGGTCGCGCTTTCCCCATCCCAGAGATAGATTTGGGCGTTACGATCCTGCCCTGATTGCCCCACAAAGGCGAGTTGTCCGGTTGAAGTCCAGGCGGGGAACGATAGATTTATAGTGACTTCCGGGGCAACAGTGCTAAAGGTGCTCGTGTCGGGCAGCCCATCCTTGATGGATACGCCATCCCATACCAACACGCTGTATGCACCATTGCGTTCTGATTGGAAGGCAAGCTGCCCGTCCGTGCTCCATACGGGCTTTACATCATTGCCGGTTGGATTCTGGCTGACGCTCATGGTGGTATGACCATCCCACACATAAACCTCACTGAGCGAATCAAGGTTGTCTTGCACGGTAAACACCAAACGGCCATCCGAACTCCAGGCCAGATCGTCATAATACACCTGGCTGCTATCGAGAGCCTGCGGCGTAACGTCAACCGTCGTTTTGCCATCCCATACATAGATGTGCCCCTGATTGTCCGCTTGATAAGCCTCAAATGCCAGCGTGTGCCCGTCAGGACTCCAGGCGAGGTTAAAATATTGTGAGACATTAGTCTGTATATTCTGCGGCGTAACATCAACTGAGGTTTCGCCATCCCACACGGAAAACAGCGCAGGGCCATCATGCGAAAGGGATTGATATGCCAGCAGTTTTCCGTTGGGACTCCAGCTCAGTGGATATTCATCTGCCGACCCCACATTGGTGACCATCGTGACAAGCTGATCGAGATGCTTGGTATCCAGAATATGGGCTGTGATATGGCCTTCAAAGGAGGCTGAAAAGGCTAAACGGCCATCGGCGCTCAATATGGCATTGCTATAGGCAGAGTCGTTAGCCGTGTAATTGGCAAGCAAGGGTGTTGAAATGTCCGCAGCCGGATCGTACAAATTGAGTTCGATGTTCTCACCGTTATTGCCGCTGATCGTGACCAGCAGCAAATCCTGGCCTTCGTCCGCGCCGACAGAACCGAAAGTCAGGATCAACAGCAGCGCGATTGCCAGCAGGAATCCGATGTGCTTGTGCATGATGATTTTCCCCGTGTGCGTCAAAAAAATTGTTTCATATTTTATTGTACAGGGCATTGGCCTATGGCATACTTAATACTTGCTCGGCTAAATGATCCCCTTGATCGCCTACCAGAAAGTAACTTTTATGAACTTGATCGAAACCCAACGCTTGTCCATTCGCAAGTTAGTCGCGGAAGATGCACCTTTCATCCTCGAACTGGTGAACGAACCGGCGTTTATCAAAAATATCGCGGATCGCGGCGTGCGCAATCTCGACGATGCCCGTAAATATATCGCCGACGGCCCCATCACCATGTATGAGCGCTACGGATTCGGTCTGTTCGCGGTGGAACTCAAAGAGTCCGGTGTGCCGATAGGGATGTGCGGACTCATAAAACGCGATTCACTGGAAGATGTCGATCTGGGGTATGCGTTTTTCGAGCGTCACTGGGGACAGGGCTATGCCTCAGAAGCAGCGGCGGCGGTCATCGACTACGGGCGCAAAACCTTCGGCCTGAAAAGGATTGTGGCGATCACCGCGCAGCACAATGAAGGTTCGATTAATGTGCTGAAAAAGATGGGTTTTCAATTTGAAAAACTGATTACTATGCCGGGTGAGACTGAGGAAATTAATTTTTTCGCGCTGTAGGGCATAAAATTGTGCGGAATGTTGAAGGGCATGTCACCGATATGCCCCTACAGGAAAAATCCCGCGTTTTTTACATCCCCAACTGCGAAGCGGCTTGCTGGCACAGGATTTTCCCGCCTGCGTCCAGCCATAAATCGAGGGTCGTGCTTTGCGATTGGTCGGCGGAAGCATCGGTATAAATCCCCATGCCCCAGATGTAATAGCGCTGAGTCTGATTGCTCCATGCCGTGAATGGTTTGTTGACCACCGATGGGCCACCGTTATAGCAGGCCATTGCCAGACCGGGATCGCCGTGCGCGAAATTAATCAAACATTGGTGCAGTACATCCGCGCCATGTTGGGCGTTAATCTCCGGATTGAGTTGATCTTCGCCAGGGGCAAAATGGAACGGCATCACCTGAAACAAACCCTGCGCGCCCGCATAACTGCTCACAGTGGGATGCCCGCAGGACTCAATTTGCATCACGGTGGCGAGCAAGTTGGGATCGAGGTTGTATTCGCCCGCCCAACGTTCAATATCACTGCCCCAATGGCGCACCTCTGGGGTGAAGAGCGGGGCAATCACCCCCGGCGGCGCGAACAACTCGCGGAAGCTGCGCAGGAGGCGACCTGTCGAGTTAATAAGCTGCGGGGTCAGAATCGCCAGCACCATAATCAAGACGATCCATCCCGGCAGGTAGCGACCCACGCGGCGCGGTAGGGACGGCAAAGGAAAGCGACGAACACGAGGGGCACTGCGTCCGGCGCTTTTAGTACGAACGGCCATAAATTCTCCGTTGGAATACCTGGATTGATGTGTATACGCAAACGCGCATCCCAAAGATGCGGACGAATGCGTTCAATTTCATAGTTGGGAGAACCCATTTCGCCTATGAGCGACGCCCATAAGATCGTTCTAGTGTGAACGAAACCCGAAATGTGTCCTCAACTCAGACGTGTTCACTAGCATAAATTTTACATGAAGATTTCATAAAGAGCTTAAGACTTACACGATTATAACCAGCTTGTATCCAGCTTGTTACATGACCCTATCGCTACCGATTATCTTGCAAAACAGGAAATGGCTCTGCTGCCGCTATACTCGCTGCAAAGTGTATTTTGGGGAAGGTGAAATTCGATTTACATTGATTCAATCGATAGAAGAATTATAGAACACATTTTCTATTCCGTCAAGGCCTTGCCCATAGGTAGGACAACATGAAGTGGTGGTTCATCCCCTCACCTCTAAATCCCCTCTCCCACAAGGGGCGAGGGGACTTGAAGACGGCTTGTGAGCCGTTGGAATCTGGAGGCAACGTTTGAATGGGCGTGATTCTGACGAAATTTGAATCCCTACCGTTTAGTGCGGTGCTACCGCCCAGGTCACATTAAAAATTTGTTCGACCTAAATAACCTGAGTTTTGGATAGCTTTCTGACCCTCACCCTACGCCTTCGGCAGCCCTCTCCCTCAGGGCGAGGGACTTAAAGAGCCGTTGTGAGCCAATTTTCCCCGTCTCTCAGGTAGAAGGGGCTAGGGGATGAGGGTGAAAAATATAAACTAATCCCCAAACTAGCTGTCCGAAACTCAGGTTAAATAGGCGGTGGTGGTCGCAAAGTACGTGATGAAAGCACGGGCGACCCGCCGGGTCGCCCCTACAGAAATGTTTGTGATGGATGCGTTACCGCGTACCACACAACCATGACCAAATAGGCGGTGTGGTATTTTTAAGACGGATAGGGCTTGCTAGTCCCTACGAAAATTTCGCGTGATAAATCGAACCCTTGCGTAATGTGACATTGCCGTGAAGGCTAGAGTGGCATGTGCAGATGAGAAGCTGCATTTATATTTTTATCGATTGGGGGGTATGGTTTACAATAGGGCTTCGCATTAGCGAGAAGGAATGGACTGAGATGGATGAACATCACCTTATTCGCGTTTTAGTCGTCGATGACCATGACATGCTCCGCATGAGTTTGGCTTCCTTCCTGGAAAACTTCGATGATATGGTCATGGTCGGCGAAGCCAGAAATGGTCAGGAAGCTGTGAACCTGTGCCACAGCCTGCACCCGGATGTGGTGCTGATGGATTTGGGGATGCCGGTCATGGATGGGATGACCGCCACAACGCTGATTAACCGCGACCTGCCCTTCATCCACATCATTATTCTGACCAGCACTTTTTCTGATGACAAGCGACAGGCAGCCTTCAACGCCGGGGCCTCGGCCTACTTCCGCAAGAACATATCCGTCGACACCCTCGTCAATGCTATCCGCAAAGCAGCCGCCTGAACCGTAGATCGACAATTCCTGGAAAGCGAGTACACTCTCCCAATCGGTTTTAAGGATTAAACAATGGCAACTTCCCGCGCAATCCGGCTTTTGGTTGCAGAACCCCACGAAATGGTGCGGACGAGTCTCATCGCACTTATCAACGTTTATGATGACATTACCCTGGTCGGGGAAGCACAGGATGGTTATGAAGCCTTGAGCTTATGTCAGGAACTTCAACCCGATGTCGTTTTGATTAGCCTGTATCTGAACAAACTCGATGGCATCCTCACGACCCAGCGTCTTTGCGAAACACCCGATCATCCCTATATTGTGATGTTGGATGGGCTGCTCGGCCAGGAACACGAAAAAGCCGCCTTCGACGCCGGGGTCAATGTATATCTGACGCAGGAATCAACCACCGACGACATCGTTGCTTCGATCCGCGCCTCCATCCAGCAGCCCTGATTCTGATGGTTAGTGATTGTTGATGATTGAATTCAGGACGACGGACGAGATGACCAAAGAACGGTCAATTTCGTCCCTACAATCCCGAATTTGTAGGGACGCTGACGCGACATGTCGTGCCCTTTTGCAACGTTTACCGAATCGTCCCCCTACCCCTGCACCATCCCCTTGAAAAGGCGTTCATGTTCGGTGCGGATACACATGTTTTCGGCGTAATTGAGTCCCGCGCCCAGCGCTTTCATACGCGCATCTTCATTTTCTACGCCCAACTGTCCCCACACGGTTTTTGCGCCGATGGCGATGGCCTGATCCACAACGCCTTCCAGAAAATCGGAATTGCGGAACACATCAACGATGTCCACTTTTTCGGGAACATCCTTGAGCGAATCGTAAACCGGTTCGCCGTCAATGTCGTCGATGGTCGGGTTGACATTGTAGACCGTGTAGCCCTGTTTAATCAGGTATTCGCCGACATCGTAGCTGCTGTAATAATGGTCGTTGGAGCGCCCGACGATGGCAATCACCGGCGAATGTGTCAGGACTTCGCGGCGGGCATGTTCGTCTTTATTCAGGTCATGAACCATAATTTTTCTCCCTATTGGATGTTAAGCAGGCTGCGATTTGCTCTGCCATAATTTTTGAAGCGGTTTGTAGTCGAGCAGGATGATGCCCTCCTGCCGGATCCTGTCGCTGGCTTCCGGAGACATCAGAAAATCAAAATCTGTCTGGCGTACCTGCCAGCCGCCGGGATCAATCGCTTGCGATTCGGCGTCACCGAGGCCGGGATGTACCGCCCACTCTGTGAGACCTGGGGGCAAGTCACGCAGCATCTGGGTATAAATGGCGGATTTCCGGGTGATGTCCACGCCAAAGCTGTCCAACAGTTCATAATCGGGGCTGGGTAAACCCTGGCGCTGCACCTGTTCTGTATAGGGCTGTCCACTAACACGCAATGCCAGACCATATTCTTTTGCCAGCCTCAGTGTCAGGTCAAAAATAGCCGCCCGACCACCGTTATGCAGGCAGTGCCAATCGACATGAGTCGGCCTTAATCCCGTATCGAACACGGTCTCAATCTGCGCTCGGAATTCGGTTTCCAGTTCGTCCGGGCTAGCCCGCGCCAGCAGTTCGTCCATGTGATCCAATGTGTAAAAATAGCCGGACTCATCGACCAGCGAGGGTACTTTGTCGGCAGGGGTTAACGGACGCTGGCGGTATGTGTCGATGTCGCAGATGATGCTCAGGTGTACAGAGAAGGAGACATCGGGATTTTGTGCCAACCAGGTCATGGCATCGGGCGCTCCCGGCCAGGGAACCATCAGGCTGGCCGAACACACCACACCTTCCTTGAGTGTGCGCTGGATGGCAGTGTTGATCGCCTGATACATGCCGAAATCATCAGCATTCAGGATCAACAGACGCGCATCGTCGGGATAACCGAGCAGGCGGTTGGTCTGGCTCATTATGACGACGTGGTATTGACGCGATGCACGGTCAGCGGTTCAGTGCTCCAGGGCATTCGCACTTCGGAACGTTTGACACTCAAAATTTCCAGGTCGCCGGGGTCGCCCTCGGTGGTGAAATATTTTTGCAGGTTCATGCCCAACGGCTGCGAGTACAAAATCGCGACCATCATCAGCAGCATGACATACGGCAGCCGGTTGAACGAATCCGCTCGGCTGCGCCCGCCTAACCCGACGATGCCAACCATGCTGGTCAAAAAGCCGGTTGTGAGCAAGTTCGTCCCGCAGTTGGGATGGACGGCGAGGCTGTGTTCGCCGCCGCGCATCCGGCGCAGGGCTTCGCTCACCGCTGCTTCGACAGCTTCCGTCGGCACTTCGCCCAGCAGCACAAAACCGCCATCATCGCTGCGCCCCGATAAACGATAACGTTTATCGCCCAAAACGTGGATCGTCGCGTGTTCCAGGCCATGATTGCGCCGTGTGCGCCGGACATACGGGAAATTCAGAAACGGACGGGCATTCTCCGCAAGTTGTTCGAACATAGGTAAATCCTTTTGAGCCATTAGCCTTTAGCTACGCTTCGCTAAGCGATTAGCAAAAAGCGAAATTCGGCTGTTTGGCATATTATGATGCGATGGGAACCTACCAACAAACAATCGTTAATCCATCTTTTCCAAATCCACTCTAGCACGTTTGGTTCTCGTCCGCAAAGAAAATCTTCGTTAGAATTCTGCTTTAACGCCTCTGATAAAGAGGGGTTTTTGCGTATTGCATTCGTTTTTGGCTAACAGCTAACCGCTAATAGCTATGCGCTTTTTGAAGGGTATTTTTTATGGATTACAGCATCGCATCGTACAGTTTTCACCGGCTGCTGGAAAGCGGCCAGCAGGATATGTTCAAGTACATCACCGATTGCAAAGACATGGGCTGCACCCTGCTCGACCCCTGGAACGGGCATCTCGCGCCGCTCATCCAGGAAGACGACGCTATCAAAGCCAGCACTAACCCGACTCAGGCACAGTTTTCCGCCGCCGGGTTGGAATATGCGCGTCGCGTCAAAGCCGCTGCCGACGAGGCTGGACTGCCGGTGGGTTGCCTCGCCATCGACGGTTCCCATATGTACGAGCCGACAGCCGAAGCCCGCGCCGCCAACCGTGCCTGTGCTTATCGCTGGCTGGAAGTGGCCGACATTTTGCGTTCACAGCAGATTCGCATGGATACCGGCGGCACAGCCGATTTCCCCGACGAGCAGTTCACCATCGCCGTCGAGGGTTTCAGCGATATGGTGAAACGCGCGGGCGAAAAAGGGATCGAAGTCGTGCTGGAAAATCATTGGGGCGCGTCGAATGTGCCGGAAAATGTGCTGAAAGTTTTGGGCGCGGTCAAGGGACTAGCCCTGCTGTTCGACAGCGGCAACTGGGCACAGGGACGGCGCGACGACGGCTGGAATATGTGTGCCAAATACGCGAAGGCCGTCCATATCAAGGCGCGCGCCTTCGACGAAAACGGGGATGAGCCGACGATGGAAATCCCGCGCGTGGTACGTCTGCTGGCCGATTCCGGTTATAAGGGCTGCTGGGGTGTCGAGAGCGTGCCGAAGGAAGGCGATGAATACGAGGCCGCCCGCAAGACGATTGCATTGATTCGGCGCACTTTAGAAGAGCCAAAAAATTAATCACCAGGGCACGACATGTCGTGCCCCTACATCAAAAAATCTCAACTCGATTTTAAAATGAAGGATTAAATATTGTGACAACTTCGACAGGCCGTGAACCCGTGCGGATTGGCATCATCGGCGTGGGGCAGATCGGCAAACATCACCTGAACAATTACAGCAAAATCCCGGACGCGCAGATCGTGGCCGTCGCTGACATCAACGAAGCCGAAGCCCGCCGCGTGGCTGAACTTTATAACATCCCCAACGTCTATACCGATTTCCGCGAACTGCTGAAACGTGACGACATCCAGGCTGTCGATGTCGCCCTGCACAACAATATGCATATGCCCATGACCGTCGCCGCACTGGAAGCCGGGAAAAATGTCTACTGCGAAAAGCCGATGGCCGGAGCCTATCGCGATGCCGAGACCATGCTGGCACGCGCCCGCGAAACCGGCAACAAACTCAGCATCCAGTTGTCACGGTTGTTCAATAACGAAACCAACGCCGCGAAATATCTGATCGACGCCGGACAATTGGGCAAGCTCTATCATGCCCGTTCGGTGGGGCATCGCCGTCGTGGACGCCCGTATGTCGATGGCTACGGCAGCACTTTTTTCGTGCAGAAAGAACACGCCAGCGGCGGCGCACTCTATGACATGGGCGTATATCACATTTCGGCGCTGCTGTATCTGCTGGGCAATCCTGCGCCGGAGACCATCAGCGGGCGCGTGTATCAGGAAACACCGATGGATGAAACCCGCCGCCAGAAAAGCGGCTACAATGTCGAAGAACTCGGCCTGGGATTTGTGCGGATGGCGGGCGGTATGACGCTCGACATCATGGAAGCCTGGGCGGTACACCTGGATAAATTCGATGGCTCGGTGATTATGGGATCAGAGGGCGGCGTGCGCCTGGAACCATTCGGCTTTTTTCGCAGCGCGGGCGATCTCGATCTCGACAGCAGCGCCGACCTGGAAGCCTTCGAGTGGCGCATCCACAATGTGTATGAAGGTGCGGACGCCTACGACAGCGCCCAGCATCATTGGGTGGCCGCCAATCAAGGCCGTGTGCCGCTGCTGCCGACGGCGGAAATCGCCCTCAATACCATGCTGATTTCCGAAGGCATTTACCGTTCCAGCGAAGCCGGACGCGAATTCACGGCGGAAGAGGTGAAGGCCACTTCGCAATCGACGGCGCTTAAGGTATAGTGAGTCCATAGTCGTTAGCTTAATACAAAGGCGATTCTATGGTATTTTGGCTATCGACTAACAGCTAAAGACTATCGACTTTTCTGGCAACGTATTCATGGAAAGGCAACTGACAATGGCCGATGCAGGCAAAGCATTTCTGGAAGAAAATGGCAAAAAAGAGGGCGTGACGACCACCGCCAGCGGCTTACAATATAAGGTTATCAAGGCGGGAACGGGCGCACATCCCAAAGCCACTGACACCGTGAATGTCCATTACAAGGGTACATTCCTGGACGGTAAAACCTTCGACAGTTCCTATGATCGCGGTCAGCCGATTTCGTTCCCGCTCAACGGGGTCATCGCTGGCTGGACGGAAGGTGTCCAGTTGATGCCGGTGGGCGCGACCTACGAATTTTACATCCCATCGAATCTGGCCTATGGCGAACGCGGCGCAGGCGGCGCGATTCCGCCGAATGCGACGCTGATTTTCGTCGTCGAACTGCTGGACATCAAATAAAAGAAGATATTTGAACCGCCATCCCACCGGGAGGCTTCGCACAGACACCGATGGCGCGAAGAGAATTTTCATTTGTTCTCTGCGTTCTTGGCGTTTTGGCGGTTAATCCTGTATTTGTATTACGAGGTTTTTAAATGACCGATATAACCCTGACACACCTGTATACCTACCCGATTAAATCCTGTGGATCGCTGTCACATAAAGAAATTGCGCTGGATGCGCGCGGCCCGCTCTGGGATCGGCGCTGGATGGTCACGGACGGCGACGGCAAGGTCATTACGCAGCGTGAGCTTCCAGCGATGGCCTTGATTCAGCCGCGTTTTGAAAACGGCAATCTGGCACTGACCGCGCCCAATATGCCGGAAATATGTGTCCCGCTGGGACGCGAGGCCGGGGAAATCTGGCGCGTGGAAGTCTGGGACGATATTTGCGCGGCGTGGGACGAGGGCGAAGAATTCGCCGATTGGTTCAGCGATTATTTGCATGTGGATGCGCGGCTGGTACGGATGGCCGACGGTTTTGTGCGCGCGGTTGACCCGGATTATGCGCCGCCCAATACCCCTGTCGGTTTCGCCGACGGTTATCCGATTTTGATTGTGTCAGATGCCTCGTTGGATGAACTCAACCGCCGCCTCATCGAGCGCGACAAACCGCCCGTCCCTATAAGCCGCTTCCGCCCGAATATCGTGGTCACCGGCGCGTCAGCTTTCGCCGAGGATAATTGGGACGCGGTGCAAATCGGCGATGTGACGCTGGATGTGGTCAAGCCCTGCGCCCGCTGCGTGTTAACCAGCGTTGACCAACTCACCGGAACTGTGCCGGATACCGCCGAACCGTTGGCGACGCTCAACACCTTCCGCAAACAGAACAACAAGGTCATGTTCGCGCAGAACGCTATCCATCGCGCACCGGGTACGCTGCGGGTGGGGGAGCAGTTGAAGCTCCTATAAATGAAAATTACCACAGACCATTTTCAATAACTAAACGTCGAAGTTCTACCTCCGCTTCATGATTCATGTTAAGCAGTCGAACAGTGGCACGACCTTCTGGCGTTTTGCCGAAAATGTGGCCTGTTTCCTGAATTTCGAAGTGGTCATCCTAATTTTGTTCGCGTGGATTAAAAAGCCAGACGCGCTGATTAGTGACAGCATCAATCGTACCAATATCTGTACCTTTACCATTGTTACAGCGAAAACATGCCCAGGCAAGATTAGAATCGAAATCATTCGTTCCGGTATGGCGGGGAGGCAAAACGTGGTCAACCTGATGACTTAAACTCGCCACTAAATCTGGTAGACACAATATTCACATCGACCATTAGCTCGTTGTCTAACCTGATCTCTTAGTTTTTTAGGAACGCGAGCCATGCTTTTTCAATTCAACCATTGCCCGAACTTTGAGCAGATTAATTAACGCCTCAAGATTCATCATTTCCTGTAATTGGTTGCGCTCTTCAAGTGTTAATGACCCTTCCTTGTTTTTTTCGGTGAGTTCTTCAGCGCGCTCCTGTTCAGCATCTGAAGCTTTGTATGCCAATATCTCTTCAGGAGTCATCTTCTCAAGTAGATACTCGACAAAACTCTTGTAAGGAGACATTTCGCGTGCAGTTGCCATATCCACCTCGCATAATTGCCTGGGAATGATTATAACATAGAGGATTGAACCCATCGCGAAACGCAGGAGGTTAAAACGCGCATGAACCCATCTCAATACGTCGTTTTCATAACCCTGTGTATTTTGCTGCTGATCGGCATCGTCAGTCCTGTCGCCGCGCAGGAGAATGCACCTGTGCCGGTAGCTTATGCCGAAACCGATGCAGGCGTGAAGTTATACGCGGTGTCGGCGGATAAAATACTGGAAACAGTTGGAACCTTGCCGGATGATTTCAACACCGATGGACACGATAAAAAGTGGATGATTCGGCATAGTTTCGTCGTCTCCCCGGATGAACAACAGCTCGCATTTACCGCCCAAAAATCCGGCGATAACGAAGCCTATGTCGGCCTGTTCATCTATTCGCTCGTAACCCATACTATTCGACAAGTTATTGACGAAATTTATGTGGGGTATTTTTTCCACCTCAAATGGTCGCCAGATAGCCAAAACCTCCTGATAGAACCGGAAGTCGAAGATAACTGCGGCTGTATGGGTCGACCCGAAGTACGAGTATATAACCTTGTATCAGACACGCTAATTCAACTAACAGACCAGAGTCGCAACGTTTATGGGCGTGTATTCACCTGGGCCGAGAACAATCGCGACCTTGTTTATGCAGGCAATGGCGTGAATATCGTGGAATTTGGCCTGGGCGGTATCCATCGCCAACCACTGGTGAATTTTGAGATTAACCCGCCGCCGGATTCTTTTTCGGGAAGCTGTAACTTTGCATGGTCGGAGCAGCGCGCCCGTTGGTACTACGTGGTCGGATGTCTCTGGCTCATTGATGACCCACTCGACTCGTTGTATTCAGTTGATTTGAGCGGTCATGCCCGTCTTGAGGCCAACATCCCCGATTTATTGCGGCAGGAATTCCCCTTACCTCCTGGGAATAATCCCTATGTTGAAGATGTCAGCGTCACCAGCATCCACGCGACGGCAGACACGGTTTATGCGGCATTGAGCTTTAAAGCGACGGTTGCAACCGGCAGCAGCGATACCGATTCCGATGTTGAGGATAAAGCTTTCTGGCGTGTGATGAGTATTGACGCACAGGGGCAAATCGAGACCGCATTTGAGTTTACCGAGTGGAACATTTTTACCTCAAGTTTAATCCAAGCGGCTTTCGCGCCCGATAACCAGAAAGTGGTGCTGGTTGATAGAGAGCACATCGTCGTCGGTGACTTAGCGACAGGTAAGCAGCTTGTGAGCCTAACCCGAACACTTGAAAATTGGTATCAGCGAATGGATGTGTTGTGGATCAATGCACATGAATTATTATATCTGGCTGACGATGATGTCTGGTTGCTGGACACATCCGATGGAACAACCGTCAATTTAACTACCGATATTGAAGCAGTGGCATTTTTGCTGCCACAAACCAACTCGTATTGAAGGACAATGACGATGACAGATTACGATCTCATCCTCCGCAGCGGCACGATTTACGACGGGAGCGGCGGCGATCCTTATACGGGCGATGTGGCGATTCAGGGCGATACGATTGCGGCAGTCGGCGACCTGGGCGATGCAAAAGCCGCGCAGGAAATCGAAGTACATGGATTAGCCGTCGCGCCGGGGTTCATCAACATGCTCAGTTGGAGCAACGAGTCGCTCATCGAAGATGGCCGTTCGCAGAGCGAAATCCGCCAGGGCGTGACGCTGGAAGTCATGGGCGAAGGCACGTCGATGGGGCCATTGAGCGAAGAAATGCGCGCCGCCCGCACGCGCGGCATCCTGGGCAACACCCGCATCCATTACGAGATCGAGTGGAATACGCTGGGCGAGTATCTGGAATGGTTGGAAAAACGCGGTGTTTCGACCAATATCGCCTCATTTGTCGGCACAGGAACCCTGCGCGTCCATGCCATCGGTTATGATGACCGCGAACCCACCGAAGCTGAAATCGAGCAGATGCGCGCGCTGATCCGGCAGGCGATGGAAGAAGGCGCGGTGGGTATGTCGGCGGCGCTGATTTACCCCCCGGCCTCGTATGCCAATACGGATGAATTGATTGAATTGGCGGCGGTAGTCGCCGAATATGATGGACTGTATATCTCGCACATCCGCAACGAAGCCAGCAGCCTATTGGATGCGCTGGAAGAATTGGTCGAAATTGCCGATGTCGCCCATGTCCGCGCCGAAATTTATCACCTGAAATCGGCTGGCCCAGAAAACTGGGGCATGATAGACGACGCGATTCAGCTTATCGAAGCCGCCCAAGCTGACGGCTTGCCCATCACCGCCGATATGTATATGTACCCCTATTCCGGCACAGGATTGTCGTCGTGTATCCCGCCCTGGGCGCATGAAGGCGGCGAAGATAAACTGCGCGAACGGTTAAAAGACCCAGCGACGCGCGAACGAATCAAACAGGAGATGCTCACCCCATCCTACGAATGGGAAAATATGTACCAGCAGAACGGCGCGGACAAAATCATGCTGTGCGGCTTCCGCACCGACGAGTTGAAACCGCTGACCGGCAAAACCCTGGCTGAAATCAGCGCCATGCGCGGCACGCCACCCGAAGACACCCTCATGGATTTGCTGGTCGAAGACGAGAGCCGCATTTTCACCATTTATTTCACCATGTCGGAAGATAACGTCCGCAAGCAGATGGCGCTGCCCTGGGTCAGTTTTTGCTCGGATGCTGAATCGCAAGCGCCCGAAGGCGTATTTCTGGAATCGAATCCCCATCCCCGCGCCTATGGATCGTTCGCGCGCGTGTTGGGTAAATATGTGCGCGACGAAGGTGTGCTGACGCTGCAAGATGCGGTACGGCGGCTGACCTCATTCCCGGCGGCGAATTTAAAAATCGAAGGACGCGGCTCGCTCGAAGCCGGTTATTATGCCGATGTGGTGGTGTTTGATCCAGCCAAAGTGCAGGATCATGCTACGCCGGAAAAGCCCCATCAATACGCGACGGGAATGCAGCATGTTTTTGTCAACGGCGTGCAGGTCTTGAAAGATGGCGACCATACCGGCGCGAAACCGGGTCGGGTGGTGCGTGGGCCGGGATACGGCAAAAAACCGTTTGAGGGCAGTTATCCGGTGGCACTGCATCCACTGTTGACCCTCGGTGGAGATTACAATGACTTTTATGACGGGTTCAACCTGGGCAAGCAGTATATCCCCGATTTGATCCGCATGGCGACGGATGCCCGTCTGCATACCGCCGATCCTGAAAGTCCGCTGGCATTTGCGCCGGTTCATGCCGCGCGGCGCTTGGCGATGCTGGGCGCGAAAGAAGCGATTGAGCCGCTGGTTAAGCAGCTTGCAGGCATCAGCCCAAATGTCATCATGAACTTCCCGGATGTGTTCGCGGCTTACGGCAAAGTCGCGATTCCGGCGCTGGTGGCCTATCTGACCAACCCATTCAATATGGATTTTTCACGGATCGGCGCGGCAGTTTCGCTGCGGCAAATCGCGCTGATGTCGGGGGACAACACAACTTATCTGATTATCGAAAGCATCCTGATCGAGCAGTTGAAAAAGTATGCGGACGAATCAATCGCCCTCAATTCGGGTCTGGTGAATGCGCTCGTGAGTATGGAGAGTGATGCTGCGGTTGACTTAATCGTTGAGGTCTACCGCGATGGGATGATCCTGCCTGGTCTCGCGCCAAGTTGGCAGGATGTGCGTATCGGCTTGGGATTACCGGCCTCGTTTCCCAACCCGCTTGGCGAAGATGCCCCTGAGGATTGGGATGATGTGGATGATGCAATTGACTCCGATTTCGATGACAATGAGGATGATCTGACCGCGAGGCCGATCCGCAAAGACAAAGCCGACGCCAAAAAGAAAAAAGCCAAGCGTAAACAGACCGACAAGATGAAAAAATTACAGCGCAAAAAGAAGCGATAATCACCCATGCATAAAATGCTGGCAGGCAAAATCGTCTCCCTCACACTCCTGATGATCGTCCTATTCGCGGTCAAGGGCAGTCTGCAAGCACGGGATGACACGCCTCTCATTCCCGTCCTGTTTGCTCAAAGTGATGACAGCATCGCGTTTTACGGGTTGGATAATCACAATACACTGGTCGAGATGGGACACCTGCCTGAAAACTTTGATTTGACTCCCTATTGGGACAGCGATAGATCAAGCGGCGATACCGAAACGCGGTGGTTATCTAACTGGTGGAACATGAATGTGGTCTTGTCGCCAGACGGTTCGCAAATCGCGCTCACGGCAAGCAGTCCGGTTCCCGATCAGGATGCCATTAACTTCTACATCTTTTTATACAATGTCCAGTCAGACGATTTACAGCAAGCCTATACGACTGTGTGGAGCG
This sequence comes from Chloroflexota bacterium, assembly GCA_039933955.1. GTDB lineage: Bacteria > Chloroflexota > Anaerolineae > Aggregatilineales > Phototrophicaceae > CFX2. The sequence goes on from JBDTNB010000001.1 coordinate 154,995, forward strand.
GGGAGCCGCGCACCGATTTGCACTGGTCGCCGGACAGCCGCGCCATTTTGATCGAACCAACCTATGGTGAATCACCTGCATTTCAACCTCCATATGCCGAATCGTTTGTTTATCTGCTGGATACAGGGGGAATCATGCTGGAAAATGAACACTACTGGGAGATGGGCTGGGGTGAAGACAGTACGACGCTGCGCGAGATTGGTTTAGTGCTCGCCAATCCCTACGACAATACCCGCCATACCATCCACCATCTTGGCAATCAGGGTTCAAGCGCTTCTGAAAACCAGGGGCCAGCTTGTAACTATATCTGGTCAGCCGGTTTAAAACGCTGGTATTTTGTATCCCCATGCGATGAAGATAGCGACATTAACCTCGGCGCAATCTATTCAACGGCGTTGAATGGGAATATGCGCCTTGAAGTTGACCTGAAAGCCTATTTAACTGAACAATTTGGGCTTACAGCAGATGTATCAACGGCGATAAGGATACACAATAGCGATTTATTCGCTCATGATGGAAATGTGTATGCCGTGCTGCTGTTCTCCTACCCATCCGACAGCGGCGATTATGGTTTTTATTCCGAAGCACGAATTATCCAGATCGATGATACCAGTCGCGTCGAACCCGTTTTGATCAACGCTTCCAGAGAACCCAATCCGTATTTCCGGTATGCATTTCCCGCGCCTGATTATCAACGTTTCGCGTTTGTTTCCGATGTCCTGGGCAGCAGTCAGGTCGTCATTGGCGATCTGGTCAATAAAGCGATGATTGGACAGTATATCCGGCCTGATAGTAGTAGTTCAGGGGCATCTTGGCGTTATTGGATGGGGCGTTGGATCGACAATGAGCGGTTTATATATGAAGATATGCAGGATGTCTGGTTGTTTGATGTGTCGGATGGAACGTTTACGAACCTGACAGACGATATGGAGCCGCAAGCGTGGCTCTTACCACAAACCAACTCGAATTGAGTGGCATTTTTCAAATTATATGCCCGCAAAGATGGGGGTGTCGGAATCTTCAACATCGGGTTTAATGATCGAGTAGACATCAATCTCGCGGCGGGTTTAAACGGCGAGGCATTTATTTTTCGGCAGACACAGAGTTAAAAGGAATTAACCATGCGCCTCAAAGTAGGTTTAGCGCAGATATACCCCAAAATCGGGGATGTAAAACATAATCTCGACAAGCACCTGGACTATATTCGGCAGGCGGATGAACAGGGTGTGGATTTAATCGTGTTCCCGGAATTGTCGATGACTGGCTATCAGGTGCAAGACCTTGTGCCGGAAGTCGCGATCCAGGCCACGCGCGATGACGAGGTTTTCCGCGCTATGCTGGACGCCAGCAGCAATATGGACATCATGTTCGGCTTCGTCCACGAGGATAAACGCCAGCGTTTTTATACCGCCAGCGCCTATCTCTCCGGCGGGGAATGCCTGCACATCCATCACAAAATTTACCTGCCGACTTACGCCATGTTCGACGAAGGCCGTTATTTCGACCAGGGTGAGACTGCCCGCGCCTTCGATACCCGATTTGGCCGCATGGGGATGCTGATCTGCGAAGATTTCTGGCATATGTCGCCTGCTTATCTGCTGTGGCAGGACGGCGCGGACATCCTGGTATTCCACAGCGCCAGCCCCAGCCGGGGACTCGATGCCGGGGATCGCTTGTCAGGGTCGCGCTGGGTCGAACTCGTAAATCAGGCTTATGGCAGCATGTTCACCAATTACGTGATTCACTGCAACCGCGTCGGCTACGAAGATGGCAAAAATTTCTGGGGCGGTTCATCCATCGTTGACCCGGACGGCGAATTCGTCGTCCACGCGCCGTATTTTGACGAAGCGTTGGTCGTCCAGGAAATCGACCTCAACCAACTGCATCGCACCCGCAGTCGTTTGCCTCTCCTGCGCGACGAACGCCCGGAAATGGTGCAGCGCGAGTTGGGGCGCATTTTAAGGCGTGAGGAATGAGCCATATAATAAGGCATCAATGAGTAGGGAGGTGAATGGCATGGTCGCACAACATAAACAGGCATATACCCTGGAAGATTTACGGGCGATTGAAGCTTTGCCGGAGAACGCCGATAAGTATTTTGAACTTATCAACGGGGAGATACATGAAGTGGCAACGCCTAGCCCATTACACAATTTTATTGTCGCTCAGATTGTGTTTTTCCTGCTCACATTTGTCCGCACACACAATCTGGGTTTTGTCTTTGGCGATGCTACCAGCTACACCCTTGCCAACGGCGACGAATTGATTCCCGATGCTTCGTTCATTTCCAAAGAACGCCAAGCGCTGCCGCTGCCGAGCAAATTTTATATCGCGCCTGATCTGGCAGTTGAGGTTGTCTCCCCCAGTAACCAGGAACGCGAAATGCTGAATAAAGCCGAATCCTATTTGCAATCCGGCACACGCTTAGTCTGGATAATCTATCCGAAAACTCAAATCGTGGACGCGATTCGTCTCACCGAGCAGGGCAAATTGTCCGTCCAGAAAATCGCCTTCGATGGGGCACTGGATGGCGAAGATGTTTTGCCCGGATTTTCGCTGCCGGTGAAAGATATTTTCCCGCCCCAGGAATAGTATGCGATTAAACATTCTGATGTGAGCATCAATGAGTGAGGAGGTTTGGGCATGGTCGCACAACATAAACAGGCATATACCCTGGATGATTTACGGGCGATTGAAACGCTGCCAGAAAATGTTGATAAACGATTCGAACTTATCGAGGGGAGTATCCAGGTCGTGAATCCACCAAAGCCAAAACATGCCTATACGGCTGATCGATTTTATGTGGCGCTGGATGGGTTTGGGCAGGAAACCCAATCTGGCATTGCTTTCAGCGACAGCGTGGGTTATGACTTGCCGAATGGCGACTCGCTCATCCCAGATGCATCATTTGTATCGCGGGAGCAGGTTTGGTTTCCCCTTCCAGACGACAATTTTGCGTTTGCGCCGCTGGTCGCTGTTGAAGTGGAATCGCCTAGCAACAGCACCCGCGAACTCTACGACAAAGCCGAATCATTTCTTGAATGTGGGACAAAAATTGTCTGGATTGCCTACATCGAGAAGCAGATTGTGGATGTTTGTCATCGCAGCCCTGAAGGTAAATTAGTTGTCGAAAAATTGGGTTTGAATGCTACCATCAGTGGCGAAGATGTTTTGCCAGGATTTTTGCTGCCCGTTAAGGATGTATTCCAACCACAGGAATCATAATTGGACGATAAAACGGCTCTCAAAACCAGCAACGCGGGGATGCGCCTGATCGCGATGACGACCATTCTCAACAAGGGCGATTTCACGCGGCTGCGGACGTATATCGCCGATAATTATCAGGCCGGGATTCTGGCGGAAACGCCCGCGTCAATGCGGCTGGCAGAATTCAAAGCCATTTATCGCATGGCGGGAAAGCTGCGCGTCAAACAGGTGATCGCCGCCGACAAACATCAGGTCATCGCGGCGATTGAATCCGAGCACGGCGGCGATTTCATGGCGCACATCACCGTCGAGGAAGATTATCCGCACAAGGTTCTGGATTATAGTTTGCAAGCAATGGGCGAAATTCACACTGACGCTGACTAACAAAGAATCTGTTTTGCATTTTTCTTTGTGAACTCGGTGTCAGCTCTGGAAATGATTTGTACTAAATAGATAGCAAATGTGATGATATAACAGACGTTCCCCGGCGGGTTTGAGTCGGTTTTAACCGACTTCCCGCCGGAACTTGTAGCCAGGGGTTTGAACCCCTGGTGGCGCAACCACACTCTCATTTTCATGGCTGAGTGTAATTGTCATTCATCGTTACTCGGTGGTTCAAATTTAAGGATATGCATATGACGACAAATACCCAACCGAATTTACTGCACCGGTTGACGATCAACACCGATATTGGTCGCAAAATGATCGTCGATTTTATTCGCGATCAGGTCGAAAAAACCGGCATGAAACGCGCCGTCATGGGACTTTCCGGCGGCATCGACTCAGCGCTCTCTGCTTATTTATCGGCGGAAGCGCTGGGCGCGGAAAATGTGCTGGTCGTGCGGATGCCCTACCGCACCTCGGCGCAGTCCAGCAGCGATGACGCTGGATTGGTCATCAAAGCGCTGGGGCTGCCCTCGCTCGATATTCCAATTACCGATATGGCTGATCCGCTCATCAACCGCTTCCCGGATATGAGCAACATCCGCAAGGGCAATATTATGGCACGGCTGCGGATGGTCACGCTCTACGATCAATCGGTGGCCTGGGGTGGTCTGGTGATGGGCACGAGCAACAAGACCGAATTTTTGCTGGGTTATTCCACAATTTATGGCGACAGCGGCGTCGCGCTGCATCCGCTTGCCGATTTATATAAGGCCCAGATACGGCAGTTGGCGAAAGCGGTGGGTGTGCCAGCGCCGATCATCGACAAAGCACCCTCCGCCGATTTGTGGGAAGGCCAGACCGACGAGGGCGAACTTGGCTTCAGCTACAACGATGTCGATCAGGTGTTATTCCTGCTGGTGGACGAACGTTACACGGTAGAGGAAGTGATTGAGGAAGGTTTTGACCGTGCCTTTGTCGAGAAGGTCTGGCAGCGGGTGAAAATCAACCATTACAAGCGCACCATGCCCAACATCGCCAAACTCAGCCGCCGCAGCATCGGCCACGACTTCCTCTACCTGCGCGATTTCACAGGACGCTAGGATGCTATAATACAAAGTGAATGAGTTTTGGGAGCACACTGATTATGGTAACAGTTTCAATCAAAACACAGGCTTATGTGGACGAAAAACGCCGAATCATGATCGACCTGCCCGATGATGTTGAAATCGGCATGGTCGAATTAGATGTGGTCGTGCGACAGGTCAGCGATTCTGCCGAGCAATATGAGCCAGGAACCCGCGAATGGGTGCAGGCAAAATTACGCGCCGCCGGCTTGCTGGCCGAAAATGTCCTGAGCGAAGAAGAATTAGCATCGGCTGAAGCAATGTCGGATGAAGAAGAGGAAGCATTAGGGCACAAAATGGCGGGGACGCGCCCAGTTGAAGATTACATCAACGAGGATCGTGAGGAACGCTTTTGAGCGACTACTTCGTCGATACCAGCGCATTAGCCAAACGTTACGTGGTTGAAACTGGCTCAGGCTGGGTGAAAAGCTGGATTTTTCCACGCTATGGCAATGCGATTGTTTTATCACGGCTGGCAACGATTGAAATAATCGCCCTGCTCACGCGCAAACAGCGCGAAGTGCTGATTACCGCTAGCGAGTTTTTGCGTATCCGAAACAGCATCTCGGCCCATCTCAGAACACAGTATTCCATTGTTGAATTTGAGCCAACCGTACTCGCACGTGCGCGGCGTTTGTTGGTTCGCTATCCACTCAGGACGCTCGACTCGATTCAACTCGCCAGCGCGTTAGAAGCAGCACGTTTTTTCGATCTGACTTTTGTCTCCGCCGACACGCGACTGCTCACAGCGGCCTCGGCGGAAGGCTTACCCACCGACGACCCCAACGCTCATCCATAAACGATCCGGGCGATTTTGACCACAAATTTAAAAAGACCTCGCCAACCTGAACCGACTGGCGAGGATTTTGCGTTTACGGTAGTTCAATGATGAAGGATTGCGTCGGGCTGGGCGTGCCATTCACCAACGGACTCAGACTCTTCAAGCCCTTCACACGCCAGTACCATGTGCCTTCATCCAGCGCGGTGGTGAGCGTATACGACAATTTATTCGCTGCCAATGTGCCGCTGGAAATCGGCGCTGCAAAAGTAGTCGTCCGCGAAACCTCGACCACATAACCCACCGCCCACGAAATCGGCGTCCAGGAAAGCTTGGGCTTCGCAGTACGGAAATAATTTTCGCTCGGTGAAGCATTGGCCGCGCTGGCGATGCGGAACTGCCACATTTCGCTCCAGCCGGAAAGCGCCCCTGCGCTGTTAGCCGCACGTACTCGCCAGAAATAGGTATGCATCGTCAAAAGTGGCGACGGCGGCGTATAGCTATGCGGGATTAGGCTGATGACCGGATCAGTATCGTCCGGCTCGGCATCTAGTTTCAATTGGAGTTCATAGCGGGTCGCATTGGCTGGCGCACCCCACGATAAAACCGGCTGCGATCCGGGCGTGTCCGACAAATCTGCCGGAGCCAGCAGCGTCGGAATTCCCGGCAGTGAGGTCGTAGCCGATGTTTTGAGCAAAAATGTCGCCATCTGCTGGGTTGCGAAGGATGCTTGCAGCGCCCCGCCGGAGACTGTTGCCGCGCCGCTGGGTGTTTCGATATGCGACGCTTTTTGCGCGCTGATGATGGGTGCGCCCGGCAGCGAAAACGATAGATTCTGGCTGCTGTTGGTGATATTCCACCAGCGGCTGATGTGTCCGGCGCTCAGGCCATCGTCGGCGGGTTTGAGCGCCCACAGCAGCACATTCAGATTGGAGGTGCTCAACAGCGCGAAGCTGGTCGCCGGATATTGCGATCCACCCGTGACCGCCCCCGCAACCAGCGGATTTTGATGTTCGAGCGAAAAGCGCATCGCCGCCGCCGGGTCATAAGCCGAATGGGTTTGCAGGGCGAAACGCTGCAAAAATGAACTATCCCCACCTTGATTCAGGATACCGAAGGTCGTTCCATCCACCTGTCCCCCGGCCAACACATTCATTTGCGCGGTGGTGGCGTCCAGGCTGGTCGGCGAGCTGTTGCCGAGCTTCACATACTGGCAGTCGGCGTTGGAAAGCGTCACGCCAACTGTGCCCGTCCCGGTCATATCAGCGAAATGATTCAACGTCAACCAATCGTAACGGGCATGGCTGGTGGCATAATGACCACCGCTGTCGGCTTTTTTCGCGCGGATAATCGCGCCGACTTCTTCGTGCCAGGTATCGGGCGCAGTCAGGTTGAAGCTGAATGCCCAGGTCAACGTCGCTGAGAAATTTTGGGTAATCCGGTTGCGGATGTCGATGCGCGGCGAATTGCGGAAGAGCGTAATCGACGCTTTAAAATTGGGCACATTGGTCGCGCCGGTAACGGTTGCTTCCAGCGTGACCGAGACAGCCCCGGCGTTCACGACATTGAGCGCGGTTGTCCCACCGCTGCTGCCAAAATCATTGCTGCTGCGCCCACCAATATTCAGGATAAATTCGCGGTCAGCGCGGGTGTGGTCAATCAGGCTGTTGATTGCGCCCCGGCTGCTCATGACCAGTTGATAGGTTCCGTTGTCGAGGGTATTGCCGCCCGTGACGGTTGCCGCAGCGCTGAAACCAGTGCCCGCGCCGCCCCGAATCTCAAAAACTTTATAGCCGACGGGCGGCACATTTTGCGCCAGCACCCGCAGGTAACGCACACTATCGATGGTGATAATTTGCGAAGGCACTTCTGCGCCGCTGGTCACATCCACCACATGAATCGTCGTCGATCCGCTGGGATAAGGGAAATCAACCGCGTCGGTGCGCGCCCAACTAAGGGGGTTGAAGGCGAAGAAGCGCGTATTCGTCCCTGTCTTGCCGATCATGCTGCCCAGCGCTGCGACGGCATCGGTTTGCAAAGTGTCTACATAAACGGCGATTTCGCTGGCAATCTGCCGCGTCCATGCTTCGCGGTCATCTTTGGTGATGGTCTGACCACCATCCGCCATCCAGTTGTGTTCCCAGAATAAGCCCAGGTTCATCCACGCCAGATCGCGCGCGCTTTCACGCCCGTTCATGAAGGCTCCATTTTTCAGGCTGACGAGCGTCGCCAGCCCTTCCGCGCCGCGCAGTTTCTCGGTTGATCGTTTGACGCTGGCCGTGACTTCCACCAGCGAGGCTTGATAGAGTTCCCATTCATTGCCATACGTGACCGAAACATTCGGTAGACCCGCGCCGTAGGTGGATTCGAAATGCTCGAAAAAGTCCTGTTCATTCGAGACATGCACCATACGGCTGCCGTTGGTTTGGGCTTGCGCGCCGGAGACAAACGCTGTCGCATAGGTGGCGGGTATATCCCAGCCCAGCCCGAACCCGCCCACGATATTGAATGGATAATTCCCCGTGCCGATTTTGTTATCTAACGCGGTGATGGCAAGGCTCGGATCGCCGGTTGCCGACGGATTATGGGCGTCGCGCAGTTCGGCATAACTGCCGATACCGGGCAAGTCCAGAAACGAATACCATTTCATCAGCATACGGCTGCCGTCCGGCCCGACCCACCAGTAAATATCCTGTGGGCGCTGAAAGGATGCGCCAGGTATCTTCGATGTGCAGTTACAAATGCCGCGCCAGGTATATTTCGCGCCACCGCCTGCCCACAATGCGCCAATACCATAAGGTAAGGTTTGGTTTTCGACGGTATAAGCCAGTTTCAAATCCAGGTTGTATTTGCGCTCCAATTTGCCGGGATAATACATGCCCCGGATGAAAGCCTCGGTGGGGTTGCCACCATAACAGGAGATGAGCGCGTTCAATGGCATACTGACATGCCCATCCCGGATGCGGCTGATGAGCCGGGTGAACTGCGCCGCCGACCTGTTTTTTTCGTACAGCCAGACCCAGAAATGCCCGTCGCAGTTCCAGCGCATCTGATGTTCAGTTTGGTTGCCGATAGTGGCGTCAATCTGATCCAAATAATAATCGAGCATCGAGACCAGATTGTTCTGAACCGTTGCAGCGTCCTGCCGCCAGACATAATCCGTATGGTCGTCCGCCGCGACGTAAATGTGCTTGAGTCCGCTTTGGGCAGCGGCGCGGGCGGGCAAGCCGCTTTGGGCGGCAGCGCGCGTGAGACCGGTCAGCATATCCGGCAAGGCCGACCCCGCCAGCAAACCTGCGCCCATTTTTAAGACATCACGCCTGGAAACAAATGATTTTTTATCAGATTTAATTTCTTCAATAAAACCCTTATCGTTGTTCTTACTCACGCTGATTTTGACCTCACAGCACCCATTTCCAATAAGATATGGTTTCCATTTTGCATAGGGTAGCCTTGCAAACACATATCGTGCCACAAGTCTGAAAAAATTCTAACAAAACGTTTACGGAAGGTGGTTCGGATTGGGGGAAAGCGGGGCTAGGGGCTTGAAGTTTCGCGTTCCATATACAATGCGGACGCGCCGCCTTCGTAGTAATGGGCGACGGTTTCCTGGGTCACGAAGCCCAGTGACTCGTACAGGTGAATCGCCGCGACATTATCTTCACGGACATGCAGGCCGATTTTTTCCGCGCCATGTTCGAACAGCCGCGCCATCTCGGTTTCCATCAGCAATCGCCCCAAACCCTGCCCGCGCGTCTCTGGATCAACCGCAATCGAGGCGACATAGCCGGTGTAGTCTTCAACGTAGGCGATGATGTAGCCGACGACCTTTTTTCCGGCGCGGGCGACGATAAACGTATCCTTGCCGCGCACGTACAGCGATAAAAATTCCACCATGCCATAGGTGTCTTCGGGGAAAACATCCTGTTCCAGGTTCAGGATCGCTTTTAAATCGGCCAGATTAAATGGGGTCAGGGCGAAGGGAATCACCATCAAAGAGGGCACTCCATCAAAACAACAATCTACATTTGAGGAACCAGTTTAGCATAGCGAGTAGCAAGGCAGCCATAATGGACATTCCAATCTATGGTGGAGCGGATATCGCCGCCGCAACGATTCAAATCGACTGGCTGGAGAGCAGCGGCCAACAAGGTCACCAACTCAGCATTCGGGAGCACAAGCGGGATTATGGACGGCTGGTCAAATAACTGATGAGTCAGGTGATAAACTCCGCAAGGTCGCTTTATGCGCCGTTGCCCGTAAACTCCTGCTTGACTTTGCATAGCGTATCCTGGCGGTTTCTTCTGTTTTGGTGCGATAGCCCAGCCGGAAATCGCTATACCATAAGTTTTCATCAGCGGGTACAATCGCCAATCGTTGATTAACGATTCTGAATGCTCCCATCACTCACGAGAAATAAACGATGTTCATCACTTTTGAAGGCCCCGACGGCAGCGGTAAGACTACGCAGATCGCGCAGATCAGCGAGATTTTGCGTAAGCGCGGCTACAACATCCTGCTGACGCGCGAACCGGGCGGCACGGACATCGGCGACCAGATTCGCGATGTGCTGCACAACTTAGAAAATGAGAGCATGAATCCCCGTGCCGAACTGCTGCTGTATAACGCCTCGCGCGCGCAAATCGTCGCCGAGGTGATTAAACCCCATCTGGCGGCGGGCGGACTCATCCTATGTGATCGCTTTTTCGATTCCACGCTGGCCTATCAGGGTTACGGGCACGGGCTGGATTTGAACACACTGCGGACGATCATCGACTTCGCAACTGGCGGCCTGCGCCCCGATCTGACTTTTTACCTGGATATTTCGGCAGAAGCGGGCATCCAGCGGCGTTTGAGTGCGCTCGACAAGGGTGGCGAATGGACGCGCCTGGACGCGATGGGCGAGGCGTTCCATAATCGTGTCCGTGACGGCTATCATCAACTCATCGCCACCGAGCCGGGGCGCTGGGTGACGATCAATGCCGCACAGCCCGTCGAAAAAGTGCAGACCGATATTCTCGCGACGCTGGATACAAGGTTGAAAAATAATTCAGGCAGGGACGACACATAGGTCGTCCCCTACAACCTCAATTTTGCGGATGGGCTTTGTAGGGGCGAACCTACGTGTTCGCCCGAAAATATCGGAAATGAATTTTAGGGTTATGGCCTCAAGGGAATTTACATGCAAATATTTTTGACGCGCGATAGTGTGGCAGCGGGCGATGATGCCGATGCGCCCCACCAGAAAACCATTACCGTTCCCGATGACGCCAGCGTCGAGGAAATTATCACGATTGTCGCCAAATCGAATTATCTGGCGTCGATTTTTGGCGGCAAAGCCACCTGGTCGGCCAATTCTAAACTCCCGTTGGCAGTAGTCGCCCAGGAATGGGATAAGCCCAAGATGCTGTCGTATACTCCCGTGACCGTCAAGCGGCTGGTTGTGGCGGATGGCAGCTTGCACCTTCACTTTACCTATTACACCCAGCTTGATCCCAACATCGTTTTTGAAACCCTGAAACGCTGGGGACAGTGGGCGTGGTCAAAGCAGGACTCGTGACCCTACGCCGCCGGATTCATCACCCGCCCCAGGAACAAGATTGTTCCCGTTTTTGTGTCGTAAATCGCGAAGATGAATGGGCGGTCTGCTGTGACGCTATCGCCACAGGAACTTAAAAGAGATGGTTGGAGAAGCATCTCCAGCATAAAAGTCACCCCAGATGCTTCTGTTCCTTGTTCATCCACAGCAATTGTGGCTTTGTGTTGGGCAAAGTCGATATGCAGGCCGCTATTTGAACTCATGCCGGAAAAATTCGCCCCATCGCTAAAAGGTGCGTTCATACCCATCGCCGAGAGGCTTTGCAGGAGATCAATGTCAGACTCGAATTTGAAACGCGGCATGTTGAAAGTGAGTGAATTGGTGTTGCTCATTCCACCATGAATCTGTTGGAATAAAACACTATCAAGTCTGTTTTCAAAGTCTTTGAACTGCCCGGCGTCCGGCAAAAGAATCATCATCGCCGCTTTTTCTGAATAGCCATAGGTCAGTTGAATCGCCGTGTAGCCTTCGCCGCGTCCGCACGCCTTCTCAGCAGCCGGATTGACCATCATCGGCACAGTTACATCACCATCGCCCTCCAGATGGAAGGGTGCGTCTCGCGTTTTATCCATGCTGAAGGGATTTGCCCATTGTGCTTTGAAATAAACCGCATTCGCCAGAGCCAATTGTGTTGCCGGGGTGATTGATCCGGGCGGCGGCATATCTTTGATATGTCCACCCGTATTGTCTTCGACCCACTGGCGCATTATTTGCCGCGCACCTTCAACGTCCTGGCTAAAGTCAACTTGATTCAATTCCGTTCCGTAGTCTTGTGTGAGCGTTTGCAGAAAAGCATCCTCGAATGGGAATCCAGTCTGTCCCCATAGTCCGTTGGCAATGTGCAGAGTCAGTTCCTGCGCCGGATTATAGTATTCATTCGTCGGTATCGGTGTAACATTTTCAGCTTCCGGCGGCTGAAGGATTCGATTCAGCGCATTGAACGCCGGATGAAGCTGCTCCGGCGGCAGAGTGTAATGCAGGGTTTGCGCCATCTGTGCGGCTGTGTCGCCGCGTGCGCCTGCATACACCATCGCCAGCGCCGTTGAGATGCTGTAGGGCGAAAAAATCAGGTTGCCATCCTGCTCTTTGACAATCTGGTGGTACAGGTCAAACGCAAAGGCGGTGTTTCCGGCGACCAGCGCCGCCACATCATCCGTCGGCGGATTCGCCTCGCGTTCCACATCAGCCCGCGCAACCGGCACATTGATCGAACTGCCCAGCGTGGAACAAGCCGCTGCCAAAACCAGTCCCAAAATGAGGATGCGTTTTAAGCTGTTCATTTTGTGCGCTCCCAATCTTAAGCCAACCTACTTCTAAAGATAACCGATAAATTGCGATTCAAAATTATGAGAATGCCTGGATAGCGGACGTTGTTGATTCCCCTCTCTGTGTAGTAGAGGAGGGGATAGATTACCAATTTTCCACCAATTTAGAACAACACAGGCTGATTCTACGTACTAGAGAATATGAACCAAATTTTGAAACGTGAAAATAAGGAGACCCATCATGGGCGAGCAGAAACCAAAGCAGGTTGTAGAGTGGTCATTTTCCTTCGGTGACGTGGGCGACAGCATCAACAAAACCCTGAAACAGTTGGGCGCAGATGCCGAAATCAAAGAGTCACATTTTAGCGAGCCGGTTGGCACGACCAAAACTGCCCGCATCCGCCTGGATTTGGCGACGGGCAAGATGGTCGTCCGCGCCCTGACCAATTCGGAAAATCTGATCGAAGCTGATGTGCGCCATATCGGCGAAATGGAATTCAGCGTCAGCGGCGAGTCCGATAAAGTTGTGCGCCTCGGCCAGAAAAATAATGGCGTGATCGCTGGCCCAATCAAGGATTTCCTGAACACCCTGTCGAATCACGACGAACTGCGCTGGGAAATCGGCCTCGCAGCCAACATCCCGCTTGACCTGGAAATTCATGGCGGCGTGGGGCAGTCCAAACTCGATTTGAGCGGCCTGCAAATCCGGCATCTGAAGTTGGGCAGCGGTGTCGGCGAGGTTCATCTCGATCTGCCCGCTATGCCCGAACCCTACAGTGTCGAAATTGATGGCGGCGTCGGCGAAACCAGCGTCACGATTGCCGAAGGTGCTGCGGTGCGTTTGCGTGCCAGCGGCGGTGTCGGCTCGGTGAAGCTGCGCCTGCCGGAATCCAGTGCCGCGCGTATCGAGGTGCAGGGTGGCCTGGGCGGTGCGAAAATGGCTCCACGCTTCACCCGCGTCAAGGCTGGCAGCGATTTCATCAGCCCCAGCGGAACCTGGGAAACCCCCGGTTATGCGCTGGCGGCGCATCAAATCGTCGTCCATTTCAGCGGCGGCGTCGGCGAACTCAAGGTCAGCTAGGCTGTTAGCGATTAGCGGTTAGCAATTAGCTGAAATGCTTCCAGTCACGGAAGTACGGGGGGCGTTCAATGAGCGAAGCGAACGCCCATGTGAACCAAGTTAAGCTGCGGTTACATCGCTAGACGTTCAAAACGTCTAGCTACGAAAAGGATTTTTAAAGCTCTGAAGAGGTTGCAACACGATACTTAACCTCTTCAGAGGTTTCCAGTTTTTTCGGCTAGCAGAGGGTTTTGAACCCTCTGTGGCAGGCCACCAAACAATTTTGTTTAGGAAAAGGCAAATTTCGCCGACAAACCCTTACACGGTGATGCCTCAGACCTGACTGTATTGTAATTTACTCACTCACCTTATGCACTTGACCCTCATCCTAAATCCTTCTCCCTCAGGGCGAAGGACTTTCAAACAACCGCGTGATTCTCATATTTTCTCTTCAGGGAGCAAAAGCACTAAAATTCTCTTGGTGCGTAAGGTGAGTTACTCATCACTTCAAATAAAAAAGCGGCGATAGACACACCTATCGCCGCTTTTGATTCAGCAGGAAATTAGGCTAACGCCACTGGGCGCTGACCGTACCCTGCCCGAAGTAAGTCGTGGTCGAGGGGCCGACATGGTTCGCCAGACGGCGCATCTCAGCATAGACCATATCAGGCCGCATACTGCCGCCGTTCCAGCCGATGATGATCGCCGCGACGCCCGAAGCGTGCGGGGTCGCCATGCTCGTGCCGCCCGCCCAGAAGAAGCTGACGCGGGTGACACCCGCGGCATCGACATACACACGTCCGGCGCTGAACACCAGATCGAACACCCAGCAGGGGCGTGTCAGAGTCGCGATGGTGCAGTTTTCGTTGCCCGGATATTCGGTATCGCCGCCCGGTGCGCCGAAATCGACATATTCGCGTCCGGCATCGGTGTACGAGGTGGGGATGTCAAAGTCAGCGTGCGCCGGGTCAGTTGCCCAACCAATCGGAGCCAGCGCCGAAATCGCGATTACACCGGGCACTGCGCCGGGGAAATTGACCAGATAACGGTTGTTCCAGTCGTCGAAGTTGATGCCATCGTTACCGGCAGCGGCGATGACCGTCGCGCCTTTACGGTTGGCATAACGTACTGCACGCGCCAGCGATTCGCGCAGGTTGACGACATCCTGTGCCGTATAGCAGTCGCTTGGATCGTCGCAGCTACCGCGCACATCCATGACACCACCCAGGCTCATATTGATGACATCGGCATTGATGTCGCCTGCATACTTGATCGCGGCGACCAGCCAGTCCCATTCGCCTGAACCGGTGAATTCCGACAGCGCCTTGATCGCGACAATTTCGGCATCCGGTGCGATACCGACGATACCGAAGCCATTATCCGCACCGGCAATCGTACCGGCGACGTGCGTGCCGTGATTGAAGGTCGAATTGGGCTGCACAAACACCGATTCGCCGGGGACGAATGAGGTGCTGAGTGCCTGATTCAGGTTCGGGGAGATGTCGGGGTGATTCCGGTCAATGCCGGAGTCGATGACCGCCACGCGCACACCTTTGCCGCGTCCCGGTTCGGGATCGTTCCAGGCTTCCAAAGCATTTACGGCGTCATGACCCCATTGCAGGTCAAGATAAAAATCATCGTCACCCGTATTGGGCGGATTATTAATGGTCGCGGCGTCAACATCCAATTCAATCGTCTTGGTCGGAGCCAGCCATTGCAGCTTGACGTTCGGCATGACGGCGCGGGCGCTGGGGATCGATGCCTTGAAGTTGGGGTTGCTGCTGGTCGCGACGATCATGCCCATCGACGACAGATCGCGGGTGACAGTTCCCCCTGCCGCCGTAATCTGAGTTTTAACCGTCTGGGAGACACTGGTTTCCCCCTGTGCCATGATGATATATTCACGCGGTGTGCCTGCGGCGGATACTGCCGTCACCGACACCACGCTCATCAACAGGGCCATTACTACCGTCAGAAATATTACAGTACGTTTCATGCTTCATTCCTCGTATAATCGAACTTCATATATTTATTACGCAGGGTATTTCATTCGCGTAAGTATGCAAATTATAACTTTACGAATTTGATTTACAATTTTTAGGAGTGGGGTTTTGTTAAGAATTTGTCTGGAAGTTATAAATGTGTTATAAAGAATCAAACCTTGTAATAATATATTCGTATGCGGCGAGTGCCGCGTGCGCGACCCGATAAACCGCCTCCGGGCTGCCCTCTAATGACTGCCGCAGCGTATCCGCCTGACCCAACCGCGCCAGCGCCAGTGCCGCGTTGTAACGGATGTCGGGTGACTCATCGTCCCCGGCATGAACAATCGCCAACAGCGGTTGAATCGCCGCCGCATCGCCGATCTGCCCCAGCGCCCAGACAATGTTGAATTTGCCCTCGTAACCTTCGCCATCGCCGCGTTGAGCCAGCGCCGGAATCACGCGCGGGTCGCCGATCCAGCCCAGCGCCGCCGCCGCCCGCCAGCGGATTTCAACTTCTTCATGGTTGAGCGCGGCTAAAAGGGGATCAATCGACTGCTGCCCGCCGTTCATAAGCTGCGCGGCGGCTTCCAGACGTTGGCGTAATTCCGGGTGATTCAGGTCGGCAATCCACTGCTGCATAAGGTGTCTCCGGGCTTGAGAATCGTATCTGCTCTATGGGATACTGGAACGAGTTTTGCTAATGATCCATTCGCGAGAAACAATTTTTGGCTTATCCTTTCCCTTAAACAAATCTGTTTGATTCCCCCTCTCTACGAAGTGGGGAGGGGGCTAGGGAGAGGGGATGTCTCGCAAATATACCATCTCGTCTCATACCTGCCAACGGAGCACACATGACTCTACCCAATCGCACCGACCATCCCATTACCGCCATCGACTCGCGCCGCGCCTGGGAATGCCGCTGGTACAGTGTGCGCCAGGATCGAATCAACTTGCCCAACGGAAGCGAGGGCGAATACAACATTGTTGAATTACCGGATGCGGTCTGGGTTGTGCCCCTCACCACCGCTGGCGAAGTCGTGCTGCTGTATCATTACCGTTATACGTTAGGCGCGTGGGGCTGGGAACTGCCGTCGGGGAGTATTTCGCCGGGAGACGATGCCCTCGCAACCGGGCAGCGCGAATTGGCGGAGGAAGCTGGTGGCACGGCCTCCGACTGGAAATTTTTGCTCCGTGCCAGCACGATGAAGGGGATCGGCACGGAATACGCCAACTTATACCTCGCGTCTGGCGTGACGTTAGGCGCAACCCACCACGAACCTGCCGAGGTCATCACCGTCCATACTTTTTCGATTAAAGAGGCCGTCCGCATGGCGCGCGCAGGCGAAATTCACGATGCCATCAGCGTCCTGGCGCTGCTGCTGGCCTTCCAAAACAGATAGGTTGGATTTGTAGGGACGAGATATTGATTGTTGACAATTAAATGCGGTAAAACGGACGAAATATATTTCGTCCCTACAAAGTCGGTAACTGTAGGGACGAGATACATCTCGTCCGTTCTCCCATTACCGACATAAATTTTCAACCGTCCATAGAAACGACCTACCCGTCGAGAAAGTCTTCCCTGACCGGACTAAAGCTGTCAACCAATCGCGCATGAGGGGAAAGCAGTTGAATGCTGTGCGGGATATTCGGCGGCACGGCAATCATGTCGCCAACACTTAAATCGTAAGTATCATCCCCCAGAAAGAAGCGTACTTGCCCTTCGGCCACATAGGTAATTTGTTCATGCGGATGATGGTGCGGCGGGTCAGGCTGCTGCATCGGGCCATCGCTGAAGTCGATCACCGTCATCATCAGGTGAGCGGTATAAGCGAGATAACGCTCTCGTCCGGGGCCAATCTTTTGACGTGGGGTTTCATTGCGAAAGGTTGCTGACATAAATGATTTTCTCCAGGTTTCTACAGCAGCGCCAACTCGAATTGGGCGCTTAATTGTGTTCACAGCGGGTTATTCACCTAAAACTTGTTATACAATTTATTAAAGATAGGCGACATTCTTTTTACTTCCTGGAAGAATCCAACGAGTTCTTGCTTCTCCACTTCGGTAATAAATTCGGTTCCTTCAAGCGACTTGAGCATAATATGCTCATGCTTGATGATGTAAACTGATAATTTTCGGCATAGCCAAATAAAGTGTGGAATGAAGCTCTTTGTCATGTAATTTCCCTCATTGTGTAGGGGACGACTTATGTGTTGTCCCTGGCGGTTATTTCGGTTTCGTCGAGTTCCTCCGGCGCGTCAATCGCTTCGATCACTTTTTCCAGCAGCGCAATCAAAACCCCTTTGACCGACTCTTTTTGCGTCGCGATACACGGCACAACTGGAATCTCGTCGGGCAGGCGCATTACATGGCGTAATGTCTCGGCGTCCCAGGCATCTGCCGAATCCTGAAAATTCGCCGCGATGACATACGGGCCAGGGGCATAAGCCCGAAAAGTTTCGAGGATGCTTTTAGCTTCGCGAAACTCCGTCGGTTTGCGGCTGTCGAGCATGACCACAAATCCGATCATTCGTCCGCTGGCAATGGCTTCCCACATGAAATCGAATCGGCGTGATACCGGCGTTGCCAGCAGATAAAGAGTCTCGTCATCGGTCTGGATGTGGCTGCCATAACGGATCGAGTGCGAAAACATTTCGGCATTATCTGGGACGTTTGGGAGCACTATTTCCGCATCAGGTACGGCCTCGCCAGCCGACGCGACGAAGGCTGTTTTGCCGGAAGCAAACGGGCCAGTGACGACCACAAACCAGTATTCGGTAGGCGGGTTTGTCATGCTTCCACCGTACTCGGTTTCGGATTTGATCGTCTAGCGAACTGCGTCACCCAGGCGGCGAAGATACCCAACACGATTCCGCCGACGATGGTTGGATCATGCCACACAAAAATTTTCATATAGGCGACCTGAATCAGCACGACAATCGCCGTCCAGCGCGCGACCCGTGTGCGCGTGGTGAGCAGCGCATAACTCAGGAACAGGGCGTGTCCCGAAATAAACGGGATCGGAAACACCGCCCGCATGAACGACACGATCACCAGTGGAATATCCATCAGCCAGGGGACATCAGGCCAACGTTCTGCACGCTCAAACAAAAATGCGATGAACGGCACACCGATGGGCGCGAAATAATACACCAGCAGGTCGCGTAAATCCCCGTCGAACGTCACATACGACACCGCCGCGAAAATCGCCGCCGATACCAGCGCCACAGTCAGCACCGTCGCTGGATGAAAAATCAGTGTTCTAATTGACCGTTTATAAGGCGACATGTTTTCCTTACGTAGGGGACGACCTTGACCGCATGGTCAGTCGTCCCTGGCGATGTCTTCGGCTGACTCGAATAACGCATCTTCAGCCCCAAAGGCCTGCGCAAACCCGCTGACCCAGATCGGGAAATAAGGTTCGGCGAGAAATAACACGGCAACTTCATCACCGATCTTGCCAACCTGCCATATTGCTTCGCTAAATTCGTGGGTATCCAACCCAATATGGATTTCAACTGGCTTTTCCGGCGCGTCAGAAATGCAAAGTTCGCCGGAACTCAAGACGTTCCAAACTTGCCGGAATAATTTCTCGCCGCGCGTGTCGCCTTCACGCTCCGGTATCCGGTACAGCGGTAAATCCAGATAGCGCGGAAATACTTTCTTTAAAAATGTTCGGATTTCTTCAGTGTTCAGGTGAGGTGGCAGCGCTGCTTCGACCTGCGTATCACCGCCATCTTGGATTGCGGCGATGTATTGACTCATCTCAAAGCAGTAGACACTGTCTACATGCGAGAATTCTTGTAAAAGGGTAGTCCAATTATATTCAGCTACCCTGAACCATATAATTTTGTTACTCACTTGACGCGCTAAAACGTAATCTCCCCCTTCGCCCAGGAATGGCAAACATGGGTTCGCTGATAGTTGGATAACTGCATCACCAACTGCGAAAGGTAGCGCCTTTTGCGCAATGCATTCCTCGTCAACGAAGATGCGCCAGACTGTCACTGGAAAGGGATAGCGCATTCCATATTGATTTTCATCGCAGTCAGAATTGTCGATGATACGAGGTTCGCAGCGAAGTATGGACGGTGTGTTGAGCGCAGTCGTCATGAAGTTGCTGACGGCAGTTCAAAATGGTCGGCGTGTTTGGGGCGCAAAATGATGGTCACGTTCATTTGCTATCTGTATCGTATGATTTCGGGATACCAAACTCTGCCCGTAAAATTTCTTGGCTGCGTTCTGCCAGATCGGACGGGCCAGAAAAGAATCCAACTAGCGGATCATTTTCAGTGTCAGGAACATTTGAGCCTGAATCAGCTTTGAGCGCGTGAACAAATTCCAACACGGTAATAATCTGTTCGTCAGACAGTGCATTTAATTCCTGTAGCAGTTGGTCGCGGATCGGTAACGCGCTCATCTCATCACCTCAACACTTTTACGCATCTCATTATAGCACGATCAAGAGGCGCACTTTCTAACCCTTTTCCAACCACCCTTCCCTCAAAAGCGAAACAAATGTTCGAACAAATGTTTCACTTTTCGATTCCGTTTCGTGCTAAAATTGTATTGTCCGATCAGCCATCTAGGATGTGAAAAACGTGCCCTATATGCCATTCCTCTGTTTCTCCGTATTCTCGGTGTCTCGGTGGTTCAAATTTTCGGCTTTTATGGCGACATTCGCAATTCTCGCCACAGCGGCGGATTACTCCCGCATACCCGCCGCAGTTGCGCCAGCACGGTGGCGCTTCTCCCACTTCCCGCCGAATTTTCTGCGCTTCAGCGCACACAAAAGTCGCCGTTCGGCAGCGCGCCCCGGTCTTCCCGCCGTCCACCCCGGCGGCAATTTCGCGAATTTTCGCCTTTGACTGACAATTTTTTGTCTTCACTCGGTACTCAGTACCCAGCACTTTGCACTGTCTTTTAACTTTCTACTTTTAACTCGTTCGCGTCAGCGAACGCTAATCCGACTCCCATTCGGCGTCTTCTCGATGACCACATGCACCGGGAACGAGTCGCGTAAATCCTCAATGTGCGTAATCACCAGGATCAGGTCGAAATCACCTTGAATCGCGTTGATCGCCTCGACCAGTTTGGTGCGCCCATCCTCATCCTGCGTGCCGAAACCTTCGTCGATGAACAGCGTTCGTAGATGCGCGCCTGCCCGCCGTGCTAATAACTGCGATAGGGCGATACGGATCGCGAAGTTGATTCGGAAAGCCTCACCACCGCTGTACATTTCATAGCTGCGCGTGCCCAACTCGTCGGCGATCTGGATGTCCAGCGTTTCGATTACGCCTTCGCCGTCGGCTTTCTCCTTTTGCGTGGAAAAATTCAGGTTCATGCGCCCGTCGGTCATGCGCGACAGCAAACGGTTGGCCGAGTCTTCCAGTTCCGGGATGGCCGCCTCGATAATCATGGCCGGGACGCCATTTTTGCCGAAGGCTGCCCGCAGTTCTTTGTACAGGGCTTCATCGTGGCGGCGGAGTTCGCGCCGGTCTTCGAGTTCTTCTTTGTAGCGCCGTTGATTATCCAGCGCTTTAAGCTCCTGTTGGGCATTGAGCAACCGTTGATACTGAGTCCGCTCGAACATGCGTAATCGGTTGACTTCCTGCTGCCGGATTTGCTGCTCTTTCACCAGCACATCCAGCTTGGCGATGTCCGTTTTAAGCGCTTCGATAGCTTCCACATCTTCGGCGACCGCTTTTTCGGTGCGTTCCCAGCGTAAGCGCGCGCCTTCCAGCGCCGCTTGCACATCCGGCAGGGCGCTCAAAGCCAATTCAAGCTGCTTCTGCCGGACTTCATATTCGCGGTAGGTATCCAACTGCTGCCGCGCCGAATCGTGCGAACTCCGGTCATAACCGATCTGCGCCCGTTCCGAATCCAATGCCGCCAACTGCTCGCGGATGTCCTGGGCGAACGATTCGTTTTCCAGCATGGCGTTGACCGCATCCAGCCGCGCCTGTTCTTCGGTTACGCGCGACTGTGCCGCGTCCGCCGAATCAATCAACATTTGTAGTTGGCTGGCACGTTCACGCAGCGGTTGCAGGCGTTTGAGTTCCAGGTCATGGGCGCTGATGATTGTGCGCCGTTCCTTCACGTCCGCGCCGATTTGCTTGATGCGCTCCTGATTGACACGGTAATCCTCGCGCCGGGATGCCACATCGGTTTCCAGTTCGGCGATGATTTGCGCGCGATGCTCCTCGTCCAACGGTTGACCGCACAATGGGCAAGTGGGGTCTTGAGTAGCGCCCAATTCACTCAGGCGCTTGTTGATGGTTTTGCCTTCGGCTTCCAACGCATCGCGCATACCGCTCAGATTGGCTTTTTCTTCGCTCAACTGCCGGGTTTCTTCATCGAGCCGATCCCGATAGGTTTCCTGCTCTTGAAGTGTGAAAACCTCGGTTTGCACCACGCCAAGTTCGTCCGGGTCAGCCAGATCGAGCGCCCGCTGCAATTCGGTGATGCGGGCTTCATATGCGCTGGCTTCATTTTCGAGTTCGGCACGGGCATCGCGCAGGCGATTTTCCAACTCACGCCGTTGGGCATCAAAATCGCTGAGTTGAATCAGCTTTTCACCCAGCGCTGAATCCGCCGTCCGTGCTGATTGCAACGCTGCATAACCCGCCTCGATGTCCGCGCGCGCCTGGATCACCGATTCGTATTCTGCGACGCGGTTGGTCTGGCGGGCGATGTCGGTCTCAATCGTGGTCAGGTCGCGTTCACGTTCGCGTTTGTGCCGTTCGGCGTCGGCGAGGCGTTCCTGGGCATTACGCATCTCGGCGGGTGCATGAGCGACTTCTTCGAGTTTTTTCTCGGCTTGGGCCAGCGCTTCCTGGGCTTCACGCTGGGCGGCTTCGGCTTCGACCAAAACCGCTTGCAGACGCGGCGCTTTTTCCAGTTCCTTCTCGATCTCGTTGATACGCACGTCGATCACATTCAGTTCCGATGTGATATTTTTCAGGGTTTCTTTGGTGGATTCTTCGTACTGTTCCCACTGCGATAGGCCGAGAATATCGGAAAGGATTTGTTTGCGCTGCGCCGGGGCTTTGGTGGTGAAGGCATCGGCCTTGCCCTGCTGCAAAAACGCCGAATGGACAAAGGTTTCATAATCCAGCCGCAGCAGACGGTTAATTTTGCTCTGGGTATCGCGGATAGCCGGTTCGCTCTGTGTCACCCATTCGCCATCCACGTCGGCAAATAAATCGAGTGTGCCGACGCCGCGCTGCCGCCGGGAACGCTTGCGGATCACGCGGTAAATCGTGCCTTCCTGGTCAAAATCCAGTTGGACGTGCATGTCGCTCTGGCTGAGGTAAATCATATCGTCGTCGCGTTTGGCGCGGGCTTTGCCCCACAACGCCCAGGTGATCGCGTCCAGCAGTGACGATTTCCCCGCGCCATTGGCCCCGGTCAGGCACGCCAGATGGATGCCCTCGAAGCGCAGCGGATCGGGCGAACGATAGGCCAGAAAATTTTTCAGTTCAATCCGAACTGGGATCATATTTTTTACCCACAAAATGCCTTGTATAGAACACTTGTGAGTCTAACGGTTTATGGAAGTTGTGTCCAGTTCAGCGGCGGGTGCAAGGGGCGTTTTCGAGGTGTTTGAGAGCACTCTGAAGAGAAGAACTGAATTTATCTCCAGTCCCATCCAAGTTTTCCAGAATTTTTATCCAATTATCCTCTCGCCATTTAGGTTTGCCAGCCTTATCAAGGAGATTAATTAACGTTTCTGATGGCTTGGATTTCTCATCCCAATTCTGTGGCTTAGTGCCGAGCCAAGTGCAAAAAGTGGTATCGGCTAACAACCATGACTCAATTTCATCGTAGGCAATGACGTGTTTGACCTGACGCGCGTATTTTTTACAGACAGTTTCAATATGTTGATAATCCTGGCGCTCGTTTTTATGTGGGCGTGTCTGCAAGTCTGCGTCGTGCAGAACTGCAATACAATCGCCTCTTTTCGGTTCTGCTAATGCTTGTCGGATAAGTTGATCAATCTGCTTCGCCAATCGTGAAACACTTGGCTGTGCGCCAGTCGGTTTTAAGATGCGTATTGATACCTGAGGATAACGGTGCTTAAGTATGGCTTTGACGATTTCGCCGTCTACTTTGCCTTCAACGATTAACCACAAGGTCCCACTCACTCTGGAATACCTCCTAGTGAGTTCGTCATCCAGACTTCACCGAGGCCATATTCATCCAACCAAATTTCGCGTATATGCTCTGGGATGCGTTTCACATGGGTGTATCCCTGGTTGTCGCGCTCCACGACCCGTACTTCTTCCGGCTTGAAATAATCCAGAAAGGCAGGATTATGTGTCGTCAAAATAAACTGGCGTGGATATTCGCCTTCGGTGTAATTTCGCAATTGGCTGACAAAACGTCCCAACAGTCCCGGATTTAGGGCTGTATCCGGTTCTTCAATGACAATAAGACCGGGCATTTCCTTCAAACGCATGTCGAGAGCATAGTAAGCCGTGAGCATAGCCAGTAAACGCGCTGTCCCCGCTGAAATGGTAGGTGCTTCCCGATTTTTGAATGCTTTTTCCTCAACGATGACTCGTGTTTCCAAATCTGTACGTTCAACTTTAAGCTGACTTACATGATCTAGTAACCATTGAGCAACCTCCTGAAGTTCAGCGTATTTTTCCGGCTGACTTTTATATATTGCATTCAAGATTGTGGGTAAGTTATCAGCACATGGGTCAATGAGATCAATATTCTTTTTCGAGTCTATGGGCAGACTCAGAGGCGGGGAGAAGTTTTCATCGAGCATCTGCCAACGTTGCGTAATGAACTGAAAAGTATGTTGTATCTCTGGATACGTGTTTATTCTTCCAAAAGCTGACAATCCGAGATCGGAAGAATCAGCTTCACTGATTGTTCCATCAGCGTTTCGGACTTTTGTTTTTCTAAATTCCGACTCCATCCAAATGATATTTTCACTATCTTTGAGGATTTCAGAAGGCGATAAGTCTTCATCAAGCATTGACAGCGTGTATGTGAGAAGCTTTGTTTTGTTACCTATCTTTGTCGAATAAGTGAAAGAAAGCTCAACTGCTTGCTTGGGTTCGGTGAGCGTGCGAAATTCGTACAGGCTGGCATATCGGTAGTAGGCGTCTCGAATGCCATTCGTAAGCGCCCACCGCAAAAAATACAAAGCGTCCAGGATATTCGTTTTACCCGCTGAGTTCGCGCCGATGAACACATTGATTGGTTGCAGGTCGTCAATGGTCACATCTTTGAGACTGCGCCAGTTTTTGAATCGAAGCTGCGTTAACATACGGATGCTGCTTTCTCAAAGTCAATTGATGGTACAAATTATAACACCCTTGCCATCTCCTACACCCGCTCGATGAGATAGTCGCCGATCCCCGATGTGAGCAGCATGACGACTTGATCGGTCAGGCGTTCCGGCGACGTTTTACGTCCGGTTTTTGTCCATCGCAGGATCAGGCCGAAAATCGCGAAGCTGGTCACGGTGGCAACCGTATCCAGGTTGGCGGCGTGCTGGGTGGGTGGCTGCGGGGTCGACTTGAGCCATTTCAGGATGATCTCGTAGCTCGTGACCTGTACCTGCTGCATCATAATGAACTGCTCATCGCTGCGGGTCGTCGGCACACAATGCCCCACGAAACCGCCCAGGTAATCGGATACCGTGAGCGTGAGGACGCGCAAATTATCCAGTGTGAAGGACGGATTGTCGGGTAGTTTGCTGTCCACACGCGATTGAAAATCCTGGCGTACTAGGTCATTCATCAGTTCGTATTTATCGACAAAATGATCGTAGAAGGTCGCGCGATTGACCTCAGCGCGTTCGGTGATGTCCTGCACCGTAATTTTGGAAAATTCCTGCTCTTCCAGCAGTTCCATCATCGCCGTCCGTAAAACTTTGAGCGTCCGCTTGGCGCGCGGGTCGAGTTTTTTCACATCGTTCTCCAACATTTTTGCCCTTTCGTCGTTTAACCAACACAACCCGATTCTTGTTGGTTGATTCGACTATCCGGTTTCTTTATCATTCTAAACAACATCTGACGTTTAAGCAACAGCCGATGGACTCATAGACAAGCACAACTCACAAAGGATAGGAATGATGAATACCGCAGTTTGGATCGTACAAATTTTAGCAGGTCTGATGTTCGGGATATCCGGTTTTATGAAAGCCACTCAGCCCTATGAGAAATTAAGGACCAACCAAAAGTGGGTGGAGGATTTTTCGCCCACCGTCATCAAGGTCATCGGCATTGTAGAAGTGCTGGGCGCAATCGGCCTGATCCTGCCCGCGCTGACTGGGATTTTGCCGATACTCACCCCACTGGCCGGGGTCGGGCTGGCGCTGGTCATGCTGGGCGCAGCCTATACTCACATCCGTCGCGGCGAGACTCCCATGATCGCCATCAATCTGGTACTGCTGGCGCTGGCGGCTTTCGTGGCCTACGGGCGCTTCGTCGCCGTCCCGCTGTAGTTCTCGTAACCCGATTTATTTATCGCTAGCTATTTATCATCGAAAGGAACCTGTGCCATTCGCCGAGGATGGCGCACATGAACGAGCATTATGGTCACAGATACCCATTCCATTTCCCAAAACATTGACTCCACCGTAGCCGCCATCCAGTCGCGCGGCATTCAGGCCGAGGTTGTGGAGACCGGCGCACAAGCCCTCGAACGTATCCAGCAGCTCATCCCGGAAGGCGCGCGTGTCATGACCGGCGGTTCGGTCACGCTCAAGCAGATTGGCCTGGAAGAACTCCTCAAAGCGCAGACGCATCCCTGGATCAACCTGAAAGATGAAATCCTGGCGGAGACCGATATGGTCAAACAGGGGCAGTTACGCAAACAAAGCACCCTGGCTGATTATTTCCTGGGCAGTGTCCAGGCCATCACCGAGACCGGCGAACTGGTATTTGCAAGTGCCGGGGGCAGCCAACTCGCGGCCTATGCTTTTTCGAGTTCAAATATTGTCTGGGTGGCGGGGGTTCAAAAAATCGTCCCGACGCTGGAAGACGCTCTGCGCCGTGTCCGCGAACATAACCTGCCTATCGAGGATCAACGGATGAAAGGGCTGGGATTCCCTGGCAGCTTCATCGGCAAAATTCTGATTTTCGAGCGTGAACCGGCCCAGTTAGGGCGGAAAATCCATCTGATTCTGGTGAATGAAACCGTCGGTGTATAACAGCAGCGGTTGTGAGTAGGGGAGGGTCTCAGACCCTCCCGGCGGACAAATCCCCCCCAATTTTTATCCCGAATTCAAGTTAGAATAAATAAAAGGGGAGAGTTTTTAGGCTCTCCATAGGCATCAAGATAAGGAATAAAGGGCAAAATCAGGGAGAATAGTTGTACCA
>JBDTNB010000002.1:0-161893 GCA_039933955.1 Chloroflexota bacterium
AATTCAAAATTGATCTGGGCGACTGCATCGGCAAAGGCGATCCCATTGGCAAATACGTTATCTACAAAGAGCCAATTGAATAACGTCCGATCATCATATTTACGTTAGACTTTTGGAGTGCGCTGTCCGGCGCGCTCTTTTTTTCGCTTGACGGCGGGCAAAAGTCAGTCTTCCGGCGGGTGCGCGCGCTGAACCCTTATGATAAAATGCGTGTTATGGTTAGAAATGTGTTATCCGTTGGGGGATACGACATGCGCCTTTATCGACTCTTATGCCTGATCATTTTTTTGTTGGTCGCCAGTGCCTGTAATCTAAGCCAGCAGCCGCCAACCGACGAATCGATTCCGCTGCCTGATAATCAGAGTGGAAAGCCCATCGTAGAGATTAGTTCGCCTAAGTCTGGCGATGAATTTGTGGTCGGGACGCAAATATTTGTCACGGCTCAGGCCAGCGATACTGTTGGTGTGACTCGTGTACAGCTTCTCGCCAATAATCAGCCGGTGAAAACTGTTTCGTCCGAATCACCTGCCGGACAAAAAAGTTTTGATTTGCTTCTGGATTACACGCCGCGTGCGCAGGGAGCGGTGGCGCTGCAAATTGTTGCCTACCGTGGCGCAATTGCCAGTGATCCGGTTGAGGTCGACATCAATATTCGGGCCACCCAAACTCAGGTGACTGCGACCAGCCAGTCTGTGCCGGATGTGCCTGTCATTGATCCCAATGATCCCACCTGTCGCGCCCTGATAAATGCCGGATTGAATGTTCGCAGCGGCCCAGGGACAGTCTACGATAAGTTGACCGTGCTGGGCGCAGGGACGGTTGTCCCTATCATCGGACGTACTGGCCCCAATGATTGGTGGCAAATCCGCTATGGTCTGACCGTCGGTTGGGTGAGTGCGCCATTTACCTCAGTCTATGGTATTTGCAGCGCGGTTCCGGTGGTTCCGACACCACCTACACCGACTCCGCTCGGTGGCGCACCGACCTGGACTCCACAGCCCACCTTTACACCCAGACCGCAGGCCACGAACACACCGGGGACGCCTGATCTGGTTATCACCAGCATTGCCGGAGCTACCGACGTTGTGCTTGCCGACGCTCCTACCCAGACTTATTCGATCACTGTGACTAACACCGGTAGTGGGCCGAGTGGCACTTTCGTGAATGTCTTCACCGGGGCGGACGGCGTAGAAGTCGATCTCGGCACGGTGTCGAACCTGAACGCAGGTGAGAGTATCGTCCTGACCAAGAGCGTCACTTTCACGGCTACAGGGTCATTTACACTCAAGGCCCGTGCCGACAGTGGCAATCAAGTGACCGAAGTCAGCGAGGTTAACAATAACGCCAGCCTCGTAGTGAGTGTGACATGATAGCAACCAGCAGGGGCGAACGTTTGGTTCGCCCCTTTCCCCTAAATTGACTCAAAATTCGGACGGCTATAGAATTCGATTATGGCTACTCGTGTACTGATCATTAACCGCCAACTCGTTTTTGCCGTCACGCTCAAGCAGGCGTTAGAACAGACGGGGACGTTTGACGTTCATCCGTTTACAACTGCTGACGCTGCTTTTGACTACTTGCGAGACCATCCTCAGGATGTTGCACTCGTCGATTTCACGCTGCCCGGTCGCTCTGGCGCGAAGATAATTCAACAGTTGCGCGGTATCCAGGCCGACTTGGCTGTCATTATCAGCCCGCGCCAACCGGATGCCGACGCCTTGATGAATTCGCTGCGTTTGCAGGGCATGATCGATATGCCCTTTGGCGCGCGTGATGTCATTCCCCTGATTGAACATGCGCTGGATCAAATCCAGCAAGCGCCGCTGGAAGGTACTTCGGAAGCGAACGAATCTGAATCGGGCGAGACGCGCATTCTGGGCGACAGAGACTCTCGTCCAGGGCAGCAGTTTGGGCCGACCCGTCGCTTCGGTGGTGATGGGCAGGAATCTGAACAGACTGATGAACCCGCACAGACTCGCAACCTGGGACAATTACCACAAGCCGATGCACCCAATCCCTATCAAACCCGTGACTTGAGCGACAGCGATGCCCCGCAGAACATATATAAGACTCGAAATCTTGAACAAGATAGCGCGGTTCCGCCGCCAGCGACACCCTATCCTGCCCAAACCCGCAACCTGGATATGGACAGAGACGACTCGCCGCCGGGAAAACCGGGTCGCCCCGCCTACGGTGAAACCCAGGATTTAGGCGGTGATGATTCTATACCGCCCGCGTACTCAACCCGCGACATTAATGCTCAGGAACAGGAGCCTCCCGCGCCGCCCGAAATATCCAGCCTGGAAAATGTGCTGCGCAGTTTTGGATTTGATCCGCCCGTAGGCGAAGAAGACACTCCCGCTGTTCCCATGAGTGATAACGATGCCTTGCGCCAATTTTTGGCAACCGTCGATGGCCCCGTCAACTCCGAGCAATTTGACGATGTGCTCGGCGCAATTGATCCTAAAGAACATGAGGACGCTAACCGGCAGGAGTCGGATTTTGATGCGCTGGTGAAGTCGATGAAAAGCGGCGAAACCCAGCGCGCTTTGCCTGATCGACAGCAGCAGTTGCTCGATTTTGTATTCACCAGCGGCATGGATTCTGTGCTGCAAGAAATCGAAAAGACCAAAACCGGGCCGCTTCCGGAAAAGCCCGCCTCCATGCCCGAACAACCGCGCGAACGGGGTAAAAAAGGCAGTTTTCAAAAGTTAGCGAAAGAAGAACCGCCCATCCCATCCCTGGAAGAGGGCGGGACGGTCAGCGATTTGATGCTGGGAGTCAGTGATCGTGGCTTCCGCAATGTGCTTTCGCTTCTGCGTGGTGATGAAGTCGATGAAAATGAACCCAGCGACAAACTTCCACCGCCACGTTTAGAAAGGCATGAACGTTTCGCTGATTTTTTCAACCCGGTGACTGGCCCGCAAATTCTGGGCGAAGAACCCGAAGACCCGGCTCAAATCCCTTCGATTCCCTCACGCCCGCAGCCGCAGTCAGTGCCGGAAACGCAGCGCGAGTCCTTTGATTTTGATAACCTGCCAGAAGCCGATGAAGAGGCGACGGTTGCCCAGGTGATTTTGCGGACGGCGCTCGAAGACCTGGATTTGCCTGAAGGGTTCTCGCTCAATCAACTGCTGACCGATATTGAGAATCGTCTTTCCCTGCACAAACTCAATGTGATGCCACTTCCCTCGTGGATGATGGACACCGGCGCTTTCCGGCCTGTGACCGAGATGGAAATTCAGGAGCCGGATTTCTTGCCTGAAGAAATGCCCCCTGGGGAAGAAGTCAATGAAGCCTCCTCTCTGGAATTTGAAGAACCGGAAAATGTGACGGGGCATACCACTCGTCCTTCACTTGCCAGTCAGCAGACACTGGGTATTTTTCCGGAAGATGCCGATACGCTCTTTGACGCCAAGTTTATTAAGTCCACGCTTGCTCCCCCGGCATTTACCGAGGAAGAACCCCAGGCTGAACTGGAGCCAGACTCGCTCCCCGATTGGCCGGATGCTGAAGAAATCAGTGCTACTGAATCTCGCGATGCAGTCCTGCCAGAGTGGCTGCCGGAAGTGCCGTCAGTTCCGGTTGATGGAGAAACCGAGGGCTTCCCCGTCGAGCATTTGCCAGAAGAAACTACACCATCTTTGGCTTTCACCAACGAGAGTGCAGCGATGCCCGAATCTGAAACCGTGCAGTCAGGGGACACCTGGGATATTAGTATCATCCCTGAAGATGAAGATCAACCTGCCTGGGACGAAGCACCCGCTGATGAGGATTTGGCTCATTACAACGAGGAACATACCGAGTTTGAAGTTGCACTTGAAGGCTGGTCATTACAACCGGAAACCCAGGATACAACGGATGGCTGGGATGTAGAGCCATCCGTCGAAGAATCTGCCGATGAATGGTTGCAACCTGAAAATCAGGACGCTGGCGACCAATGGGCGCGGCAGGCTGAGGAAGAAATCCTCAGCGAAACCGAAAATACTCCTACTGAATACTATGCGGAACCGCCTTCAGCGGACGTATCCTGGGATTTGCCCGCCGAAGAGGATACATTCGAGGACGAGCCTATCCCCGAAGACCCTTATATCGCTCAGTTGGCATTGAATCTCACGCAGTTCTCGCTTGAATCGAGTTCAGAAGGATCGCTGTTGACACGCGGCGAAGAAGTCGTGGCGTATGCTGGGCATCTTTCCGATGAAGACGCGGCTGAACTGCGCGATGCTGTCAATAATGATTGGGATGCTAATCCTCAGGGTGCGCGCATTCGCTTTATTACCTTGCCCAGCAGCGGCAAGGACTACATGCTGTATTCCATCCGTACCGACAACGAGCTTACCTTGTCGATGATTTTTGCCGGGACAACCCCGCTGCGTGTCATCCGCCAGCAGGGACAAAAATTGATTGCCGCGCTGGAGTCAATTCCGGACGTTCTGGTCGAAGAACCGCCAACCCCTGAAATCATTGAGTCGCAGCCAGCGCCACAGGAATCAGCGCTCCTGCCAGTTCAGCCGCAGGTCGATGAAGCGCTGTTAAACCCCTACACCTATGTCTGGCTGCTGAGCGACATAGAAGGTCAATTGAATGAAGCTGTCGCCCAGGCCATCTTGTCCGGCCTGAAAATACAATTGAATGAATTGGGTTGGGGTATCCGTACCCTTCAGGTACATGAGGATTTTGTGTATCTCTATGCAGGTGTACCTGGTGATACCCCCCCGCACGAAATCATGCGCGATCTCAAACGCCGTTCAAGCGAGATTGCCCACGCTCAAAACTCGGACATCACCCCGCAGATGCTCTGGGCAGATGCCTACCTGATTCTGACACCAGGGCGTGAACTCGAAACCGAAGAAATCCTGGAGTTCGTGAACTTCCAGCGCATGGCCTGAGGGTTTCTTTCCTCGTGGGATGGGTTCGATTTTTTAAAATCGCTGCACATCCCAAATGGATTCTAGTTTCCAAATACCCATTGAGACAAGCGCTGTTCCTGGTTCAGAAGCAGCCTGAACCCTCAATTGATCCGTTTGGACAGGATAGAAACGGCCTGTGATGCAAGCGCGTTCATTGGCATACACTTCGATGACCGAGTGATCGACAAATATACGCAGCTTCAAAAGTTCATTCTCAGCCAATAAAAGTTCACCTTCATAAATGATGGGTTGACCGTCGTTTGCTGCTGCTTGGGCTAGTTTCATCCCCAATTGGTTGCGGTCAAAATCATAAAAAATCTGGACATATTCTTCTGACTCAGGTGAACTCGATAACCGGATTCCACATGCCCCAGTAGTTCCTTCAAAAATCGTGTAAAGTTCAAAAGTTTTTCCGGGAACAGATGATAGAAAGTCTGCGGAGTCGAGCAAATTCGCCTTTTCATAGTGGGCGTGATCGCTCCGCAGCGCTTCAA
Organism: Chloroflexota bacterium; assembly: GCA_039933955.1. Classification (GTDB taxonomy): domain Bacteria; phylum Chloroflexota; class Anaerolineae; order Aggregatilineales; family Phototrophicaceae; genus CFX2. The sequence goes on from JBDTNB010000002.1 coordinate 5,408, forward strand.
GTTCCACCGCAGGGCGCATACTCAGTCGTCCGTCAGCGCGCATGTCCAGAATGCGCGGCAGTGAAATGACGCCCGACCAACCCGCAGCGATCTGCGCTTCGATAGGGCGGCTTTCCGGCAGCCAGCCCCATAACAGGGCGCGTCCTTGAGCGTCAAAACACAACTGCGGCGCGTAAAAGTTCATATTGCCGTAATCTAATTTTTGCAGCATTTCTGGGAAAAAGCGCTGGTCATGATACTGACCGGTAAAGTAGGCGGTGTATTGTCCACGTTTCTCATCCTGGACGGAAATCAGTAGCACATGCTTATCGCCAAGCTGGAAAAATTGTGGACACTCCCACATCATTCCCGTCCACAAAGGGTCGTGGACATTTTTGTCGCCGGTCAGCAGCGGATGCAGGTACTCCCAAATGGCGCAAGTCCTGCGACCTGTAAAGTAAAACCATACCGCCAATCTCTGCAATTCCTGAGCCGATGATCTGATACCAGAATCCGTCTTCTTGCCATAGGCTGTGGTCGCGGAAGCCCAGAACTTGAAGCCCGTCCGGTGGTGACGCAATAATCGGATTGTTCTCGTATTTTTCCCAGACGATTAAATCATCATCGCTCGTCGCTAGACAAGCCTGTTGGCGGTTGTCGCTGTTCACTCCGGTATAAATCAGGGTCGGCACGCCCTGATGAATCAATGCACAGCCCGACCAACAGCCATTCGCGTCGGCTCCATCCGGTGTCGGTGACAGTGCGATAGGCAAATCCGTCCAGTGAATCAGGTCTTGGCTGACGGCGTGACCCCATTGAATATCGCCCCAGACCGGCGCATTCGGGTTGTATTGATAAAACAGGTGGTACTGCCCCTGATGGTGAATAACCCCATTCGGATCATTCATCCAATTTGCGGGAGCGAGGAAATGATATTGGGGGCGGTGTGGATCGCCTTTGAACTGCTGAGGTAATTTTTGAGCATCGTCCGCGAAAGTGTGCGTGATATTTTCTGACATGGATTTCAGCCTTTGACTCTGGATGAATCAGAATTCTGCGCAAGCCAGTATTGAGAATATGAATTGTAACTGCTGCCCATAAAAGGTGACAACTGCGCCTCACCAGGCTTTGTAACTGCTTGCTCAAGACGCATAATGCCATGTAGTAGAGGGTGGGGCAAAACTGCTGGGCATGATATAATTAGCCCAAATGTTCATAATCTGAATACATCTGGGGTAATGCTTCATGGCTTCTCGTCCCATGTTTTATATTATCGACGGACACGCGCTGGCCTATCGTCAATATTTCGCGCTGCCGGCTGCCAGTTTTAGCACCCGCGCGGGTGACCCGACCAATGCGGTCTTCGGATTTGCGCGCACCTTACTCGATATTTTGCAAAAGGAGCGCCCCGAATATATCGCTGTCAGTTTTGACCAGGGATTGAGCGGACGCGATGTGCTGTATCCCGAATACAAAGGCACGCGCGAGAAGATGCCTGATGACCTGCGCTCCCAATTGGATTGGATTGTGAAGCTGGTCGAGACTTTTAATATGCCGACCCTGATGATGGAAAATTGTGAAGCCGACGACATGATTGGCTCGGTGGTCGGGCAGGCCGAAGCACAAGACGTGGATGTGCGCATCGTCACTGGCGATAGAGACATCCTGCAACTCCTGAGCGACCATATCACCGTCCAACTTCCGCGCCGCAATGAACCCGACGTGGTTTTTGATATGGCGAAATTTCGCGAAGAATATGGTCTCGAACCCTGGCAGTTAGTCGATTGGAAAGCATTGGTCGGCGATACTTCCGACAATATCCCCGGTGTGCGCGGCATTGGCAAGAAAACAGCGACGGATTTATTGCAGAGCTACCAAACTGTCGAAAGCGTCTATGAGCATATCGACGAGATCAAAGGCGCGAATCAGAAGAAATTAATTGAGGGTAAAGACTCCGCCTTTTTGAGCAAAAAGTTGGCGACCATCATCCGTGACCTGCCGGTGACGCTCAACCTTCAGGACTGTCTTTCCCACGATTATGATGCTGGCAAAGTTGATGCCTTGTTCGGTGAGTTGGAATTCCGCAGTCTGCGGGATCGCCTCCCCAAAGCATCAGCGCAGCTTTCACTCTTTGATGTCGGGCCGGTTGTGCCTGCTGCCCCCGAAGAACCGCATGAACCTGTCGCGGAAACCATCATTGTCCAGGATCAGACCGCTCTCGATGCAATGATCGTAGACTTGAACGCTGCTTCTGGCATTGGCTGGGATACCGAGACCACTGGAACCGATCAGATGACGGCTCAACTGGTAGGTATCTCCCTGGCGGTACAAGGCGAACGCGCGTATTACATCCCGGTTGGTCACGAAAGTGGAACGCAGCTTCCCCTTCAAACCGTTATGGATGCGCTGCGTCCGCCGCTGACCGATCCCAACATTCCCAAATATGCTCACAACGCCAATTATGATCTGGTGATGATGCAGCGTTATGGTGTCGATGTCGCGCCCGTCGGTTTTGATACCATGATTGCTGAACTGCTGCGTGCCCCGGATAGTAAATTCGCCGGTTTGAAAACATTGGCGCGTCAGGAACTCAATGTTCACATGACCGAGATTAAAGAACTCATCGGCACAGGCAAAAAGCAAATCACGATGGATAAAGTGGCGATTGAACTAGTTGCGCCTTACGCTGCGGCTGACGCGGCCATCACCTACCGTCTGGTTGATTTTCTGCGCCCCAAACTGGATGAACTCGGCCTGACCGAAATATTTAACACGCTGGAAATGCCCCTGATTCCTGTGATTGCCGCGATGGAAAGGGAAGGGGTGGTGCTGGACACGCGCTATCTCGCGCAGTTGAGTGAACAACTCGGCGGGACACTTGCGAATCTTGAAGAGCAAATTTACCAGACCAGCGGCTACGGGAAATTCAATATCAACAGTCCCAAGCAGCTCAACGATGTGCTGTTCGGCAAACTCAATTTGTCCGTTGAAGGCCTGCGTAAAACCACACATGGTTATTCAACCGATGCTGCCGTACTCGACAGCCTGCGTGGACAGCACCCGGTCATTGAGTTTCTCCTCGAATACCGGGAAGTCAGTAAACTGGCGAATACCTATGTGGATGCCCTGCCTACGCTGATTAACCCGGAAACGGGGCGTGTGCATACCAGCTACAATCAGGCAGGCGCTGCTACCGGGCGACTCAGTAGCAGCAACCCCAATTTGCAGAATATCCCGATCCGTACCGAGCTAGGCCGCGAGGTGCGGCGGGCATTTGTTGCCCCCGAAGGAATGCGTTTGCTGTCCTGCGATTACAGCCAGGTCGAGCTGCGTATTCTCGCCCACATCAGCCAGGATAAGACTTTACTGGATGCCTTCGCCCAGGGATTGGACATTCATGCCGCGACAGCCGCAGCAGTATATGGCATCACTGTCGAGGAAGTGACCAAAGAGCAGCGCAGTTTTGCCAAGCGCGTCAATTTCGGCCTGATTTATGGCATGGGCGCGTTCCGCCTCGCGCGCGACAGCGACCTGACTTTAGCCGAAGCCCGCAAATTTATCGACACTTATTTTGCCCGTCTGCCGCAGGTGCAGGCCTATCTTGAAGGTACAAAACAAGCCGCGCGTCTGGGGCCGCTCACCACCTTGTTTGGGCGTCGCCGCGAGTTCGCCGCCTTGCGTAATGCTGACTCCCGCAGCAATCAAGTGGCTGTCAATGCCGAAGAACGAGTCGCCATCAACATGCCTATTCAGGGCACAGCCGCAGACATCATGAAGCGCTCCATGATTGATGTCTACAACGAACTGAACCGCCGCAAGTTCAGGTCGCGCATGATCCTACAGGTACACGACGAATTGGTGCTGGAAGTGCCGGAGTCCGAAGTTGCCGAAGTGAGCGATTTGGTTGTTTCGACGATGGAAGCCGCCTATAAACTCGATGCTCCGCTCCGTGCCAACGCCCAGGTCGGCCAAAACTGGCGCGATATGACGGCCATCTAAAAGTATGGGCGCGACAAGAATCCATAGGTGTATTCCAGATATTCGCGCACCAGCGGATGCCCGAACCGACCAATTGACCACGCCACCAGCCACGCATCCTGGTCGGTAGAGTGGATTGAATCCATAGTCACCTGGATTTTCGGTTTGGGGATTGGATAGCCGATTGAATAATTGTGCATGATCTGATGGTCGTCTTCGCGATAATCAATGAAGGGCAGCGATTTTACAGCTCGATAGGTGTCAATGCGGAAGGTGTCGCCTTCAATATTATGCTGCAAATTGCGGCGTAAACGGGCAATTGTCGCCCCGAATTCCGCCGCCCAGATGCCGATGGCTTTGGGATCACTAACCTCGCCCAGCAGGGTTTTCATCAACCGCGATTTGAATCCATAATCCATCCGATATTCGCGCATGATGTTGGTGAGGATGTTGCGGCTGGTGAGGATGATGGCGTCTAATACGGCTTCGGGCGAATCGCACACGCCAATGTAGTAACCTTCAAAACCGGTTCCGGTCACGAAGAATGGATTGCGATTCTTGCGTACAACTTCCCAGGCAAGGTAGGGGTGCTCGTATCGGCGGCTGGCCTTCACCAAATCTGCTAATCCAATATTGTGGAGTTTGAGCCACCAATAAAATGAATCCGCAAATGGGATTGGGCCAGAGAGGCACATGAAATTTGAGGACATTGCCAGCCTGATGTGAAATCATTGTTGATGCCCTATCCCTCATTCTAAGGATGATTCAGGATAGGGGTTAGGCATTCTGACATATGGCGGACATGATCTTCTGCTTGAGTTGAACAGGTTATTAAAAGCCCGTGCTCATCAATATTTCCCAAAATGGCTTCGTTTTCCCAATACTATATCTATGCTATACTTTGTAGACAGCATACTTCGCGTTTTACACACTCAAAAGATAATGCACACATGAAGGACTTCATCACTCTCTCCGATTGGTCAACCAAAGACTTGTGGTATTTGATTGACCTGGCAAAACACTTGAAATTTGAATGGGTCTCCGGCGGGAATAAGCCGGTTCTGGGTGGTAAAATCCTGGCGATGATTTTTCAAAAACCCTCGCTGCGGACGCGCACATCCTTTGAAGTCGCCATGAAGCATCTGGGCGGCGATGCCATCATGATGGGGCCGGACGAAATCGGCCTGGGCAAACGCGAGAGCATCGCCGATATTGCCCGCGTCATTTCTACTTACACCCAGGGTATTATGGCGCGCGTGTTCGATCACGCCCATGTGCAGGAACTCGCGCAGTGGGCAAGTGTGCCGGTTATCAACGGCCTCAGTGACGCCCAGCATCCCTGTCAGGCGATGGGTGATTTCCTCACCATTTACGAGCATTTTGGGCATCTCGAACGCCTGAAATTGGCGTATATTGGGGATGGCAACAATATGGCGACATCCCTGCTGTTGGGCGCGGCACATTTTGGGCAGCAGTTTCGGATCGCTACCCCGCCGCAGTACACGCTGCCAGAAGCCGCTATCAAAATTGCCGAACCAATTGCCGAGCGTAACGGCGCGACCATTTCGGTTTTTACCGACCCGAATGAAGCTGTGGAAGGCGCAGACATCATATACACTGATACCTGGGTGAGCATGGGGCAGGAAGACGAAACGGCAGCCCGCCTGAAAGTCATGCAGCCCTATCAAGTCAACGATACATTGGTGAACCGTGCCAATAAATATGCCATCGTCATGCACTGCCTGCCCGCACATCGTGGGCAGGAAATTACCAACGAAGTGGCCGATGGAACGCATTCAGTGATTTTCCCGCAGGCTGAAAATCGCCTGCACATGCAAAAAGCGATTCTGGTCAAATTGATGGGTTAAACGAGGTTAAGCAGCCATGCCCGGAGACCGTGCAGTATACGATCAGGCGATGAATGCAGGCCATAACGCGGCCTGGGATAAAGAATGGACAGCAGCGGTTGTAGCCTATGGACAGGCCGTTCAGCAGTTTCCAAATGATGCTGAAGCCCATATCCATCTGGGTTTAGCCTTGCTGGAAGTGGGGCGGCTGGACGATGCGCTCAAAGTCTATACCCGTGCCCATCAGTTATCGCCTGCCGATCCAATTCCCCTGGAAAAGAGCGCCGATGTGCTCGAAAAAGTTGGCCGCCTGAAAGAGGCCGCCCAGCAGTATGTCAACGTTGCTGAAGTTTATATGCAGCAGCGTGACCTCGATAAAGCCATTTATAACTGGGATCGTGCCACCAAACTCACGCCTGGTCTGGTGCAGGTTCACGCGAAATTGGCGCAGACTTATGAACGCCTGGGTCAGAATCCCAAATCCATTCGCGAATATCTCATGCTGGCCTACAACTTCCAGAAACAGGCCGACAACAGCAATGCGATGAAGGCCGCCCAACGCGCGCTCAAACTTGATCCCAAGAATGCCCAGTCACTCAATGCCTTGCGCGCTATCGAAACGGGTGTCGCGCTGGCACCGCCGCCCACCATTGATGCCAAGCCTGATACGGGGTCGCTTAGTAAATTCTCGTCATCATCCGCACCAGTTATCGGCGTGGCTGATCCGCTGGGGCCAATGGGCGAAGCGATGACCGATGCGCTCGGTTTGTTGGCGAGTTTCGTCATCGAAGGCGGACGTCTCGATGCTGCGGGTGGAGATGCTTTGCAGGCGATGGAATTCCAGCGTCAGGGACTCAATGACGAAGCCATTGCGGCTTATTTGCGCGCTGAACCGCGTCTGAACCATCCTGCACTAAAGATGAATCTGGGCGGCTTGATGGTGCTGAGCGGGCGTCCAGACGAAGCGCTCAAGCACTTGGGCGAAGCCGGAATGCAACCGCAGCTCGCCCCCGGTGCATATCATGCGCTGGGCAAAGCCTATTTCGAACAGGGTAAGCAAAAACAGGCCTCGCGTTATCTCATCCAGAGTTTGCAGGCTGTTGATACCGCGCTCAACGAAGATGAAGGCGACCTGTCCAGCCTCTATGACCAACTGCTCACGACCCTCGATGGGCGTTCCAATGAGGCGCTGACCGCCATTAACACCCGCTTTATCAATCTCTTGAGCGGCAAGGAATGGAAGCAGCGGATTGGGGATACCCGTCGTCAGCTTGAAGATACCTTGCGTGACCAGGGTGAGCAGGGTGTGGTCGATATTCTGGTCGCCAGCCAGGGTGATAAGCTTACCGAGTCGGTTTCGCTGATTGATAAATACATGCGCCAGGGGCTGCTGATTCTGGCGATTGACGAAGCTCATCGCGCGGTTGAATTTTCGCCGTTTTATCTGCCTGTTCATGTCCGCATGGCCGAAATCATGATGAAAGAAGGCCGAGTGCGGCAGGCCATTACCAAATATAACACCATCGCCAAGACCTATCTGGTGCGCGGCGAAAATGATCGAGCCGCTTCGATCCTTAGCGAAGTATTAGAGATGGCTCCGCTGGATGTTTCCATTCGTGAGAGTCTGATCGAGCTTCTGGAAAGTGAAGAACGCTGGGATGAGGCGCTCGACCAATATGTTGATCTGGCCGATACCCATCATCAACTGGGTAATTTCGATATGTCGCGCGACATCTTTAATTCGGCAGAAAAAATGGCCAACAAAGTGGGCGCCTCGCCAGATCGCATCGTGCGTATCAAGCACCGTGTTGCCGATATTGACCAGATGCGCCTCGACATTCGTAAGGCTCAGAAAACCTACGAGGAAATTATCCAGTTATCACCGTCCGACGAACGCGCTCATCGGATGTTAATCGATATCCATTATCGTCAGAACAATACAGTTGAGGCGATCAAAAAATTAGACTCGCTCCTGAGTCTGTACGCGAAGGGCAAGCAGATTAACCGCATCACACAACTTCTCGAAGAACTAGTGACGATGTATCCAAATGATACGGGTTTACGTTCGCGTTTAGGGGCGATTTATACCCAGCTCAACCGCAAGGATGATGCCATTAAGCAGTTGGATGCGTTGGGTGAACTGCAACTGGAAGCCGGGCTGCATCAGGATGCGATCACGACCATTCGCCAGATAGTGAAGCTCAATCCAGATGGCATTGAAGATTATCGTAGATTGTTGTCACAATTAGGTGGATAAACGGTGGAACTGCTCTGGGCGCTGGATAATCTGACACTCAAATCGCTGCTGGATATATTTCTGGTGGCTTTAGTGTTTTTCGGCGCGAGTTTTTTCTTCCGGGGTACACAGGCCATCGCTCTGCTTCGCGGCATTTTGCTGGTTGTCGGCAGTATGCTGCTGGTCTCCAGTTTGCTCAACCTGCTGGCGCTCCGCTGGCTGCTGGAGAACATGATCCTCGTGCTGGGGATCGCTATTCCGGTCATTTTTCAGCCGGAAATCCGGCGCGCCCTGGAGCAGTTGGGCAGGGCGGGCGCGTTGTTCAACCGGACAGCACCCGATAATCTGCGCGCACGGATTATCGATGAAGTGGTGCAGGCCGCTGAGAAATTATCCGAACGGCGGCATGGTGCGCTGATTGTCCTACAGCGCAACAGCAATTTGCAGGAATATATTCGCACCGGAATCCCGCTCAACAGCGACGTGACCGCTCAACTGCTTCTCACCATCTTTTGGCCGAAAACTGAACTTCATGATGGGGCGGCGATTGTCGATAGTGATGGTCGCATCGCCTCGGCGGCTTCTGTACTGCCTTTGACTGCCAGCCGCAATTTGCCCGACCCAAAATTGGGCACGCGCCACCGCGCTGCGCTGGGCATCAGCGAAGTGAGTGATGCGGTTTGTGTGGTGGTTTCGGAGGAGACTGGCAAGATTTCGATCACCAATGGCGGGCGCATTATTCCCCGTCTGGATTCCAAACGGTTACGCACGATTCTGGATGCTTTTTACGGTGCTGAACGTAACCAATCCACATCCCCACTGGCGCAGTTGGGCGCGCGGGCAGGACGTGTGCTAAGTTCGCTGCGGAGTGGGCGGAAGCAAGCCTGATGCAGACCCCGCCTCGCATCACCCGTGCCCTGGTCGATAACGCCATCTGGTTTGCAGGCTCACTGGTACTGGCTTTTTTCGTCTGGGTGATTGCCACCTTTCAATCTGACCCCATTCAGCAGGCACGTTTTCCGGGGCGGGTAGACATCCGAATGACCCCCGACGCTGGCTTGTTGATTATCAGCCCCAGCGCGCAAAATCGCACCGCCAGTCTGGTCATCCGTGCGCCAAAATCAGTTTATGATCTGCTCAGCACCGAGGAAATTGAGGTTTGGGCCGATCTGAGCGGCTTAGGCCCTGGCGAACACACGGTTGAATTGCAGGCACGCTTGGCGCGTCCACAGGCCAGCGTAATTGACATATCACCCAGCCTGATGCGCCTGACCCTGGAAGCGGCTGACCAGCGCCAGATTCCGCTGCGGGCAGTGGTGACCAACGAACCGCCTGCCGGATATTCGCGCGAAGAACCCGTTTTCGATGTGAATCTGAATCAGGTGTTGGTGAGCGGCCCAGCCAGCAAAGTCGATGAAGTCGTGGCGGCGCAGGTTTCGCTGGATTTGGGGCAGCAGCGTAACCCCTATCAGGCCGATATGAAATTGTCACCTGTCGATGCGGACGGGAACGCGGTTGCAGATCTGACCCTTGACCCGCAGATTGTACATGTGACGGTTGCGATTCGGCGTCGGGATGATGTGCGCGAGATTGCCGTCCGCCCCACGATAGACGGTACACCCCCTGACGGCTATGTGCTGAACGCCCTGAGTTATGATCCACAGGTGATTTTGGTGAGTGGTTCGCCCACGCAGCTTGCCAACCTGCCCGAAACGCTTTCGACGCAGCCGATCAGCCTCACAGACCGGACGACCAATTTTGAAGTCGAAGTGCCGGTTGTGCTGCCCGACAACAATCTTTTGGTATTGTCCGGTCAAAATGTGACCGTGTCGGTTGAAATCAGTACGCTGACCGCCAGCCGAGAATTCGATGCCATTCCGGTAGAGGTTCTAGGGCTGCCGGATGGTCATTCGGCCCACCTCGCGCCCAGCGAAGTGACCGTTTTGCTTACTGGCCCGCAGCCGCAGCTTGATCCCCTGCAAATTGGTGACATCCGTGTGTCGATTGATCTGAACGGCCTAAAAGATGGAACCTACACCCTCAAGCCGACGGTTTCGATCAGCCAGGGGCAGCTTCCTGAGGAAAGTATTTCCGTCCTGCCCGCTGAAATTGATGTGGACATTGCCGGGGGTACAGCGACACTCATACCAACCCCGCAGCTAACCCTATCTGCCGACGGCTAAGCCTTGAACCTTCGCACGGCCCTATTCATCTGATAAAATCAAAATCTGCAACACATAAGAACTTGCGTAGGTGGCTCTGAAGCCGCTTTTTTGAAATCGACACGCTGGGCGCGACTCGCGTCGGAGCGTTTCATATGCATTGATGAATGTGAGAGGGTGTGGATTATGGCGCGAAAACCATTGGTCGCGCTGGTCGGTAGACCGAATGTCGGCAAAAGTACACTGTTTAATCGTCTGGTCGGGGAACGCCTTGCCGTGACCGACCCGATTCCCGGTACGACTCGTGACCGGCTGCAAGCCGAGTCTTACTGGCGCGGGATTGATTTTGACGTGATGGATACGGGTGGTATTGAAGTCTACCAACCGAAAGGCACGCGGGACACCTCACCATTGGCTGAGGGCAGTATTGATTTTGTGCCGCAGATCAAAGCACAGGCATTGCAAGCCGTGAATCAGGCGGATGTGATTGTCATGCTGGTGGATGCCAAACATGGTATCACGGCAGCCGATCTGGAAATCGCCGAAATTCTGCGGCGTACACAGAAGCCGATTTTGATTGCGGCCAACAAAGTAGACACCCACGAAAAGCGCGATGACGCTTTTGAATTTTACGGTCTCGGTCTGGGTGATGTGTTCGCGATCAGCGCCTATCACGGGCAGGGCGTGGGCGATATGCTGGACGCAGTGGTCGAAGCCTTTGCCCAGATTCCCGAAGAAACCGGTGATGGTGACGATACCGAAATCCTGAAAATTTCGATCATCGGGCGGCCAAACGTCGGCAAAAGCAGCCTGCTCAATTTGCTGCTGGGCGAAGAACGAGTCATCGTCAGCCCGATTGCCGGGACAACCCGCGACGCTATCGACACCGAAATCACATGGCACGGCGAAACGGTGAAACTGGTGGACACGGCGGGCATCCGCAAACGCGGCAAAATCGAACCCGGTGTCGAAAAATTCAGCGTCGTGCGTACCATGCGCGCCCTGGAACGCTCGGATGTGGCACTGTTGATGCTGGATGCTGTCGACGGCATCACCGAACAGGATATGCACATCGCGGGTTACATCACCGACACCTTTCGCAGCGTGGTCATCATTGTCAACAAATGGGACGCTATCGAAAAAGATAACGACACCATGAACAAGTTCACGGAGGACATCCACGCCAAGTTTGACTTCTTGCCGGAACCGCCTGTGATTTACATCAGCGCGTTGACCGGGCAGCGCGTGCATCAGGTGTTGGAGACGGCGCACCGGGTATGGCAGGCGCGTTTCCAGCGCATCGCTACGGCTGAACTCAACCGTTTGCTGCGGGCTGCGGTACAAAAACATGCGCCGCCTGCGAAGGGTACACGGCGTCTGAAAATCTATTTCATGTCGCAGGTCTCGGTGAACCCGCCGGTATTCCTGTTCCATGTGAACGATACGCGGCTGGTGCATTTCACTTACAAGCGCTTCCTGGAAAACCAGATTCGCGGCGAGTATCCGTTTGAAGGCACGCCTGTCCGCCTCAGCTTCCGCCCGCGCGATGGGATGTTGGAAGCGAAAGAAAGTCGATAGTCGTTAGCTACGCTACGCTAAGTCTTTAGTCAAGAGACCGGAAAAGGTCTTTGCGTTCACGATGATAAAAATGAGAATCGAGAAAGATTCTCATTTTGATTCCCGTTTTGTGTGGTTGTTTCTCCCTCGGATCGTTGAAGTCGGTGAAAATGTTGAAAATGGGAATCGGTTTTGATTCCCGATTGTCAAGTATTACAGGTTTTCTTAATCGTATCGCCGTTGTCGTCGGCGGCGATGGCGAAAGGTCTGCCGTCGCTGATTTTCCGCTCAGGGTTGGCGGCGGAAGGGTAGGGTTTTTGCCACTGCCGACGATTCCGCAAATGCTGCTGATGCTACTTATGCCGATACGGACGATTCGGCAATACGGGCGGGATGGTGGAATATGCCAATTTGACATGGAAAACGGAAAATGGTGGAGGGTTTATCACCGATAAACCCCTACAGGTAGCGCGTGACGGTCAATAGATTTGAGTGTGTGATATTCTTGCACAGGATACATTGTAGAATAAATGTTCTAAATTGTCCAGTTCGAAGATTCAAACTTTGAAAATTTCAGTCAACCTTCAAGGTGGATATGAAGGCGAAGCAAAAAAAGGTAGCAGCATAACCGATGGCGACATCACGGATGATGTATTTTAAGGGGCGGCGTCCGTTGGGAGGCTCACCAGTGGAGGTACGCAAAAAGGTAAATCCCAGTAAGAAATTTAATGGGGATAGGTAGAAAAACAGCGTTTGAAAATTTTCGACGAACGATAATGGAACTAATGTAAGCCATCCTGCGAAGAGACAATAACCTGCAAATCCAACGGCAATCAGCCACTTTTTCACGCTGGCGGAGCCGGTAGAAAAGTTTCGCGCCAGCCAAAATCCACTCAGGCAGATCAGTATCCACAGGGGATTAATAACTGCGTCAAATATTCCAGCAAATCGCCCTTCTATAGTGGCTCGATCCAGGTATCTACGGATGATTACTATAAATGTCGCGAAAATAATTATATGTACTAAAAAGCGCGTGCCTAATAATTTTTTCACCCAGCCAGGATAGGGTAGATTTGGAGCGCTCCATGAGACTAAATCTGCCCATTTTATGACGACACCTGTGCAGATCAGGGGTGTGCCAAGAATGACTGCTAATCCAAAGATACATAAAGCAAGCCCGATCAGTTCCATCGACTATCGGGGTTTTAAGCCCTGCAATTCATAGGCATAAGCGGCTTTTTTGCGTCCGCGAATCTTGATCTCGCCCAGGGCTTGTGCCTGCACCAGATCGCCGAGGCGTTTGACGACCTCATCCTCAACCCAGATTTTCCCTGGTTGTGCCAGTTCTTGCAGCCGTTTGGCGGTGTTGACGACATCGCCAATCGCAGTGTAATTCATCGCGCGATCCGTGCCGATATAACCGACAACTGCCTCGCCCACGTTGACGCCGATGCTGTAATGGAGGTCATCGCCGCGCCGCGCGCGCATTTCTTCGCCCGCTTTCATGAGTGCCAGGGCTGCGTCGGCTGCCCGATGCACATGATCTTCTTGCGGATTGGGGGCGTTAAAAATCGCCATCAAACCGTCGCCGAAAAATTTATCGAGGGTTCCGTTCCAGGCCAGGATGATCTCGGCGGCGAGGCTCAGATAATCGTTGAGCATCTCGACCACTTTTTCCGGCGGGGCGTTTTCGCTCCAGGCGGTGTAGCCGCGAATATCGGCGAATAATACGCTGATTTCCTGGCGTGTGCCGCCCAATTTCAGGTCTTCGGGATGCGAAAGTACGCGGTCAACCACCGACGGCGGCACAAAGCGTTCGAAAGTCCCGCGTATTTGCTCGTGTTCTTTGTCTTTGGTATGGCGCAGGGCTTCAAAGTTGCGGGCATTCTCAATCGCGATGGTGGCGTAATCGGTGAGCGTGCTCAGGAGGGCGCTGTCGTGCTTGGTGAAGACATGCGAATCGGCGGTCAGGTTGCTCACACCCAGCACGCCAATGACTTCATTGCGAAAGATCATGGGCGCATAGGCCATCGAATAAACTTTGCCTTGTTCAGATGTAAGCTGCTCCGGCTTGAGCACCAGCGGCTTCCCGGCTTGCAAGACCTGCATCGCGTAGGGATCGTTCATTTCCAGGTCGGCAGAGCGGGCGCGTCCATTGTTCAGGCGGCGCTGGGCACGGCAGAGCAGTCGGTTGTTTTCCAGCAGATAAATATAGCCTTCTTCGGCCTGCGTGACCTGTGCGGCGGCATCGACAATGCGCGGCAGCAGCTCATTCATGTTCATGAGTTCGGTCACGCTTTTGCCGACGCTGTAAAGCACATTCATTTCTTGCAGGCGGCGTTGCAGGTCGCGGTTGGCAGACAGCACACGCTCGGTCAAGGCTTCTTTTTCTTTACGCAGGCGGACTTCACTCAGGCTGCGTTCGATGGCGGTCAACATTTCATCAACCGTGTAGGGCTTTTTTACATAATCGCGCACGCCCAGCCGGTAAACTTCGATGGCAATTTCTTCTGACCCGTGAAAGGTCATGAGTATGACCGGGATGTCCGACTGTGCCGCCGTGAGGTTCTTCAACACGTCGGTGCCTTTCATGCGCGGCATCTCTAAATCCAAGAGGATTAAATCCGGGTGGAGTTCCAGGGCCATATCCAGCCCCTCTTTGCCATCGCGCGCGACGAGCGATTCAAACCCGTTCGGTTGAAGGATGTACTCAACCAGGAATTCGCGGTTTTCTTTTCCGTCGTCTACAACTAGGATTCGTTCGCCAGCCAAACTATGCCTCGTAATGTTTGTTCACACACTGAATTACCAGTATAAGGCCAAGATTATATTTTGCCTATCACGAAAGTGTATAATCCATTAGAAAAAAAGTACCATCTCGTAACAAGGATTGCCCCTCACACCATCTATGATTATAATCCATTACGAATTTACCGATACCACAGCAAGCTAGCAAGCGGGTGTAACCGTTGGAAGCCTTACCATCTGAAATCACGCTCCCTCGCCCGACCCTTCACCGGAGGGGTTTTTCGCGCGAAATCATCGAAACGATTGTGTTGATAGGGGCGATCTATGCCCTTGTGAATCTCGCCACCGTGCGCTTCATCGTCGAAGGCCCCAGTATGCAGCCCAACTTTCATACCGGGCAGGTACTGGTTGTCACCCGTGTGAATTACCTGATGGGTGATCCGGAACGCGGCGATATTGTGGTGTTTAACCCGCCCGGTCAGCCGCCGGACGAGCCACCCTATATCAAGCGCGTGATCGGTTTGCCCGGCGATAATGTTGAAATTCGCGATACGTTTGTCTATATCAACGGCGTGAAATTGGAAGAACCGTACATTAATGAACCCTGTACACCGGATCGCTGCCCCGATAAAACCTGGCAGCTTGACTCCACCCAATATTTCATGATGGGCGACAACCGCAATCACAGCAGCGATTCGCGGGTATTTACGACGCCCGTCACCCGTGAGCGCATCATCGGCGAGGCGATGGTTCGCTATTGGCCGCCCTCCGACTGGGGACTCGTGAATCACATTCGCTATCCCGAAGGCGCCAATCCCTAGATGGATTCGATAACGGGGCAGCCTGATTTGGTGTCGCGTCCCCGGCTGCATCGAAAAGGGCTGCTGCGTGAGGGCGTGCAGACGCTCTTATTTCTGGTTGGTGTTTATCTCCTGCTGGAAATGGCGATTCCGCGATCCGTCGTGCTTTCGATCAGCATGGAACCGACTCTCATCGCCGACCAACGCTTGATTATCAGCCGCGTCAGCTATTTGCTCGGCAACCCAGCGCGCGGCGATATTGTGGTTTTCACGCCGCCGAATGTGCCCGCCAGCGATCCGCCGCTCATCAAACGGCTGATTGGTCTGCCCGGTGAAACCATCGAGTTCCGCGACACGGTTGTGTATATCAACGGCGTGAAACTCGACGAACCCTATATCAACGAACCCTGTGTTGCATCAAGCTGCCCGAATGAGACCATCCAATTGGGCGAGGATGAATATTTTTTCATGGGCGACAACCGCAATCACAGCCACGACTCGCGTGCGTTTGGCCCTATTAGACGCGGCGCAATCATGGGACGAGCGATTATTCGTTGGTGGCCGCCCCCCAAATGGGGTATTCTGTTTTATAATTATGGTGATCCTCAACATTGATCACTTTAACGGAGGTAACATGAACGACGATTCAACTTATCCCTGCCCATCCTGCCAGATTGGGTTTTGCCATCCGGGCAAGGGAACCTACCTCCGCATGGTCGGCGATTTACTGGTGAGCGCGCCGGATATGGCGCTCTGGAAATGTGATATTTGCGACTATGAGGAATTTGACCGCGAGTCGGTGATGCACCTGGAAGCCTTACTCGGCCAATATGAATCCTTCCCGGACTCGCAGCGTATCAATGCCAAATTACAAGCCCTGGATACAACTGAATCCACCACTCGGAGAGCGAAACCGTGAGCGTTGACCTGCGCAGTTATGTGTTTTTAGATAGTTTGCAACCGCAGCACGCGGCTTTCCTCGGCACAGTCGCACGGGGTTTCCTGCCGCTGCCGGGGGATGCATCGTTGTGGATTGAAATTTCACCCGGTATTGAAATCAACCGGATCACGGATGTGGCGCTCAAGGCCACGTCTGTGAAGCCGGGGATGCAGATTGTTGAGCGACTGTACGGTTTGCTGGAAGTCCACTCCAGCAGTCAGGCCGAGACGCGCGCCGCTGGTGAAGCAATTCTGGAATCGCTGGGTGTGCGCGAAGAAGATCGTCTCAAACCGCGCATCGTCTCCAGCCAGATTATCCGCAATATTGACGCGCATCAGACACAGTTGATTAATCGCCTCCGGCATGGTCATATGATCCTGGCCGGACAAACGATGTATGTGTTGGAAGTCGAACCAGCGGGTTATGCGGCGCTGGCGGCCAACGAAGCCGAAAAAGCTGCGAATATCAATATCCTGGAAGTGCAGGCCTTTGGTAGTTTCGGGCGTATTTATCTGGGCGGCGAAGAGCAGGACATCATGGCCGGATATGGCGCGGCGCTGGCTTCCATAGAAGGCGTGCAAGGCCGCGAAAATCCCAGCGGGCGTAAGGAATAACCATCCCCTCCCCCTAACCCCCTCCCCATTGCATGGAGAGGGGGAACAAGAGGAGCGTGCGTATGGTTATATCGACAAACGAACAGTGACGATGGAGCAGGGAAATGAGGGCGCATGTTTATCGCTGAAGTGGTTGGCAGCGTAATCGCCAGCCAGAAAACGGAAAATATGGATGGGTTGTCGCTGCGGATCGTGCGTAAGATTGCGCCGGATTTGCAGCCAACCGAGCTTTATCAGGTGGCCGTTGATGGGATTGGCGCGAGCGAAGGCGAATATGTGCTGGTCGCCACCGGCAGCACTGCCCGCCAAACCACCCTCACCGATGGACGGCCCTGTGATGCTATCATCATGGCAATTGTCGATACTTGGCAGACGAACGAGAGCGTCATCTATACCAAATCGGACACTCCCCTAACTACCGAGTCACCCCTTTAGTCCGGTTTACTTTCATTTGCTATTGAGTCACAATGTTCATAAATGGTGCTTTAGTCTTACCCGACTGTGGTAGGCTAATGCGCGCGATAGTGTTATGATTGGGGCTTAATAGGTTTTGTACGAAAATACTGCCATAATAATTTATGTTTCAGGTGGGGGAGGTTCCCCATGCCGGTGAACAAGGCTCGCATTCTGGTTGTCGAAGATAATCGCGACAACATGATGTTGCTTACCGATTTGCTGCAAACGCTCGAATATGTGGTGATCCAGGCGGGGGATGGGAAGACCGGGGTCGCGCTGGCAGAAGCCGAAGTGCCGGATTTAATTCTCATGGATTTGTCACTGCCAGTGATGGATGGCTGGACGGCGACACGCCAAATCAAATCTGACCCTGCGCTTCAACATATCCCCATCATTGCGCTGACGGCTCACGCAATGGTTGGTGACCGCGAACGGGCGCTGGCGGCGGGGTGCGACGATTACCTTGCGAAACCGATTGACCTGAGCTTATTGGCCGTAAAAATCACCAAATTGATGACCTGAAGGATGCCATTGTGAGAGTTCTGGTCGCGGAAGATAATCCAAACAGTCGGCAGCTTGTAAAAGATATTTTAGAAAGTATTGGTTACGAACCCGTTTTAACGGCGGACGGCCCCAGTGCGGTGCAGGCCGCCCAATCCGACCCGCCAGATTTGATTATCCTCGATGTCAATATGCCGGGTATGAGTGGGTTCGATGTCCTGGCGATTCTCAAAAGTGATGAAAATCTGGCGCATATTCCGGTGCTGATGCTCACTGCGCTGGCTGACATCGACAACCGTGTCACGGGTCTCGGCCTGGGCGCAGATGATTACCTGTCGAAGCCCTTCAGCCCCCGCGAATTGGCAGCGCGCATTGATGCCCGTTTGCGCACCAAAGCTGAAGCCGACATTCTGCGCCAGACCAAAGAAATGATCCGGCAAACTTTTGAACGCTTTGTCTCGCCGTCAGTGGTCGAAAAACTGCTGCAAGACCCTACCCAGGTTAAATTGGGCGGTCAGTTGCAGGAAGTCACGGTGATGTTCAGCGATCTGGAAGGCTTCACGTCCCTTTCCGAACGCACCCAACCAGAACTGCTGCTCGGTGTTTTGAACCAATATCACGCCCTGGTCGTGAGCATGATTCAAAGCAACGGCGGCACTGTCGATAAATTCATCGGCGATGGCGTGATGTCGCTTTACAATACACCGCTGGCACAGTCCGATCATGCGCTGCGCGCGATCAAGACTGCCCTGCAAATCCGCAACGCCCTGCCGGATTTCTATGAACAATTTGATCCCGGTTTCCGCATCCGCATCAATTTCGGTATCCATACGGGTCTGGCAGTGGTAGGCAATGTCGGTACACATGATCTGATGGAATTTACGGCGGTGGGTGATACGGTCAATATTGCCTCGCGCTTGCAAGGCTTGAGCAACAACGGTCAAATCCTCATCAGTCAGGCCACTTTTGATCAAAGTGCGGATAACATCCAGGTCAATCTGGTAGGCGACCAATTTGTAAAAGGTCGTGAGGAGTCCGTCACAGTCTACGAAGTGCTGGATACATCGCAAGAGTAGGGTACAATGGATGTCGAAATATACTTTGTATCGTTTCTCGTGAAAAACAGGTAATGAATGGCTGATTTACCGCCTGCAACAGGCATTATTTTGGGAAGCACCGTGGAAGACATCGTAGGAACCGCCTGGTTGCTTGGACACGATCTGAAAAGCCCGGTGGCACTCATCATCAGCGCGATGGAAGTGATTATTGCCACCACCGAAGATGACGAGCACATGGCCTCAATTATGCCGCTGCTGCGCGGCGCGTTGGCGGCTGCCAATCGCCAGCACAATATGGTCGGCGACATGCTCGATCTGGCGCGCCTTGAAACCGCCAATTATGAATTAGAGCGTTCACAAACCGACGTTGCTGCGATCATCCGTGATACTATCGCCACTGAAGATTACGCCATTTCGACCAAGAAACTCAAACTGGAATTAGAAATCCCGGATTCACCGTTGATGGCAAATGTTGATGCCTATCTTGTGGGGCGGGTTGTCAATGCGCTGGTGGACAATGCTGTTAAGTTCACCGTTCGCGACGATGTGCTCAATGTGCGTGTCCAGCGGGTCGCGGACAATATCGAGATCAGCTTTACCGATAATGGACGGGCGATTTTCCCCGACTTCGAACAGCAGATTGTCGAACGTGCCCCGCAGTGGGACAAGCGTCAGGCCGGCAGCCGTACCAGTGTGGGGATGGGTTTGCCATTTTCTAACGCCGTCGCACGGGCGCACGGTGGCAGCTTTACCGCCAAAACCGACCCCACGACCAAAAAAACCTCTTTTACGATAACCTTACCGGTTGAACCGCCTCAGCAGCAGAGCGAAACAAAAAATGGCTGATTCTGCACCTTTGGATGACTCACAAATTGGGCGCATCGTCCAGAATGTGCTGCGCGAATTAGGCGATGCCGACAGCGCGTCGGCAGTCCACCGGGGTTCACCTGCGCCGATCCCGCGCATTGAAGCAGGTAAAGGCGACGGCATGTTCCATGACCCAGACAGCGCGGTTGCGGCGGCGCGTGCTGCCTATGAGCAGCTTTCCGAAATGCCGCTGGATGTGCGCAAACACATGATCGATGCCATGCGCGCCACCGCCCGTGAACATGCCGGGGTTTTGGCGCAATTTGCCGTCGAAGAAACTGGCATGGGGCGTGTCGAAGATAAGACCCAGAAAAATTTGCTGACTGCCAACAAAACGCCGGGGCCGGAATTTCTCGACTCGCATGTCTGGACGGGCGACGATGGCCTGACACTCACCGAATACGCGCCTTACGGTGTCATTGCCTCGATTACGCCGACCACCAACCCGACCAGCACCATTATCAACAACAGCATCAGCATGATTAGTGCGGGTAATGCGGTTGTGTTCAATGCCCACCCCAGGGCAAAAGCGTGCAGCGCCTATACGATTCAACTGCTCAATCAGGCTATCCAGAACGCGGGCGGCCCGCCGAATTTGCTGTCCTGCGTAGTCGAACCGACGATTGACTCGGCGCAAAATCTAATGGTTCATAAGCAGGTGCGCTTGCTGGCGGTGACCGGCGGCATCGACGTGGTGCGGCAGGCCATGAAAAGCGGTAAACGGGCGGTCTGCGCGGGGCCGGGTAATCCACCGGTTGTGGTAGACGAAACCGCCGACATCGAGCAAGCTGGACGTGATGTGGTCATCGGTGGCAGCTTCGATAACAATCTGGTCTGCGTAACCGAAAAAACCTGCATCGTGGTCGAATCGGTGCTGAATGATCTGGTCGATTCGATGACTCGGCACGGTGGTTATCTGATTACGTCGTGGCAGCTCAAGCGCCTGATGAAATCCATTTTTGATGAAGATCGCGGCCCCGGCAAACCCGGCCTGATGAATAAAGAATTTATCGGTCAGAATGCTAATGTGCTCCTCAAAGAAATCGGCATCAATGTTGGCAGTGAAGTCCGTCAGATTGTGGCGGTGGTCGAACCCGATCATCAACTGGTCTGGTCGGAGCAGATGATGCCGATTATGCCGGTTGTACCCATGCCGGATGTCTATTCGGCAATTGACCTCGCAGTCGAATCGGAACATGGTTTCCGCCACACCGCCGTGATGCACAGCAAAAACATCGACAACCTCAGCCGCATGGCGCGGGCCATCGACTCCTCGATTTTCGTCAAAAACGCGCCTTGTCTGGCAGGTCTGGGGTGGGGCGGTGAGGGTTATACGTCGTTCACGATTGCCAGCCCGACGGGCGAGGGTATGACGACCTGCCGCAGCTTCAGCCGCTTGCGCCGCTGCACGTTGAAAGACAATTTCCGCATTGTTTAGCAATTAGCCAAAAGCAAAAGTTGAGTAGGGGCGTTCAATTGAACGCCCTTTTGCCTCCTGCCCAGACCGTTTCAATACTCAAACCGAATGTTCAAACAAATGTTTCGCTTTTGACCTCAAATTTGTGCTATCCTGATCTTCCACCCTGGTGTTTAGGAGTCTTGGCACGATGTTTTATCTGCTTGCGCTGAATCGTTGAACCGCTGTTTCTCTGTGATTGGCTTGTCGCAATTGCGGCGGCAGTCTCCCGTGTTCATGCTGCACATGGGCGAAATTCGCGCAGCGGCAGATGGCTCCCTCGTACCCGCCGCATTTGCGCCAACCCGGTGGCGCTCGCCGTGCTTCCCGCCTACAAAATTCGCAATGCGGCGGCGCTTCCCGTGCTTCCCGCCCGCCAATGCGGCGACAATTTTCTCAACCCTGCCACTTCTGCCACCGCAATCGTTCCTAGCATCTGTCTTCGCTTTTACTCATAACTCGTCACTCATTACTCATCACTTTCTTTTCTTTTACTCTGCACTTTCTCTGCTCCCCACTTGGCAAATTCAGGCAAGCGATATATGCTCAAGCCGTGAAAGTTATCACGTAACATCGAGTATTCATGTCCGATCTCATGCCCGACTCGAAACCCCTGGTCATTGACCCCGCACTGGCGCTGCTCGAATTCACCAGCATTGCCGCCGGTATCCTGGCAGGCGATGCGATGGTCAAACGTGCCACGCTGGATGTTGTCCATGCCGGAACGGTGCATCCGGGGCATTTTTTGGTGTTGGTCGGTGGTTCAGTCGGTGAGGTTGAAGAGGCACTTAAGGCCGGGAAAGAAGCCGCGCCTGATGCCCTCCACGATCATATTTTTCTCCCCGGTGTTCATCCCGATGTCGTCCGCGCCCTCGCTGGTGGACGCTCCCCCAAAGAAGAAGATGCGCTCGGCATCATCGAAACCCGTACCGTCTCCGCTGCGATCCAGGCTGCCGATAAGGGCGTAAAAGGCGCACTGGTAACGCTGCTGGAAGTCCGCCTCGCTGATGGGTTGGATGGCAAAGGGCTGGTTTTGTTCACCGGCCTGGTGTCGGATGTTGAGGCTGCCCTGGACATTGTGGACAAAGCCTTGCAACCTGAACAAAAAGTGCGTCAGGTGGTCATTTCCCAGCTTCACGGCGAGATGGCAAAAATTATCCGCGCCAACACGCGCTTCGGCGCACAGCTTGGTTGGGATGCGGTTTAATCGTCAGGATATTCCCCACAGGTTATAACGAGCAAAGTCGAGAGGCCATGATAGAGCGTAACGACAGGGTGTGGCAGTCGGCTTCGGTCAGCCATGATTTTCTGGAAGGGATGCGCGGCGCGATTCCTTTAGCTGCCGAGCAGTTGGCTGTGATGGTGCGTGTGATTCAGGAAGCCCGTCCCAACCTGGATAATTTTCTCGACCTCGGCTGCGGTGATGGTGTGTTGGGGCAGGCGGTTCTCGCCCATTATCCCGACGCACACGGCATCTTGCTCGACTTTTCCCAGCCCATGATCGAGGCCGCGCAGCATAAATTGGCCGCGCGCAAAGAAAACCTGACTTTTGTCGTCCAGGATTACGGCACGTCGTCCTGGGTGGAATCCGTCAAAGCCTATGCCCCATTTGATGTGGTTGTCTCCGGTTTCTCGATTCATCACCAACCGGACAGCCGCAAACGCGAACTGTATCAGGAAATTTACGACCTGCTTAAACCCGGTGGTATCTTCCTGAATCTGGAACATGTTGCGCCGGGGTCGCCCTGGCTGGAACAGGTTTTTGATGAGATATTTATCGACGAGATGGTCGCCCATAATCAAAAACGCGGACTCAATCCATCGCGCGAGGCGGTTGCGGACGACTATCATCATCGCCCGCATAAAGAATCTAATCTGCTTGCGCCGCTGGACGTACAATGCAATTGGCTGCGTGAAATCGGTTTTGCCGATGTGGATTGTTATCTGAAGATTTTTGAGTTAGCCATGTTTGGTGGGATTCGCACCCAATGAATAAATTGCTTTCAGAATCAGAACTGCGGGAGCAAATCTGCCTGATCGGGCAGCTCATGCACCGCAATCAGTATATCGACGGCGCGGCGGGGAATATCAGCGCGCGTTTGGGGCCGGATCGCATCCTGACGACGCCCAGTGGCCTTGCGAAGGGCTTTGTGTCGCCGGACGAATTGATTATTGTCAATATGCAGGGTGAGCGGGTCGGCGAGATTACCGCGTTGAATAAGCATCTGCGCCCAACCTCCGAATTGACCATGCACCTGGAATGTTACCGGCAGCGGCCTGATGTGCAGGGCGTGGTTCATGCCCATCCACCGACTGCGGTTGCTATGACCATTGCTGGCTACGATTTCGGGCAGTGTTTGATCCCGGAAATGGTCATCACGCTAGGGATTATCCCGACCACGCCGTATGCGACGCCTTCTGGCCCGGAAAACCGCGACGCCATCAGCCGCTTGATCCTCGAACACGATGCCATTATGCTGGCTTATCATGGGTCGCTGACGGTCGCCGCCAACGTCTGGGATGCCTATATGCGCCTGGAAAGCCTGGAACATGCCGCCAAGATTTTGTTTATGGTGCAGCAATTAGGGGGCGCGAAAAGCAGCATTTCGCCCGATCAGGTGGAAAAACTGATTGCCATCCGCGAAAAGCTGGGTTATGCCCGTCCTGGCGACGCCGAACGGTTTTACAATGCCTGTGGTGTCGCACCGCACAGCGGAATGAATACACAGCCACAGCCTCAAGGTGATTTGGAAGCCCAGGTGCGGGAGATTGTGCAGGCGGTGGTTGCGGACTTGTATGGGCGTTAAGTTTTCGATCTGCGGCGAACTTTATCTTGACGCGCTAGGGTATGGCTGGTAAACTGTCATCCATAAGGCTCCATCGTCTAGAGGCCCAGGACGTCACCCTTTCAAGGTGAAGACACGAGTTCGAATCTCGTTGGAGCTATAGGATTATCATTGTAATTCTATCCGTTATTTTCCTCCATATACAACCCAATCCTCAAGAATAGAAACTGATCTGCCCAGGGTTTCAGCCTTAAATCTACTATTTGTTGCTTGTCCAAATCATAAGCATTGGAATCTCGTTGGTCTGGAACATTCGCTCGATGAGTAGCGTAAATTCTCTGTCATCATCGACAACTAGAATACCCTCCACTCCATTCAGGCTGTAGATTTCCTTGAACAACATTTGGGCGGTGACGGGCTTCAGTATCTCATTTCTCTTGAGGCCAATAGATAGCAGAAGTTTGAATTGCTGGACGCCCACGAAAGGTTGTGACAAAGGCACTCTGCGCTATCCATCGTATTGAACTATCTTTATGAATTATTCGAAATTCGACAAAAGAGGGCATTTCTTCGCCTGCCAGGTGTTTTTGAATATTCTCATAAACTTTCGATTGATCGTCCGAGTAAATTAGCTGACCTGGATCTTCGATGGAAATCAATTCATCAATTGTGTACCCTGTAATTTCTGAGATCGCGGGATTGGCGAAAACAATTCGGTTGTCTTGGAAAACGATGATCCCTTGCAAGGATTGTTGAACCAACTGCCAGTAAACCTGCTCAACTTCTTTATGCTCGGTAATATCAAATGCCAGCCCTATGCAGCCAGTTACCTGATCTTTGCTGGAAAATGAAGGCTCCATATATACATGAAAAATTCGATTACCAATTTTTTGCTCGAATGTATTGGCTTCACCTTGTAATGCCTTATGATGGGCATCAAAAACGGACAAATGGTTAACATCCGATTGGAAAAATTCTTCGGGGGTTAACCCAATCACATCGTGAGGTTGTAAACCCAAAAGTGTTAAGCCTGCCCCGAAGATCGAAGTGATGTGGAGTTTATCGTCTGTCGTCCAAAGAATGATGGGTAGCTGCTCAAGCATCAAATCCAGATTGGTTTTGCGGGAATGAGAACGGTCTGTATCGGGTATACCAAGGACGTATCCGCGCCCCCGAATATTCTCTAAATAATCTCCGCAGCCTATATCATTGAGTTTAGTGCGTAAATAGCTCAAATGGGCTGATAAAGCCGTGCGCGATGCTGCGCGATCTATCCGTTCACCATGAAGGCGGAAGTATAATTCTTCGAAGGCAACTACAGAGCCATGCTCCTTAGCAAGAATAGCCAGAAGTCTGAATTGGGTGTGGGTAAGGTCTATCGATATTTTTTTATAGAAGACTTTTTCCTGGTTAATTTTGATCATTAAGTCCCCAATTTGGAGAACTTCACTCCGGGTATCGGGGATAGCAGACTGCTCAGGATTATGACCTGATAACAGAGGATATAAGTTTCCTTTGTTGGCCTGTAGTGATTGCAGCAGTTCAATTGCCTGTTGAATAACCCTTTGATCCTGCTGAAAATCCATATTTTGTGAAAGCCCATCTTCGACGCACTTGATGAGCGAATTCTGGTCAAGCGGTATCTCAATTACATTGACGGCTCCAGCCCGGATGGCATTGGCGGTTACCGCAACATCCCCGTGATTTACAATGGCAATAATGGGGGTTAAAGGGGTATGGGTTTTGATCTGCTTAATGATGGTTACATCAATGCCTTGAGAAGCTGTTAGGTCGTAAAGAATCAGGTTCGTTGTGGCAAAATCTGATTCCTCATCGGCGATTGTCACCGAGTAATTTACCTCTCCTAAATAGTGCTCAATTTGGGATTTTAATTTCGATTTCTCACTGATAATTGCCACATTCGCCATAATTCCCCCAGCTATACCCATAACTTAAGCCAAGCAAGTGAGACAATAATTGAGCTATTTCTGAGCATTATTGATTTATTCTTGATGAAAAATCTTTTTCGCCGAATTCTTAAGTAGTTTAACATTAAGTTTGTTACAACGATGAAAAATTTCACTAACTGACTTATGTGTTGATCTATTTCAAAATCTGCAAGACGATGAAATCGATCAACAAAGTCTCGTTGTTTTGTTAGTTGTTTTCTCCTAAGTTCAGCCCCAATTTGCAATGGGATTGGAATATAGGATTAGTAACATATTCATGGCCTGAGCAATGTAAAGAAAGGGAATCATATGTCAGTCATCCATAAAATTTCATCCAAACATCATATCCTCATCATCTGTTCACTGCTAATTCTTGTGCTTGGGATTGCAAGCCCTGCTATGGCTCAAGATAATACAAAGAAATTTGTGATTGGGGAAATCAGCAATGTTCCGGGTGGTGGTGTAACGAATCCCACGGCAGCCACCCCAACCGCTGTAGCTCCACCAACTGCTACGCCCGCAGTTCCTGTCCCTTCTGCAACGACAAATGGTCAGGTGGGATCAAGGCAGTTAAGTTTTCGTGCCAGTATGGCAGATTTGGGTTATGTTGAGGGCGAAAACCTGACTTATATTTTCGACTCGGACTCCATTGCTCCTGACAAGCTTGATGCAGCAGCGCAAAGTTTGGTGGCTGCAAATGTCGACGTGATAGTTGCCTATGGAACGACAGCGGCCTTAGCAGCCCAACGCGCCACTGTCGGGACCGATATACCGGTTATATTTGTGGGATCTGTTGATCCTGTGCAGTTAGGATTGGTAAAAAGTTTACAAAACACTGAAGGTAACGTCACTGGTGTTGGAGGCGTTTCCGAAGCCTATGGAAAAGAACTTGAATGGTTAATTCAGCTTGATCCAGCTATTCATACAGTGTATGTTCCTTACCCCGGCCTGAGCAACCCTCTAACTGCCGCTGCGGTGAAGGCGATACAGGATTTTGCCGATAAGTCCGGTATCACGATTGTCCCTGCTGAACTCCCTACGCCTGAGGATGTTACTGCTGCGCTGGCGAATATGCCCGCTGTAGATGCGATCATGCTTGTGCCTTTTGCTCCAAATATCAGGGACTTCATCCAGGTTGGTGTGCAAAACAAAATTCCCGTTACTAATGCTTTCCCTAACATAATGGATTTGGGGCCGCTTCTCTCATACAACTATACAGAGGACGGAATTGGTTCTACGGCAGCGCGTTTTGCGGATCGCATTCTCAAGGGTGCCAAACCCAGTGATCTTCCTGTAGAAATTGCGCCCAATTCCCTGGCAATCAATTTGAAAACAGCAGATGCAATAGGCCTTGAGGTTTCTGATGAAGTCCTGCGTCAAACTGATATTATCGTTCGGTAATTCCCGAAACGTACCTTAGAACGTCTGGAGATGTCTTATGCGTCGTAGTATCCGCACCCGTCTACTAAGCTCATTTATCGGATTAACCGTTATTCCGCTGGTGTTGATTGGCTTTATTATTGGTACTCAAACCTTTAATACCCAAACCCAGCAGGCATTAACCTTGCAGCAGCAGATCGCCGAACGCGAGTCTGATGGGCTATCTGGCTATTTCCAGTCCTTAGAAAAGGTTTTGCAAGATGTTGCTCAACAAGGTGGATTGTTAGCATCCACAACGCGAGAACAGCAAATCACCCTCTCATCGCTGCTGAATCAGAACAGCGCTTTTGATAAAGTTTTCCTGCTCGATGACAAAGGGCAGGAAGTGGCAGGCGTTTCTCGTACATTCGCCATTGCTCCGGCAGATTTTGTAAGCCGCGCTGGGACTGATGAGTTCATTGTGCCGTCCACCGACAGATCTGTTTTTTACACCCCGATACACACTGACGAATTTTCAGGAGAACCCTTAATAACAATCGGTTTTCCTATTGAGAACATCAGGAGTGGTTTGGTGGATGGTGTCCTGGTCGCAGATTTGCGATTGTTGGGCGCGCAGAACCTGGTTTCAGGGGATGTAGGCAATCTTCAGAAGGGGACTGATCTTTATCTCGTAGCACCCACAAATGAAGTGATTGCGCATAATGATCCGTCAATCGCTTTACGAGGAGTAAAGTTTGCTCCACCTGCCCAGGATAGTGTTCAAACTGGTTTAAGTGGAGAAAGCGCGGTTTTGGCTACATCCCACTTCCAACTAGGCGACCAGACATTCACGATTGTGGCCGAGACTCCTACATCCGAGGCGCTAAATCTAGCGTACAACACGGTTATTTTTACTGCTATACTGGTTCTGTTGGCGCTGATTGCTTCCGTCATTACTGCCTTATGGATTGTCAATCAGATTGTCAAGCCCATATCGTCGCTCGCTACTACAGCCCATGCGATCCAATCAGGGGATTTTTCACAGCGTAGTCAGATTGTACGTCAGGACGAAATCGGGCAGTTCGCTGATGCATTCAACGAAATGACCGATGCCATCCAGAAACGTGAGACCGATCTGATTAAGCAGGCCGAAGATTTGCGAATCGCGACTGCCAGAGCCAAAGAAGCAGCCCGTGTAAAAGGTGAATTTCTGGCGAACGTTTCTCATGAACTCCGAACCCCGCTGAATGCGATTATCGGTTTCAGTGATATGCTGATGGCCGGGATGAGCGGCCCCCTCAATGATAAGCAAGTTCACAAGTTGGAACGCTTAAAGGAAAATGGTAAACGCTTGCTGGCGCTCATCAACGATCTGCTTGATCTGACGCGAATTGAAGCGGGTCGACTTGAGATGGTGGAAAGTCCTTTCTCTCCTCGCGACATGGCAGAACGCATGACCGCACAGATGGAAAGCTTGGCGGTTGAAAGCAAGCTTCAGTTTGTGACGACCATCAGCCCGGATGTGCCAGATATGTTGAGCGGGGATGAAAAGCGTATCGAGCAAGTTGTAATAAACCTACTCTCCAACGCTTTCAAGTTTACAAAAGAGGGTTCGGTTACGCTAAACATCAATACCGACTCGGTGGAACATACCTGGAATATTGAAGTGACGGACACCGGCATCGGCATCCCACCTCATGCCATAAATGTCATCTTCGAGGAATTTCGCCAGGTCGATGGCAGCTATTCCAGAGCATATAAAGGCAGCGGCCTGGGATTATCAATCACGCGCAATCTTGTACGTATGATGGGCGGCAAGATTGCTGTAAAGAGTGTCCTGGATCGCGGGAGTACATTTACGGTGACTCTACCCTTAAATCTGCAAACAACGGTACAATCCATGGCTCTCGAAGCCCTGGCGAATTAAGGAGTTACTTGCACGATGGATTGGCACGATATTTCTACTTGGCAAGTGATGATTGTTGACGATGAACCGGACAACCTGGAGGTTGTAGCGGAAACACTGGAATTTAATGGGGCGCAGGTGAAGACGGCGGCAAATGGGAAAGAAGCGCTGGAAGCCCTGCAAACTTTTTCGGCGAATCTGATTTTGACGGATCTATCTATGCCGGTGATGAATGGGTGGGTATTTCGTTCACAGGTCAAGGCCGATTCGAAATTGTCCTTAATCCCAATTCTCGCACTGTCGGCTCATGCGATTGCTGGTGATGAAGACCGCGCTTTGGAAGCTGGCTTTGACGGGTATTTGACGAAACCCGTCAATATCCACACCTTAGTCAGTGATATTCGTTCTGCTCTTAGCAAGGTGATTTTAGATAACAAGGAGTCTGCACTGTGAGTATCAAGAGTTGGAATGTTCTGGTTGTCGAAGACGAAGCGGACAGCATGGAACTGGTTCAAGGTCTGCTCGGTCATTATGGAATCCAATGTTCGGGCGTCGACAGCGGCGAAGCGGCGTTGCAGGCTCTGGAAAGCATGACTCCAACCCTTATTATTCTCGATCTGGCGTTGCCCGGTGTGGACGGTTGGGGCGTTTTGAAAAAAGTTCGGTCACATCGATCATTGGCGAATGTTCCATGTGTCGCGATTACGGCGTTTCACACGCCAGAGCTAGCAGATCAGGCTATTAAAACCGGTTTCAACGCTTATTTTCCCAAGCCCATTGATGCCACTTCGTTTGTTCGTGAACTCGAAACGATTGTCGAAGGGTGAACGGAATATCAGGCAGCATGATGGCTAAAATTCTCATTGTTGAAGATGATGCTGATCTGGTCGAAACCTATACAGATTTACTCGAAATGCGAGGACATTCTGTGCATTGGGCTTCCCGCATTACCGAAGCAAACGATTTCCTTGTAGAGGTACAGCCTGAGATTATTACCCTTGACCTGAATTTGCCGGGAACCTCAGGCGCCGCTACCTTAAATTTTGTTCAGACTGCCAAGGCATTGAGTCAGTGCAAAATTATCGTAATCAGTGGACATACTGAGATGATGTCTGGGCAGGATTGGATGGCTGACGTTGATCTTATTTTAACCAAGCCAGTCGATAATTATCAGTTTGTGACAATGGTTGATCGGTTGCTATCAACCTGAATAGTAATTTCCCGATGGGAGAAACGCCTGGAGCGAAACTGTGGAAAAAATCTTGATAGTCGAAGACGATGCTGATCTGGTAGAAACCTATACGGATTTGCTTGAAATGCATGATTATTCGGTGTTTTCGGTTGGTAAGGCAAATGAGGCTATTACATTAGTGACCCGGCTTAAGCCCGATGTTGTGCTGCTCGACCTGAATTTGGCCGGGTATTCGGGAACGGTGGTCATTAATATGATTCGGGGTTTTGCGCCTTTGAAAGACACTAAAATTGTCGTCATTACCGGGCATCCGGAAATGCTCAAAGATCGTGGAGATTCTTCGCGTGTTGATTTGATCCTGAGTAAACCCATTTCCAATCAGCAACTCCTGGAAACTGTCAAACAATTTGCTACGCAGTCAACTTAAGAGGAGTTTCCGGGGATGTTGGACAGCTCTGATTTTCTCCAGCTATTGAGAAAAATGGGACACGACATGCGTGTGCCTTTGAACACAATCATTTCAACTGGCGATATGCTGATGGAGGGTACTTATGACCCGCTGACTGCTAAACAGGAAAAAGCGGTTGTGCGTTTACAGCGTAACAACCAGCGTCTTTTAGCGATTTTAGACGACTTTATGACTTATATGAAGGCAGACGCGGGCGAACTGATGCTTAATCCGAAACCGTTCGATCCCCGCACTCAACTAGAAGCCTGGATGAGTCCCATAGATCAAGAAGCTAAGAAAAGTGGAATAACACTTCGCTTAACTACAGCGGAGAATGTACCCGCTCTTGTGACAGCGGATGAAACATCCATCAAAAAAATTATACAGGCGTTATTGTGGAATGCTCTCGCTCACACCACGCAGGGAGAAATTCTTATTGCATCCGATTGGACACCAGAGCAGGTATGGTTAATCGACATTAAGGACAGCGGTTCTGGTATCTCTGCCGACGATCTTCCCCATATTTTTGAGCCATTTTGGCGGGGTGAAGCGCGTCCACAATTTCCCACAGCAGGTGCAGGTCTTGGTTTGCCGCTGTCCTTCGCCCTAGCGAAATTAATGGATGGAAAGCTTTTCTTGCAAAAAACATCATCAGATGGCAGCCATTTTTGCTTACAAACCCCCGTAGAAAAGAAGATCAGTATCGAATGAATTAGGGGTAGAAGGTGGTTAAAAAGCACAGCCAACCATTTGAACAAGAGCCGGATCATGGCATCGGTCACGGTAATCAATCACATCTCCATCATGAACTAAAATGCACGATCTGATATACACGCTGCGGCGATATTTCGAACTCGCAGGCTAACTGGGATAAGGCTTCCCATGCATTCCTTCGCCGAATTTCTCTGTTCTGGTTAAGTTCCTCTGGTTTATCGCGTAATTCTCCAAAAACAAGTAGCCATTGGACAATTTCGGCTAATGATTGTCGTGTGAGTTCAAGTCTCGTTGGAGCTACTGGTTTACACCCCCTTGAAAATGCAATTTCCCGCCTTGTAGCCCGCTTGAACGCGGGTTTTTTATTTCCTGCTGAATCCATCACCCACAAGCATATTCCAAAATCACACTGGTCTACCCCTAAAAGGCGTACTCGGGAATCTTCACGAGATTACCCTTAGCTTAGAAAATCTACAAAATATTGCAATCTTATGCAGATTTCTGTATATTTTGTTACAGATTTCACAGTTGATGGTATTGCTAAGGATAGATTGAACATGACCCTTGCTCCAGTTGGGCAGGCTAAACAACACACGCAAACGGCGGTGTCGGATGGCAAACGGAAACTCACGAAGCGCCAGTACATCCGCTTTGCCTTTTACAAACTCGATCCTCTGTGGAGGCGTTTACCCCCACAGGAACAGGTCGAACAGAAACAAGAACTGTTGGCGACGATTGAAAATTTTGACCGACGGATGCTGCTGCGCCCCTACAGCCTGGTTGGGACGCGCGCTGACGCCGAACTGCTGCTTTGGCAAATCGCCGAGAGTATTGAGCCGTTCCAGCAGTTGGCGACGGCCATTCTCTCGACGCGCATGGGCGCTTATTTGATGCTGTCAGTTTCGCTGCTGTCGCAAACCAAACGCTCGATTTATGAAATCCGCGATAACCCCGATGAAGATGTCGAAAGATTGATTATTTTGCCCAGCGAAGCCAAATATCTGTTCGTGTATCCCTTTATCAAAACCCGCCCCTGGTATCAGATGTCGCTGGAAGAACGTCAGACGATGATGGATGAACACATCCGCGTCGGGCGCAAATATCCCGCAGTAAAGTTGAACACAACCTATTCGTTCGGGCTGGACGATCAGGAATTTGTCGTGGCCTTTGAGACCGATGAACCTTCGGATTTCCTGGACTTGGTGCAAGAGCTGCGCGAGACTGAGGCCAGTTTGTACACCCTGCGCGATACCCCGTTGTATAGCTGCCTGCGCGTGGGATTGGATGAAGCATTGGATGCTTTGGGCGGCCCACAAATCGCCCAGCCGCGCCTGCCCGAACAGGAAGCGCCGGAAGTTTGGGTGGAAGCCTGTGCGCTGGCGGATTTTGCATCCGGCGAGCGCAAATTGATCTACCTGAAAGGGCAGCAGGTGGCGCTGTTCAATGTCAACGGCGACCTTTATGCCCTGAGCAACCGCTGTTCACACGCACGCGGCCCCCTCAGTGAAGGGGCTGTCGAAATCTCTGAAAATTCATGTACTGTGACCTGCCCCTGGCATTTTGCCAAATTTGATTTGGCGACGGGCGTGGTCGCGGATGGGATTGCCAGCGCGCCGGTTCCCACGTATCAGACCGAAGTCCGTAATGGCATGATTTATGTGGGAACCAAACCTCGCTTGTGAGTAATGAGTAAATCCAAGTAATAAAGGCAACTGCAATATCATGACCTTGAAAACTGCTCAACCCTATGATGCTGTCTTGATCCTCTCCTTTGGTGGGCCGGAAGGGATGTGCGAAGTGATTCCGTTCCTGGAAAATGTCCTGCGCGGGCGCAATGTCCCGCATGAACGGCTGCTGGAAGTTGCCCATCATTACGAACTTTTTGGCGGTGTGAGTCCCATCAATGGGCAAAATAGGGCGCTCATTGACGCTTTGCGGGAGGAATTCGATCAACACGGGGTTGACCTGCCGATCTACTGGGGCAACCGCAACTGGCATCCGCTGTTGGCGGACACGCTGCGGCAAATGGCGGCGGATGGTGTACAAAATGCGCTGGCCTTCCTCACGTCGGCCTATAGTTCTTATTCGGGCTGCCGCCAGTATCGTGAAGATATTCAGCGGGCGCAGGATGAAGTCGGTGTGGACGCGCCGCAGGTTAGCGTGCTGCGTAAATTTTATAACCATCCCGGTTTTATCGAACCGAACGTTGAAAACATCCGCGCCGCACTGGATCAAATTCCTGTTGATCGCCAGCCCGCCGCGCATCTCGTGTTCACCGCCCACAGCATCCCCGAAAGTATGGCGCGCACCTGCACCTATCAAGCACAGTTGATGGAAACCTGCCGCCTGATTGCAGATCGAATCGGCTACAAAAATTGGCAGATGGTGTATCAAAGCCGCAGCGGCGCGCCCGGTCAGCCCTGGCTGGGGCCGGACGTTAATGAATACCTGCGAACGCTGCACGCGCAAAATGTGACCGACATGGTTATTGCGCCGGTTGGCTTTATTTCCGATCATATGGAGGTGCTGTATGATCTCGACGTTGAAGCGCGTCAGACCGCCGCTGAGTTGGGGCTG
This sequence comes from Chloroflexota bacterium, assembly GCA_039933955.1. GTDB lineage: Bacteria > Chloroflexota > Anaerolineae > Aggregatilineales > Phototrophicaceae > CFX2. The sequence continues at coordinate 39,538 of JBDTNB010000002.1, forward strand.
AATCTGGTGCGCGCAGCGACGGTTGGGGTTCATCCGGCTTTCATCAGCATGATTCGCGAACTCGTCCTGGAACGCATGGACGGCAATATTCAAAAACGTTTTTGGGGTATGCTTGGCCCCAGCCACGATATATGTGCTGTGGACTGCTGCCCGGTGGGGCAGGGGCGGCCTGTCGTGCTTCCGGCGAGTACCCATACATGAACAACCTTCATGACCAGATTGCAGAAATATGGGCGGATACCCCATGAACTTGATTTTGATCGGGTTGAATTATCAGACTGCGCCGCTGGCATTACGCGAGCAGTTTTATCTCGCCGATGAGCCGCTGCGGACAGCTTTGGCCGAATTACGGGATGCTGGATTAGCCGAGGTCGCTATTCTTTCGACCTGTAACCGGCTCGAAATCGCTGCCTGCGCCGAACAAACTCAGTTGGGCATGGCGGCGATTACGGCGTTTCTGGCGCGCTCAGGTCATTTGTCGGGCGGCCAGCTTGTTGAATATATCTATGAAATGCAAGGACGCGCGGTGATTCAACATCTGATGCGGGTTGCTGGCGGCTTGGAATCGCTGATTCTGGGTGAGACCCAAATTTTAGGGCAGGTTGCCCATGCTTTAGCGGTGGCGCAGACGGCCCAGACCGACGGCACAATTTTATCGCGTTTGTTCACGGCGGCGCTGCACGCGGGCAAACGCGCCCGCCATGAGACCGCCATCAGCCAGCACACCTTGTCGGTGAGCCACGCGGCAGTGTCGCTCATTAAGGAGCAGGTCGAGGATTTATCGGCACTGCACGCGCTGGTCATCGGCGCGGGTGAAATGGGCGAATTGGCGGCGCGGGCGTTGCAGATGCATGGCGTCACATCGATAACCCTAATGAACCGCACCGACGCAAAAGCCTATGCATTGGCTCAACATCTGGGTATTCAAGCCGCCCCCTGGGAAGATTTTTCAGCGGCATTGGAACAAGCGGATGTGGTGATTGCAGCTACGAGCGCAACCCAGCCCCTTATAATGCGGGAGCAGATTTTGTCTCTTAGTCGCCAGAATCATCTATTAGTCGTGGATATTGGTGTCCCGCGCAATGTTGACTACCAGATTGCCCATCTGCCGCATGTTCAACTGTACGATATTGATGATATGCGCTCGGTTGTGAGTGAACATCACAGCCTGCGCCAATCCGAAATCGAAGCAGTTGAAGCGATTATCGCCCACGAACAAACCGTATTTGAAGGGTGGTTAGATGCCCGCCCAATCGTCCCGCTGATTGCTGAACTGCGCAGCCAAGCCGAAGCTATCGCCCAACATGAAGTCGAGCAGACTTTACAGCGCTTGCCTGACCTGAATGAGCGCGAGCAGGAAATTGTCGCTCAACTTGCCCATCGTATCGTCAATAAAATTCTTCATGCGCCCACCGTGACCTTAAAATCGCGTGTTGCACAGGGCGACAACGATGATTATGCTCTAACCGTTCGCCAATTATTCGCGTTGGATCAACAGCAGTTCGTGGAGCATACTCAGCATGACGGATAATCATACCAGTGTGACACTCGGCACACGCGGTTCGGCGCTGGCGCGCTGGCAAACCAATCATATCAGCCAGCTTTTGCAGGGCGTTTGGCCGGAATTGACGCTACAGGTTGAGGTTTTTACGACACAAGGGGATCGGATTGTCGATAGACCGCTGCCGCTGCTGGGCGGCAAAGGGCTTTTTACGGCTGAACTTGAAACCGCACTCCGCTCCCGCACGATAGATTTGGCCGTCCACAGTTTGAAAGATTTGCCCACCGAAAACCCGCCCGATCTGATTTTGGGCGCGATCCCGGAACGTGAAGCCGCCAATGACGTGTTGGTCAGCCGCAATGGTTATACTCTGAAGAGCCTGCCACACGGGGCGCTCATTGGCACTAGCAGCCGCCGCCGTGCCGCACAACTGCTCCACCGCCGCCCGGATATTCACGCGCTCGACATTCGCGGCAATGTCGATACACGGATTCGCAAAGCGCTCGATCCGGCTACGATGTTTGACGCGATTATTCTGGCTTCGGCGGGGATTGAGCGGCTGGAACAAAGCGCCGTCATCAGTGATGTGCTGCCCTTGGATGTCGTACTGCCCGCGCCGGGACAAGGGGCGCTGGGAGTACAGTGCCGCAATGAAGCGCAGTCCATAAATTTGCTTGCGCCGATTAATCACAACCCGACCCACATCACCGTGACTGCCGAACGTGCATTTTTGGCCGGGTTGGGCGGTGGTTGTCTCTTACCCATTGCGGCTTATGCCGTCATCGAAGGCGATACGCTGCGCGTGCGCGGACGTGTGAATGCGGTTGACGGCAGTACAGAAGTGAATGTTCATCTGGAAGGCACTGCCGACCTCGAAACCGCCGAAGCATTGGGACATGAACTCGCACAGATGGCGTTGGGGCGGGGTGTCGCGGCACTTTTAGAGAACGTGCGTTGAGTCGAACTTGGCTGGATAAGTTGTCGGGCACTGCGCCCGTATTGAAATAGGTCTTGAGGAGAATCCCGAACGTGTTAGACACGAAACAAGAAGCGTTGCAGGTCGAGTCACCTGCCCAAACCGGCGCACATCCGCATATGCGCCCGCGCCGCCTGCGTATCAACGCCAATATCCGGCGCATGGTACAGGAAACCAACCTGACCCCGGCGGATTTTATTTATCCGCTGTTTGTCCGGCACGGCGTGGATATGCAGCAGCCGATTCGCTCGATGCCCGGTCAATTTCAGTGGACGGTGGATCGCCTGGGTGACGAAATTCGCCGATTGGTCGCACTGGACATCCCCGCAGTGGTTTTATTCGGCATCCCGGAAACCAAAGATGCCTGCGGCAGCGACAATTACAATCCTGACGGCATTGTGCCCAGTGCGATACGCGCCATCAAGGATATTGCGCCTGATCTGGTGGTGATTTCTGATATGTGCTTCTGCGAATACACGGATCATGGTCACTGCGGCATCATTAATCATCCCGATGAAGAACATTATGACCCACATTTGCCAGCAGGCTATCTACTCAACGATGCAACCCTCGAATTATTGGGGAAAGCATCGGTGGTTCATGCCCAGGCTGGAGCGGACATCATCGCGCCATCGAGCATGATCGACGGGATGGTCGGTGCGATCCGGGCGGCGCTGGACGATCAGCAGCTTAGTCATGTTTCAATCATGAGCTACGCCGCCAAATTCGCCAGCGGATTTTATGGCCCCTTCCGCGACGCTGCCGAAAGTCCGCCGCAGTTCGGGGATCGCAGCCAATATCAGATGAACCCGGCTAACGCCCGCGAAGCGCTCAAAGAAGTTGCGCTGGATGTGGCCGAAGGTGCGGATATGGTCATGGTGAAGCCCGCGTTACCCTATCTGGACATCGTGAGCGCCGTGCGGAAATCGTATAATTTGCCGGTTGCGGCCTATCAGGTGAGCGGCGAATTCGCCATGCTGCACGCTGCTGCCGCCAATGGTTGGCTCGATTTACGGCGCTGTGCCCTGGAAAGTCTGACGAGCATCAAACGGGCGGGCGCGGATATGATACTTACCTATTTTGCGCCGGACGCTGTGCGCTGGCTAGAAGGCGGCGAATAATGCCCACCGATGTTCATAATCTTGCCCAGCATACGCCCACTTCAATTCAGGAAAACTGCCGCTTTTTGCGTGCCTGTCGTCGCGAACAAGTAGAGGCCACGCCGATATGGCTGATGCGGCAGGCGGGGCGTTACATGGCGGAATATCGCCAACTGCGCGAAAAATACAGCATTTTGGAGCTGATTAAAACGCCAGAATTGGCCTGCGAAGTGACCTTGCAGCCGATGAACGCTTTTGACCTGGATGCGGCGATCATTTTTGCCGATATTCTGCCGCCGCTGGAAGGGATGGGTCTCGAACTCGATTTTGTGAAAGGCGAAGGCCCAGCCATTTATAACCCGGTACGCACAGCGGATGATGTGGCGCACTTGCGCGTGACTCCGCCCGAAGAAAGTTTGAGTTTCACCCTGGAAGCGATCAAATTGGCGCGGGCGGCTTTGGACGGGCGCGGCTTGCCGCTGATCGGCTTCAGCGGCGCACCTTTCACGCTGGCGGCGTATGCGGTGGAAGGTGGGGGGAGTTCGAATCATCTCAAGGTTAAAAGTTTGATGATGAGTGACCCGTCCACATGGCACGCGCTGATGGAAAAGTTGAGTGAAGTCGTCGGTCATTATTTGCTGGCGCAGGCACGGGCTGGGGCGCAGGTTTTGCAATTATTCGATAGTTGGGTCGGGCAGCTCGCGCCGGAAGATTATCGCCATTGCGTGATGCCTTATACGCGCCGCGCACTCGACATCGCGCGTGGGGCAGGTGTGCCGATCATCCATTTTGGCACAGATACGGGCGGGATGCTCGAACTGCTGCGCGATGCGGGCGGGGATGTGATCGGCGTCGATTGGCGTATCAACCTGGATACAGCCTGGGCACGTTTAGGCGATCAGGTCGCTGTGCAGGGCAATCTAGACCCAATCGCGTTGTTCGCACCCTGGCCGGAACTGCAAAAACGCGCCCAAATTGTGCTCGATCAGGCACAGGGACGACCCGGACACATTTTTAATCTGGGTCATGGCATCCTGCCTAACACGCCCATCGACAATGTAAAACGGCTGGTGGATTTTGTCCATGAATACACTGCCCGTTGAGGTTGTAATTGTCGGCGGTGGAATCGCGGGCTTGAGCGCGGCCTGGTATTTGCAAAAAGAAGCCTCGGAACGTGGTTTAAATGTCCATTTTACGGTTCTGGAACAATCTAACCGTTGGGGCGGCAAAATCCAAACTGAGCAAGTAGATGGTTTCGGCGAGTCACCCTTCATTATGGAAGCGGGGCCGGACGCTTTTCTCACGCGCAAACCCTGGGCGTTGGCTTTGGCGCGCGAATTGGGTTTGAACGAGCGTATCCTGGGCGTGAACCGCGCCAAAATCCAGACTTATGTCGTCCATCGCGGCCAACCGGTTCCGCTGCCGGAAGGTTTACAATTGCTCGTCCCTACTAAAATTATGCCGTTTTTGCGTTCACCGCTGTTTTCAATCTGGGGCAAAATTCGCGTGGGATCAGAACCATTCATCCCGCGCCGCGCCGATACATCCGATGAAACGCTGGCGAGTTTTGTGCGGCGGCGCTTGGGGGTGGAGGTGCTGGATAAACTGGCCGAACCCTTGTTGTCCGGAGTCTATAACGCCGACCCTGAATACCAGAGTATGCTGGCTACTTTCCCTCAATTCCCGGTGATGGAGCAAAAACACGGCAGCCTGCTGCGTGCGGTTCGCGAGTCACATGCCGAGAAACCTGCTGATTCATCGCCTTCGTTCATCTCGTTTGAAACCGGTGCACATGAATTGGTGGGCGCACTCGTCACGCAGTTGACCGGCGATTTATGGCTAAGTACGAAGGTTCAATCTATTCAATCATCTGCTGAAGGCGTTTATACGCTGACACTCAATGAGGGTAGACCGCTTCATGCGGATGCTGTAATTCTATCCGTGCCAGCAAAAGCTGCGGCTTCGCTGCTGACAGATGCCGCACCTCAAGCCGCCAATCGACTCTCAGAAATGCGTTCGGCCAGTATCGGTGCGGTGTATCTGGGTTTTCGGGCGCAGGATGTCACTCATCCGCTCGACGGTTTTGGCGTGGTGATTCCTAGCAGCGAAAAACGCGGCATTGACGGCATGACCTGGATTTCCTCGAAATGGACTCACCGCGCGCCCGACGGTCATGTGCTGCTGCGCGTGTTTTTCGGTGGCCCGCATACCCGCGCCGCGATGGATATGGATGACACGGCATTAGTGGACATGGTGCGCGATGAAGTACGATCTTTGCTGCAAATTTCAGCACCGCCCTTGTTTCATAAAATTTTCCGCTGGCCGGATGGCTATCCGCAGTATGATTTGGGACATTTAGAGCGTGTGGCTGCCATCGAATCGGCTTTGCCGCCAGGAATTTTTGTCGCCGGGAGTTCTTATCGGGGCATTGGCGTGCCGGATTGCATCAAGCAGGGGCAGGCGGCAGCCCAACAGGTTATTTCAGCATTACTTGAGCGCCAATCAGCGCCACAACCCGCAATGTAAGGAGCATTCTCCCTTTGAATACGACTCAATCTGAAAAATTATTCGCCAGGGCGCAGGAACTCATCCCCGGCGGCGTGAATAGTCCCGTGCGAGCCTTCCGCAGCGTCGGTGGGACGCCACGTTTTATCGAGCGCGGCGAGGGCGCATGTATCTGGGATGCGGACGGCAACCGCTACATTGATTATGTGCTGTCGTGGGGGCCGCTGGTGCTCGGTCATGCCCATCCGAAAGTGGTCGAAGCCTTGCAAGCGGCGCTGATGCGTGGCACAAGTTACGGCGCACCAACGGCTCTCGAAAGCGAATTGGCCGAATTGGTCATCGACACTGTGCCTTCAATTGAGATGATTCGCTTTGTCAACAGCGGCACGGAAGCCACCATGAGCGCGCTGCGATTGGCGCGGGCGTATACTGGACGCGAAAAGATCGTCAAAATGGCGGGGTGTTATCACGGTCACGCCGATATGCTGCTGGTGCAGGCGGGCAGCGGTGTCGCGACGTTGGGATTGCCCGATTCGCCGGGAGTACCTGCTTCCACAACGGCTAACACGCTCACGGCGGAATATAACGACCTGGAAGCCGTGCGTGCTCTTTTTGAAAAATATCCTACTGAAATCGCTGCCGTGATTGTCGAACCTATTGCTGCGAATATGGGGTTTGTGCTGCCGCAACCGGGTTATCTGATTGGTCTACAAGGCTTATGCCGTCAATTTGGCGCGCTCTTCATTCTGGATGAAGTGATGACCGGCTTTCGGGTTGCCCCTGGCGGCGCGCAGCAAGCCTGGACTCTCGACCCGGACATCACCTGTTTGGGAAAAGTCATCGGCGGCGGTCTGCCAGTAGGCGCATACGCGGGCAAGCGCGAGATTATGAAATGGGTCGCGCCCGTTGGCACTATGTATCAGGCCGGGACACTTTCGGGCAATCCGCTGGCGATGACTGCCGGACTAGCAACGATTCAAGCACTTTTAGAACCCGCTGTTTTTGAGGCGATGCAGCAATCGGCATCAACCTTAAGTCAAGGGATTCAATCTGCCGCCGAATCCGCACAAATCCCAATTCAAGCGTGCAGCGTTGGGAGTATGTTCGGGTTTTACTTCCTGAAAGAAGCGGGCACTGAGATTACCGATTACGCTTCCGCAAAGCAATTTGCCTATACCGAACGTTATGCAAAGTTTTTCCATACCATGCTCGACGCGGGTGTTTATTTTGCGCCCAGCCAATTCGAGGCCGGTTTTGTCAGCAGTGCTCATACTGCGGATGTTATTGAAACCACGCTCGACTCTGTTCAACTGGTTTTTACGACTCTGGGCTGATGAACCATGATTGGACTTGGAATAAATTGCGGAGGTCGGGCTATACTCTGGCGGTAGTTTCGGCTTCTCATGCCGATGTTGACGCGGAAAGTAAAAGACCACGATGACCACCAAACCAGGACTCGATTTTGGGCGCGTAATGCCCTTATTCACCATCACTTTTGTTGATGTGCTCGGCCTGACGCTGATTTTGCCGCTGCTGCATTTATATGCTGCTGTTTACGGCGCAACGCCGCTGCAAATCGGGTTGGTGGCGGCGGCGTTCCCGCTGGCGCAGTTGGTCGGCGTGCCAATCATGGGCGCGCTGTCGGATCGTTACGGACGCAAACCGGTGCTGCTCGTCAGCCAGGTTTCGACGTTTATTGGTTTTCTGATGCTGGCTTCCGCGCACTCTCTGGAAATGGTCATTTTGTCGCGCATCGTGGATGGTTTGTTCGGCGCGAATCTGGCGACGGCTCAGGCGGCCATTGCCGATATGACCGATGAAAAAACGCGCACGCAGGGTTTGGGGTTGACCGGCGCGGCTTTCGGTTTAGGTTTTCTGTTTGGCCCCGCCATTTCGCTGATCTCGCTGGAATTTTCCAGCAGTCTGGCGATGCCCGCCTTGATCGCTGCGGGTTATTCAGCCCTCTCGATTGTGCTCACGGTGTTCAGCTTCAAGGAAACGCTGCCCGCCATCCGCCGCAGCGCCAGCGCCTTCCCGCGCCGTGATGTGCTGCTCAATCCCTTGCGGATGCTGCGTTTGCCCCAGGTGAATTACCTGCTCGGCCTGATGTTCGCCCAGCAGGTTGTCTTTTTTGCCTTCGAGAGTCTGCTCGGCCTGTTCACACTCAGCCGATTGGGGCTGCTGGGTGAAGGCAACTCGCTCATTTTTATTTACGTCGGCTTCATCCTGGTGTATGTCCAGGTGCGCCTGATTGGGCGATGGAGCCGCAAATATGGCGAGCGCAAATTGGTATTTCTGGCGCTTGGGACGCTGGCCGTCGGTTTACTTTTGTTAGCGGCCACGCCCGACCAGCCCAATCCTTTTTACATTCAGCGGCAGGTTGAGGCCAGCCTACGCACGATGGCTCCGAGTTCGACAGAGGCCATTATCGGCAGCATTCCGATCACGCTGCCCAGCGAAAGCCATCGCGGGTTGGGTGGAATTATATGGTTTCTCATAGCCATTATCCCGCTTACTATCGGTGCGGGTTTGATCCGTCCAGCGCTCAACAGTTTGATGCTCAAGCAGGCGCAAGCCGGTGATGCCGGCACAATCCTGGGCGTCAGTACCTCGGTGGTCAGTCTGGCGAATGCTGTCGCACCGCTTATCGGCGGTTTGATCTTCCAGGTAAGCGGAGCCGCCGCGCCTTTTGCTATCGGCGGAATCGTGATGGCGCTGCTGCTCGTCATCAGTTTGTGGGCAATCCGCACCCAACCGGCGGTTCCGCTTCCACAAACCTGATTGAGAAAAATGCTTTCGAGTCCACACTCTAATACCAGCCCCTTGACGAATCTTCCAATTTGATGGGATTATTGGGCGCATCAGGATTGATACCACCCTGAAGTGTTCATATTCGGCTGCCCACTTTTAGAAAGGCACGTCTGCTGACGGTTGTAAATGCGCTTATGACGATTGAATATCGCGTTGTCGATGACCCCGCTGAACTGAAAGAAATTGTTGCGCTGGAGGCATTGGTATGGTCAATGCCTTTGAGCCAGACCGTCCCCGATAATTTGCTGTCGGCCATCATTCATGGCGGCGGTGTGGTAATCCGCGCGGACAGTGACGGCGAACTGGTCGGTTTCACGATGGGTATGGTGACGCTGCGCGAGCAGGAACCTGTTTTATGGTCACACACGGCGGGTGTGCTGCCGTCGCGTCAGGGGCAGGGCATCGGTTTTGGACTGAAACAGACGCAGCGCCGTTGGGCACTCGACCAGGGATTCAAAATCATCGCCTGGACATATGACCCGATGCAGCGCGGTAATGCCAACTTCAACTTATGCCTGCTTAAAGGGGTTACCAATACCCATCACATCAATTTTTATGGTGAGATGGTTGATGGCATCAATAAAGGAATGCCCAGTGATCGCTTTGAAATCACCTGGAATCTCATGGATGAGGCGGTTGCTGCGGCAGCCGATGGCGCTTCACCTAAACGGACTGTCGATGATTATCCGCGCGAGGCGTTTTTACTTTTCAGCGATGAAAATGGCAACCCGCAGGTGCGTCTGCCTTCGGCCTGGACGAGCCAATGGCATTTTATTGAAATCCCGTTTCAGTTGGCCGCCCTCAAGCGCGACAATATCGAACGGGCGAAAGCGTGGCAGCTTGCCCTGCGAGAAGCGGCGCGCGGCGCGTTTGCCAATGGTTATCAGGCACTTGACTTCACCGACGATGGTCAACGCTGCTGGTATGTGCTGAAAAAGCTTTAACAAGATTGAGGAAACCACTTTGAAATCCATCACGATAAAAAATATTGCGCTGCACACCATTGCGCTTCCGTTCGTCGAGCCGCTCAAAACCAGCTTTGGCAATGATCCGGTCAAGGCAACGGTGCTGGTGGAGGCGCAGACTGCGGAAGGCGTGACCGGCTGGGGCGAAATTACCGTCGAGGTTGCCCCCGGATATGCTGCCGAAACCCCCGTTACCTCAACCCATATCGCGAAAAACTTTCTGATCCCGCGCCTGATCGGTCAAACGTTTAGCCAGCCGCACGAAGCCCAAAAACTGATGAAATCGGTGCGCGGGCATCATCACACCAAGTTTGGGTTGGAAACGGCGATCTGGGATGCGCTGGCGAAAGCCAATGACCTGCGCCTCGCCGATTTATTCGCGACGTATTTGCCCGAAGGCAACGCTTCACGCGGCTATGCTGTCGTTGGCGTGAGCATCGGCATTCAGAAGAGCATCGAAGATACGATCAAGGTGATTCAAAAGCGTTACGACCAGGGCTACCGCCGCATCAAGCTGAAGATTCAACCGGGTTGGGATGTGGAATTTGCGCGTGGGATTCGCGCTGCGCTGCCGGATATAGTGATGATGCTGGACGCCAACAGTGCTTATACGTTGGCGGACGCTGACCATCTCATGCAGCTTGATGCTTTCAATTTGCTCATGATCGAGCAGCCGCTAGCCGATGACGATATTTACGAGCACAGCAAACTTCAGCCGCTTTTGAAAACGCCTATCTGCCTGGACGAGAGTATCAAATCGGTCACTGATTTGCGTCTCGCGCTGGAACTGGGCGCATTACGTATCCTGAATTTGAAACCCGTGCGCGTCGGCGGTTATGTCGAGAGTCTGGAAATTTATCAGATTTGCGGCGAGCATAATTTGCCGTTATGGATTGGCGGCATGATGGAAACCGGCGTTGGGCGCGCGGCGAATGTGGCGTTTGCGTCGCTCCCTGGCGTCAATCTGCCCAGCGATATTTCGGCGACTGACCGTTATTACAATCCTGACGTGACCGAGCCGCCGTTTGTGCTGGGTGCAAACAGCACCTTAGCCGTGCCGGATGCACCGGGAATCGGTGTCGAAGTTCAGCCGGATCGCCTCGAACAGGGCAAACAGCTTTGGCGCGAGGTCTGCACCTACGTCGATTAAGGTCAGAAATCGGTGATGTAGGGACACAGCGCCGCTGTGTCCTTTTTGCATTTTCTTGTCTTTGCTAACCACTAAAAGCTAATTGCTATTCGCTCAAATGGATCGCATCGAACCGCCATCCACACGCAGCGTTGCCCCGGTGATATACGCCGCAGCGGGCGACAGCAAAAATGCTCCTGCGCTGCCGAAATCGGTGATTGTCCCCAGGCGTTTTAACGGAATGCGCTCGATGCTTTGCTGGCGCACAGCTTCGACGCTGATGCCCATTTTATCGGCTGTGGTCTGGTCGAGATGCTGCACACGATCCGTATCAATCCGCCCTGGAATCAAATTGTTGACGCGAATATTGGCATCTGCCAATTCGTCGGCAAAAGTTTTGACCATCGCTGCCACGCCCGCCCGCATGACCGACGATAACCCCAAACGTGGAATTGGCTCAACCACTGACGATGATGTGATCGTCAAAATCGCGCCGCCATTTTTCATATGTTGAATGGTCGCACGAATCATACGCACACTGCTCATCATGGTCAGTTCGAAGGCTGCCTGCCACTGTGCATCGGTGAAATCTTTGAGGAGTCCGGTGGGTGGGCCGCCCGCGTTCACCAGCAGGGCGTCGATTTGCCCCCATTGAGACGCAGTTTTCTCGACCCACGCCAGGATACTCTCACCGTTGGTGACATCGCAGGCTGTCCCGATGACTTCGGCGCCGGTTTCGCTGCTGAGAGTCGCCACCGCTTTTTGCACCGATGCCTCGTCGCGGCTGCAAATCGAAACACGCGCGCCCTCTGCTGCCAGCGCCCGTGCGATACCATATCCCAGTCCTTTGCTGGCCGCCGCGACCAGCGCCACTTTACCTTTGAGTCCTAAGTCCATTTTCTATACTCCATTGTGAAGTTAATTTTCGCTTGATACCTGTTTTGTTCCCCTCTCCATTACTATGGAGAGGGGCTAGGGGTGAGGTCAGATATTTACAACTCAACCTTTTGGGTCGGGTCATCAATGCCGACGCGCTCCAACACCCAGGAAATTTCTGCCTGCGTGTCGGCATCAATCGGCACAAATGGATCGCGCAACAGCGGAGTCGCCATCGCGCCCCGGCGGTAGAGCAGTTCCTTGCGAATCGTGAGGTTAATGACTGGCTGGTTTTCAAAGCGGATCAAGGGCAAATAACGGTCAAAGATGCGCTCGGCCTCGCCTTTATGCCCTTCGCTGAAGGCCTTGAAAACCGCTACCAAAATTTCGGTGAAGGCGAATCCGGTCATCGTGCCGGAAGCCCCGCGCCGCAGTTCTTCCAGCAGGAACATCCCACCCAGCCCGCCGAAAATTTCATATTTATCGGTGCGCTCGCGGATCGCGCCGATTTTTTCCATCAGCGGCGGATCTTCGAGTTTGAGATGGCGGATATTCGGGATTTTTTCCGCCAGCGCTGCTAGCAAATCTGGCGACATAATGACATTGTTCACGGGCGGAAAATCCTGTACCACAATCGGTTGGTCGATGCTGGAGGCGATTTGCGAGTAAAGCGCCATCACCAGTTCGTCCGTTGGCTGCTGCATCCGGGGTGGGGCGATCATCACGCCCGCCGCGCCTGCTGCGAAAGCCGCTTTGCTCAAGGCGATCACCGTCTCGATTTCCGGGTGACTGACGCCGACCACCACTGGCACACGTCCGTTCGTTGTCTCGATCACCGTTTCGACGATTCGCTTACGTTCGTCCACGCTCAACTTGGCGGCTTCACCCAATACGCCCAGGATCGTCAGCCCATATGCGCCAATATCAACCTGGAAATTCACTAATTTACGCAGGCTGTCCCAATCAACCTGCCGAGCGCCGTCAAAGGGCGTCGCCAGAATATTAAATATGCCGCTGATGCGTGCGCTCATCTTCACTTCTTTCTATTGTTCGCCAAAATCAACTTTTTTACGCAAATATCCTGTCTTATTCCCCTTCTCTACGAAGTGGGGAGAGGGATAGGGGATACGCGCCTCACAAAACCCCTTCATCATACTCGACCCAATTGGCATCAAACCCAAACGCTGCATATTCCGGTTCAGCTAGCGGTAAACCCAAAATCTTGCTGGCAAGAATTTCTCCCGCCGCTGGCGAACTCATGATCCCGTGTCCGACATGGGCAATCGACACGAATAAACCGCTGACTTCTGGATGCGCGTCGATGATGGCCCGTTCGCTGTCGTAAGCTTGTTTCGCGCCGGATGCAGCGACACGGTAGGCCGTTGACTCGTCCCGGTACACATAATAGCCAATATTGTGCGAAATCCCGCGCAGATAACGCGGATCGCTAAAGCCCTCGCCGTTTTCGTGCCCGAACTGGCGCGCCAACAGCGTCAGCGCAATCGATGGAAAACGCGGGTCTTTCAGGGGCGCTGCCGGATAGACTGGATTAATCAGCGCATCGTGGGCGGCGTTCGTGCCGAAAGACTCGTCTACATTTTTGTTGTGCCAAGTATATTCCCAGCCGAAAATCGCCCCGGTTTGCGCTTCCGGGCGCACATGCGGGAAGGGTGCGGAGCCAATAATCATCGGCCCATGTTCGGGAAAGGCTTCATGTCGCCACCCAGTCGTGAAACTCTGGCGCGGGCGCACGATAATCGGCAGTTCGACGCCCGCTGTCCGCCCAATCGCGCGGGCGCTGGCTCCGTTTGCAATGACTACTTTTTCGGAGGCAATTTTGCCGTTGGGTGTTTGCACACCTGTCACTTTTCCACCCTCGACACAAATTTGCGTATTGCCGATGCCCAATAATATTTGAGCGGATGCAGCGTTCTGGGCATATTTGTAAATCAGCGCGTTGGAATCCAACCAGCCCGCCGTTGGATCATATTTGGCGGCGATAACTTTTTCGCCGACCCATCCGAAGCGATACCTGACCTCATCGGCGTCCAAAAACTCGATATGTATCAGACCAATCTCGTGCAGCCGTTGAACATCGGTTTTCAACACATCTGCCCCGGCGGGCGTGAACGCACAGAACAAATAGCCGCGTTCCTTCATCGCAATCGAACGTGCCGCGTCATCGCCCAGGTATTCATCGGCATGGCGCAAAATATCTACGCTGCGCTGCATCTGCTTGGCGAGGGGCAGGGCAGGCCAGCAGGTGCGGAAATTTTCCAGCGATGCCAGCGAACTACCTGCGCCCAGTCGATCACTTTTTTCGATCAGCACTGTTTTTGTGCCAGGGGCAGCCCGTTCAATCGCCCACAGTGCGGCGGTTCCGGCAGGCCCACCACCGATGATGACCACATCAGCGCTTTTGGGCATCTCGTCCGCGCCGGGATTGGTTACAAATTTGCGAGTCGTCATGACATCCTTTTACCTTCGTTGGCGATGTTTACTGACCGGATCAAACCCGTATCACAACCAATTTCTAATTGACCGATTTGGAACAAATGTGCTAAAATTGAACCTCTGAATGGTAGTTGAATTGGCTCGTGCAACCAGATATGCGTCGCCCATCAATTTCTGTTTTGTCCAGCATAATATCACACAGGTCGGTGGCAACTACTTTGCACAGTGTTGCCAATTAGTTGCCTTGCCATAAAGGGCTATTTTTGCAGTACCTTCCCTCATTTGCCGCCGCCACCCCTGTTTAGAGCCATTTTCGGCGGTAAACAGCCGAGGTTATTGCCGTGGTTTCATCAATTTTCGCAATAACATTTTTCAATTGAGAATATTCCTCGATTCTCATTTCTTATCTTTATCATCATTTTTATCACATCCGCTCGGATTAATCACGCGACCAATTCAGGTTGTCGCGAACCATTCAACAGCGTATGATTGAAACACTTCAAAAAATTGCGGCCTGAGAGGTCAAAATGAATGCTGATAATCTGCTTTTAATTGATACGCCTTCGCTCAATCCAGTTCCGTTGGCACAGGTAGCGCTGCATTTACATCCAGACGATAATATCGCGGTTGCCAAAACCCATATCCAGACCCATACCATAGTTACCCTGGAATCCGGTGAAAAAATTTCGATAAACCAGTTGATCCCCAGCGGTCACAAATTCGCACTCAAATCGGTTGCGCCTGGGGAAACCGTCCGTCGCTATGGGCAGATTATCGGCTTTGCGAATGACGCGATTCAACCTGGCGATCATGTGCATGTGCATAACCTGGGGATGCAGGATTTTGCCCGCGATTATGCCTTTGGCTCGGATGTGCGCCCGCTCGATTTAGTGCCGGAAGATCAACGGCGGCAGTTCATGGGCTACCAGCGGGCTGATGGGCGGGTTGGCACGCGCAATTACATCGCGATCCTCGCCAGCGTGAATTGCTCCGCCCATGTCATCCGTGAAATCGCGCATTATTTTACCCCGGATCGACTGGCCGATTATCCCAATGTGGATGGCGTAATCGCCCTGGCGCATCTT
Organism: Chloroflexota bacterium; assembly: GCA_039933955.1. GTDB lineage: Bacteria > Chloroflexota > Anaerolineae > Aggregatilineales > Phototrophicaceae > CFX2. Next base: position 54,940 of record JBDTNB010000002.1, read on the forward strand.
TCCGGCTGCGCTAACAAAGTCGGTGGCGCGGATTATCAGATTTTGCAGCGCACATTGGCGGGCATGGCGCGCCATGCCAACATCGGCGCGTATATCATTGTCGGCTTGGGCTGCGAAACCAATCAGATCAATGACCTGATGTCCAATTATGGTCTCGATCAGGACAACTTTAAGCCGCCCACGCTCACGATTCAGGATACCGGCGGCATCCGCAAAACTATCCAGGCCGGGATTGATGCCGTCACCGAACTTTTACCAATGGTGAACGCCAGTCAGCGCAGTCCTGCACCGATCTCAGAACTCGTGGTTGGGTTGCAATGCGGCGGCAGCGATGGTTGGTCGGGCGTGACAGCCAATCCCGTTTTGGGCATGGTCTCCGATGAAATTGTGCGGCAAGGTGGCTCAACCGTGCTGGCGGAAACGCCGGAAATTTATGGTGCGGAACATTTGCTCACACGCCGCGCGGTCAGCCCCGAAGTTGGGCAAAAATTAGTCGATAAAGTGCGCTGGTGGGAACGCCATACCGAACGGCTGGGCATTGAAATCGACAACAACCCCAGCGTCGGCAACAAGGTTGGCGGCCTCACGACGATTTATGAAAAGTCGCTGGGCGCGGTGGCGAAGGCTGGGACAAGCATCCTGAACGATGTGTTTGAATATGCCCAACCGATCACCACGCGCGGATTTACGTTCATGGATTCCCCCGGATACGATCCGGTATCGGTGACGGGGCAGGTGGCGGGCGGCTGTAACCTGATCGTGTTCACCACTGGGCGCGGCTCGGTGTTTGGCTTCAAACCCGCGCCGAGTATCAAGGTTGTCAGCAATTCCACGACTTACAACCGTATGGAAGAGGATATGGACGTGAACGCCGGGAAAATCCTCGATGGAGTGCCGATGGAAAAAGTTGCTTCCGAACTGCTGGAATTGGTGATTGCGGTTGCATCCGGTCAACCGTCAAAAAGTGAAGCCCAGGGTGTCGGCGAGGCTGAATTTAATCCCTGGAACCTCGGCGGTACGCTCTAGGTGAATGAACGATGATTTCAAAAAGGACGACCCACCGGGCCGCCCCTACAACACATCTATTGTTCTTGCACTAACCACCTTTGCAATTCGGCCAATGAAGGTGCTTTTGAGCCACCGACGCCTAGTGTCGATTGCCCACCGCAAAAATTGCCCCAGCGCAGGCATTCCGACCAATCGCGACCCTGTAAATGGGCCGCCAGGAATCCGGCGTTGAAGCAGTCGCCCGCGCCGGTTGTATCCAACGGCGTCAAGGATAAGGCGGGTTCCTGGAACTGTTCGCCATTACAGCAAACGACAGCGCCTTCAGCACCATTTTTGACGACCAATGTGGGAACGAGGTCGCTGAGTAATTGGAGCGCGGTGGCTAAATTGTCAGAACGGGTCAAGCGCTGCGCCTCAATCGCATTGGGCATAAAAAGGTCAAGCTGCGACAGGGTCTCACGTACCAGCGAATCATCGAGGGTTTCTTCGCGGTGTTGGCAGTCCATCGACACACGGACTCCCCGTTTTTTACACTCGTCCATGAACGCTACGGTGTCCTCCGAGATGACCAATCCCGCAAAGTGGATGTGTTTGGGTGTCGTTTTTTCAAGTGCCTTATGCGCCAGATCAATCAAATCAGGCGGTGTATCGGCATAGGTGACAAAGGCCCGGTCATCAGGGTACGACAGCGCCACCGTCACCCTGGATAATGGCGCATCCAGGCGAGTCAATAAAGTATCGGATAAGCCTTCTTTTTGCAGCGCCTTGTGAACATATTGGCTGAAAAAATCATTCCCCAGCACGCCCGCCCAACCCACGTTGACACCCAAACGGCGCAGCGCAATCGAGGTGTTGAGCGCCCCGCCGCCGGTTGTCACGGCGACGCCCTGCCCGAAAATTTCGGTTCCCAGGGCTGGAAAATGATCCAGCCCGGTGAAAATCAGGTCGCAGAAATAATGACCAGGGATGATGATGTCAAACGGCATGGTCTAATTCCAGTCGCCGACCCATTCATGATGCGCTTCGACAAACGCATCCACCAGCTTGACCGCCAGCGGATACGAGCCGATTAACGGATGGGTTGCCAGTGCTTCGACAGCCGTGATTTTGGAGCGATTCAAAATCGCTTGCGAAGCCAACCGTTCATAGCGTTTGATGGTGCGCGTCAGCAGATATTGGCCTTCGGGCATTGCGCCAATGCGGATTGGATAGATTCCGCTACCATCAACGGTGCAGCTAATTTCCACGATGTCGTCATCCTGGAGGCCGTCAATTGCGCCATTGTTGGGGACATTCAGACCGGTGAACTGCGGTGTATTGGTGGCAATAGCCTGGATACAGCCCAGCGCCACGCCAGCGTAGCCTTCATCATCATCACCGATGGGCTGGGATTTGGGACGGGGTTTGCCTTCACGGGCGTGCGCCATATACGTCGCGCTGCGTTTGCCCATGACTTCGTGATAGACTTCGAGCGCCTTGTCAGGATTGGCTTTTGGATTGCTTTCGCGCAGGCGTTCCAGCAGTTCAGCCGTGAGCTTCACGACTTCTTCGCCGCGTGTTTCCGGCTTGGCGAGGAGTGTTTTCAAGGCTTCATCGCGCTGATAAAAATAATGCAGATATTCATTCAGGAACATACCCTGCAACTGGCGCACCACTGGATCGAATATTGCCATATGTGTCGATTGAATGAAGTCTGCATCGCCGAGCAGGGCGGGCAGCACTTCTTCCCCGCCTGATCCGTCCGGTTCGGGATCAATACGCACACTGCGCGTCCAGGACAGGTGATTCAGGCCGAAAACTTCATGATGGACACGCGCCAATGGGACATTCAGGAAGCGACTGGCGGCGTGTTGTGCGCCATTGGCACTGTCACAAATCCCGACGATACGCTTGATTCCGGCGTCGTGCAAACCCTGTGCGACCAACCCCGCCGGATTAGTGAAGTTATAAATATAAGCGTGGGGCGCGATTTCAGCGGCCAACTTGCAGTAGTCCAGAATGGCTGGCAGGCTGCGCATCGCCATCGCGAAGCCGCCCGCGCCGGTGGTTTCTTGACCTAAGACGCCGAATTCAAAGGCGATTTTTTCATCTTTGACGCGGCCTTCTTCAAAACCGGGACGGATCGTGGTGATGATGTGGTCAGCATCTTTGACCGCATCGTGCGCGTCGGTGGAGAGCACAATCTTGAACGGCGCATCGTGCTGCTTTGCCATCGACTCACATAATCCACCAATAAGTTCAAGTTTTTCGGCGTTGATGTCCATCAACCACAATTCGTCCAGGCCGAGTGCTTTAGCACGCCGTACCAGCGAGGGAATCAAACGCGGTGTGCGCACGCCAGCACCGCCGATAACCGTCAATTTCATGATCGTTTCCTTTGTTCCTGAGCGTTCAGAATCGGGATTAACTATAGTGCAGCCATCCCCTGGTGGATATAGCCATTGTTACAAGAATGCTTTGCGCTTCGCAGCGGATAGTGGTAACTTACCGGAACTCGCTTGAGTATCTTTTTAGAGGATGTTTATGAAACACGCAATTCGTTTGGGATTCTTATTAATTTTGATGCTCGCCCTCGCGGCGCCGACAATGGCGCAGGATTCGACTTCGGTGACGGCAGCTTTCCTGGAAAATGAACCGCTCACGCTTGATCCACAGGCAGCACAGCTGGCCGATGAATTCCAGGTTCTTTATAATGTGTGCGAAGGTCTAATCAGCTATGATCCGGTGACTCTGGCTCCGGCTCCTGGGTTGGCCGAATCATGGACTGTTTCCGACGACAGCACCGTGTACACCTTCAAACTGCGTTCGGGCGTCAAATTCCAGAACGGGCGCGACATGACGGCGGATGACGTGGTTTACAGCCTGAATCGCCTGGGCAACAAGGACACCGGTACATCGTACACCTCATTGCTATTGAACAACGTGGTTGGTTTTGCCGAAATGCGCGCGGATACCCCGGCGACGGAACTCTCCGGCGTAAAGGTAATTGACCCCAGCACCGTAGAGATCACCTTGAAGGCTCCGACGGCCTCGTTCCTGAACCAACTGGCGCTCCCTGGCGGTATGGTGGTGGCGAAAGAAGCTGCCGAGGCCGATGGTTTCAATGAGAACCCGGTCTGCACTGGCCCCTACAAAGTGAAAGAATGGACTCGCCAGAGCCAATTGGTGCTGGAAGCCAATGAAGATTATTGGGGTGGTGCGCCCGCAGTGAAGACCGCAACACTGAAAGTGATGCCCCAGCAGTCACAGCAGGTCATCGAGTTTGAAGCCAATGGGTTGGATGTCGCCTGGGTTCCCGAACCCGATCTGCAACGTTTGCGCGATGATGCGACCCTTTCGACTGAACTGCAAAATGTCCCACTTTTGAATGTGTTCCAACTGCGCCTTAACTTGAATGACCCGATAATCGGCAATGAAAAAGTGCGTCAGGCATTCGCGATGGCGATTGACCGTCAGACGATTGTGGACACGATTTTACAGGGACAAGGGTCGCCCGCCTATGGGTTGATTCCTCCGGGTATCAGCGCCTTTGATCCGAATTACAATCCAGCGCCTTACGACATTGATGCAGCCAAAGCACTGTTGGCCGACGCAGGTTACCCGGACGGCGTAGATATTACGGTACGCACCGGCCAGGTCGAGACGGAAAACCGTGTTCTGGCGGCGATCCAGCAACAGGTTGCAGATGCCGGTATCCGTTTGAACATCAACAGTACCGAGAAGTCGGTCTATGATGATGATCGCGGCAAATGCAATATGCAGGCTGGTACGGTTAGCTGGGGAATGGATTATCCCGATGCCGACGATGTGGTGTTTTTGATTGGCAATGCAGGCAGCGGTTCGCGTTTCAACTGTGGTTATACCAACGATAACCCGGTTGTTAAGCAGGTGACCGATTTGCTGGCACAAGGTTCGACCATGCCGCTTGGCCCGGAACGAGATGCCATTTATCGTCAGGCCGAGAAAGTGGGCATGGATGCCCAACTGGTGATTACGCTTTATCATGGTACGCGCAGCGCTTTGGTGAACCCGCGCGTAGGTTCCAACGTGATTGATGCGAACTCGATCATTCGTTTTGACCTGATGACACCCGCTTCATCGTAATTCCTCATGACCGGGGCAGTCTCATCGGCTGCCCCGGTCAAGAAAAGTTGTCCTCATGCTCCGTTATACGATCAACCGTCTGATCCAGTTGATCCCAACTATCTTTGGTATTTATACGCTGGCTTTTTTCCTGATGCGGGTATTGCCCGGTGATCCGGCAACCGTTCTGATCGGCTTCCGCGAAAATCAGGCCGCGCTGGATAATCTGCGCCGGGTGATGCACCTGGACGAACCCATCCTTAATCAGTATCTGGCATTTTTACAGGGCGCAGTCACGGGCGATTTGGGGCGGAGTTACCTGACCGGCCAAGCTGTTACCGAAATGATCGGCGACGCGATTTTGCCAACTTTCATGCTGGCAGGCAGTGCCATGTTGATCGCGGTGGTGATTGGCGTCCCGCTCGGTATGCTGGCGGCGCTGCGCCGGAATTCGCTCTGGGATAATGTGTCCCGTCTGATCGCCTTGCTGGGAGTTTCGATTCCAGTTTTCTGGCTGGGCGTGCAGTTTCAGATTCTATTCGGCTTGCAGCTCAAATGGCTACCCGTGAGCGGAAATGGCTACGATCAACATTTGATTTTGCCGGCTGTAACGGCCTCGCTGGCGACGCTGGCACTGCTCACGCGCATGACTCGTTCCAGCATGGCGGAGCAGTTGGGTCTGGATTACATCCGCACGGCTTACGGTAAAGGACTTTCGCGCCGGATTGTTATCGTGCGCCACGCGCTGCGTAATGCATTGCTCCCCGTGATAACGGTCTGGGGCGGCAGTCTGGCAAATCTCCTAAGCGGGACGCTGCTGGTGGAGGTCATTTTTAGCTGGCCGGGGATGGGGCGCCTGTTGGTGCAGGCCATCAATACCCGCGATTATCCGCTGGTGCAGGCGCTCGTGATTTTCTTTGCCTTGATTTACGCAGGTATTAATTTACTGATTGACTTGAGTTACCCATTGATTGACCCCCGGATACGTGTTCAATGACCGATGTAACCACTCTGACAAACCAACGGCGCAGCCCCTTCGGCGATGCGATGCGGCGCATGTTCAGCAATCCCCTGACGATTTTGGGGGCGATGCTGGTGGCAATCGCGCTGGCCTGTGCCTTGTTCGCGCCCTGGATTTCCCCGTATCCGGCCAACGCGGGCGACCTAAAACATTTTTACCTCAAACCGCCTTCTATTGAGCACGTTTTGGGGACGGATGACCTGGGGCGGGATATTCTCAGCCGGATCATTTATGGCGCGCAAGTCTCGATCAAAGTGTCGGTTTTGGCCGAAGGAATTGGGCTGATTGTCGGGACAATTTTAGGTCTCCTGACCGGGTTTTACAGCGGCAGTTTCTTCGACAGCGTGATTATGCGGCTGGTTGATATTTTGATGGCCTTTCCTTTGCTCATCATCGCGATTGCGCTGATTGGCGTTTTGGGGCCAAGCGAGACCAACCTGATTATCGCGCTGGCGCTGGTGATCTGGCCGTTTGTGACGCGGCTGGTGCGCAGTCAGGCACTCTCGTTGCGCGAGGTCGAATATGTGTCGGCGGCGCGGACGTTGGGCGCAACCGATTTGCGTATCATGTTCCGGCACATCCTGCCCAACGCGATTACGCCGATTGTGGTCTACGGCACGCTCGGAATCGCATCGGTGATTCTATCGGAAGCGGCGTTGAGTTTTCTCGGCCTGGGGACTACCGAGCAAACCATCCCCAGTTGGGGGAAAATGCTCAACGAAAGCCGCGCTTTTATGCGTACCGCGCCCTGGCTTCCGTTCTGGCCGGGATTGGCGATTTTGCTGACGGTAGTCGGGTTCAATCTTTTGGGTGACGGTTTGCGGGACGCGCTGGATGTGCGTTCGCAATAAATGATATTTTGGGATGCACTTATTGAACGTTGGTCATGAATTTCAGGAAAGACGGACGAAATATATTTCGTCCCTACCGACCCCGAACTTGTAGGGATGCAAGCAAATATATCATGTCAGTTTATCAGGTTATTTCATCAACCATCGAAAGTGTGTCTCCTACAAAGGGCTATAAAAAATGAATGTACTGGCATTTGGCGCGCACGGCGACGACATCGAAGCCTTTTGTGCGGGAACTCTGGCGCGACATGCGCGCCAGGGTGATAAAGTGGTCATCTGCGTCGTGACCGATGGGCGCGGCAGACCACAGGGCGACCCCGATGAAATCGTCCGCATCCGCAAGGGCGAGGCACAGGCAGCGGCGACTATCATTGGCGCGGAATTGGTGTGGCTGGCGATCCCTGACGGCGGACTGGTAGTCAATCAGGAAACGCGCCACCAATTTATCGAGACCATCCGCGCGGCGGAACCGGATTACATCATCACCCATCCGCCACAGGATTATCATCCTGACCACACCGCGACCAGTATATTGACGATGGAAGCGGCGCAAGTGGCGCGGACGACCAATTATCCTTCCAAATTTGCGCCAGTGCGCAAGACCGTTCCGGTGGCGTTCATGGCTGCGGAATTCGGCGTTGATTTCGTGCCGGAAGATTACGTGGACATCAGCGACGTGTGGGATGTGAAGGTGCAAATGCTGATGCAGCATCGCAGCCAGCACATGCCGGGGCCAAAATTTGACGCCAATTATGTGCTGCCGGAAAATCCCGAAGATTTGGGCATTGTGCGAGCGTCCGGGATCATGAGCGAATTTTATGGGCTGTCGTGCGGCGTGCGCTACGCTGAACCCTTCCGATGGTGGCGGGCGGCGAACCGGATTCTTCCCAAACGCTTGTTACCCTGATTTTGCTGGACTCAATTCCGATAAAACTTTCAGCGGCGACGGCGCGAGACTTCTGCCGTCGCTTATTTTCCCCTCAATGTTGGCGGCGGACAGATTTTCACATTTCCTATTTCGACAAAAGTTGTCTCGTATCCCCGCGTGTTTACCGGACGGAGGCGGGGTTTTCCTGGAAGGCCGCCTGGATACTGGAATCAGGTGGTAAGGCCGATATTTTTGTGCCTAATCTAAAGTGTAGGCGATAGGTGAAAAGGGCGAAGCAGCGCTTCGCCCCTACAATAACATTTCTGATTTTAAAGACTACCGCTTACTTTGCAACTATTAGCTGGATAATTATAGAACAAATATTCTGATTTGTAAATAGCGAATATTTGCGGTTTGGGTTGGTGGCAGTCGCGATAAAATTAGGCAAAATAGTCTCATGAAAGGCGAGGTGATGACACAAAAAGCTGCTGAAACCGGATGGGTGTGCGAGAAATGTGGACGGCGATTTGCGCGGGTGGGGCAGCAGCATGTGTGCGAAATATGGTCGCCACAGGATCATCTGGATGGCAAACCAGAAAGTTCGATTCGGCTGTATCAACGGTATGTTGAATTGGTGCAAGCCTGCGGCCCATTTGAGTATGTCGTCACTAAAACGGGAATCGGTTTTCGTGGGCCGCGTCGGGCATTCGCCGGAGCCACGCCCACCAAAAAAGGCTTACAGGGTTACATGGACATGACGCACGCGGTAAAAGATGATCTACGTTTTACGCGCGTTAGCCCCTACACCAAACGGTTATTTGTTCACCATTTCCTGATTACCGCCGAGGCGCAATTGGACGATCAGTTTGCGGGCTGGATATGTGAAGCGTATGCGGTGGGTCAAGGAGACCATTTGGGATGAGGGGAGATATTGGCGGTTGATAAAAAACCTCACCCCCAGCCCCTCCCCACACGTGGAGGGGGGAGCAATGCAGCGACGGCATATCGGTAAACGCCATTATTGCCTTATCTCATAAGTGTTCAGGTTATTTACCCCACCCCGAATTCAGGGATGGGATAATACAACAGCCTGTACCGGGTCATTTGCTCGACGGGGCAATTATCGTATCCATTTCTTATCCAAATTATCAACAATTAACCTCAGCCTAAGGGCAGGCCGAGGTCTTTGATTTTCTGGGTCAGATTCTGTTTCGCCAGCGGGATCAGGTTGACGGGCAGGTGTTCGATGACGACATAGCCGTCGGGATTGGCCTGCTGGGCGCGCCGCAAAACCGTGTCAAAATCCATGATGCCGGTTCCGACAACCGCTTCCGAAATGTGGACGACAAAATGCTCGCCCAGGTAATAATCCTTCACATGCACGGTGGCGATGAACTCACCTAAGACATCGAATAACTCGTTAATCATCGGGGCGGGGTTGAAGGCGGTTTGTAAATCGCCGACGAAATTGCAGGGATCGAGATTCAGCTTGAGGCGTTTCGACCCGGTGCGTTCAATCACGCGGCGGATGGTTTGAGCACTGTTGAGCGTGGTGGTGATATGGGTTTCTAAAACAATATCCACATCATTATCTTCCGCCGTTTGCAAAATTTCGACCAGACTTTTGACGAGGCAGTCTTCGGTTTCCGGTTTATAGTTGTCGCGGTGCGGGAACCAATCGCCGCGCGGGTTCAAACTGGTCGGGCGCACACCGGATTCGCGGATGCCAAGTTTGACCGCCATTTTCACCAAATCGCGCGCACCTTCGACACCGGCCTTGCGAATCGTTTCATCGGGCGAGATGATGCAAGGATACGGCCCCCACACTTGCAAGAGTGGCATTTTTTGATCGGCAAAAGTTTTACGGACATGCTCGGCAAGCTCATCGGTGATGGTGCTGGCGGGGACGGTCAGGTGTGCGCCCACGCCATGAAAACCGAGTTCCGACGCCCAGCGGATTTTGTTGTAATCGACATCCGTCCAATCGCTCCAGACGAGTCCCAGAAGACCTATTTTCATGCCTATTTTCCTGTTTAGAGTTGAATCATTTTTAAGCACACTGGCGAGGGAATTTCGGCAACTTGCCCGATGTCTTGCAGCCTACCCGTCGCCGGATCAATGCGGAACGTGACCACCGTGTCCGAGTCCTGATTGGCGACCAGCAAATACGTGCCGGTGGGGTCGATGGCGAAATCGCGCGGTGTTTTGCCCTGTGTCGATTGATGGCCGACCAGCGTCAACAGGCCGGTTTGGTCGTCGATGGCGTAAATAACGATGCTGTCCTGAAAGCGATTGGAGCCGTACAAAAATTTGCCGGAGGCCGCGATTTGAACGGCGGCGCAGGAACTTATGCCATTGAAACCTTCGGGTAAGGTTGAAACTGTTTGCAACACCTGAAATGAACCGCTGGCGGCATCGTAAGCCAGTGCAGTCATGGTCGAGTTCAATTCCTGGATGATGTAGGCGAATTTGCCGTTGGGATGCCAGACAAAGTGGCGCGGCCCTGCTCCGGGCGCAAGGCTGACACTGGGGGGATTGTTGGGCGTTAATTGACCGTTTTGCGAGTCGAGGCGGTAACTCATCAGCTTGTCGATGCCCAAATCGGACACGAAAACGTAGCGGTTGGCAGCGTCCGGTTGGATGCAGTGACTATGCGGCACATCCTGGCGGTTAGTCATTGGGCCTGATCCGTCATGTATAGCCGCACTGCTGGCAGGCGCAACGCCACCATCGGCGCGCACAGGGAGCACAGCCACACCTATCGGCCCGCCGTAATTGGCGATCAAAACATAATTATCGGAGTGGTCAAGCGAGACGTGGCAGGCCGCACGACCTAAAGTCGGCTGCATGTTGATGTAAGTCAATGCACCGCTGGCTGGATCAATGCGGTAGGCATAGCATAAGCCTTCCGGCCAGGAGGAAACCTCCGCCAATGCGTACAGATAGCGGTGCTGTGAATCGAGCGCGAGATACGTGGGACTGTCGATGCCTTCGGTCAGGTCGCGGTAGGATAATTTGCCGGTTGCCAGATCGAGTTCATAGGTATAAATGCCCTTGCCCTTTGCATCGGGGACATGGCCTTCGGGGCGGGTGTACGTGCCGATGTACACGAGGGTTGTAGCCATATTTTCAAAGCTCCTTTTGGGATGTGCCGGAGAACCATATATTTATCAATAAAGTGAACGCTATTTGCGATTGCCTCGCCAGACACTCAAGTGTCCGGCTGCCGAAGTGCCAAGTCCTCTCAAGAGGACTGAAAACTACTCTTTGATAGACGTAATTCTAGCAATTAGACGCGCTTTATACACCTCTGACATAAGGGAAATTGTATATTGTGTTCGTTAGTCAAATTCCATGCCGCCGTCGGCGTTGAGCGCTTGCCCGGTGATGTAATTGGCCTCTTTGGAGAGCAAAAAAGTCACCACGTCGGCAACATCGTTGGCGGTTTGGGCGCGTCCCAGCGGGATGGTCGCCAGAATCCGGGCATAGGATTCTTCGGGTGTTATACCCATTACTTTAGCACGCTGCTCATGCAAGCCGCGCGTCATTTCGGTTTCCACGATACCGGGGCAAACGGCATTCACGTTAATCTGATTTTTAGCGAGGGCCAGCGCCGCCGAACGCACGATACTAATGACTCCCGCTTTGCTGGCGGCATAATCGGCTGAGTCGGGGCGTCCACCACGCGCGGAGATTGAAGATAGGCCGACCAGACTGCCGGATTTGCCCGCTTCGATCATACGGCGGGCGACGGCTTGAAAAATCAGAAATGTTCCCGTGAGGTTGACGGCGAAGGTGGTATTCCAGGCGTCGAAGGGCAGTTCGAGGAAAGGAAAGGTGCGGATGATCCCGGCGCAGGTGACGACCATCGTGACCAGACCCTGTTGGGTTTCAACCGCCTGAAGGACGCGGTTCACATCATCGGGTGATGTCACGTCGAGCTTATAAGCAGCCGCTTTGCCTCCCGCCTGGGCAATTTCTGCGACGATTTTTTCACCAGCTTCCTGCGAGAGATCGGCGATGGCGACGTTTGCACCGTCGGACGCCAAGCGCCGCGCGACTGCCGCGCCAATCCCCCCCGCGCCGCCGGTAATCAAAGCGGTGCGCCCATCAAAACGTTGTGCCATACGCGCTCCTACGCTACGCGAAAGTAACGGAATGTGCCTAATTTTAAACAACGGATAACTTTCTGCAAATCATTGAATGGTAATGGAGATATGATTGCGGTTGCTCCGCCAGAGGTTCAAGGGCACGACATGTCGTGCCCCTACGATGATGAGTCCGGTCTTAAAGGGCGTTTGAATAGATGAACACCAAGATTGGAGAGGAGCAGGGATAGGGGATATACTCGTCCCACAAACCCATCGCAGACATTTTTGGATGAAGGCATGAGCCATGTTGAAGATATCGGATGCTGAATATCGCGCCCGCTGCGACACACTTTTGGAACACCTGCAAGCCAACCATTTTAGCGGCGTGGTGCTATTTGACCGCGATTATATTGTGTACTACACGGGGTTCGCGTTCATCCCGACGGAGCGCCCGATTGCGTTTGTGATGAATGCGCTGGGCGAACGGGGTTTATTTGTGCCGCGCATGGAAGTTGAACATGCTCAGGCCAACGGACTGATCGAGCAGGTGGCGCATTACATCGAGTATCCAGCCAATCCGCACCCAATGAATGCGTTGAAAAGCTTATTGGCCGAGATGAAAATCAGCGGAGATGTTGCCGCCGATGAGGACAGTTATCCCTGGATATTCGGGTATCGCGGCCCCAAATTGGTTGAGTTAGGCGACATTAGGGTGCATCCGGTGCGGGCAGCCATCGAAGACCAGATGATGATTAAATCCCCGGCGGAACTCAATTTACTGCGGGAAAGTTCACGTTGGGCGAATCTGGCGCTGCGATTATTGCAGCGTTATACCGTCGTCGGCGGTACAGAAACCCAGGCGGAACGGCGTGCGGGTGACGAAGCGACTCTCGCTATGCTGGACGCAATTGGGCCGCTCTACAAGGCGCAGAGTATGGTATCGGGCGGGGCATACGGTATTTATCGCGGGCAAATTGGCCGCAATTCGGCGATCCCGCACGCGCTGGCGAACAATATCACCTTTCAGGAAGGAGATGTGCTGGTCGGCGAATCGACTGCGCCGGTGTGGGGCTACTTGTCGGAACTGGAACGCACGATGATTTTGGGCAAACCGACGGACGATCAGCGTCGCTTTTTTGGGCATATGATTGCGCTGCAAGAAACGGCTTTCGAGGCGTTAAGTCACGCGGATCGCTGCTGTGATGTCGATCATGCAGTGCTGGCTTATTATGAAAAACACAATCTGACTCCCTATTGGCGGCATCACACGGGACACGCGATTGGCTCCCGTTATCATGAAGCGCCGTTTTTGGATCGTGGCGATGAAACCCTCATCAAGCCGGGAATGGTGTTCACGATTGAGCCGGGGTTGTATCATCCGGAAATCGGCGGTTTCCGCCATTCGGACACGGTGGCGATTACCGAAGATGGCCTGGAAATCATGACCTTTTATCCGCGTGATCTGGACAGCCTGACGCTGCCCGCATGACGCGGTACCGGTCAAACGTGCCAAAATCGCCCGTTCATTTGCGGCAGAATGTGCCTTTGCTGTTCGTTGTGGAGTTCGTTATCATTAAACAATATTACACTGCCGCCCAATGTGTCATTAGAAGTGAATCGTAATGGGTCAATATATTCTTCGCAGGTTGGTTCAAGGTATTCCCACGTTTTTCGGCGTGACCGTCATTTCATTCCTGATGATGATCCTCGCGCCCGGCGATCCGATTGCGCTGATTACCTTTTCGCCTAACCGCAGCCCGGAAGCTGCTGAAGTCATGCGCCGCCAACTGGGTCTCGATCAACCGCCGATCACGCAGTATATCTACTGGTTGGTGGGCAATGACTGGACGAAAATTGACCAGGATGGCGACGGCGTAGGCGATACTTATGGACAGCGGCTCGGTTTGCTGCGCGGCGATCTCGGCCAGTCGATCCGCATGAAGCAGCCAGTGCTGGGGTTGATTTTAGAACGTATCCCTGCGACGTTATTACTCACGTTTACGGCGCTGGTCGTCGGATACGGGGTGGGTATATTGCTGGGCATCCTCGCGGCGGTGTATTACAACAGTTGGATCGACCAATTTGTGCGAATCTTATCGGTGATTGGGAATGCGGTTCCGGCGTTCTGGCTCGGCCTGATTCTGATTATTTTTTTCAGCGTCAAAACCGATTTGCTGCCGATGAGCGGGATGAAAGATATTGCCAGCCGCAGCGATCAACTGGATGTGGTGGAAACTATCCGCCATATGATTATGCCAGTGTTCGTGCTGTCGTTGGGGACGATTGCATTTGTGTCACGCTTCACCCGCACCGAAATTCTGGAAGTGCTGGCGCAGGATTACATCCGCACCGCGCGTTCCAAAGGCTTGAGCAATCACGTGGTATGGGTGCGCCATGCGACGCGGAATGCACTGCTGCCGGTGGCAACGTTTCTCGGCCCAGGATTGGGGACGTTGTTGAGTGGGGCGGTCATTGTGGAGCAGGTATTCACCTGGCCGGGGATGGGGCGGTTGGTGGTAAACGCGGTGTTTCAGCGGGATTATCCGTTAGTGATGGGGTCGGTGGTGGTCGCGGCGGTGATGTTCATCCTGGGCGTGCTGCTCTCAGACATATTGTATGCGCTGATTGATCCGCGCATCCGGCTGGAGTAAACGGATATGGCAGCTTTACCCTCAACACAAGTTGTCAATCTGGCTGAACCGGTTAGCGGACGTTCGCGCACGCTGTGGCAGGATGGGTTACGCCATTTAATGCGGGATCGGCTGACGATGGTGGCGCTGGTCGTGCTGCTGGCGCTGACGGTGATTTGCGTGCTCGGCCCGCCGGTTGTGGAAAGCCTTTTGAAGGTGGACGTGACACGCACCAACAGCAGTGAGCGCTTTTCGCAACCGGGGGAAAATGGACATCTCCTGGGGGCGGATCAGCTAGGACGCGACCAATTCATCCGCCTGATGTACGGTGGGCGTGTGTCGCTGGCGATTGCCTATGCCGCCAGCCTGATGATTATTCTGATCGGCGTGGTGCTGGGACTGCTGGCGGGATTTTACGGCGGGCGTGTCGATGATTTTATCACCTGGGCGGTGAACACGTTGAGTTCGATTCCGCCGCTGTTTATTTTGCTGATTGTCGCGGCGATTTGGCAGCCCAGCGCCGAGGCGTTGGTCATCATTCTGGCGCTGACAGGGTGGGTGGGGACGACTCGTCTGGTGCGCGCTGAAGTTCTGAGCCTGAAAGAGCGCGATTATGTGCTGGCGGCACGAGCGTTAGGCGCAACCGATTTTCGGCTGTTATTCTCGCACATCTTCCCCAATTTGATGTCGATTGTGATTGTCACGGGTTCGATCATCGCCGGAAATCTCATTTTGGTCGAGTCGGGTTTGAGTTTTCTGGGCGTGGGTGTACAGCCGCCCGTACCAACCTGGGGCAATATGCTCACCGATTCGCGCACGTATTTTGTCACGGGTGTGCATCTGGTGGTGTGGCCGGGTTTGCTCATCATGGTCACGGTGATGTGTTTTTATCTGCTGGGTGACGGTCTGCGCGATGCGCTTGATCCGCACCGTGTCCGCATGAGCGGCGTTAAATCGGGTGGTTGACAGGAAAAGTTTAGGCGATGACCCTCACCCCAAACCCCTCTCCCTCATGGCGAGGGGCTTAAAAACTTCAATCACGTATATTAGTTGCCCGACGATTTCTATTTCTAATTTTTCTGCCGGAAAGGTTCGCTATTGTCACGTAAAAAATGGATGATCGCTGGCGGCGCTGGGCTGGTGGTGGTTATTATCGCGGTAGTTTTGCTGCTCACGCGGACGGGTTCGCCCGCTGCGTCAAATGACGGCCTGACCCGTACTTTCAACAACAGCCCGACTGGATTTACTTTTCGCTACCCAGACGGCTGGCAGTATACTATCCCAATGCAAGGGCTGCTGGTAATCGGCGCGGCGGATACGATGAATAACAGCACGCCAGGGCCGACCTTCACCGTGCAGCGCAGCGAACCGCTGTCGGTGTACGGCACGCTGGACGACGCGCTGGAATTGTATCTGCGGCGCGGGCCGATGCGCCCGGATCGCTCGTGGGCGAAATTGGGCGAGATTGCCAAATCCACTTTTGCCGGACGCGATGCGCTGGTTGTCGATATTCAAGGCAAGGAAAACGAAGTCAGCCCGGAACTGCGCGCGCATGTCCTCATTACAACCTCGCAGAACACCTTCGTCTACACGATTATCCTGACCGCGCCCGCCGCCGATTGGGCAACGCAAGAGCCGACCTTAACGGCCATGCTCAACAGCCTGCAAATGTCGGAATAAAAAATGACGTAGGCTGAAGAGCCTATTTGAAAAATCAGTTTTGAACCGCCAAGCCAGAAAAGAAAATTGAACCACCGAGACACCGAGATATGATGAGGAAAGCGTATAAATGCGTGATGGCGAACGCCATAATTTGAGTTATCAAATGGCCTATGAAGGTTTTTGACAGGCTTGTTCATGCGTCTTAGAATGAGTTGCAAGACAGGTTCGGAAGGTCGAGGTGCATATGGTGACTCACAACATCTTTGAGCAGTATCAAAACCAGGGCTATGTGATTGTCCGAGGACTCTTCTCGCCGGAGGAGACGACTGCGCTGCGTGAGCACTTCATGAAACTGCGCGAGGGCAATTCGTTTCCCGGCGATTTTGCTGGTGTGCCGCGTATTCTGGCGGATGTGATTAAAACGAATGATTCCTACCGGGATGATGAACCTGATCCGCTGAAAGATTATCCACGCATGATCCACATGCACCGCTGGGACGAAATCAGCCTGCATTGGCTGCTAGAACCGCGCGTCCGCGATGTATTGGCGTCGCTGCTGGGCACTGATCCCTATGCGGTGCAAACCATGTTGTATTTCAAGCCACCGGGGGCGCGCGGTCAGGCATTGCATCAGGATCAATATTACCTGAAGGTGCAGCCGGGTACGTGCATCGCGGCATGGATGGCGCTGGACGACTGCGACGAAGCCAACGGTTGTATGCAGATGGTTTCCGGCAGCCACACCTGGGACGTGCTGTGTACCATCAAGGCTGATACGATGCAGAGTTTCACCGATGTGACTGTACCGCTGCCACCTGGCGCGGAGGCCGTGCCGCAGCTTATGCAAGCGGGCGATGTGCTGTTTTTCAACGGGCAGGTTGTGCATGGCAGTTTTCCGAACACGACGACCAACCGTTTTCGTCGTTCGCTGATCGGGCATTACATCGTGGGCGAGGCGCAAAAAGTGGCGGAGTTTTACCATCCGGTGCTGCAAATGGACGGGACGGAAGTTACGCTCGATGTGAGCGAAGGCGGCGGCTCGTGCGGCGTCTGGGTGGAACGCGATGGTGAAGCGGCTATCGCGATGTCAGGCGCAAGTAATGCACGGGCGGATGACCGCGAATAAGCAAAAAAATCGTATAAATCACCTTAGTTGGTGTTTACTGCCGATAAAACAACATGCCCCTCAAAACGAAGGGCGTGTTGTTTGAATGAATAGACATGGGAACAACACTTAGGTTGTCCCCTACAAAAAATGTGCGGTTACGAACTGCCGTCCAATGTCCAGGTATTGATGAACGAGGTATAGCCGTAATAAACCCAGGACGGGCCGGGGTTGAAGTTGCCTACGCGCTTGTTCGCCACCTGATAGATGTTGGGCGTGAATGTCCAGTCATAAGCCACATCATCGTGGGTGATCTGCTGGATTTCGTTGTAGATTTTGGCGCGGTCTTCGGTCTTGCAACCAGGAACCGTGCGCGCCTGCTTAATCAGTTCGTCCACTTTGGGATTGTTGTAGGAAGCGAGATTGTTACCTGCGCCGACAATATCTTCGGTGCTGAGGAGCAGGGTGGTGAAGTCGTTGGGGTCAGGCGGCGCTGTGCCACCGCTGTTGCTCATCGGTGTGGCGTCGTACTTCTGACCGAAATACACTTCGTCCAGGTAATTCGCCCATTCCACCAATTCAACCTTCACATCGAAGCCGACTTGTTTGAGTTGATCCTGTGCGATGAGGGCAGTGGTCTCGAACAGGTTGAGGATGTTGCTGTATCGGATGGTGAAGACCAACGGTACACCGTCTTTTTCACGGATACCGTCGCCGTTGCTATCCACCCAGCCGTCATCTTCCAGCATTTTCTTCGCGCCTTCAGGGTCGTAGGGATAGGGTTCGAGGTTGGTGTTGTAGGCCCAGGCAATCGTTGGGACGACCACGCCGACCAGCGGTGTACCGCCGTCTGTGCCGCCCAGGGTTGCCAGGATGTCCTGCTTGTTGTAACCCATCGCGACGGCCTTGCGTACAATCGGGTCACTGAAAATGGGATGCGGTTTCTGTTCAACCGGTTTGCCCGCGTCGTCATAACCTGATTTGGGATCAGTGGGGTCAACCCAATTCAAGGACATGAAATTGACGGTCAACTGTGGAAAGAACTGATATTGCAGATTGTCTTTATTCTGAATCTGGTTGAACAGGTCGCCCTGGAAATAGGTGTAGTCCACGTCGCCAGACTGGATGGCCTGAAGCGCGACAGTCTGCTCGCCGATCACTTTGTTGACCAGATACTTGATCTTGGGCGCGCCACCATAATAGGTGTCGTTGGCGATGTAGCGCTGGCCTTCATCCGGCGTCCAGTCTTCCAGGATGTAGGGGCCACCGCTGATGTCCGGGTGCTGGTTGATGGCGTTGGTGTCCCAATCGCTGTAGTCTGCTGTGAACTTGTGGGCGGGCAGGAAGCGGATCGCGCCAAGCTGGCTTAAAGCCGCGCAGTCGGGTTCCGTAAGAACGATTGAGTAAGTTTTGTCATCAATCTTGTTGACTTCTTTAATCAAGGCGACGTTGGATTCCAGCGCGGTGGCAATGTCGGGATTCTGGATCGCGCCGATGGTGAAAATCATGTCGTCGGATGAGATCGGCGTACCATCACTCCAATTAGCATCCTCTCTGATTTTGAAAGTATAGGTCAGGCCGTCGTCGGATACTGTCCAACTGGTCAGCCCCGGAACCGGTTCGCCCGTGAAGCTGTCCACATCAATGGGAGCGGGCCACAGCACGCTGAAAGCCTGGAACGATGCGCCATCGGTGGTCATTAACGGATTGAAGGTCGTAATGTTCCCCAATGAGCGTACTACAACAGTGTCGGCGTCCTGCGCTGAAACCAGTGTGAGTGGAAGCAGTGCGAGAACGACGATTGCGATGAACATCAATCGTCTCATACAGAACCCCTTTCTTAGAACGAATAACATACCTGTAGGTTGTGACTTACGATGTTTAGAATTGTAACAATTCTGAACTTCATACACAAAGTCTTGTCCAGCCAATGGACTCTTGTTATGAAGGCGGTAGAATATAAACTTCGAACGTTTCCGATTGGTTCACCAGATAAGGATAGATAATGCCCCTGCAACCGATTTTGATTGATGGACAATGGCAGCCTGCGCAGTCACCGGTTTCGACCTTTCAGGCTATGAACCCGACCACGAAAAGGCCCCTCGACGATGCCTATCCGGTTTCAAATGGTGAAGAGGTCGAGCGAATCATCCAGGCATCCTATCAGGCGGCACTGGCTTTGCGAACAGTCTCGCCCGATCAAATCGCCAACTTTTTGGAAGCGTATGCCGTTAACATCGAAAAACGCGCGCCGGAATTGGTCGAACTGGCCTATGCCGAGACTGCCCTCCCGCGTGAGCCGCGTTTGAACTCCGTCGAACTGCCGCGCACGACCAATCAACTGCGGCAGGCGGCGGCGGCGGCCCGCACCCGCGATTGGAGCCACGCGACCATCGACACTAAACTGAATATTCGCTCGCGCTATGCGGCGCTGGGCGGTGCGGTGGTGGTTTTTGGCCCCAATAATTTCCCGTTCGCCTTCAACGGCGTATCCGGCGGTGATTTCGCGGCGGCAATTGCGGCGGGCAACCCGGTTATAGCAAAAGCCAATCCCGCTCATCCCGGTACGACGCGCTTGCTGGCGGAAGCCGCGTTGGAAGCCATCCAATCCTGCGGGATGCCCCCAGCGTTAGTGCAGTTGATCTATCATATGCCTCCCGAAGTCGGTCAAAAACTGGTCGCCCATCCGTTGATCGGCGCAACCGGATTTACGGGCAGTCGCCCCGGCGGGATGGCCTTGAAAGCCGCCGCAGAAGCCGCTGGGAAACCAATCTACCTGGAAATGTCGAGCGTAAACCCGATTGTGATTTTGCCGGGGGCGCTGCGCGAACGTGCCGACAAGATTGCTGATGAATTTACGGCGTCCTGTACAATGGGCGCAGGGCAGTTCTGCACCAATCCAGGTTTGGTCATTTTGTTAGAAAGTGCTGAGAGCGAATCGTTTTTCAATGCTGTGGCGGATCGTTTCCGCACGGCGAAACCGGGCATTCTATTGAGCCAACGCGGCCCCAGCAATATCGCTCAAGCGATTAATATCTGGCAGCAGCACGGCGCGACGTTGGTCGTCGGTGGTCATGAAGTCGATAATTCTGGTTTCAGTTTCGAGAACACGCTTTTTCGGGCGACGGGGAAGCAATTTTTGGATAGTCCCGACGCCCTGCAAACCGAAGCCTTTGGCGCGACCTCCTTGTATATTTTTGCAGCCGACGAGTCTGAATTGCAAAATGTACTGGCGCATCTGGAAGGCAACCTGACCGGATGTGTTTATTCCGATACTGCCGGTTCGGACGATGCACTTTATGAGCGGATTGAACCAGCGCTGCGGGCAAAAGTGGGACGGTTATTGAATGACAAAATGCCGACAGGCGTGGCAGTAAGCCCTGCAATGAATCACGGCGGGCCGTACCCGGCGACAAGCCATCCCGGATTTACATCGGTGGGCATCCCGGCGTCGATGCTGCGGTTTGCCGCGCTGCACAGCTACGACAATGTGCGCCCGCACCGTCTGCCACCTGAATTGCAAAACCAGAATCCCACTGGGCAAATGTGGCGATTGATCGACCTGGAATGGTCGCAGGCGGATATGTAATGAGATTTGTAGGAGAATGGCGCTAAGTCCACGCGCTTGACAGCTATTAATACGTCCTATATGCTTGTTATGACATTATAACTTTGTTGTTGGACTTTTATGGCGTCGATTGATCGTGATTCTCCTATCCCCTATTATTTTCAACTCAAGCAATTCCTCCTAGCAAAAATCCAGACTAATGAATGGAAAGCGGGCGATCTGATCGCTAGTGAGCATGACCTGGAAAAGCAGTATCAGGTGAGCCGGACGACGATTCGCCAAGCGCTCTTGGAACTCGTGAGCGAGGGTTATCTGGTGCGGCGGCAGGGTCGCGGGACATTTGTTGTACAGACTAAAATTCCGCTCGATTCAACCCGCCGTTTCGACCTCGAAGAATACGATCCGCAGACCTATGGGTTAATGGGATGGCGCGTGATTGACAAACAAGAAGTAAAAGCGCCGCAGCAGGTCTGCGATGCTTTGAAACTCAGTTTAGGTGAGACCGTCCTGCGCTTGCGTCGGCTGCGGTTAGCAGGAAACGGCCTGGATGTTTTGGGCTACTATGCCACCTATGTTACTCCACAGATTGCCACCTACATTGACGATGAGAAGTTGACTGTCGGGCAGCCATTGGATTATCTCCATCAATATCCTTTGATTGGGCGTACCTTAATGGAACGGATTGTGGCGGCCACGCTCGCTGATAAATATGATGTAGAATTCCTGGGTGTGAAGCGAAACACGCCAATCTTATATTTGGAGCGTAAAGTGATGGATGATGACGGTACGCCCGTTGAGTTCATGATGGCACGTTTTCGCGGAGACCGTTTTAAATTTCGGCTGACAGATTCTTAATCCGCCAGCGCATAAGGACAATCTCATGGCAGTAGACAGCGCAGTGTTCAAACACGTTATGCGCCAATGGGCCAGCGGCGTGACCGTGATTACGACCCTTAGCGGTGAAAAATTAATCGGTGTGACGGCCAGCGCCTTCAACAGTGTGTCAGCCGATCCTCCACTGGTGCTGGTGTGCCTGAACCGTAAGTTATATACCCATGGCGTGATTGAAGAAGCAGGTCTATTTGCCGTGAATATCCTGAGCGCGGAGCAGGGTGACATCGGCAAACTGTTCGCCGGAATGATGCCCAGCGTGGCGGATCGTTTCACAGGTCTGGCCTACACGACGGCGGTCACGGGCTGCCCAATTTTGCCGGATACTGCCGGTTGGTTGGATTGCGAACTGCGCTATGCCTATCCCGCAGGTGACCACACCATTTTTGTAGGTGAAGTTGTCGCTGCCGCCGCGCCCGATAATGCTGACCCGCTGGTCTATCATAGTCACCGTTGGGGACAGTTTACCGGCCTTGCACGCTCGTCATAGGTTTATCTTTTATTGGTCGTAAGTGGCCTGGGAGGTCTTTATGTCACCGGGACTGCGTGAATTGGGGAGTGCCTATGAATTCGCGTCGGCAAATAAAGGTCGCGACGAGGTATTTTTTCATAGTGGTAGTTACCGATTCCGACCCTGCCACACGGCGCGGAGCTGCAATTGGTTTAGGCAAAATGCGCTCAGTTGGTGCAACAGCGGTCTTAATGCAGGCATTGGGTGATGCTGATTTTGTGGTACGGGCGCTGGCAGCCCAATCGCTAGGACAGATAGGCGACTCGGAATCTGCCGAACATCTTCTCCCACTCCTTCAGGATAGCGATGCACTGCCACGTCAATATGCAGTCGCGGCTTTAGCAACCATCGATACTTCGCATTATTTTGAGGCCATTCTCCGGCTTATAGACGATCCTGATGAATGGGTGCGGCGCGCTGTTGTGGCCGCAATGCAAAAAGCCAACGATGAACGAGTGGTCGAACTTCTCATTGCGGCTCTCTATGACACGAGCGGGCCAGTCCGCGAAATGGCGGCAGAGGTTTTGGGACATGTGGGCGATATGCGTGCTATTAAGCCGCTCATTGATATGCGGAACGACCCTGAGCGCGAGACCAGACCGGATTCGGATGGCGATGCTATCGACTACGAGGGACATTCTTTGCGGGCGATTGCCAAACGATATGGGCCACCTGCCTTGCAACTGCTACGGGATTACAATATTCTGGATCAATTGGAAAGCCAGCAGCAATGGGAATCGTTTAAACCCCCACCGGGTTGATGCCGCAACCTGCATTTATATTGGGCTTATTATTTTCAGGTTATGTGCAAACAAGCCCTCGTTTGCAACAGACTGCTGTGTATCGTCTAACGGCGGTCTAATTATCTTCGATCATACTTGTGCAAAACCACATATCGAATAAGCTGATAGTTAAGCACTAGAGCATTCCTTAATTTTAGGAAAACGTTATGATGGCAAGGTACAATCGCGCCGATTATCAAGCATGATTGAGATGAATAGTCAATGATTGTATTTGTAAATAACACGCATGATTCGAACGCCCGCCGTTTATTCGATGATTTACAAGCGTCTGGCATCGTAGTCACAGATGAATTGGCCGATGCGTATGATGTCCGCATGGTGGTGCTGAGCGCAGCGACGGTGCAGTCCGTCGACTGGGATGCGCTTCGGGTAGGGGAGAAGCCGGTTATCAATGTGGTGGTCGCGCCGTGTTCACTGCCGACTGCTATGCCGGGGATGGTGCTCGATTTATCGCAAAATTACGGTGCGGGCTATCGCGATGTGATTCGCCAATTGTATAAAATTACGAGCGAACGCAAACTGAATCCTTATCGCGGATTCGCAGCTTACGGGGAAGTCGAAGCGCCACTTTTTACGGGGCGCGCTGCCTTCACCAAGCAAATCCACGAGCACATCGACGGCGGGGCACATTTTCTGGCGGTGATTGGTTCCTCCGGGAGCGGGAAAACCTCTTTCCTGCGCGCCGGATTAGTGGCTCGTTTGCGCGGCAGCACCGAGACGTGGCTGCCATTGATGGTGACGCTGGGTGATGATCCACTGCGTCAGGTTGCAATACGTTTGATGCCGTTTGTCGCTGACCGCGCGAGTCTTGTCAGCCGTTTGTACACCAACCCCGCCGCGCTGGGCGATGTACTGACTGAGATCGCTGCTTCTCAGGGTAAAATTTTCCTGGCGTTGGATGCTTTTGAACATGTCTTCACGCGCGCCCCACTCACCGACCGGGTGTACTTTCTGGATGTTCTGGCCGATGCCATCAATCGCAGCGGTGGAAATTATCTGGTCGGTATTGCGCTGCAAGCCGATTTTGAGCCTAAACTGCTTGACTACCCCAAGTGGAAAGATTTGTTGAGCGCGAATGTCTTTCGTATTCCGGCGCTCAAACGTGCTGATCTGACCGAGATTATCCGCTCCCCGGCGCAAGAGGCTGGTCTCAGCGTTGCCGATGAATTGGTCGAACGGCTGGTAGAAGATTTTGCGCGTTTGCAAAATTCCAGATCGCTGCTGCCTTTGTCGCTGGTTTTGCAGCAAATGGCGGCGGCGAAACGGATGATTCCGGTAGACTATGATGCGTTGGGTGGGATCGGTGGAGTCGTCAGCCAATACGCGGAAAACATATATAACCGTTTGACGCCCATCCAACAGAACGCCGCTAAGAATATCCTCCTGCATCTGATTGATTTCACCGATGATGGCGCACCGGCTGTACGCGCCCTCAGCCGCAAACAATTAACCTTTACCTGGGCGAGCCACAGTGATATTGATGGAACACTCGACAATCTGCTGAATGGTCAACTACTGAGCCGCCTGATTGACTTTGAGACCGGCGAGCACTATTTCCAACTCAGCCACGAGGCGCTGTTGGATGCGTGGACACGCTATAAAGACTGGGTGAGCGCTGACCGGGAAAATCTGCGTTATGGCAGTCACCTGGAGCGTCTGGCGCTATTGTGGAGCGAGCGCGAATATGCCGAACAAAGCCTGCTGCGGGGCAGCGCCCTGGATGAAGCGATTAGCTGGACGCAAGACCCGGATCGTTTGCCATCGCCACTGTTACAAAATTTCGTTGCAGTAAGCAGCGAAATCCGCCGGAATTACGAAATGCAGCAAAAAACGCAGGCTGCGCGGCAGCGTCGAGCGAACGCAGCCCTGATGGCTTCATTCGCGGTAGCGCTGCTGATTATTGCCGGTGGCGCGTTTCTGCTCGTCCGCACGACTGGCGAACGCAATACCGTTTCCACTTTACAGGCGGATACACAAAATCATCTGGCGACAGCCACCTCGGTCAATTTCGAACTGGCGCAGAAATTAGATGCCGCTGCGACAGCGCAGTCTGAGGCCGAGAGTCAAATTGCGACCTCGGCTGCCCAATACAACATAGCATCAACCGCTCAGGCGCAGGCCGAAAATGATAAAGCGACGGCTGTCGCGCTCAATGACACCGATAAATCTGCCTCGGATGCGACTATCGAAGCCCTTGTCAATTTGCAAGCCCCGGCAGCAACCGCCATTGCCAATGCACAGTATCTACAAGCAACCCTGGACGCTTCAATCAAGACCCAGCAAGTGCTGAATCAATTTGTCGCTGGGCAACTGGCGCAGTCGGCCAGTGATTTGATGACGACCAATCCGAATGCCGCTTTGAATCTGGCGGCGGAGGCAGGCTCTCGGCTGATTTCCGCTGGAGCAGCAGATTCTAACCCCCTGGTGGGCAAGATGCTGCGCGATGCGCTTAAAGCGAACTCCACCTTTGATTTTGGCGATACTGTTTCACAGGGCTGGTTGCTGGACGGCAATACCTACGCGGCCATCGAATATACCGACAAACCGGCTGAATTGTGGCAGCTCGATACCCTCAAGGTTGTGGCTACTTTTGCCAACCCGATTGAGCAGTTGATTCCAATTGCCGGTGGAAAACTTTTCCTGGTGGATTATGCCAATGATGCGGTTGATGAATTGTGGAACACCTCCGCTGGAGCCGCAGTTGCCCCATTGAACGGTGATATTGCGCCGCCACCAGATGCATCCAGCAATACAAAAACACCCAATGTTGTCCAATTGGATAATAATACCTTCTTCGTCGTGAAATACGCTGACAGTAAACCGAGCGAATTGTGGGATGATGCCGCTATGAAGCGGGTATCGGCGCTGGACGGCGACATTGAAGGCATTGTCGCGCTGGATGACGGCTACTTTTTTGCCCGTTACGTGGATAATCCTAAATCAAACGCGATCTGGCAAACCAAGTCTGGGCAGGTGGCGCAAGCAGCGGAAGATGTGATTGCCGTCCCCTATGACAATGGCATTTTTGCTCTGCGCCAGGATCGTCAGTATGACGAAATCTGGACGACTGATCCGTTTGCGAAGGTGACACAAGTTGTAGGTCGGGTTGAAAGTGTGACGACTCTGACCAATACGCCCTATTTCATTATCCGCTACACCGGGCAGGCCGGTGCAGAAATCTGGCAAGATACCAAAGCTCCTGAAAAAGTTTACACGTTTCGCGGCCCGATAGATGTCAGCATGGCTTACTCAGATGGACAATATTTCTTTGTCCGCTATCGGGATAATTCGCCCAGCGAAATTTGGAGCACGAGTCCATTAAAAGCGGCGGCGACCCTCAACGGAAACTTGCAAACATTACAAATTCCAAGCGTTCTCGCTGACGAAATTGTTATATTCGACTACTCTGACAACGCTGAATCCGATGTGTGGTCGCTCAAAGATGGGATGCGGATCGCCCAACTAAATGGCAACGTGCAAAAAATCATTTCCATTTTTGGCGATGTGTTTTTCACGGTGCAGTATGAAGGCGACCAACCTGCCGAGGTCTGGTCTGCGGTTGAGGCCAAAAAACTGGCGACATTGGGCGATCAAAAACGGATTGTGAAAGCGATAACGCCCCTCAAAGACGGCAAATATCTGATCGTTTCCTACGAGGACGCCCCGGCAGAACTCTGGTCGGTAGGTGACACGGGTGTGACTTCGTTGGGCAGTCTCAGCGATATTGTGAAAGGTATTTACCCTTTCCAGGAAGGCGATTATTTCGTCGTCAATTATCAGAATACGCCCGCTCAAATCTGGCCGACGGGGGCAAGCGCTCCCCTGGTAGGATTAAGATCCGACGTGACGAGTATTTCGTACAACGCTGATACCAAACGGCTGGGCTTAGTCTCCAGCGACAGCCACAGCTATGAACTGAACTTTGATCGTTTATTGCAAGCCAGTGACGAAAAAGCCACCGTCTCTGATGCTGACTTATTGGCGCTGGCCTGCCAGCAGCTAGCCGAGAATGCCCCAATCACGCCGGATGTATTGTCGCCCTATCTCGGTGGGGTTCCATCAACGGCCTGTACCAGCATCCCAGTATCGGATCAAAAGCCTTAAGAATCAAGGCGGGCGTGAAACGGAATCAAGTTTTACGCCCCCACCATTTTCCTATTCATTATTTTTTTATTCTTGTTAGGCTAAGAACTGTGAGAAAATTAAAGGCTTGAACATCGAGTTTTAGGCGGAAAAAATGGAGTTTGCCTAAAAATTCCTACTAAAAACTTACACTCCGTGTCGTATAGTCTTCAACAATTGATGTTTCGTACCACTTAGAATTGTTTTGCAATTTAGTGTCTTGTTAGGATGTTGGATTTAAGTTTGATTTAGTCGGATATTACATCCCCCACGATTGGCTTTGTATTGTTACCAAAAAGAATTGTTGAGGTCGGTTATGCGACGCGCAGAGATAAACCATGCTGATACACGCTTCTTGGTTTTTCAAAACTTGGACGCCAATGATTTGACCCTACGACGGCTCATAGATATTGGGGTGTCGGCTAATGTCCTGGTGTTCTTCGCGCCGATTTTGCTGCTGATCGCCTTGCTTATGCGCCTGACCTCGAATGAGAGCGTGTTGGTCAAGGAAAAGCGGGTAGGGCGCTGCGAAAAACCGGGTGTCGGCGACCCGATCAAGCGCATGGCTGTTTTTGATATGTATCGTTTCCGCACCACGCATCACCCATCAACGGCAACGCCTCGCCTGATCGACCAAAAAGATACGACGCGGATAGGGCGTGTTTTGCAGAAAACCAGCCTGGATGAATTTCCCCAGTTCATTAACGTCCTTAAGGGCGATATGTCGCTGATTGGCCCGCGTCCGCTGCCTGCGGATACCCTGGAACGCGATTATGAAGCCATTTATGAAGAACGGTTTTCGATGCGTCCCGGTTTGACCGGCTTGTGGCAGGTCAAACGCGATCATATTGGAACCTTCCGCGAGATGGCCCCTATTGATATTCAATACATCCACGAACGCAGCTTGAGCCTGGATATTTGGATTATCGGCATGACGTTTGCAGCGGTGGTCAAGCGCAGCAGTATCCAGCACTGGGTACATCGCTCGATGGTTAAAGTACGGGAGAACCCGCTCTATAACTTAGCAAAACGTATGATGGATATATTAATCGCATCGGTTGCATTAGTTGCGCTTTCTCCGGTGATGATTGTCGTTGCCATCGCCATTCGTCTCGATACGGCGGGGCCAATCATTTATGTCCAGCAGCGCGCTGGCAAGCGGGTAATTGGCCTTTCGGACGGTGATACTGCCCTGGTCAACACCGACTTCAAAATTTACAAATTCCGCACCATGCAGCATAAACCTAACGACAATGATTCAATCCACCAGAAATGGCTCCAGGATTGGATGAGCGGCAAACTGAACAAGACCGATAACCCGCAGGAAGTTGTGAAGCTTCAGGGCGATCCGCGTGTGACCCGCGTCGGGCGGATTTTGCGGGCAACCAGCCTGGATGAACTGCCACAGTTAGTCAATATTCTAAAAGGCGATATGAGCTTGGTTGGGCCGCGTCCTGTCCCAGTTTACGAGGCTGAAAAATACAGCGAAACGCACCAATCACGTCTGGATGCGACCCCCGGTTTAACCGGCTGGTGGCAGGTCAATTTACGTGGACGTGGTACACTCGATCAGATGGTGGAACTTGACCGCGAATACATCGCCAAGCGGTCATTGTGGATGGACATTAAAATCCTGGTGTTGACGATCCCCGCTGTCTTCTTTGGACGCGGCGCAAAGTGATCACGTCGGATTCGCAGCCGTCCAGCGCCAATCCACCCGTCCAGCGGGGATACGGTGACAGCATTGCTCAAGCACTGACGACCCAAAATGGTGTTTTGGTTGTGGTCGTTATTTGCATTTTGCTGGCTGCCGGACTTCGACTCTTCAACCTGGGTACACAAAATTTCTGGTATGACGAGGTTGAGACGCTCTCTTATGCGTCCAACATTTTTCCGGTTCGTGACATTCACCCGCCGACCTATTACGCTGTCGTCCATCTGGCGATGCTGCTGGGGAGTTCGGAGTTCTGGGTGCGGTTTCCATCGTTTTTGATGGGCGTTGCCAGTGTAGTGATGGTCTTTTATGTAGGCCGTCTGCTTTTCCCAGAACATATCAGTGTCGCATTGGTCACGATGCTGCTTGCGACTATTTCGCCGATGTTGGTATGGCATTCACAAGATGCGCGCATGTACAGCCAGTTTTTGTTGGCTTGCCTGATCACCGTTTATTTTTATCTGCAAATTCTGAAGCGCGGTAAAACCAGCGACTGGATCGGTTACTTATTCGGCGCATTGTTCGCCGCCTATACCCAGTTATATGCGGCTTTCCTCGTCGCGGCATTGAGCCTGCACATCCTGTTTTTTCACCGCCGCATTTTGCTGCGCTGGATCACCTTTCAAATTATATTGTTGCTCGGTTACGCGCCCTGGCTGATCATATTTTTCACCCTGCCGCCGGAGCAAATCGGTGGTACACGGCCTAAAACGCTGGTCACATTCCCCTATTCGTATTACACCTTTGTCAATGGTTACTCGCTTGGCCCGACGACCCTCGAACTCCGCGATTTTAGTTTGTCGGTGCTCGTTCCCTATTTGTCGCTCCTGATACCGATTCTGCTGGCCGTTGCCGTACTGATTGGGGCAGGGGTATGGAACCAGTGGCGTACCAACCGGGATCGCTGCACATTATTGGTGTTGTGGGCGGTTCTGCCGGTAGCAGTAGCCGTAATGGTTCCGATTGTCGTTCATAATACGACTTACAATGTGCGCTATGTGATTTTTTCCCTGCCCGCGTTCCTGTTTCTCCTGGCGAGCGGAGGTCTTGCCCTCAGGCGCTACCGGATCGGCAATGTGCTCTTATTGGTTGTGGTAATATATAATGGCTTGGCGCTGTACAATAATTATTTTGACGCCCGTTATGCAAAAGAAGATGTTCGCGCCGCCGCAGCTTATGTTGCTGCAAACGCAAAGCCTGACGATCATATTCTGGTGATTACGGTAACGCATATCTTTGAATGGTATTTCCATCAACCCAACATGATTGTATCCACCCTGAACCCCCAATCCGCTGACACACTCGTGAGCGAAGCTGCCGCTGGTACACACACCCTGTGGGTCGTGGAATCGCGCCCCTGGCAGACCGATCCCAAGAATCAAATTAAACCATTGCTTGACAGCCATTACTCCCTTATCGATAAAAACGATTTTTCAGGTGTGACACTCTATCGGTACTGCATCGCCGACTGTATACCCGCTTGACGCTCTCGGTGCGGTGATGTTCTGAATTCCTGGTCGTGTCACGGTGATTAAGCCCAGGTCGTATTAAACCAGCAAGTGAAGTGAGGTTGTTATAGTGGAGCTTTTGGATTTTTTTGACACGATTTGGCGGCGCAAATGGATCATCGCAGCGACGATTGTTCTGGCGGTTATTATCGCGTTTATAGGCAACATCGTCATCAAGCCGGTGTATACGGCATCCGGTTTGGTTCGTGTCTCGGCTTCGCCCAATCCCCTGGTTGACCGCGCCGATCTGGGCTATGTACAGACTTTGATGAATACCTACACGATTATCGGGAATACCAAACCGATTTTGTCGCAGGTCATCACCGAACTCAACCTCAAGATCAGTTCATCGCAGTTGAGCGATATGATCGAAATCAAGGCGATTGCCGACACTGAGTTGATTAAAATCACGGTTAACGGCCCGGATGCCGAGCAAGCTGCCAACATCGTCAATAAGCTGGCGAATGCGTTGATTTCGGAAACAGATTTGATCGCCACTTCGGAGAGTGCATCTCAGGCGATTAAAACTCAGATGGATCAGGTGCAGCAGGAACTCACCGACATGCGCACCGAATATGACAGCCTCGTGACCGATTCGCCCGATGAAACCAACCGTATTGCTGAACTCAGCCGCGAAGTTGTCATTAAGCAGCAATCTTATGAGTCGCTGCTGGCTCAATACGATAAAACCCGCCTGTCCGAGGCCTTCCGCGTTAACTCGATCTCATTAATCGAACCCGCCACTCCGCCTCGTACTCCGACCACACCGCGCAAAACGTTGAACCTGGTTCTGGGTGCTGTGCTGGGCTTGTTGGGTGGCATGGGACTCGTGTTATTCCTGAGCAACGTAGACCGTAAAATCTACGGCGCTTCGCAGGTGAAATCCATTTTGAATTTGCCTGTGATGGCTGAACTTGGCAGATTCTCTAAATCGCAGATGAAATTTTCTAACCTGGCTCCGAGTGGTCGCGAGGGTTATCGGCGTTTGCGGGCAGGCATATTTTCACTACAACAGGAAGACAATCTAAAGACGTTGATGGTCACAAGCCCGGACAATGACGAGGGTAAATCAACGGTGGTTTACAACCTTGCCATGTCGATTGCCCAGTTGGGGCGCACTGTTTTGGTGATTGACGGTGATATGCGTCAACCGTGCCAGCACAGCCTGTTTGAACTCCCGAACACCATCGGCCTCAGCACGGTTCTCGAAAGGAAAGTCAGTATTTCGGAAGCGATTCAGGAAACGACGGTTCCTGGGTTGCATTTGCTGAGCAGCGGGCCAACCCCACAAGACCCACCGCAGCTTTTGGCAACGGCATTTATGCGCGATACGCTGAGAGAACTTGCGCCTAAGTTTGATATTATCCTGCTGGACACCCCGGCGGCTGTCCCGGTTGTGGACACGACGATACTGGCTCCTTTGGCGGATGGTGTGCTGCTGGTTGTCCGGTTGGGGAAATCGCAGCGGGATGCCCTGCTGGCAACCCGCGATCAGATCGACGATGTGCAAGCTCATCTTATCGGGGTGGTGCTCAATGAAGCGTCCGTGCGGCCTTCGCCCTATCACAGCCCTGCCTGAGGTGGGGCTGTCCGCAAAATCAATGTAAGCGACACTAGCAAGTTTTAGCGTTAGTCAGGATTTTTATGAACCCCCTTCTACGCCTTAATCGAGTTACAGAAGGATTGCTGGCGGTTATCTGCGGTTTTATGTTGGGCGGGGTGGCGTTGTATATCAATGCCAGCAGCGCGTCCAACAAGATTATTGCCGTTATTCTGGGCGCACTTTTGGCGGGCATCGTCGTTTTCCTGGTCGGCAATTTACGCTATCTGCTATTCGGCATTATCTTCATCGACCTCGCAACAGGGATTGATTTTTTCGTTTCCTGTGACGAGACATTTTTCCTGTCCACTTGTGGATTCAATATCTCGCTCACGACCCTGGCTCTGGTGGGTTTATACGCGCTGTGGGTCATCAGCGTTCGCCGGGATCGCCGTCAGCAGATGATCGAATCCGTGCGGCATCCACGCTTAAGCTTCGCCGGGAAAATGGCGCTGGGGTTTATCGTCGCGGGGGTGCTGTCGCTGTTGGCTGCCCGCAACATCAGTTATGCGCTGTATCAGTTATGGATTTACGCGACATTGATGGCGCTTTATTTTTATCTGGCGAACAACATCACCTCTCAAAAAGAGTTGATCTTTTTAGTCGCGCTCTTCGTGCTTGGTCTGGTCATTCAAAATTTTATCATCGAACTGCTGTCGCTGGGCATCCTGAACACAGATATGGCGGGCGGTGCGCTGCAACGGGCTACGGGTACTTTCCGCAGTCCAAACGTGGCGGGCGGCTATCTGGCCGAAATATTTTGCATTTTACTGGCGTGCCTTGCCTTGAAACTGCCGCAGTGGCAGAAGATGGTTTTAGGTGCGGTCTTGCTGCTGACGGCTTACAATCTTGTTGGAACGGAATCGCGCGGGGCATGGCTCGTCGCGGCAATCGGAGTCGTGGTGATTGCCATTGTGGGCATTGCCAAGAAGTGGATTGGCACACGCAGCCTCGCGGTTGCGCTCATGGCCGTCACGATATTCGCGATTTTCTTTTCCGGCACGATTATTAACCGCTGGACTGCCGATGATAACGGATCGGCGGATGCGCGCGGCCCACTGGCGCAAATTGCTTTTAATATGATCCGCGCCAATCCTATTGTGGGGGTCGGGTCAAACAATTTTGGCGTGGTGCTGTTCGATTACGTCGAAATGGATCAATTTAGCGCATGGCTGCATATCGTCCATAATGACTGGTTATTGGTCTGGTCAGAGACCGGGACAATCGGGCTGATATTTTATGTGGCATTCTGGCTGGCGAGCATCGTTCAGGCCATCCGTTTAGTCCGCAGCCCACATCCGGTATACGCAGTTATTGCAACCGGGATTCTGGCGAGTATGCTGGGAACGAGCATGTTCATGATGGTGGAGCGCTACAGTTGGCGCAATCTTTTGGAACTGGTCTGGATCGAGACCGCGCTTTTGAGCGCAATGGTACGCCTGCAAAAACAGGAAAGTGAACCCGGTGCGGAAAAACCATCCGACCAATTGACGCTGCTGAACTTTTTTCACTGATGCTAAGATTGAGAGTTTTATGACCAGTGTGCGCCGTAGATTAGTTGGCAACTCATTATCGTTATTAGCCAACCAGATTACCCAAAACGCGACCTCATTTTTATTGTCGATTTCGATTGCCAGGATTTTGGGCGCATACGAATTGGGGCAGTATTCGCTGGCTTTTAGTTATTACTTCATCTTCATGACCATGTCGTCACAGGGACTCAAAACCTTGCTGACGCGCGAACTGGCAAAATACCCCGAAAAAATCCAAACTTGTCTCATCAGCGGCACACTCCTCCAATTTATTTTCAGCGGGATTGGTTATGCGGCGCTGGTTGGTTTGGTGACGATTCTGCCGTATAAACCGGCCACTTCGATCATCTGCTACATTGTCGGCGCGGCGCTCATTCCCTACGGCATATCCAACGTGACTGAGGCTATTTTTCAATCGCAGGAAAAGATGTACCTGATCGCCATCGCGACGGTTCCGATTTACATCCTCCGTCTGGTGATTATGTTCCTGCTGCTCAAAGCGGGTTACGGCGTCAATTATGTCGGGCTGGTGTTGGTCTTGTCTGAAGTCTTGATCCTCGTTATTGAGTGGGGCTTTATTTTTCGGATTGTGTCTCCGTTGGAATGGAAAATTGACCGTGCCTTTATGTGGGACACGGCCAAAGCAGCTCGTACTTTCCTGGCGATTGAGAGCTTTTCGGTCTTCAAAATTCGGATGCAGGTCGTGATCCTGTCGCTGTTGGCTGGTGAGACAGTGGTGGGTATCTACAGCGGCGCGATCCAACTTTTGCAACCGTTCCAACTGATCTCGTCGAGCCTGTCCGTCGCGGCGCTGCCCACCATGACCAAATCGACCCATAAAGACGACGATAAAGTCCGGCGTTTGGGAGAAAGTATCGTCTCGGTGCTGTTGGTAGTCGCTGTGCCAATGATCGTAATTTTCGGCTTTATTGGCAGCGCGACGCTGGTTTTCGTCTATCGCGATCCCGCTTTTAACAACGCTGGACTGGTGCTGCTCATCGCCAGCCTTTCGACCATTCCATTGTCCTTCACACGGGTGCTGGGCAACGTGATGATCGCCTATGGTTTCCAGCGGGTGAATTTGCGCACCGTTATCATCAACACCGTTTTGGGTTTGATTTTGAGTGTTATTTTGATTTCGCTATTTGGGGTTATCGGCGCGGCAGTTTCGTCAGTATTGGTTGAACTCAGCGGCGCGTGGCAGTTCATTGTCGCTGTGCGGGCGCGGATTTTCTCGCTGCAAGCCTGGAATATGTTTCGCGCGCCCATAATCGGCGGTCTTTTGATGCTGGGCGGGTTTTTACTATTAAACCTTTTTACTCCCTCGATCCTCGTGGCCTTGATCGTTGGCGGTATAGCTTATATGGTGATTGTTGGTGTAATCGCGATTCAACGCCTTGACCTCAGTTCTGCTGTTTACAGTCGGATTTTTAACAGGCGTCCGGCCTGACGAATGTCCGAAAGCCACGACCCGAAGGAGTCTGCAACATGCTGAAGGATCAGCATATCATCTGTATTTCGATGACATTCTGGGATGCTGTCTGGTTGAGCAATCACCAGTATATGAAACGCCTTTCCGCGCAGAATCGCGTGCTGTATGTTGAGCGACCTGTCACGGTGGTATCGTACCTCAGCCCGAATCAACGCGAATTTGTCAGCCGCCAGTTGATGCGCTGGTGGAGTGATGGCATCCGCCAGGTGGACAATAATTTATATGTTGCTTCACCGCCGCCGGTACTGCCCATGCGCTTCGAAAAACCAGTCAATACTTTGAACCAATTCATTCGCGGCAGTTGGATTCGCCGGGTGATGAAAAAGTTAAACTTTGAAAACCCGATTCTGTGGATTTACGACCCAGACGCGGGACGGCTGATAGGGCAGTTGGGCGAAAAGTTAGCGATGTACGCCGTGACTGACGATCACCTGAGTATGGCGCAGCGCTCGAATCGGATTACGGCTATGCGCGCGCGTGAAAAAGAATTGATTGCCAATGCTGATCTGGTCATCACCACTACCGAAAATTTGCGTGATACCAAGAAGCAGGACAACCCCAACACGCACTACGTCCCGCATGGCATCGACGCCGACCATTTTGCCAAAGCGATGGACGCCGCTACCCAGCCGATGCCGGAACTCGCCAATTTGTCGTCGCCAATGATCGGGATCGTCGGACAAATCAATCAGCGCATTGATATTCCGATGATTACCGCGATGGCGACACGCCACCCCGAATGGAATCTGATTTTCATCGGCCCGGTGGTGCGCGAACGAGTCGATGTCAGCGGCCTGGAAGCGCTGCCCAATGTGCATTTTCTGGGGCGCAAACCGGCGGAAGATTTGCCGCGCTATCTCAAGTCAATTTCGGTGTGCTTGATTCCCTACATCGTGGACGAGCACACGACTTATATGCATCCTTTGAAGACTTTGGAATATCTGGCCGCCGGAAAGCCGGTGGTGTCGTCGCCGCTCCCGGCGCTGTCGATTTACGGCGATTGCATCCGCATCGCGGGCGATACTGATAGTTTCATCGCGGCGGTTGAAGATGCAATTGCGACTGATTCGCCTGCCGAACAAGCCAAGCGAGTCGCTTATGCCCAGCAGCATACCTGGGAAAACCGCCTGGAAACCATTTCGGGTTTAATCCAGCAGGAATTGGCGAAGAAAAGTTCTGCCGCTGCGCCAATAAAATGAAATCGCAAGCTGTTTTCATAGGGGCATAGCGCCGATATGCCCTTGCAAGCCTTACAACCTATGGTGAGTTTTTACATTCTGTAACACGAGGACGGGTTCGTGAAAATTTTGTACGTCGTAATTGCGGGGCGGGATGTGCCGCTCGAAATTACCAATGATGATACCGCCGCCCATGTCTGCCCCCGGCAGCTCAAACAGGGCGTGGAAAAGCTGGGCGTCCAGGCCGATTATTTCCCCATCGCCGGGACGGTCACACGCTGGAATTATGTGAAAGGCGCGCTTAAATTTTTCTGGATGTCGCTGCGCGGCGACCTGGACGAATATGACCTGATTCATGCGCATTATGGCTTTCATGGCGTGGTCGCGCGCTGCCAGTTTCGCAAGCCGCTGGTGTTGAGTTTGATGGGGTCAGATGTCTACCGTAAATCCGAGCGGATGATCGCGCGGGTGCTAGTGAAATTTGTCGCGGCGGTGATTGTCCCCGGCGGGCAGATGCGGGCGCTGATTGATAATTATCCCGCCGACGTAATCCCCTATGGCACAGACCTCGACATTTTTGTGCCGATGGATCATGAGGAAATGCGGGCGAAACTCAATTTGCCCAAAGACAAAAAGCTGGTTTTATTTCCCTATAACCCGACGCGCGTGTATCATAAACGCCCGGATGTGATCGAAGCCGCTATCAAGCAAATCCCGGAAGCGGAAATGGTTGTGGCCTACGGCAAAACGTCGAAGGAAGTCGCCGAATACATGAACGCCTGCGATGTGCTGGCGATGGCTTCGATGTATGAAGGGTCGCCGGGAACCATCCGTGAGGCGTTGGCCTGCGATATGCCGATTGTGTCAGTGGATGTGGCTGATGTGAAGGATCATATTGTGGGTGTCGAAGGCTGCTATTTGTGTGAGCGTGAACCCAACGACATGGCCGATAAGCTGCGTATGGCTTTCGCCGATAACAAGCGCCTGCCACATGGCCGTGATAAGGTGCTGCATCTGGGTTTGAAAGAATGCGCACAGCGCACGATTGATCTTTATAAGCGAGTTTTGGAAAAGCGTGGGAAGACAGTGACAGTATGACTGACATCAAAAAACGAGTAGGAATGGTTGTCCACGCCTATTATTTGCGGGATGCGCGCGTGATCCGTTATGCCGAGGCGTTGGCTGAGGCGGGGCATGAAGTCACGGTGGTTTGCCTGCAAGACCCCAATGACCCGCCCACCGAGCGCGTCAACGGCGTCGAAATTCACCGCGTGCGTTTTGAACGGCGGCGCGGCGGCAAGCTGTGGTACATATGGGAATATGTGTGGGCGTTCGTTCTGTTCTGGTTCAAGTTGAGCCGCCTGGAACTCAAACAGCATTTTGATGTGGTGCATGTCCACAATATGCCCGATTTCCTGGTTTTTTGCGGATTAATCCCCCGTCTGCGCGGCGCAAAAGTCATTCTCGATTTGCATGATCCCATGCCCGAACTGTTCATGTCCAAATATGACCTCCAGCGCGGCACGATTATCCGAATCCTGGAAATCGAAGAAAAAATTTCCTGCTGGTACGCCGATCATCTGATTACCGTCGATCAATCGTTCAAAGACATTTTTATCAAGCGCGGCATCCGGGGCGATAAAATCAGCCTCGTCCGCAACATGCCCGACAAGCGCTTTTACCTGGATCGTCCACCGGGAGAGCTACCTAAAACAGATCGGTTTACGCTGCTTTTCGCCGGGACAATCGCCGAACGTTATCAAATCCATGACGTGATCCGCGCGGTGCAGCTTGCCCAGCGCGATGTACCCAATATTCTTTTCCGTATCGTCGGCAAACTCGATAAAGAGGGCGATTACACGGAAATGCTGCAAAATCTGATCCGTGAACTCAAAGTTGAAAATTATGTCGAATTTCATCCGCCTGTGCCGCTGGACGACATGCCTAAGTTATTGAGCCAGTCGCATCTTGGCCTGGAACCTTCGCGCCACGACCCCTATACCGATTATGTGCTGCCGCTCAAGCTGCTGGAATGTGTGGCAGCGGGTGTACCCTGTCTGGTGTCGCGTCGCCCGACGATTGAAAATTATTTCGGCGACGATCAGGTCGCCTATTTTGAACCGGGTGATATTAACGGTATGGCCGCCCGTATCACCGAGTTGGCGCTCTCGCCAGACAAGTTGAGCCAGCTTGCCATCAATGCCCGCCGCGTGTTCGAAAAATACAACTGGTCTAATGAAAAGGCCACCTATTTTGGAGTAATATCTTCTTAGACT
The DNA here is from genome assembly GCA_039933955.1 of Chloroflexota bacterium. Classification (GTDB taxonomy): domain Bacteria; phylum Chloroflexota; class Anaerolineae; order Aggregatilineales; family Phototrophicaceae; genus CFX2. The sequence continues at coordinate 93,454 of JBDTNB010000002.1, forward strand.
ATCGACTCAAAGGACAAAAATGATGTTTAAAAAGTTGCTGCTTCTTTGTGTGATGTTGATTCCCACGTTGGCATTGACCGTCCGTGCGCAGGATGCCACGCCGACGGCGACCCCACTCCCGGCTATCATGGCTGACCCCTCTAAATATAAAGTTGAAGAAATTTTGCGCAGAACCTTTATTACCTCCGTCGTCTGGGCATCCGATGGGCGAATGTTCTGGACGGAAAAAGGTGGTGTCGTCGGCGTCATGGCCGCTGATGGAACTGTCCAGGATGATCCCGTCCTTACAGTTGAAGTCCGCACTCTGAACGAAGAGGGCTTGCTGAGCATGGTGCTCGACCCCAAATTTGACGACAATCATTATTTCTATGTGTTTTATACCTCGCCGCCCTCGGTATCGCACACGAAGGCGGCTGATCTGGTCGTTCGCTATACCCTGGATGGGGGCACTGCCAAAGCCCCACTTGAACTCTTGCGCATCGAAATCGCCGATGACAGCGCCAACCAGCATAACGGCGGGCGTTTGAAATTTGGCCCCAAAGATGGGTTTCTTTATCTGACCATCGGTGATCTGGGTAATCGGCTGGGCGCAGGGAACTTCAATGCGATCACCAGTAAGTTTCACCGTTTCGCGGTTTTGAATGACAAACTGGTGGCTGCACCCGGTAATCCTTTCCCTGGTGACAGTACATGGGTGAGTGGTTTGCGCAACAACTTTGAATTTGCGTTTGATCCAGTGAACAACCTGATTTTTGCCACTGAAAACGGGCCGGAATGCGACGATGAAATCGACTTGATTATTCCTGGTCAGGATTATGGCTGGGCGGGTAATACCGATTGCTCTAGGCCGTTGGTCGAGCGTCAGGCAAGTGGGGTAAAACCCCTCGTATCCTGGACGCCGACCATCGCCCCAACCGGCATCATCGTGTATAGCGGCGCACCTTTCCCGGAATGGGACGGGAAGTTGTTCTATTGTTCCTGGAATGTGGGTCTGCTTAATTATTTTGATTTGAACGAAAAGCACACCAAATTGGTCGGCGATCAAACCAATGTGCCGCTGCCAGAAGATGTGCAGTGCAGAATTGAACTCGCGCAAGGCCCCGATGGGAATATCTACTTCAGCGACGTGACCCGTCTATACAAGATTTCGCCCGCTGACACGGCTACCGGGGGATAATTCAATCTCGGTTGACCTTGTAGGGGTGTTCACATCGCTCGTTGAACGCCCCTTCGTTTTGTCGAGACGATTTCCTGATGGTCGCTAGGGCTTGTCGTGGCGGATGGGCAGCCTGACCGTGACCACTGTGCCGACGTCCAGTTGGCTTTCAATTTCAATTGTTCCGTGATGCTGCTCGACGATTTCCTTCGCAATATACAAGCCTAAGCCCAGACCACGGGCATCGGTGGGGCCAGCCTCGGCGGAACGTCCACGATACATACGTTCAAATACGCGGTTGATTTCATCTTTCTCGATGCCAACGCCGCTGTCGATGACCGAGATCGCAATCTGCCCGCTTTTGCGCTCGGTTTGAATGCCAATCCAGCCGTCCGCCAGGGTATAACTGTAAGCGTTCCGCAGCAAATGATCCATCACCTCGGCGATACGGACGCGATCCCCTTCGATGCAGCTTTCATTATCCGGCAGCATATTCAGCGATAAGGTCTGGCTGCGCCCCTCGACAATCGGCAGCCAGTATTGGTAGCGTTCCCGCAGCACATCGCACAGATTAATTTGCTCAATTGAAACACTGAAGCGGTGCGCCAGGATCGTGCTCACATCCACAACCTGATTAATCATGCGTTCCAGGGTGGTTAAACCAACCGTCGCGTTTGCCAGAAACGTCTTGCCCTGTTCCGATAGGTTCGAGCTTTCGGTAAATTTTGCCAGTTCAACATAGCCGCGCGCGGTGGTCATCGGTGTACGCAGTTCGTGCGAAAGTTGCAAAATCATTTCGTCTTTGGCGCGTTCCGCCGCGATGATCTCGGTAATATCGCGGAAAACCATCACATGGCCCAGCAAATCGCCTGACGGTATTTTCACCGGGGTGGCTTGCACGCTGTAGGACTTATCCATGATGTCCACGATGCGCGGTTCAATCAGTTCAATCCGGCTCTGAAATAATGTGCCGAGTTGGCGTTTAGAGTGGGGATGGCGTGCCGCCTGGTCAATCAGTTGGTCGGCAGCGTAATTGCGCAGGATGGTGCGCCCTTCAGGATTGAGCACGACGACGGCATCGCCGATGCTAACCAGGATCGCTTCCCGCCGTGCCGCTTCCTCAAGCTGCTCCAGGTATAGTTTATTGATTTCCTGGTTGCGGGCGATGAGTTGGTCGGTCATATGGTCAAACGAGACGCCAAGTTCGCCCAATTCATCCGGCGTTTTCAGGTTGACGCGCCGTGTCAGGTCGCCGTCACGGATGGCGCGGGTGGTATCGACCAAGCGCGCGACAGGCTTGGTGATGCTGCGCGCGATGAACAACCCTAGCAGCGCAACCCCGGCGAACATGATCGAAAACAGAACACTAAAAATATCGCGGCTGGTTCCGCTTTGCTCGACCAGGAAATTGCTGGGCAGCGCAATCGCGATTAGTCCGATGGGTTGGTTGCGGATTTGAAACGACGCATACAGGGCTTGATAGGGGATGCCTTCGATGCGCGGCATTTCGCGCACGGGGGTTATTGCCGCGACCTCGGTCAAAAGCTGGGCAGCCTGTGTTTCGCTCAAGGCTAGAAGGTCGAAATTTGCGGATCGAAAGGTGCTGCCTAACACTGTGCCTTTCTGGTCAAATAACGTGATTCCGGAAAGGGCTTGCTCGCCAATGCGCCGTGCCAGATTGGTCATCGTCATGCCGATGCTTGCGCCGCCGACAGTCACGCCATTCTCGTCAGTGATAGGTGCGGTCAGGTACAGATAGGTATCCGGCGGTTGGCCGATGACATCGACAAATTTATCACCTTGATTGTCTTTTATACCATCCACAACTCTTCCTACGCCCGTCCAGGCGCTGAGGTCGGTTGGCGTTTTTGGAATCGAGTAATCGGCGCGGTCTGCGCCCATGATCCGCTGCAATTCAAAAACGCTGCTGCCGGTATTGTCGAATACCACTAGTTCATCGAGGGCGGCGTTGGCGACCAATGGACGCAGCCACAAATCGAGGTTAGCCGTGTCGTTTGCGGTGACGGCTGCCGCGACCCCTTCGGTGAAGACGATTGACCGCAGCACTGACAGTTGGCGGCGTTCGACATCGGTGATGGTATTGCTGGCCGCCGATGCGCTGGCGGCCATCTGATTATTGAAACGTTCCTGGATGCTGCCTGCCACCAACCGCGTCACCGTGAAACTGCCTAACGCAGCCACCACGATAATCGCGATTAAAAACGGCCCGGTGACGCGCACGCTGATCCGGGGATAGGGAAAGCGCGGTGTTTTGACAGGTTGATTTACGGCGTCAGTCATTTGTAATGCCTAACTTACATCCATAGTTTTACATTATTTAGTATATAGGCAGGTGGTTTGCAGTTGAGTGAAGATATATAGATATTGTTGTAATATTCCGAAATTTTTCATGTTCTTATTATTTTGGAATGCCAATTCGCGCTATACTAAAGACAGAAAGAAATGTTTGTGGAGCACGAATTTTCAATAGGATACCATTATGACTTATGTAGTACATTTAGAAGACGATGAAACGCTGCAAGAAATTCTTAAGGTGTCTTTCCAGGCGACTGATCCCAAAGTAAATTTGAAGCAGTTTATCACCGGCGACGACGTAATTGCCCATATCGAGCATAATGTCGAAGCGATAGATCTATTTGTACTGGATATTCGCGTTCCAGGTAGTATTGATGGTATCGGCGTGGCGCGTAAGATTCGCGAGCTGGGCAGCGATGCGCCGGTTATCATGACCTCAGCCTATCGCGCGCCGGATCGCGAGACTATTGATTCGCTGTCACTGGAATGGATGTCCAAACCCTGGCATATCATGGAAATTTCGCAGCGCCTCATCACGCTTGCCAAAAAACAGCGGGCAGATGCCGCGAAAGCCGCCGCAACCGTGTCATCACCGGCAGCGATCACACCGCCGCCAATTCCAGCAGTCCCGCCACAACCCGCCGTGCCCACGCCAGTTGCGCCAGCACAAGTTGCTGCATCAACGCCGCTGCCACCGGCTGTCAAACCGGCGTCACCGGTTGTAGAGACATCATTTGCGCCGCAAGCATCACCATCATCGCCGCTGACCCCAAGCATCAAGCCCAAGCTCACTGCAGCGCCGCCCGTGCCGCCCAAGTCTTCGTCAGGTGATAGTTAGCACATTATTATTGTCGCTGCTGTTTTGCAATCCCCTCATAGTCACTTCGCGGATAACCCCCCGCTATAGGTTACTGCAAATTTCCTGACTGTCTCGCATGAATACTGCCTACCAACCGCCGCCTGGGTATAATATTCCCCATCTGACTTTTTGGGAGAAATTATTATGCGTCTAACGGTGACAAGTTATTCTTTTGAAGCCATTCCCCTGGAAGGTGCGCTCGCTGTTGTGAAGTCGATGGGCTTCAAAGGCACAGACATCGCCGGATTTCACAATCGTGGCAAGGCCAGCCTGGAACCGGATGCTGTCGGTCAGAATCCGCAGCACTATGCCGATTATTTAAAGCGGCTCATGGACACCTACGAACTGCTTGTCTTTGATTATTTTGTGCAGTTCGGCAGTTCGACGGATGAACGCGCCCTCACCGATCCCAATCCTGCTGTAGTCGAGCAGAACATTCAATCCATTAAGGGGATCGCCCAATTCTGCAAAACCCTCGCCATTCCCAGTGTGACCGTGCTTCCCGGTGTTGATGATCCCAGCCGAACGCTCGAACAGAATCTTGAATTGGCCGGGAAAGGCTTGAAACGTTATGTTGAGATTTGCGGCGAATATGGCGTGACGGTGTGCTTTGAGCCGCATATGGGATCGGTGGTCGCCAAGCCAGAACTGGCACTCAATCTGATCGAACGTGCGCCGGGGGTTAAGCTGGCGCTGGATTACACCCATTTTGTCCTCCAATACATTCCATTAGAACGTATTCATCCATTGCTGCCACATGCTGGAAATTTTCACATCCGTCCAGCGCGTCCCGGCAAACTGCAAACCCGCTGGATCGAAAACACAATTGATTATTTTGATATTATCAACCGCTTGAAGGCATTGAAGTATGAGCACTGCATGGCAATCGAATATGTCTGCCAGGATTGGTATGACGGCTTCCAACTCGATACCTTGAGCGAAACCATGATTGCGAAGGCCGCCCTAGAACCACACGTCCCTGTATGAAATCGTGACTTTCATTTCGTCAACAAAATAATCTGTACTTCTCTTCACTCTCCCTCTCTGTAAAGCAGGGGGCTAGGGGGAAGGGAAGCACTTCTCGAAAAGGCTTTTCCATGACCATTCAAAAAGTGGATATATTTCCACTGGCTTACACCGAACCCAACGATGATGATTCGACACGCCATGTTGTGCTGGTGCGTATTGAGTCGAATGATGGCGAGGTTGGTTGGGGTGAGTGTGTGACCATTTTCCGTGAGTCCACCTATGCCACCGCCGCGCTGCTGAAATATGGCCTCACCGATTTACTGATCGGGCGCGATCCGTTGGATATTCGCGCCCTGTGGGAAATGATGCGCGACAGGTCATGGTGGTACGGCGATGGAGGCGGAATCGCGGCCTTCGCCATCAGCGCGGTTGATATGGCGCTCTGGGATTTGAAAGGTAAGCTGCTCAAACAATCCTTATCGCAGTTGTTGGGCGGCGCATTGCGCGACAAACTCCCGGCTTGTGCCAGTTCGCATCCCAAACTGCCGACTATCGACGGGCTAGCCGGAGAATTAGCAGGTCACATCCAGGAGGGTTATCAACTGGTGAAGGTTGGATTTGGCAAGCGCGGACAGGCCAATCTCGGCGTGGACGAAGCCCGCGATGTAGATTTCGTGCGCGCCACCCGCGAGGCCATCGGCGCGAAAGCTGGTTTTATCGTTGATATCGGCGCGAAAATTAAATGGGATGTGCCGCGCGCCATCCGTATGGCTGAGGCTTTTTCGGAATATGATTTGACCTGGCTGGAAGATCCGTTTCCGCCGACTCAACTCGATTCGTATGCTGCCCTGCGCCGTGCTGTCCCGGATATGCGGATCGGCTTTGGCGAACGCTTCTGGAATGTTGAGGATTATCGCCAGATGTTCGCCTCCCGTCCCTGCGATGTCGTGTTGGTTGATCCGGGGCGCGTGGAAGGCGTGACCGGAATGCGCTTGATTGGCGAAATGGCCGCCCAAAGCCATATCAGTGTCGATCCGCATAGTTGGGCCACAGGCATCAACACGGCGGCCAGTTTGCATCTGGCAATGTGCGTGCCTCTGGCAACGATTTTTGAACTCAAACCCAAAGCCAGTGTTGTGCAGCATGAGCTTGTCAAAAATCCGATTCAACAAATTGACGGTTGGGTTACTGCGCCAGACGGTTATGGATTGGGCGTCGAGGTGGATGAGAATGTGGCACGCAAATTGACGATTGCGTTTTAGCGCGATTCGTCGGGGTAATACTCGTCGATATTGCCTGCGTCGATGAAACCCGGTTGGATATAAATGGCAGGTGGGGTCGGTTCGCCGCGCAGCAATTTCAAAGCGACATCCAGCAGGGTTTCGCCGTATTTTTCGGGCATGAAGCCGGTGGAACCGATAATCCGCGAACCGGGTTGGCGGATGATCTCGCGCACGCGGCGGTCTGCGCCTTGTCCCACAATCACGCTGTTTTGTTCGCGATTCAGTTTGTGAACAGCCGACATGACCCCATAGGATGCATCGTCATTGAAGCAGGCAAACGCCAGCCGCTGCTCAGGCGGGAGTTGTTCCAGGAGGGCAAACACCTGCATCTCGCTGATTTCGCTTTTATTGCCGGAGTTCAGGTGATAAATATTGTCCGGCATATTTTTGCCCAGTAAATCGCGCAGACCGTCCAATTGTCCCTGGATGCGCAAGCCCGGTAATGCGCCCGCGCGGGGTTCTTCCAGCAGCACCACACCGTCGGCCTGCCCATTCCAATGGTCGCTGATCCATTGACCGAGCGCTGTCCCGCCGACATACCCCGAATGATAATTGTCGATGCCCACATAGGTTGCCCCAATAATCGGGATGTCCACCGCGATAATCGGGATATTGGCCTTCTGAACCTTGTTCATAATCAGGCTGCCAACTTTTTCGTCAATCTGATATTCGATCAACAGGTCAATCCCTTTGGCGATCAGGTCGTCGGCATTTTTCAGGGCGATGTCGCCGTTAAGCTGATTATCGGCCACGATCAGGTCGATGTTACTGGCGTTTTTCATTACCCGTTCCAGGCCGCGCCGCACATCCACCGGGAAGGGCATGTCTTCGCCCAGGTTGGCGAACCCGATTTTGTAATGTTTTTCCTGTTTTTTATGGGGCACAAACGACGATACCGTATTTTCTTCGCACACCGTCAGGTTGATTCCGGCTGTCCGCAGCCGATCTACCACGCGCGGGCTGACATCGCTGTCGGTGAAGATGTGGGAAATCTGGTCGGTGGTGGCGAAGGGTGTGATGCCCACCTTGCCAAATTTGCTGGAGTCCACCAGGGCGATGGTTTGCTGCGCGCGCCGGATCATCAGGCTCTTGATCTGCGCTTCGCGAATATCCACTTCGGTCAGGCCGCTTTCCAGCGAAAAACCGCTGCATGACATGAATGCCCGCTGGACATGCAAATCGTTGAGCCAGCGTTCGCTGAACGCCCCAGTGATTGATGTGCCGTCCGGGCTTAAAATGCCGCCGATTAAAATCACTGTGTTGGAGGTGTTTTCGGCGAAGCGCCGTGCGGTTTCGATGCCGTTGGTGACGACGGTGAGGTTACGCCGGTCACGCAAGTACGAGGCCATATACATGACCGTGGAGCTGGCATCCAGCAGAATCGAATCGCCGTTGTCGATCATTTCCGCAGCCCAGCGGGCGATGCGCTGTTTCGAATTGGCGCGTGCGTCGTTCAGGGGCGCTAAACCCCAGGAAACGGCTTCTTCACGTGGGACTGCGCCGCCCCGCACCCGCATAACGAGTTGTTCTTCATCGAGCGCGGTAAGATCGTTGCGGATTGTCCCTTCGGACACTTCCAGCATTTTCGCCAACTCGGTCACTTTGACGCTGGGTTTTTCCCGCAGGAGGCGTAAGATGTTCTGGCGGCGCTCGAAAGTTGTCACAATAGTCTTCCGTGTATCTGACCGAGAGGAATGAAAGTCCGCATTGCAAAGCCTTAGATCATCACCACGCCGCCGTTGACATCCAGTGTTGCGCCCGTGACCCAGGTGGTTTCCTCGGCGCATAAGTGAGCAATCGAATGAGCGATTTCAGCCGGTTTCGCCAGCCGCCTGAGTGGGACGGTCTCGACATATTTACGCAGACCTTCTTCGCCGCCCATTTGCATCATGCTGGTGTCCACCGCGCCGGGGGCAATCACATTCACCAGAATATTATAGGGCGCATATTCCCGCGCCAGCGCTTTCGACATCGCCAAAATACCGGCTTTTGACGCACCATAGACCGTCGCCCGATGCAAGCCGCCGATGCGCCCACCCGTCGAGCTGATGTTCACGACTCGTCCCCAATTTTGCAGTTTCATCACATTGGCGGCAGCGCGTGTCAGGAAAAATACCGATTTCAGGTTCACGTTGATGATTTTGTCAAACCATTCCTCGGTCATATCTTCGATAGAAATGCGGGGGCAGATGCCCGCGTTATTCACCAGAATATCGACCTTGCCAAAAGCTGATACTACATCTTTGACGAGCTGTTCATTCTCCGCTGCTTTAGCCACATCGCAGCGGAAGGCTTGCGCTTTTGCGCCACCCGCGCGGATCGCTTCAGCCACTTTTTCGGCAGCCGGTAAATCTATATCGACGACGGCAACCGCCGCGCCTTGCTGGCTGAGAACCTGCGCCGTCGCTTCACCGATACCGTGCGCCGCGCCCGTGACAATTGCAACCCGGTTTTGTAGTGCCATAATGTGCCTCGATACACGATCAAAAATGTCCCACAAAAAAATTAATTTTTTGAATATTTCATCTTTTCTAGGGTGAGGGGATTGAAATCTGCCCTCAACTAAGAAATTAGGGCATCGAACCGCCTGTGTCCAATGCCCTAATTTTCAAAAAATTACGGGGTTGCTTCTGGCGTCATTTCAGGAGTCATTTCCATGTTTGTGCCAGCCGCAGCTTCCACATTGCTGGCATCGTAAACGCTGAATGGCCCCATCAGGACGCGCAGACCAGCATCGCGGGTCGGGTCTTTCTCGATGGTGTAGTCGCCCATACGACCTGCTGTGAACTGTTCGCCTTCGACGCCCTTCAGGTCGCCCGTTGCCAGCATATAGCTGACATAGTAGGTCAGGTAGCCCAGGTCAACGAAGCTCCACAGCGCGAACTGCGGTGCGCAGCCGTTGAGGGTGTAGGCTTCCATTTCGGCGGGCAGACCCAAACCGCTGATGACGACTTTGTTGTCCGTGCCTTCGCCGCACAGACCTTCGTCTTGCATAGCTTTGGCTGCGGCGGCGATGCCGACGGTGGTCGGAGCCATAATCAGCTTCAGGTCAGGATATTTGTCTACCAGACCGAGTGCCTGATTGTAGCTTTCTTCGGATTGGTCATTGCCATAAACAATGTCGTCCAATTTCAGTTTGGAATACTTCTCATCCTTGAGGGCATCCTGCATCGCGGCGATCCAGGCATTCTGGTTTGCGGCATCCGGTGAGGCCGAGAGAACTGCAAATTCGCCGCCGTCATCGCCGAGGATGTTCAGCGCCATATCGGCCATAACCGTGCCGGTTTCCTTGAAGTCTACCTGAGCGACGAAAACGCTTTCGCCTTCAGCGCCGGGGATTGGTGAGTCCCAGGTCACAACTTTGACACCAGCGGCTGCGGCAGCTTGTGCGGCAGGTGCAATCTGGTCGCCAGCATTGTTCGAAATCATGATCGCGCCAACACCCTGGGTGGTCGCGTTGGTGACAATTTCGATCTGTCCCGCGACGCTGTTTTCAGCGGTAGGGCCGTCGAAAACCAGCGGTTCAGGATTTTCCAGTTCTGCCGCTGCTTCTTCTGCGCCGTCATGCGCTTGATCGAAGACCGCGATACCCAGGAATTTGGGCAGCAGTACCATTTTCACTGATTGGCCGGGGGTTGCCACGACTGGTTTGGCATCCTGCGCGCTGGCCGGGACGACAAGTGCCATGATTAAACCGAGAACGATAATCAACAGTCTTGCATTTTTCTTCATTCGAAAATCTCCTCAAACCGCTCTAAATTGGACAAAATTGAACTTTCACTTAAGCCGATGATTGTCGGGTGTCCTCCTTTTTCACAGTTGACGATTGGGGTACGGATGGGGCAAAGCGGCGCTTCCAGATAACCTGTGCGTCTCGCGCCCAATTCGGGATAAGTACGGATAAAATCAGCAAAATTCCGACGATGCCGGTCTGCGTGTTGCCAGTGATGTTCACCAGCGACATGCCGTTACGCAGGTTCAGGATAATCATGATTGAAAGGGCGACGCCGGTCAGCGTTCCTGTGCCACCAAAAATACTGACACCGCCCAGCAGCACCATCGTTATGATGTCGAGTTCAAAACCCTCTGCTGTATTGCCGCGCACCGCGCCAAACCGCGCTGCCAGTAGCAAACCAGCCATTGCCGCGATCACGCCCGACGCGATATACAGTGTCATCTTGACGCGCTTGACTTTCACGCCGGAGTAGCGGGCAGCTTCACGGTTGTTGCCGATGACATAGACGTAGCGGCCAAATGCCGAGAATTGCAGGATGACCACCGCCAGGACGAGCATGATGAAGAAAATAATCAGGCCCAGCGGAAACGGGCCAATGAGTGGCTGCTGACCCAGGTTATCAAACCACGCCGGAAAATTGCCAATCGAGCGATCTTCCAGGAAGATACGCGCGATCCCGCGATAACCGATCAATCCGGCCAGCGTGACCGCCAGCGACGGCAGCCCCACATAGGCCACGAAAAATCCGTTGATCGCGCCGCATACCACGCCCGCCAGCAGCGAAATCACAATCGCGACTTCGAGGGATGTGCCTTCGGCATAGAGTTTCGCTAGCAAACAGGCCGCCAATCCCATGACGGAGGCGACGGACAGGTCAATTTCGCCGTTGATGATGATGAAGGTCATCACCAGGGCGACGATAATTTTTTCAATTGAAAGCTGGAATAAATTGACAATATTGCCGATGCTCAGATAAAACGGCGATTGGGCAATATTGATGAAAATGCTCACGATCAGAATGACGAACAGCAAGCCTTCCCAACTTTTGAGGCGATCCAGGATGGGCTTACGGGACATGGCTGGTTTCCCCTTCTTTGGGCGAGCTGGTTGAGGCGTTGGAGACCAGTTTTAATTCGCTACGTGCCCATAAATTGCGCAATCGGTTCAAAATGAGCGCGTCACTGGTGACAGCCAGCAGGATGAATAAGCCCTGTAAAGCGTCTTTCCAGAATTCGCTGATGTTCGGCATTCGGATCAGACTTTGTTCCAGCGTGCCGATCATGACTGCGCCCAACATCGCGCCAACCATCGTCCCGGAGCCGCCAAAAATATTGACGCCGCCTACCACCACCGCCGCGACCACTTGCAACTCCATACCTTGCGCCGCGACCACCGTGATGTCACCGAAACGCACCAGGAACATGAACCCGCCGATCCCAGCCAGTGCGCCGCACAACACATAAGCCAGCAGCACAATCCGGCGTGTAGGCAAACCGGCGACTTTTGCCGCATCGGGATTCGAGCCGATGGCATACAAACGTCGCCCATAGGGCAGGTAGGTAATCACCAGTTGGAAGACGATTACGACCAATATGGCGAACGCAACAATCAATCGAACGTCGATGTCACCGACGCTGAACAAATTGACGCGCTGCAAATCGACCAACCACTTGGGCAGGCTGGCTGTCGTGACCGTTTTCGACCCCGAATAATCGACCAGCACTGTCCTATAAATGGCGAGTGTGCCGAGGGTGGTGATGATCGCCGGGACACGCCCATAGGCTACCAGCAAACCGTTCACCAGCCCCAACCCTGCGCCGAGTCCGACGGCCAATACAATTCCCAGGGCAGGCGACAGGTCATTGTTATTGGCGAACTGCGTGCCGACGAAATAAGCCGCAAAACCGACGATTGAACCCACCGACAGGTCGATGTTGCGCGTCAGCACCACCAGCGTTTGCCCGACAGCGACTACCGTGATGATGGCGACACTGGTGGCGATGCGGGTGAATGTGCGCGCACTGTAATACCCGTCGATTTGTGTCCCAAAAATAATCACTGCCGCGATAATTAGTCCCAGCAGGATCAATTCGCGGATTTGTTCTGGCCGGATCAGACGTTTAATCGTGTTCATGAAGCTGGCATTTCTACGGCTTGGCGTGTTTGTCCCATCGCGGCAGTCATAACAGTTTCCTGGTTGGCTTCCTCGTGGCTGAAGATGCCCATCTGGCGGCCTTCACGCATCACCAGGATGCGGTCACTCATCGCCAGCACTTCCGGCAAATCCGACGAAATCAACATGATGCCGAAGCCCTGCGCCGCCAATTCGTTGATGATCGTGTGAACTTCGGCTTTCGCGCCTACGTCGATACCGCGTGTGGGTTCATCCAAAATTAAAAGCTGCGGTTGGGTGTTGAGCCATTTACTGAGCATGACTTTTTGCTGGTTGCCGCCCGATAATTTGCTGGCTTCCAGATGTATGGAGGGCGTGCGGATCGACAGCCGCTTGCGATAATCTTCGGCTGTAGCTTGCTCCGACCCACTGTGGATTAAACCGAGCGCATTTAGATATTTTTTAAGCACTGGGAGGGTGATATTCGCCGAGATTGACATCGGCAAAATCAACCCCAACTGGCGGCGGTCTTCGGTGACATAGGCGATGCCCAGGTCAATTGCCTGCTGTGGCGAACGAATCTGCTGGTGTTTTCCATTCAGCGTGACCTCGCCCGAATCCGCTGGTTCAACGCCGAAAAGTGCTAATCCCACATCGGTGCGCCGTGCGCCGATCAATCCGGCGAAGCCGAAGACCTCGCCGCGATGAATATCAAAGGTGATGTCGGAGAAAACACTTTGCTTGCACAGGTTTTTGACCGTCAACAGTAGTTCGCCTTTAGAGCGATTTTCGCGCACGAAAAACTCGCCCAGTTCGCGGCCTACCATATCCTGGATGGCGCTTTTGGGCGTAACTTCGGCGCGCGGTTTGGTCGAAATCCATTTGCCGTCGCGGAAGACCGTCACGCGATCCGAAATCACGAAAACTTCTTCCATGCGGTGGCTGACGAACAAAATCGCCACACCCTGATCGCGCAGGGTGTGTACCAGCTTGAACAACTGGCCGACCTCATGCGCTGAGAGTGAAGCGGTAGGTTCGTCCATAATCAGGACGCGGACTTTTAATGAGATGGCTTTGGCAATTTCGACGGATTGCTGCGCCGCTAGCGTCAGACCGCGCGCGGGGCTGCGTACATCCAGTGAGACGCCCAGTTTGGCAAGGATGTCCTCTGCATCGCGGTACATTTTGCGCCAACTGACCACCGAACCGCGTCCCTGATGGCTGATAAAAATATTTTCAGCCACGTTCAAATCTGGGAAGATCATCGGTTCCTGGAAAATCGCCGCGATGCCGTTCTGCTGCGCCTGTGCTGTGTTGCCGATTTGAATGGGTACGCCGTCCAGCAAAATTTCGCCGGAGTCCGGTTGGTGAACGCCGGTCATAATCTTGATAAGCGTGGATTTGCCAGCGCCATTTTCGCCCAGCAGCGTGTGAACTTCGCCGGGGTAGAGTTGCAGCGATACATTGTCGAGGGCGTGCGTGGCGTCAAAACTTTTGGAAATGCCACGCATCTCTAAGGCAGGTTTTTGAGATTGTTCACTCATGCAAGAACCAGAAATCTATTATAGTTATTTTTAGGGTGAAGAAATTTATTGATGCTAACGTTGCTGAAATTTGTTGAATTTTGTCGCAATAGTCCATAACTTAACATAGCTAGTGCTATATGTCAACCAATTTTGTTGACACTCCACCATCAATATGCTAATGTTGCGGGAGTTTCAACAAAATTGAACAATTATCGCAAAACTTCGACAGTCTGTTTTATCTGCATAATAATTATTTGCGGGCAAATTTTATGACCACAAAAGCAAAAATCGCTATCGTTGGCACTGGTTGGTGGGCGACCCACGCCCATATCCCCGCCCTGCTGGAGAATCCCCGTGCCGAAATGGTGCTGGTGGATAAAAACCCCGCCGCAGTCAAAGCCGCCTCCGAGAAATATGGTATTCCACAGGCTTTTATCAGTCTAACGGAGGCCAAAGCCGCGCATCCTGATTTGCAAGGCGCGATTGTCGCGGTGCAGCACGCCGCCCATTATGAGGCCGGTAAAGAAGTGCTGGAGAACGGCTTGCATCTCCTTATGGAAAAGCCCATGACTCTGTATGCGAAGGATGCCCGCGCGCTGGTTGAATTGGCCGAGCGCAAAGGGCTTCAAATTCAGATGGGTTACACCTTCCCGTATCTCGCGCCGGTTCAGGAAGCCAAAAAGCGTATGGACGCGGGTTTGCTGGGCGACATCGAATACATCACATGCAGCATGTCGTCGATGACCATCGAATTTCTGCGCGGCAAGCCGGAAGCATATCGCGAGACGATGGGCTACAAATTGACCGGGCCGGGAACCAGCACTTACAGCGATCCCAAAGTCGCGGGCGGCGGGCAGGGACATTTGCAAATCACCCATTCCGCCTCGATGATGTTTTATCTCGCAGCGGGCTTGCGCGCGGACAGCGTGGTTGCCTTCATGAACAATCTCGATGCTAAAGTTGACGTTGCCGACGCGATTGCCGTGCGTATGAATAATGGCGCGGTGGCGACAGTCGGCAGCACGGGCAATATCGGCAAAGGCGATGGCGGCATTGTCGAAGTGCATTTGCATGGCAGCAAAGGCCGTTTGCTGGTTGATGCTATTTCTGGCGTGATGCACATGCGCCTGCATGATGGCACAGAAGAAAAATTGGAGCCAACCAATCCACCGTATCCGGGTGAGCTGCCGTCACAGCATTTTGTCGATATGCTTTTGGATGGCGCACCCAATTTCTTCCCTGCCAAAACCGTTGGCCTGCCCACCGTCGAACTGCTGGACGCGGCCTACCGGTCTGCCGCACAGGATGGAATGCCCGTCAAAGTGGCTTCTTTATACGAATAGATTTATTGATGGAGCGATAAACCATGAAACGCATCGGCTTTATTTTCAAAGTCAAGCAAGGCATGATCGAAGACTATAAAAAGCAGCACGCCGCCGTCTGGCCGGAAATGCTGGATGCCCTGCGGCGCACGGGTTGGCACAATTACTCGCTGTTCATGCGCGACGATGGCCTGATTTTCGGTTACTTCGAGGCCGAAAAAGACCTGGAATCGTCGCAGGCGGTGATGGCGCAAGAGGCCATCAACCTCAAATGGCAGGAATATATGGCTCCGTATTTTGAGTCGCTCGAAGGCCGCCGACCCGACGAGAGTATGCTCAGTTTGGAAGAAGTGTTTCATCTCGATTAATGAGTTAAAAGTTAAAAGGTGAAAGTTAAAAGTCGTCACGGAGTCTTTGCCTGGATTCAGGCAAATGACGATATTAGGCTTTTGACTAACCACTAAGGAAACAACCATGACCTGGACAAAACCTGGCCCGCTCACGATCCAGAAAATCGAAACCGAGGCGCTGCGTATTCCGCTCAACCGGATTTATAAGGGCAGCAAATACTCGATGCAAAACCGCTGCACGATTATCACGCGCGTCTATACCCATCAAGGCGTGGTCGGCGAGGTGTATACCGGCGATACCGACAAGGAACAGGGTGATATTCTTTCGATCATTAACAACGAACTCGCCCCGGCGCTGATTGGCATGGATGTCTTCAACACCGATGGCTGCTGGGAAGCGATGAAGCCCACTACCTACGATATTTTGCGGGATCGCGGTGTGACGACCCAGGCCATCGGCTGTGTCGATACTGCCATCTGGGACACGCTTGGTAAAGCGCTGGAAATGCCCCTGTATAAGTTGTGGGGCAATTTCCGCAACAGCATTCCGATTATTGCCATCGGCGGTTACTATAACCAGACCAGCGAAGAACTTGCCCGCGAAGTCAGCGATTATGTCGATTACGGCATGGCTGGGATGAAATTTAAAGTTGGCGGCGCGACCCCCGAAGAAGATATTGAACGCCTGAAAATCGCGCGGCAAACCGCAGGCGAGCAGTTCATGTTTATGGTCGATGCTAACCAGGGGTATACCCTGCAAGATGCCATCAAGTTCGTGAAGCTGGCCGACAACGAAGGCATTCCGCTGCGCTGGTTTGAAGAACCGGTGCGCTGGTATAACGATAAACGCTGGCTGCGCGATGTGCGCCATGCGACAGGTGTCCCGGTGACCGCCGGACAGAGCGAATATACCCTCAACGGTGTGCGCGATCTGATGGTCGAAGACTCGATTGATGTATGCAATTTTGATGCCTCCTGGGGCGGCGGCCCGACCATCTGGCGGCGTGCCGCAGGGATGGCCTCAGCTTTCGGCATCCAGATGGGACATCATGAAGAAGCCCAGCTTTCCAGCCATTTGCTGTGCGGCATCGCACACGGCACGTATATCGAGTGTTTCCACAAAAATCGTGACCCGCTGTTCTGGGACATCCAGACCGAAGCGCGCCCGATTAAGGATGGCATTTTTAGCATGTCGGATCGTCCCGGCCTCGGCTTGCTTCTGGATCGCGCGTATATCAAGAAGTATAAAGTGGCTTAACCTCATCAGAGAGTGCTTACGCCACCAGACACTCAAGTGTCTGGCTACCGAAGTTCCCTTCGGTCAAAGTCCTCTCAAGAGGACTGAAAATACCTTAACGGACAAGTTGTTGAGAAATGGGATGTTAGGTGAGTGCATCCCTTTTCTTTTTCCTAAGCCTTTTGCTTTACTCTTAACTTGGCTGTCTTGGCGGTTCAACTTCATTCTTATTCCCCACTCCGCTTGCGCCCCAGCGGCTATAACAGTTATGATGGAACGTGTTTATGCAGCCGCTCATGCGAAACCACGTCCGGGGAGATCATTATGAAAAAGTTTTTTGTTGTAAGCCTCTTTTTCACGTTTTTACTATCCAGCGTTTGGATAACTGCCGCGCAGGGTGGGCAGATCAGCAATTTTACGACCAACGCCAGCGGAGTAGACCGCAATGGCCTTGCGAACCGCACCGCGCGCGTGCCGGTCTCCTGGACGACCAATGTTCGCCCGGACGGGAGTAATCTGGTCTTCGAGCAAGTGCTGCCGGATGGTCGTCTGGTCAATGTTGAACTCCCGCGCGACAATCCGTATGTCGCGTCGAATGGCGATGGTGTGACCGCGCCTTTCCCGCCGGGAGGCGATGCAACCACGATTGTGCTGCGTCTGCGGCTGGTTGATCTGGCTTCGCAAAATACCCTCGACCAGCGCGACATCACCTTACCCATTTCGGATGTCCCAGTTTCCGATGCGTCCATTCGTACCTTCACGGCCTCGGTCAGCGAGGTCAATGCGGGCGCGTTGGCAAACCGCAGCGCGCGCGTACCCGTTCAATGGGCAGTCGATAACCGCCCTGAGGGCAGCAATCTCTCATTTGAACAAGTGCTGACCGATGGAACCGTCGTCAATGTCGAGCTTCCGCGCGACAATCCGTTTGTGTCGTCATCCGGTGTGGGGGTGGCTGCGCCAGTTGCGCCGGGTGGAAATGCCACAACGATTTTGCTGCGGCTGCGCCTGATTAACCTCAGCAACAACGCCACCATCACCCAGAAAGACATCACCTTAAATCTGACCAGCGCACCGGCAGCCACTGTATCCATCCGCACTTTCACCGCCGGAACCAATACGGTGAATGCGGCGGCGTTGGCGAATCATTCCGCGCGGGTTCCGGTATCCTGGGCAGTCGATAACCGCCCCGACGGCAGCAATTTAGTTTTCGAGCAGGTGTTGGCCGATAACAGTGTCGTCAATGTCGAACTGCCGCGTGACAATCCATTTGTATCGTCATCCGGCGATGGGGTAGCCGCCCCAGTTCCGCCTGGAGGTTCAGCGGCTACGATCACTTTGCGTCTGCGCGTAGTTGATCTCGCCAGCCAGAATACACTGGCACAGCAAACGGTCAGCGTGAATGTTTCTAACGAGGTTGTCACGCCGGTTATCACGGCCTTCCAGACTTCCGTGACCAGCGTAGATGCTGCCTCGCTGGCAAACCGTTCGGCGCGCGTGCCGGTATCCTGGTCAGTCGATAACCGTCCTGACGGCAGTAATCTGGTTTTCGAGCAGCGCCTCGACGACAACAGTATAGTCAATGTGGAACTGCCGCGCAGCAATCCGTTTGTCTCGTCATCGGGGAATGGCACAGCAGCACCGTATGCGCCGAAAAATGCCGCCACCAACACCATCACCTTGACGCTGCGCCTCGTCAACCTTTCGACGCAAGCCACACTTGCCCAGCAAGAAATCGTCCTGCCCATTACCGGGCAGAATGTCCCGAATCCGCCCACGCAGCAGCCACCGGTTGTGACTGGGGCGCGCGCGATTTTCATCAAAGGGCAGGGGATGGGCAACCGCGCCAATGTCTTCAGCAAAGTGGGCGACAGCCTGACCGATTCACAATTTTTCCTGCGCCAATTCACGGGCACATTTAATTTGCGCGCCTTCAGCGACCTGTACCCGGTGCTGCAATACTTTGCGTCGACCAAAGCCTACGATGCCAATTCCTTCGGGACAACCTCGCGGGCGGCGCGGGCTTCATGGAGCACCTTCAGCGTTCTTGACCCCAAAAGTGCTGATGCGGGCATTTGCCAGAGTGGGGAAACCCCGCTGTCGTGTGAATATCGCCTGAACAAACCGGCTGTCGCGCTGATTATGATCGGCACGAACGACATCCCGGCTTTCCCCGGCACGACTTACGAAACCAATCTACGGACGATCATCGAAACCACGATTAACGCGGGTGTGATCCCGGTGGTGAGCACCTTGCCGCCGCGCCCGGATTATCCGCAGCGCGTGGCTGAATATAATCAGGTGGTGTTCAAGCTGACGCAGGAATACAACATTCCGGTTTGGGATTTGAACAAGGAACTGGTCAAACTGCCGAACGGCGGCATCGGGCCGGACAATGTACATCTGTCGATTCCGCCTCCGGGTTCGCCTGGGACAGCCGATTTCACGCTCGATAACCTGAAATATGGCACGACCATGCGTAACCTGACGGCGCTGCAAATCCTGGATTTTGTGTGGCGCACGGCGATGCAGTAAGTTAGTCGATAGTTACCAGAGATTAGGGCGCAGCAGCGCTGCGCCCCTACAAAAGCAATCCTCTTGCAGCGGCGGTTGTAATGATAAAGATAAAGATGAAAATGAGAATCGAGAATTTTTCTCGATTCTCATTTTGTTTTCGCACTTTATTAAGTATTACAGATTTTATTAAACAGGGCGGCGGAGTGGGCGAGACTACAGAGCGTCATGCAGCGTGCAAAGTTCAAAGTGCAGAGCGGAAAACAAGAACGTGTTATGTAGATGATTCTCCCTCAAATCGGTGAATTCGTTGAGAAAGCTGAAAATGGATTCGCCACAACTGTGGGCGAATTTCGCTATTCTCGCCCATTGTGGAGAGATGGCTTCGCTTAGGGCGACGAAAAAGGCGAAAACGAATCGCGAATTTTTCGTCGTCATGGTTGGCGTCGTCGGCGACGAGACTACAGACAGAAAAACTCGTGCTGGGTACTGAGTACCGAGTAAAAGGCAGGTGTGCTGCCGATTCAGCACATTTTGGCGATGTGAAAAAGGGTCTGCTGCCGCCATCGCTGCCATAAAAGATAGTGCAGCGTTCAGAGTGCAAAGTACAGAGTAAAGACAAAAACGATACAGCCCGGTTGGGTGGTGATGGCGTCGTTGCAAGTTTGGACAAGGCAGCGCCTTGTCCCTACAAACGCCAATTTGGTAATCGAAAATATATGACCCATACGATAGATGATTATAGAACATTTATTCTTTTTGGTCAAGGTGATTCAGTTCAAAGATTCAAACTGTAGGTTTCGATTTTGAGGGAAAAGCGGGTTTAAATCAGGAGGCAAGATTGAGCGGTGGAAGTTTAGTTCGGTAATGGAAGTGCGGACACGATATATCGTGTCCCTACAAATTTCTCTGTGCGGGAAAATATTTATCGGGTCGTTTCGTCAAAATATCTTGTTCTTAGACGCTAGGAATGGGCGTGCCGCCGTTGGCGCTGGAAATATAGGCGGCCTCGACGACAGCCATTGTTTTGAAGGCATCGTCTACGGAAGTTGGCAGCACATCGGTTTCGTGGTTGGCGTAGCGCATCAGGCTGGACATCGTGCCGATGAAGGCATCCGGGAACCACGATCCATTGACCGGGATTGATTCCCAATGCGGTTCTGAACCTTCTTTTAGCAGCACATATTCAATGGCGTCCGGGCGGCCTGTGGGATAGTCCATATTAAGTCCGGCTGTGACCTGGAGCGCGCCTTTGGAGCCTTCCCATTTGACGTAGGACTGCTGCTTGTCTGGCCCATAGACGTGGGCGTGGTTAGTCATGATGTTGGCGCGGATTGAGTCGCCGTAATCCAGGATGATTGTCGAACGGGTTTGCGCCAATCCCGGCGATCCCGGATGACCGAGGGTTTTGGCATAGACACCCTGCGGATCACCCAAAAATGAACACACCAAATCAACATAATGGATGCTGTGATACAAAATTTCCATGCGCGGCTTGCCATACAGAAATGACCAGAGATGCCAGGGCATATAGACCTGCATCCGCACTTCCATATCATACACGTCGCCAATTAGCCCGCGCGCAATCATATCGCGTGCTGCCACGATGTAAGGGGCATAACGCATTTGAAAATTGATGGCGGCGGTCAGGTTTTTGGCTTTGCACAGGTTCAGAATCGCCCGCGCTTCATCCAGGTTTTCGCCCATCGGTTTTTGGATGAGCACGACGCGGTTGTTAGGGATTTGCTCCAAGACACTCAGGATAGCGCTGCCGGGAGTCGCAAGATCAAATACCGCATCCGCTGGGGCATTGGCGATGGCTTCGGTCAGCGATTCGTAAACCATCGGGACGCCGAATTCCTGCGCCAGTTTGCGCGCCTGTTCCGGGTTAAGGTCAAAACCGCCCACGACTTTGAATCCAGCTTTGCGGTAGGCGGGATAGTGGGCGTCGTGGACGATGCCGCCCATGCCAATGCTGACAATGGGCAGCGGATGTTGCGGCAAATCAACGTTTTGTCGCGGCTTAAAATCGAGAGACATGAATTAGCCTTTGACTGCGCCGACCAGCAGTCCTTTTGCGATGTAGCGTTCCAACACGAACGACATGATGATGAGTGGGAGCACCATCAGGAACACGAGTACCGACATATTCCACCACTGCGGGCCGCGCACTCCATTTTGCCCGGAAACGAGCAGGGGCATGGTCTGTGTTTGGGAACCCGAAAGGAATAAGGCCATCACATATTCGTTCCAGCAGAAGACCAGCACAATCAGGAAGGTGGCTATCAGGCCGGGTGCAGCTAATGGGAGAATGATTTCGCGCAAGACCTGAAACCGATTTGCGCCGTCAATGAAGGCACTTTCTTCGAGTTCAATTGGGAGACTTTGGAAATAATCGCGCATGAACCAGACGACAATTGGTATATTGGCCGCGCAGTAACTGATGATGAGCGCCTGCGGTGAATCCAGCATCCCAAGCTGCTGGTATAAGATATAGATGGGGATAATGACGGTCACAGGTGGCAGGATACGCTGTGATATGAGCCAGAACGCAATATCGTCATTGTTCATTGTGCCTTTGAAGCGGCGACCAATACCCTGAGCCAAAATAAAATAGAGGACAATCCCGATGGCAATTGCTACCTGCCAGGGCACACCCAAAGTGATGATGACGACGCTGACCACGATGCATCCAATGAAGGTGAGCACGAGACCGGGTTTAGGTCGATATTGAAAGCGCGTCAAAGCGTAGGCCGCCCCTGAACCGATGATGAGCGCTGCCAATGCGCTGCCGATGCCAACCGTTATCGTTATAATATACGGACGCCCGACAAATTCCGGGCCATTTTCCACCAGCATCTCATTCCAGGCGTGCAGAGAAGGTTGGAAGTCCACAAAGGGAACATATTTTGGGCCGGAGCTGACATCTATCGGCAGTTTGAAAGAAGTGACGAAAAGCCAGTAAAGCGGGAATAATACAATAAACGCCCAGATGGCTAAAATCGCGTAGGATACGATCTTCCAGAATGGCGATAAATGGAATGGATTAGATGACCTGAATAACCACTGCATTAGATTCGCTCCAGTATTTTCTGCCGTATCGTATTGACGAACATCACGGTGATAAACGTCACCAGAATGAGCAGGACATAGCCCAACGCGGCAGACCCCCCTAAATTCAACGCCTGCCACTCGTTGAAGGCGTTCAACGTGAGTGATTCGGTTGCTGTCCCCGGCCCACCGCCGGTCAATATACGCGGCAAGTCGATAATTTTGAAAGCCTCAATCAACCGAATCAGAACGAGCGTTAAGCTGACGGGAGCAATTTGCGGCAAAATAATGTGCCGGAACAAAGCCAGACGATTGGCTCCATCAACCAGCCCTGCCTCTACCTGTTCCTGCGAGACTCCTTCCAATGCAGCCAGCAGGATGATGAACATAAAAGGTGTCCACTGCCAGATATCGCTGATTAGGACGGCAATTCGCGCACCAGAAGCCGTCTCCGCCCACGAAAAATCTTTGAGGCCAAGACCGAGCCACACGGGGACGAACGGCCCTACAGAGGTATCGGTCATCATGCGAAATAAGAAGCCGACCCCGACTGGTGTAATCATCATCGGCAGGAGATAGACGACCCTGAAAAAACGTTTTCCAGGTAGACTTTGTACCAGCAGCAGCGCCAGGATCAGCCCGATGGTGTACTGAAAAAAGACCCCTACGAAAACGAAAATTAACGTGACAATTATGGTTCCGGGCACACCTTTATCGCTCAGGGTACTCACAGCGATCCAGACCAGGCCAGCCGTCATAATCGCGGCAATGAGACGAAAGATCGTGCCGAATATCTTGCGCCTTGTACTGGTCACATAGGAATAAAGCCAATAGATCATGAAACCAGTAGCACTCAGGCAAATCAGCCAGCCAATGATTGACAGATCACCCAATGCGCCGATCAGATGACGCTGACCGCTGCCGAACAACAGCTTTTGGTAATTGTTGAACCCGACAAAAATGATGTTCACGCCGCCGCGGACAAAACTCACTCTGGCAAACGAAAGATATAAAGAAACGATCAAAGGGAAAATGGAGAGAAAGAGGATAATTACAATCGCTGGTAGTAATAATGCCAATCTGGCAGTGGAATCTTTGTGGCGAGTCTTTGGTTGTCTCATAAAAAACTTTGCCTGAGAAAAAGTGCCGGATTCAATGTCACCGCGCTGTGTCATATTTTCCATGTCATTATTTTCAACTACACCTACAGAAAATGTATCATTTTTGCAGAATAATTGCTCGAATAGTCAGTTTTTTGATAGAGGCAGCCACTGTGGCTGCCTCTATCATCAGATTACGTCATGATTTGACGTATTATTTCGATCTCGAATTACTTGGTGCTGACTCCCAGTGAAGCAAGATAGGCTGCTTTCTGGGTATCACGTCCAAGTTCGTTGGTGATTTCTTCTGACTGATCGTACAGTTGTTGAGCGGCTTCTTCGGCGGTGAATTCACCGGCAAGGAATTGGCTCACGACGGTATCGAGGACGACCTGCTGGTAACGCTGGACGCCGGGGATGGCGAGGTCGAGAACCATATTCGGGCTGCTTACACTATCTTTAATAGCGCCGATGTAATTCTGAGCACCGGCCTCGCTAAAACCAGCCTTTACCCACAGATCCAGGCTGGCGAATTGTGAAGTACGGTAGGGATTGTAGCCTGATGCGCCAATCGTCACGTCTTCGTTGGAATGATCTGGTTCGGACATGTACGAGAGAAGGGCATAACCCGCATCTTTTACTTTCTGGTCAGACGCGGCGCTGATTGCACCACCCCATCCTCCCCAGGCTGCCAGCGGCGCATAGTTGACACCATCCACTGCGAATGGGCAGGTGGTGGCATCGCATGGGACGAGTTTGCCGGTGGCACGGTCAACGACCTCCGTCGAACCGGGATTAATAAGGGCAGCTATTTTATCCTTCATCTGGGAACGTGTAGGATCGATGGACAATGTTCCGGTGTCGCCCCAGTCAATCGACATGGCGCAGCGACCCGTCAGGAACAGGTCACGGGTGTCATTCAGACTCAGGGTCAATTCGTTCGGCGGCCCGTATTGGGTGGTTTCGTTGTAAATCTGCAACGCACGGATGAAACCTTCGTTGTTCACCAGTGGCGTCATATCATCGGTATTGAAGAACATACCTTGAGCAGTACCCTGGCTCTGGATGTAGGGGGCAGCAACGTTGAGTACCCACCAGTATCCCTGACCAGCACGCACCTTCGGGATGCATGAACCGTAATCGGCCTCACCGTCGCCATTCAGGTCTTTGCCGTTAAAAGCGGCGGCGGCAGTCAAGTATTCCTCCCAGGTCTTGGGCGGTTCCATCTTGGCGTCCGCAAACACGTCGGTGCGGTAGTAAATTGTATTGATATCGCCATCCAGCGGAATGTTGTAAATCTTTCCGTCGTAGGTCGCGATGAAATTGCGGAAGAAGGGCGTAATATCATCCCACTGAATGGCCTTGTCTTTTTCGACGTAAGGAGTCAGGTCTTCCAGATAGCCTGCTGAAACCAGGTCAGCTTTCCACTGCGGCGCCGCTATGAACACATCATAGCTGTCTGTGCCGGTGGATTGATCCTTGACGATATCGGTGAAGAGATCGGCGTTGGGAACGGTTGTGATTTCCAGATGAGCGCCAGTCAAGGCTTCAAAGTCGGCCTGGCGGCGGAGGATCGGCTCTGTTACAGCAGGGCCGACAAAACTGAGCACGCGCACAGTAACACCATCAAACGGTTTGTCCTGAGCGGATGCGATGCCAAAGCCGCCAATGAGGGACATGGCAGCCAATATGAAAACAAATGACCGAATTCTTTTCATGCTATGTACTCCCAAACGTAAATTTTCGAAAGTTTAAGTGCTAAGGGTAGGGTGAGATAACGGCTGATGCGCTCCTTTCTGCCACATGTAACGACCACAGTTTACATGATGCATCATGCACGATGCATGGAAAATAGCATAGGTTGGTAAGTTTGTCAATTACTTTGGATAGGAATTCGATTACAATGGCTGGACTCTTGTCGAAATGAAAATGCCGTGCTAATAATATATCATGCATAATGCACGATGCATGAAGTGTTAAAACGCGATATACGCTCTTAAATTA
The DNA here is from genome assembly GCA_039933955.1 of Chloroflexota bacterium. GTDB lineage: Bacteria > Chloroflexota > Anaerolineae > Aggregatilineales > Phototrophicaceae > CFX2. The sequence continues at coordinate 118,987 of JBDTNB010000002.1, forward strand.
TCAATCGGATAGGCTGCACGCTGATCTGGAGATTGTGATATATGGTTGACGGGCGGAATAAATTCCAATACAGCGCGCTCAAAAGGCCGGAACATCTGTCATTGGTGGATATTGCCTACAAGGTGTTGTTGGAAGCGATTCTGAAACAGGAGTTTGAACCCGGTGCGCAAATCAGCATCGACAGCCTTGCACGGCAGCTCCATATGAGCAATACCCCAGTGCGGGAGGCGCTGATGCGCGCGCATGGCGAGCGTCTGGTGCGCCAAAAAACGAATCACGGTTTTGTGGTGGCAGACCTGTTGACACCGCAGGAACTCCGGCATCTGTTTGGCATCCGGCATTTGCTGGAAGTGAACGCACTGGAAACGGCTGATTTGTCCCGGTCATGGGGCGATGCGATTGAGGAACTCAATCATATTGTCGAGCAAATGGTTCATGCCACCGATGGCGCGGTCTATGATGACTACAAAGATTATCTGCTGCTCGACCACGAATTTCACCGCATTCTGGTGAGTCTGTCCGAGAATACTTTTCTGATTAAAGCCTGGGATGACCTGCACGTTCATTTGCATCTGTCGCGCTTATACGCAGGTATTGGACTCTTTGACCGCCACGATTCGGCGACGGAGCACCATGCCATCCTGGATGCTTTACGCACGCGCGATCAAGATCGGCTTGTCGCACTGCTGAGTAAGCATATCCAGCGGGTGCAAACCCAGGTTGAAGCGCTACTTGAAAGTGAAAAATAGTATTTTTGATAATTAGGGAAAAGTGTCGGAGCAAGCTAGATTTTGCCCCGACACTTTTATTTCACAAAGAGTTAGCGGGGGACAGCGTTGTAATAGAGGGTATGGGTGCAGCCCGGATCGCTGTCGAAAACCTGAGTCATGGTCATCGTCCAGGTTGAGGTGCTGGTGAAGGTCAGTGACATGGTGTAGTTGGCGTTGTTCAGGTTATTGCGCCCGTTAAAGGCATAAGAGTTATCGCCCGTAAGCCGCAGTGAATAGGGCAGGGGTTCCTGTCCGCGCCAGGATAGACTCGCACCGTTGGGCGTGATCGCAGTCGGATGTGGACATACGGGCAGCGGTGGCAGCACGCAAGTCCCGGTCAAAATGTCATGTCCCGGATCGGCTGACCAGATGGTTTCCCCGGTGGGCACGAGGGCTGTGCTGAAGAGCGCCACCGACGCCCCGCTGTTGGTGGACATATTGTTGGTGGCTGCCGCCGATGTGTTGGCTGAGACTTCAGCAATAGCATCGCAGGCTCCGGCGACCTGCACGGTATCCTGGCGCACCCAACCACCATCTAACCTCCACCAGGGATTGCCTTGCTCGTCGGTCATTTGACCGAGCACAAGATAATGGGCATCCATAACCAGCAGCCCGCTCACATTGGCGTCATTTTTGGGTTCCGTGAAGCTTGAGGCATTGATGTCGCCATCAATCAAACCAGCGGTGCAAGCCAGATGGCTATCTGAAACCAATTCCAGCGGCATCCCGATAATGGTATTGAATGGATAAGATGGCTTGACCAGCGGTGCGGCTGAGGCTACTAGGCCATCTGCACCGCCCAGCGCGACCTCGGCGGTTTCACCCCGTTTGGCGGTAATTTTTTGACCGTCGGCGTCCACACCCGCTTGGCCGTCGATGACATAAATTTCCAGGTGATGGTTGGGGCTGGCTTGCAGCAGAAGGGTGGCGACATCAAAGGTCAGGTTCGCGCCGTTGACCTGCAAATTGACATCATTTGCCCCGGTATGCGAAACCAGCAGACCCGACGCGCCCGCGCCGCAGGCTGATTCTTCGGGCGTATTGAGGGTGAATTGCTGCATCGGGCCAGCATCGCCGCTCAGAATGGGCAATTTGGCGGCGTCGCCACTTAGCGAAACCAGATCGCTGGAAATCCAGGCGAAACCGGAGTCGATTTGCAGGCGGAGCCATTTGCCATCGGCACTGCGACCATCAACATTGGCGGTCTTGTCCCAGCCAAAGAACCCGGCCACGTCAAAATCTTTCCCCGGCCCCTGGCGCATATTGACGTTATAACCGGATTTGTTGGTCGCAATCAGCGGTTCTGGTGTCGGGACGGCGGCCTGCGTTGTATTGGTGATGGCAGCACCGCCAAATAAGGCCAGCGCAATCGGTTGGTCGCCCGCCGGAATTTTGATGAGTGTCGAGTCCCATTGGCTGGCTTTCAAATCGAGCGCCGTTGTTTGCAACGTGCTGACATCCGCCAGCGCGATTTTGCTCCCAGACGGCGTGCAGGCGTTTCCTGGTGTCAGTCCGTTGCAGGAATTTTGAATTGCCTGGATTGCCCGCGTCAGCAAATTTTCGCAGGACGTAATCGTATCCTGGGCCTTGCCAATCTGGTTCGGCAGCGAAATGCCGATCACTCCAAACAACACAGCGATGCTTAAAACTTTCTTCAGTCGAGGCATAGATTGTCTCCTCAAACCCCTCCCCCTCCCCTCCCCGTGTACGGAGAGGGGAGTAATTACGGGAAGCGATTACTATTTATGCAGCAGACTAGCGTTAAGGTAAATTTATTTTGCCGGTTCAGCCAGAGTGGTCAAGAATCCGTTCAATGTTTGCAGGGTGAGCAGGTTACGCAGTGTATAACCGGCCTGCAAGGTGTCGTCGTTGAAAGTGGCTACCGCGTCATTTTCCGGCAGCGACATATGAATCGTGTCGTTGATGTTCACGCCCTGGTTGGGTAAATCTTGCAGCGCGACTACCAGATTGACCAGTGGTAAATCATAATCCTGGGCGATTTTTACGATAATCTGATTGAACAACAGCGATTTTTCCGGGAATTCCGGGCGCACCGGGAAGGTATACAACACCGGCACAACATCGCTCTGGATGGTCTGGATCACGATCAAGCGCATGTAATAATCAAACATGCTGGGTTCAAAATAAAATACATCATTGGTGCCGAACATGATGAGGGCATAAGCCGGATTCGCCACGCGGAATTCACAGACCAGCGGGCTTTCATTGGCTTGGCAAACATCTTTGTCCGCCCAGGTTGAGTCAAGCACGCTGCTGGTGGTAAAACCGCTGTCTGTCGAGAGACCGGGGCTGGAAAAAGCGTTGGTCTTGAAAGGGTCGGTGTCCGGCGCGACGGTGCTGAAATAATCGACAGCCGGTTGCAAATCGGTGAACGTCCCCAGGTCGTAATCTTTGCTGCCAAAGGCCGTCAGAAAATAATCGGCGGCGGTCATGCAATCGCCAATTTTGGAAAACATATGCGGGTTGCGTCCGGCGGCCCGCCCATTTGCAAAGATGATTTTCGCGGTGTCGGTCAATTCTGGCAGGGTTGGATAATCGGCCAGCTTAATATCACCGACGGCGCTTTCCTGGAAATCGCCCTGCGTCGGCGCTGTCAAATCAATCGACAGGGGCGTTTGGGTCGCTTCCTGGGCGTAGGTGGTCGAGGCATACAACATCAACACGGCGGCGATCACCCATAAACGTCTTAGCATTAAACCCTCTCCTTATTACAATATACGTTCAATTGTATCCGAAGCTTGTTTCAGAACAATAAGAATCGGACAAACCTCACCCCCCTAGCCCCCTCTCCATTGCTATGGAGAGGGGGAACATACGCCGGGGAAGCGTATTTGTCTGGTCAATTTGTAGTTAGAGTATCGAAATCGGGCGATATTTTATCCTCTATCGCCATGATGAAAACGATGCGATTACTTTATCGCTCATCTTCTCGACTCCTTTAGGCGTGAGGTGTACCGGGCTGTCGGTGAATTCGGTGCTGTCTACGGCGTTCCACAAATCGAGTAGCTGCCATTTATTTTTCGCGGCGGTGTCCAACAGCCAGACATGATAGGCATCATACGCCCAACGTGGATAAAAAGCATTGTAGCGCAGGTCGCTGTTTTTGCCGCCGCTGATGAACATAGGCTCATTGACCAACAGTACCGGAATATTCCCGGCACGCTGCATCCCGGCGGCGAGTACATCAAACAACAGATCATTTTCGGTCATTGAATCGGGCGTCTTGAAATCCCCCCAGGCAATATCGGTATCGAAATCGACGGTATGAGGTGTATAGGGATCGGGATAATACTGGTCGATGGCGGTGGTTGCCCAGGCGAATCCGTATAACTGCAAACGGAGCCAATCGGCCAGCGGGCGTCTGCTGCCAATGACGGTGCGATCCCAGAAAGTTGGTGTGATAAAACGCGCATCCTGCGAGTCAACATTCAGGTGATAATCATCAATCAATCGGCGCACGGTTTCGGCATTGTTCTGCACAATCGGCGAGGCGGCTTGCGAGGTGCGCGGGAAGGATTGTGCGCTGAAAATCCACAAAACTGCATCCAGTTGATAGCGCATGGCATAATCCAGCAGCATCAGGTCTTTGGTCAGCGACATGGTGGGGTAGCCAATGTTGTAAAAGACCATGCGCTTGCCATCGCCGGATTTCAGGTTACGCGCATTCAACACGCCGGTCAGCGTTTCGTTGGGATGTAACAAAATCCCCCAGGTAGACGAGTCCCCCACGATCAAAATCCGGCGTTCATCGGCAGCTTTGGGCAGCGTGAGGTTGTGGGCGGCGAACATCGCGTCGAGGCTGTTCAAACTCAGGTTATAAGCCTGGGCAGATTCTTCGCCATAGGGCAGGCGGGATCGCGACGGCACGAGCCAGCCATAAATTGAAATGTGGCCGAGTGCGGGCAGCGGATCGGTGAACGCGAAAATCAGGTTCGCCAGCACGAATAAAACGAATGCTTTCAGCAAAACCCGAATTACAAAGCCGCTTGTGTAACGGCCATCGTCCGCGAGCCATTTCCACTTCATCAAAAGCCAATCCCGAATAAACGCCCGAAGGTTTTGGCGGCCAATCCAATATCGGGGAGCGCGAACCACACCCATCCCAGCGTCACAAAATGAAAGGTCAGCACAATCCCGGCAATCGTCCATGCTCGCAGCAAACGCGGCTGCTGTCTGAGCGCCATATAGCGTTTGCGGGTGCGGTCACTCCATACTTTGTGGATGAATAAGCCGACGCCATGCCATACACCCCAGACGATAAACGTCCATTGGACGCCGTGCCACAACCCGATAATCACCATCGTCGCCATCTGCGCGATGAACACCGCCAGCAGCGAGGATACTTTGTATCGCAAGAGCGTCCGCGACAAGGGCGAAAACACATAAAAGCGCACCCAATTGCTCAATGTGATATGCCAGCTTTGCCAGAAGGCAGTGATCGACTGCTTCAGATAGGGCAGATCAAAATTTTCTGGCAGGCGTATGCCCAATAAAATCCCGATGCCGATTACAATGTCGGTGTAGCCGCTGAAATCGAGATACAGGCGGAAGGCATAGGCGTACAACAGCAGCCACAACGCCCCGGCAGAAGTCGCTTGAGCGGCATTGGTGCTGTTGAGGGCGAACAAAGCGAGACTGTCCGCCAGGATAAATTTTTTAAACAGCCCCATGCTGATGCGGCCAGCGGCTTCGATCAAACGCGGCGGGATGAACAATTTGATGTCGGTCAGGGTGCGGAAATCGGGCGTAAAACGTTCAGCCCGGTCAATCGGCCCGGAGGCTAGCGCCGGAAAGAAAATTACATAGGTGATGTGTTCGCGCAGCGACAAGGCGGGCAGCCGACCCAATTGTTTTTCGCGCAAAATATGGATGAGCCGAAAAGCGATGTAGGAAATGCCCAGCCACGACAGGTCAGCCGCGTTCGCCAGTTCAGATTTTTGGCCGCTGCTGGTGCGGAGTAATGCGCTCAGACTGGTCGCCAGAACCGAGGTTTTGAGGATGATGAAGACAAAAACAATCAATAAAATTGCGGCGGTCAAAAATCCGCGCAAACCATGCAGGGATCGCCAGAGTCCATAAACGACGATTCCGGCAATCAGCAGGGCGAGTCCCAGTGCCAGCGGATCGGGCGGGCGCGAGGGAGTCGGACGCATGTCCGGCGTGAGGAAGCGGGTGAGCGATAAGCCGATGACCAGTGCCAACGTCAGGCCAAAAGTGATTTTATCCTCGCGGCTGACACTGGTGCTGGTATCGCGTGTAAAAAGCCAGATTGCGATGCTGATGACCAGCGTAATGGTCGGCAAAATAAAGTCGAGAAAGCGAATCGTCAGCGGCGGCTGCATTATATAAATTGCCAAGACACTGGCGACCAGCAGCGCCCATCCACGCCCACGCGCCGGAAGCAGCGCCGCGTAGATCAACGCGCCCGCGATGAAAGTGACAATGTAGGCCAGCGTCATGCGATCAAAAGCCCTGGTAAATCCACTGTGGGGCGGAATCGGTTGTGACGATGATGAGCAAAATCACGATGATGCATAGCGCCAGCGCGAAACAATTTTCTTTTGAAAACAAGCGTTTCATTGCGCCTCGCCGCACATTTTCCATTCGCCGTCTTCCTGAGTCATGCGGTATGTGCCGAGTTCCCATTCGCGGTTTTCGCCGTTATACGAGGTGATGATTTTGCCGCCGCAGGACACCAGCGTGAAATCGCCATCTTTATCGCCCATCGTGCAGGTGACATCTTTGAGTTGGGCGTTCATGGCGCGGAAGGACTGCGCCTGAATCGCGGCTTGCGCTTCCCAATCGGCACACGACAAATTTTGCATTTTGGTGGCGTCGGCTTCCACCCGCGCTTGCAAGTAAGCCATCATCGCCGCGCTGGGGTCGCCCCCGCCGCCGCTGCCACTACAGGCCGCCAGGATCAGCAGCGCACTGATGATTAAAACCATTCGTTTCATAAAAATCCTCGCAACATGACGGCGCAATTATAGCGGACGCGCGCGCTTTCAACAGGGCGGGTCAAGCATTGCTGATAAGACCAAGTTCCAGTATAGTCATACCGATTTGTAGGTGAAATAGTGATCGGCGAGGGTTTATGGTGCGTAAATTCGCTTTTTTCAGTCTTTTATTTTTATTGCTATCCGGCGTTTTCACGGTGGTCGCGCAGAGTGATGTTGCGGCGACGACGACCTCAACCTTAAATGTGCGCGGTGAACCGAGCAAGACGGGCGTCCGTGTGGGGCGGCTTGCACCGCATACCGCGATCCTGGTCGAAGGCCGCAATGAAGCGGGCGACTGGCTGCTGGTGCATAACCAGGACAGCAGCATACGCGGTTGGGTCGCCATTGGCTTCGTCCAATTTGCCGATGCGATTCGTGTGCAGGATTTGCCGCTGAAAACGGATATTGTCGCCGCGCCGCCCGCCAATCCGCCCGCTGTGGCAGGTGGGAACGGGACGACAACGGTGGATATTCCGCCGGAACCGCTCGATAACCCGGTGGTTGACCTCAACAGCGCCGTCCTACGTAATGTCCGTGCGATTTTCAATCGTGGACAGCAGTTGGGCAACGCCGCCAACTCGTTCATGAAATTGGGCGAGAGCAATACCGGCGGTACGGTGTATATGTGTACTTTTGAGTGGGGCAAATACGACCTGGGCACTCACACCGAGTTGCAGGGAATCGTAGATGCTTTCAACCTGACTCAATCTTTCTGCCGCACCAATATGACGGCGGGCAATGGCTATTCAACAGCGACGGTGCTTGATCCGTTGTGGGCGCCTGCCGATCAATGCCAACCCACCCAATCACCATTGGTGTGTGAGATTGCCAAAGCCAAGCCGAGTTTTGCTTTCATATACTTTGGCATCGCGGACATGGGGACGATCACCGCCGACCAGTATCGCCAGAATTTGAATACCATCATCCGTACCTTGAGCAACAGCGGCGTTGTCCCGATTATCAGCACCTTCCCGATGTCGGATAAATTCAATGACGGTAAGCCGCAGCAGTTTAACAAAATCATCCGGCAGGTGGCGGCGGATCGGCATATCCCGCTGATTGACCTGCGTATTGCGGTCTGGAATTATACCGATCATGGCACGGGCGAAGACGGCTATCACCTGTCCGTCCGCACCGCGGATGAGACGACGTTTACGGGTGACGAAAATACCTATGGGCGTACCATGCGCGAACTGCTGTCGCTGCAAATTCTGTATGATCTGTCCAACGCCGTAAATCAAAAATAAATAGTGATAAGTTGGTCATGAGAGGTTTCTCATGTGCCTAAATTTCCCCTCTTGTTCTCCCTCTCCATGCAATGGGGAGGGAGTTAGAGGGAGGGGATTTAAGGATGAGTCGACTCTTGACCGCCTGATAGACCTGAGATTATCATGGCTCCGCAATTTTCTGTAAGTAAGCCGAAAGCAATGCGGTTGCACATTAAACGCTTTTACCAATCCACTGTCCTTGCCATCGTGATTCTGAGCGTGGCGTGCGGCCCGCAGTCCTCACCCCAAAATACTGAACCAACCGCGACTGAACTGCAATTTGTCGCGACGCCTGTGCCAACGTTGGCGATGCGGCCCATCGACACGCCTACGGTAATCGCGATGGCGCAAGCGACTCTCGCGCCAACCGCGACCATTGATCCCAACGAACAAGATGTCGATGTTTATCCTGCGCCAGACGGCACGAGCGCGATCATTCGCAAAGTCAATGCCATCGCGCCGTTCAAAATTATTGGGCGCACGGCGGATAACACCTGGATACAGGTCAGCTATGATGATGGCCTGGAAGGGTGGGTCATTGTCACCGCTTATAAACCTGAGGGGATCGACAGCAGCATCCTCGACGCCGCGCCGGTGATTGATCCCGCGCAATTAACACCTACCGCCGAACCGCCTGGACTTCCGGCGCGGGTATCGACCAAAGCGGGCGGTTTGCGTCTGCGCCGTCTGCCGGATACGACTAGCACCGTCTTGTTTAATCTGCCCGCAGGCAGCGAGTTGCATGTCACCGGACATACCACCGATAACGCCTGGGCGTTGGTGAAAATGAGCGAGGGATATGTCGGCTGGGTATCGACCAGTTATCTGGAAATCGCCGGGGATTGGTCAACCGTCCCCAGCATCGAAAACCCCGAACCCGCGCCTTATGTCAATATTCCGCCACCCCCCGGCGCACCCCAGGTTTCTAGCGGTGTCACTGGTGGCGCACGCCAGATTTTCCTGAAAGGGCAGGCGTTGGGCAACCGCGCCAACGTTTTCACCAAAGTTGGCGACAGCCTGACGGACACGCCTTATTTCCTGCGCTATTTTGTTACGGGATATAACTTGCGCGATTACGGTTATCTACTGCCGGTGCTGCAATATTTTTCTGCCGCGACTGCGCTGGACAGCATTTCGTTCGGCAGCACATCGCGCGCGGCGCACGCCTCATGGAGCACGTTCAGTGTATTGGACGCTGCGAATTCTGACCCGTCGGCCTGTCAAGCGGGCGAACTGCCAATCGCTTGCGAATACCGCACGGTCAAACCGGCTGTCGCGCTGGTGATGATCGGCACGAATGATGCACCGGCTTTCCCGCCTTCAACATATGAAGCGAACATGCGCCGCATCATCGAAATTTCGATTGAGATGGGTGTGGTTCCGGTGTTGAGCACCCTGCCGCCGCGCGCCGATTTTAACGACAATATCATTGCCTACAATCAGGTCATCACCAATTTGTCGAGCAGCTATGGCGTGCCGCTGTGGGACTTATACACTGCGGTTGTGAACCTGCCCAATCGGGGTTATGGCCCGGATGGAATCCACCTGTCCACGCCGCCCAACGCGCCCGCCAGCACCACCGATTTCACTGGCGACAACCTCAAATACGGCACGACCATGCGTAATCTGACCGCGCTGCAAATTCTGGATACGGTCTGGAAGCAGGTTTTGTATTAAGTCGATAGTCGTTCTCGCCTTGCGCCGCCAGAGGCTAAAGCCATCCGGCTGCCGGTAAGGACAAGCCCACTGAAGGGGCTAAAAGAGGCCGTTGTGGATCATAAAGACCTCTTACATCATTGGAATTTGTAAGATTTCGTAATCGGATAAAGTTCTGCTCAAGCAGACAGGATTCGATTTAGCAGCGTAGAAAATTTACTTTGTATGCAGAGCGTACTGTCATTTTCGACAGAATACTTAATCGGAATCTATCTCAATCATACATTTGCCTCTTTCTGCGGGGTGCGCTACTATCTTCGCTTCCATTTTGACCCTTCATGACGACCTTTGACAACGCACCAAAATCTTGAGGCAGTAAACATGGTCAGTACCACTCCGATCCTGCCGCCTGTGCTGGAAGTCTTTAAATTATCGAAACGCTTTCGCGGGCTGCTGGCGCTGCAAGACGTTGACCTCAGCCTGCGCCCCGGCATCATTCATGGTGTCATCGGGCCTAACGGCGCGGGCAAAACCACATTTTTCAATTGTCTGACCGGACAAACCACTGCCACAACTGGGAAAATCATCTTCAAAGGCCAGGATATTACCCGCATGTCTGCGCCTGCGATTGCGCGGTTAGGTATCGCCCGCACCTTTCAAAATATCCGCTTATTTGGCGGGCTGTCGGTGCTGGATAATGTGCGCGTCGCCCAGCAGCTTCGCACGAGTTTCAGTTTACCGGAAGTGCTATTGGGTCTGCCGTCATTCCATCGCAAAGAACAAGCGCTGACCGATCAGGCGATGGCGCATCTGGAATTGTTCGGTCTGGCCGATGTGGCGGATCGTCCGGCGACAGGGCTGCCGTATGGCACGCAGCGCCGCCTGGAAATCGCCCGCGCGCTGGCGACTGGCCCACAATTGCTTTTGTTGGATGAACCCGCCGCAGGCATGAACGCCAGCGAAACCGATGCCCTGCATCAGATGATTCTGGAAGTGCAAAAACGCTTCAGCCTGACGATTGTTCTGGTCGAACATGACATGCGCCTCGTGATGAATATGTGCAATCAGATTACCGTCCTGAGCTATGGGCGGGTTTTAGCCGAAGGCGCGCCGGAAGATATTCGCCGGAATGCCCAGGTGATCGAATCGTATCTCGGTACGACCAAGCACAAAACACCGAAATCTCCGTCGTCTGCTGGACAACGAACGGGCAATTGAAAACGGGTTATCGACATGCTGCAAATCGACAACATTGATGTATATTACGGCAAAATTCAAGCCTTACGCGGGGTCTCGCTCAATGTGAACGAAGGCGAGGTTGTGGCGCTGATCGGCTCGAACGGCGCAGGGAAATCGACGACTCTGCGTACCATTTCTGGCTTGCTGCGTCCACGCGAAGGGAGTATCACCTACAAAGGTCAGCGGATTGATGCGCTGCCGCCGCACGACATTGTGCGGGTGGGCGTGGTTCACTGCCCGGAAGGCCGTCGCATTTTCGGCAGCCTGAGCGTGAATGAAAATTTGCGTTTGGGCGCGGCCTCGCAGTCGGATCGGGCGCTGAACGAACGCACTCGCCGCGAAGTCTATGACATGTTTCCACGCCTGGAAGAACGACAATCGCAGCTTGCCAGCACACTTTCCGGCGGCGAACAGCAAATGCTGGCGATTGGGCGCGCCTTGATGTCCCAGCCCAAACTGCTGCTATTAGACGAACCATCATTGGGATTGGCTCCTTTGCTGGTCGAATCGGTGTTCGCTATAATCCGCCGCATCAAAGAGCAGGGTGTTACGATGCTCCTGGTCGAGCAGAACGCATGGCAAGCTTTGGAGATTGCTGACCGGGGTTATGTGATGGAAACTGGCAAAATCATCCTGGCCGATAAAGCCGACGCACTGCTCGCGAATCCACAGGTTGAACAAGCTTATCTTGGAGGCGGGGTATGAGCCTACCCCTCTATGCGCTGCAACAGCTCATAAACGCATTGAGCATCGGCAGTTTATACGCATTGGTAGCCGTCGGGCTGGCGATGGTGTTCGGCATCCTGCGCCTGATTAACTTCGCGCATGGCGACCTCATGATGATTGCGGCTTATATTGCCGCCTTCGCCTTGATCGCCCAGATTCCGCTGCCGATTGCGCTGGTGATGATGGTCGCGGGAACAGTTTTGATTGGCGTGGTCATGGAGCGCGTCGCTTATCGCCCGATCCGCACCGCTCCGGCGGTGGCCGCGCTGCTGACCTCATTTGCCGTCGGTCAGATTTTGCAAAATAGTATGCTGCTGCTGTCGCGTTTTGCTGGACAGCCGGTGCAAATCGCCTTTCCATCTATCGACGTGCTGCGCGGCGTGGTCGCTATCGGCGATTTGACGATTCCGCGATTGAATATTGTCAGTCTGGTCGTTGGACTGGTGCTGCTGTTTTTGTTAAATCTGTTTGTCACACGCACGACACTTGGTCTCTCGATGCGGGCTGCTGCTGAAGATTTGCAAGCTGCTCAGTTGATGGGCATCAATACCAACCGCGTGATCGTGACGGCTTTTGTGATTGGCTCGATTCTGGCGAGTGTCGCCGGTTTGCTGTACGCGGTACAGGCCGGGACGATCAACCCGGATATGGGTTTTTCGCCGATTTTGAAAGCTTTTATCGCGGCGGTCATCGGCGGCTTTGGCAGTATTTCTGGCGCGGTGGTCGGCGGTTATACATTGGGAATGCTGGAAGTTTTGCTGACCGCGTTACCGGGTCTCGGCGATATTTTACCGGCAGCGACGACAGCCCCCGGCGTCATCACGTTTTTTAAAACCTACTTGCCTTCAAGCCTGAGCAGTTGGCGCGATGCGTTTGTATTCGTAGCACTCATTTTGCTGCTGCTGGTGCGACCCGGCGGCATCATGGGCACGAATGATCGTGACAGCAGGCGCTAGAAATTTATGAAAACTGCGTCTACCTCATCCCGCAATGGCGTCCTTATCCTGGTGGCTGGATTGATTGTCCTGCTCGTTGGCCTGGAATTATCGGGCAGTGCGTTTTGGCAGGGGATTTTCATCAATCTCGGTTTCTACATTATCCTGTCGGCTGCGCTGAATTTATCGAACGGCTTCACGGGCGTTTTTTCGCTCGGTCATATCGGTTTTATGGCATTGGGTGCGTATACATCGGCGATTCTCACGCTGCCCGTCGATAAGAAAGATTCGTATTTGCCCAAACTGCCGGAATGGTTGGCGGCTGTTCATCTCGACACGAAAATAGGCACATTCCCGGTGGGTTTTCTGGCGGCGACGATTATTGCTGGAATTCTGGTAAGTTTGATCGCACTGTTGGTTGGGTTGGTGCTCATGCGCCTGAACGGAAATTTTGTCTCGGTAGCGACGCTCGGCTTTCTGGTGATTGTGCGCGTGGTGCTCATCAATGCCGACCAGTTCACGCGCGGCTCACGGACATTTTCCAACGTGACCAGCTACACCGATTTGTGGTGGGTATATGCCTGGGTCGCGATTGCCTTATTTGTCGTCTGGCGCATCAAATACTCAGCCTATGGGCGCGCGATGTTTGCCCAGCGTGAAGACACGGTTGCCGCGCAGTCTGTCGGGATCATGATTATGCGCCCGCGCTTACTGGCATTTGTGGTGAGCGCTTTTTTCACAGCGGTGGTCGGAGCACTCTACGCGCATTTCCTGACCTCGTTTTCGCCCAAAGCGTTTTATTTCGACATCACCTTCCGCGTGATTACCATGATGGTAGTCGGCGGCATGGGGTCAATCACCGGATCAGTGGTCGGGCCAATCGCCGTGACCGCCATCAACGAAGTCCTGCGCCGGGTTGAAGATGCGACACTGCTTTACGGAATCAGCCAGATTGTGTTGGCGGTTCTCTTCATTCTGATTATTATCTATCGTCCAGGTGGTTTGCTGGGAGATCGAGAGTTCGATTTTAGCTGGTTTACGCGCCGTAAAGCGCCCAAACCGGCTGTTAAAGGGGAAGGGAGCGACTGAACGCGAACATTGCAGTCGATATGAACCAAGTATGTCTAGCCCATCGTCCGAGTAACTCACCCTGTTTCTGTCCAAATCAGTTGTAAGGAGAAGTGTTCATCATGAAAACTAGATCGTTTGCATTTTTATTGGTTCTGGTTTTGCTGTTATCCGATATGTCGATGGTCGTCCACGCCCAGGATGACACCATCAAGGTTGGCGGCGGTTTTGACCTCAGTGGCGCCGAATCGTCGCTGGACTTACCGGCTTCCAATGGTGCGCAGTTGGCCGTGAAAGAGATCAATGCGGCGGGCGGTGTGCTGGGCAAGCAGATTGATTTCATCGTGCGCGACAGCAAATACGACATGGCGAATACTGCCCAGATTTCCAAGCAGTTCGTCGAAGAAGATAAGGTTTCGGCAGTCGTTGGTTTCACCGACTCGGATTCAGTGCTGGCCGCTGGCCCGATCATCCAGGAAGCCGGAATCCCCTTCATCACCGCAGGCGCGACTTCGCCCAAGCTGCCCGATCAGGTTGGCGATTTGCTGTTCCTGGCCTGCTTTGGTGATAACGTCCAGGCGGCAGCAGGCGCAGAATTTGCCTATGATAAATTTGGCAAAACCGCCTACCTGCTGATTGACAAGGGTGTGGAATACACGACCTTGCTCGGCGCATATTTCAAAAATCGTTTTGAACAACTCGGCGGTACGCTGGCTCTCGAAGACACTTACGAGGATGATGCCACCGATTTCTCGGCGCAAATCACCAAATTGAAAGCGCTGGCGGATCAACCTGATTTCTATTACATCGCGGCCATGCCTTACAATGTTGGCCCAGTCATCAAGCAGTTGCGCGAAGCGGGTCTGACCGGCCCGGTGGTCGGCGGCGACGGCTATGACACCCCCGATCTGATAACCGTTGCTGGTGATGCAGCCGAGAACGTGTTCTTCTCGACCCATGCGCTGATGGACAAAGACAACGGCACGGATGGCATCAAGAAGTTCATTGACGCCTACAACACCGAATACGGTCATGACCCGGAGAATGCTTTTGCCGCGCTGGGTTACGACGCTGTTTATCTGTTGGCGGATGCCATCAAGCGTGCCGATTCAACCGATGCGGCTGCAATCCAGAAAGCGCTGCTGGAAACCAAAGATTTCCCCGGCATCACTGGCTCGATCACCTTTGGCGAAGATGTGCATGTGCCGCAAAAAGGCGTGACGATCATCGAAGTCAAAGACGGCAAATTCACATTGGGCGCCGAAGTCGTGCCGAAGGTTGTGCCACCGGCTGATCTCGACGCAACGTCGTAATCTGAATGGATTCGGAATCTTCGTTTCTATAGGAAGTCAACGGAGGGCGCATCACGATGCGCCCTTACCTTACTAAGTCGATAGTCTTTAGCTTTTCGTCTTTAGTCAAAAAATAAATACAGCCATATGACCGATGATTTGTGCCTTGTTGTGTTTATCAATCGGCAGAGTATTGCTAAAGTTTTTTGATAGATCACTCAGATGGTCTGCTTGATTTGCCAAAACATTGTTACAATCCACTCGAATCGACTTCAGGGTTTCCAACGATCCGATGAAGGTTAGGGGGTCTACGTATGCCGCAGCCGAAACCACTCGACATCAGCAAAGAACGCCTGGATTCGATCCGGCAGCAGCTTGATAAAGAAGGCGTTAAATTTGTCCGCTTTGAGCAAACCGACACGCATGGAACCAGCCGTTCCAAAACCGTGCCGACCCGCCATCTATCGCATTTCGGCGTCAGCGGATTAAACTTTCTGCTCGGCCAACTGGGTTTCGATGTCCAATCGGGTGTCGCGCCGGGGACGGGTTATCTGGAAGAACGCGGCTTCCCGGATTCGCGCATTTTCCCTGATTTGGACACTCTGGTTCCGGTTCCCTGGGCAGCAGTTAAGACGGCCAGCGTGCTGTGTGAACCGCGCTTTCAGGATGGCACACCCGCGATGGCTGCGCCGCGTGCCGTCGCCCGTGCGATGCTGAATGAACTCGAATCGTTGGGCTACGGCTTTTATTCGGGTTTTGAATATGAATTTTACCTAGTTGACCGGGAAACACGGCAGCCGCCATTCCCCGGCATCCAGATTTTTTCGACCCTACGTAACAATTTTGACGAGAATATTGTCAACCAGATTTTGCTGCTCATGCCGGAAATCGGCGTGGACATCATCACCTCGAATTCGGAATACGGCCCCGGTCAGATGGAAATCAATTTTGGCCCTGCGAATGGCATCACCGCCGCCGATCATGCTTTCCGCTTCAAGAATGGGGTGAAGGAAATCGCCCAGAAAAATGGTTATATGGCTTCGTTCATGACCAAGCCATATGCCGACCAATCGGCCAGCGGCTGCCATTATCATCACAGCCTGGTTGATTTGAAAACTGGCAAAAATGCCTTCTCGAATCTCGATAACCCATTTGAAATAAATGACATCTGCCGTTGGTGGATCGGCGGACAGATCAAACATGCCGCCGCGATTGCCGCTTTTGCCTCGCCGACGGTCAACTGCTACAAACGCTATAAACTGTGGTCATTTGCGCCGACCAACGCGACCTGGGCAGTCGAGAATCGCACCGTCGCCGTCCGCGTGAAGGGCTTGAAAGGCGAGGGCGCACACCTGGAAAATCGCACACCGGGGGCGGCATCCAACCCCTATCTGGTGATGGCGGGCATTCTCGCCGGTGGAATCGACGGTCTGCGTAATCACATCGAGCCGCCCGCGCCAACTGAAGGTATCGCCTATGGGTTGGAAGGCGTGCAAAATTTGCCGTCCAGTCTGCCCCAATCGCTGGACGCGCTGGAAGCTGATTCAAACCTGCGCGAACTGCTCGGCGAAGAATTTATCCATCTGTTCCTGGCGGTCAAACGCCATGAAATCAGCAAGGCGAAAGCGGGCGGCGCGGATGTCGCGGCGAAAGGTTTCAATGACCGGGTTCATCCCTGGGAAATCGATGAGTATTTTGAATTCCTATAGTCAAATGGATTGAATGATGGTAAAGCGAAGTACACGACTCGAAAGCACCCCGGCTGAACGGGTGACACAGCAGGCGCACGAGGCCGACCTGCGTATGATTCGATTTTTGTACACCGATAACGGCGGCATCACGCGCATGAAGGCTACCCATATTAGCAGCCTGCTTAACCGCATCACTGACGGCATTGGCTTGACCGTCGCCATGCAGGCCATGACGATGCTTGACCAACTGGCGCATGTCGATGAAATGGGGCCGGTGGGCGAGGTTCGTATCACGCCCGATCCGGAAACTTTCCGCATTTTGCCGTATGCAGACCGAACTGGCGCGATGACCGTCGATATGCTCATGTTGGACGGTCAGCCCTGGGGCGCGTGCCCACGCACCTTCCTCAAACGGCAGGTGGCGGCGGCGGCGGATTTGGGAATCGCCATTCAAATGGTGGTCGAGTTCGAGTGGACGATGGCGCAAAAATTGGACGATGGCAGTTATAGTCCGGTGGACGAATCGCTGTGCTTCAGCACCACCGGCATGACCGTCACCGAAAAAGTCATCAACGATATTATTGATGCGCTGGTCGCCCAGAATATCCAAGTGGAATTGTTTTACCCAGAATTGGGGCATGGGCAGCAGGAATTGTCGATCCGCCATGCTGACCCATTGACGGCTGCCGATAACCATATTTTCACCCGCGAGACCATCCGCGCCGTATCGTACAATCACGGTTTATATGCCTCGCTTGCGCCCAAGCCTTTCCTCGACCAAGCGGGCAACGGCGGTCATATCCATTTCAGTTTGTGGGATGCCAAAGGCAAACGCAATCTGATGTTTGATCCTAAAAGTCCTTATGGTATGAGCGATACCGGACGGCATTTCATCGCCGGGATTCTGGAACATCTGCCCGGTTTGCTGGCGCTGACCTGCGCGTCCTATAATTCTTATCACCGCTTGCAGCCTCATTTTTGGAGCAGCGCTTTCACCGCCTGGGGGCCAGATAACCGCGAGGGTGCGGTGCGGGTCGCCTCGCGTTACAAGAGTGACGAAGAAGGCTCGGCCAACGCGGAACTTAAAGCGGCTGATTTGTCGGCCAACCCCTATCTGGCTTTTGGCGCTTTGATCGCCGCTGGCCTGGATGGAGTACGCCGCCAACTTGATCCGGGCGAACCGACGCTAGTTGACCCAGCCAATTATTCGGATTCCGAACGTAAAAAGCGCGGCATCAAACGCTTTCCGACGACCTTGAAGGAAACGGTTGATGCGCTCGAAAAAGACAGCGTGCTCACCGATGCGCTCGGCCCGCTGCTCGCTAAAAGTTATATCGCGGTCAAACGCCTGGAATATGACCTGTTCAAAAAACAGGATGACGCCTACGAGCTTAAACATCATTTCTGGAAGTTCTAACCATGCCCAACGCCAAAATTGATTTGTCTTTTGTTTCGATTATCGACCATCACGCCCATTCGCTGGTGAAACTCGACACGCCGATGCCGATGGAACGTTATCAGGGTTATTTCACTGAAAGCCCTGATCCGATTATCAAGGCGCGCTATGTCAAAGACAGCATTATGTGGCAGTGGAGCATCCGCGAGTTGGCGGGGTATCTGGGCTGCGAACCCACACCGGAAGCCGTTTTGTCGGCGCGGAATGCGCATCCGCTGGTTGAATTGGCGAACGGGATGTGGAGCGACCAGAACAGCGATACCGTGTTTATCGATTATGGTTTTCGCGGTACTGAAAATTACACGCCGGAAGAACTGCGCGACAGCTTCAATCAGAAAGTTGAAATGCTGCTGCGCCTGGAAACCTTCGCCCAGGAATTGATTTTGCAATACCCGACCTTCAGCCAGATGCTCGATGCGTTTGTCGCCGGGGTAGAAGGCGCGCGGGCATCGGGGCATGTCGGTCTCAAAAGTATCATCGCTTACCGCACTGGTCTCGACATTCAATGGCGCACGCGCGAAGAAGCCACCCGCGCTTTCGGTGAAGTGAAGGATCAGGCAGACCGCGAGGGCAAAATCCGCTTGGCGAACAAGCCCCTCAATGATTATTTGGTGCTGACGGCGCTCGAAATCGCCAACCGCCAGGAGATGCCAATTCAGTTCCATACCGGTTTCGGCGATACCGATGTGGACATGATTAAAGCCAATCCATTGTATATGCGCCCATTATTTCAGAGCGATAAGTTCACCAAAGTGCCGTTTGTTCTGCTGCACGCGGCTTACCCCTATGTGCGGGAAGTCGGTTATCTGGCGGCCATGTACCCCAACATTTTCATGGATATTTCGCTGGCGATTCCATTTGTCACAACGACGATTCCGTCGGTGATTCGTGATGCGTTTGGGCTGACGCCGCTGACCAAAATTCTGTATTCGTCGGACGCTTTCAGTATCCCTGAAATTTTCTGGTTGGCGAACCGTTGGGGCAGGGCGGCGCTGGAACAAGTCTTGGGCGAAGTCGTGGATGCGGGCGCATTGACGGTTCAGCAGGCGCAGCGTGCCGGAGAGCAAATCCTCAACGGCAATTCGCGCACGGTGTATGGGTTAACGTCTTAACCCAATAAATATTGATCTGATTTTATGAAGGGACGACACATAGGTCGTCCCCTACAGATAATTTTTGGGATGTGATTATAAGGACGAGATACGTTTCGCCCTGTTTTATCGGAGTAAGCACCATGACGGATCGTAAACCCCCTTCGCGTGCCACCCAATCGGTATGGGCGGGCGAGGTCGAAAAAGATTTCTGGCAGCGCTCGACACAGGTTCCGGTGGTTCACAGCGTGTCCTTTGGCTATGCCGACGTGGACGAATGGCTGGACGTTGCTCTGGGTAACGAATCCGGTCACATTTACGGGCGCAATACCAACCCCACCGTCGCCGTGTTTGAAGAAAAATTGCGCCAGCTCGAAGGCGCGGAAGCCGCGACCAGCTTTTCGACGGGGATGGCGGCTATCAGCAATACTTTGTTCACACTGCTGTCGCCGGGAGATCGGATCGTCTCGGTCAAAGACACCTACGGCGGCACGAACAAACTGTACACCGAATTTCTGCCGCGTATCAATGTCGAGGTTGCGCTGTGTGACACTACCGACCACGACGCGATTGAGGCCGAAATCGCCAAAGGCTGCACGGTGCTTTACCTGGAAACGCCGACCAACCCGACGCTCAAAGTGGTTGATCTGGAACGCTTGGCGAATGCCGGTCATAAAGTGGGTGCGGTGGTGGTGGTCGATAACACTTTTTCCACGCCGATTAATTCCAACCCGCTGGAATTAGGGGCTGACCTCGTACTCCACAGCGCGACTAAATTTCTGGGCGGTCATGCCGACGCGCTGGGCGGAATCATCTGCGGAAGTGCAGAACTCGTCCACAAAATTTATCACTATCGCGAAATTACCGGCGCGACTCTTGATCCAATGGCAGCATATCTACTCCTGCGCGGCATGAAAACCCTGCACCTGCGCGTCCGTCAGCATAACGAAAGCGCGCTGCTTATTGCCCAATTTCTGGAAAGCCATTCCTTCGTGAAGTCGGTGTTTTATCCCGGCCTGGAATCGCATCCCGGCCATGCCATCGCCAAAAAGCAGATGCGCGGTTTCGGCGGTGTGCTGAGTTTCACGCTTCAGGGCGATTTTGAGACCGTGAAAGCCTTTCTGCCGCGTCTGCAATATGCTCATCGTGCCGCTAATCTGGGCGCGGTAGAAACGGTGGCTGGCCCGCCCGCGACGACCAGCCATGTCGAATGTACGCTGGAAGAACGCGAGGCGATGGGCATTCCCGAAACCTTGATCCGCTATTCCGTCGGCATTGAAGATGTTGATGATTTAATCGGCGATTTGCAGGCTGCGCTGGATGCAACCGCTGAAGAATCGCGTGTGTCCAATCATGGCTGATCCAATTGTTGAATTTCTAGAGTCGCGGCTGGACTCGTATTTAGCCGAACTGCAATCGGTTGTCAGCCTGGATGCGTATTCCTATGACCGCGATGACGTAAACCATGTCGTCGATTGGTTGGAAGCCCGCCTGAATAAATTGAATTTCCAGGTGTCGCGCCAATCGCAGGAGCACACCGGCGATAATTTGATTGCCTCGCGGACGGGAAACGGCGTCGGGCGTGTGATGCTGCTCGGTCACAGCGATACGGTTTTCCCGCGCGGCACGACTGCCCAGCGCCCGATGATCTTTCAGGGTGACAAAATTCTCGGCCCTGGAACCTGCGATATGAAAGCCGGTTGGCTGGCCGGGATTTACGCCGTCGAAGCGCTGGATGCGATTGGTTTTGATACATACGAACACATCGCTTTCCTGATTGTCTCCGATGAAGAAGTTGATGAGCGTTATTCGATCCCGCTCATCAAATCGGCCAGCCGGGGTAACGATGCCGTGCTGACGCTGGAAGCCGCCCGCGAAAATGGCGACATCGTGGTCGCCCGCAAGGGTGTGCGTTCGTATACGGCTGAGGCGCACGGTCATGCCGCGCATTCCGGTGTTGAGCCAGAAAAAGGTCGCAATGCGATTGTCGCGCTGGCACATCAGATCATCGCGCTGGAAAAACTCAATGATCCGGCCAACGGAATCACGGTTAATGTTGGCGTGATTGACGGCGGACGCCTGCGCAATGTTGTGCCGGATTATGCCCGTTTGCGCTTTGAGGCGCGGGCGTTCACCCAGCATGATTTGGATCGCATCACGAACGACATTTTCAGCATATTTGAGTCGAGCGCGGTTCCGGGCGTGAACTTTGATGTGACCTATGAGCAGATTCATCCACCGATGCCACGCACGCCGGAAATCGCCGCGTTGGAAGCGATGACACAAAACATCGCCAAAGAACTCGGTTTTGAGGTGAAAGGTGCGCGGACGGGCGGCGCTGCTGATGCCGCTTTCGCCGCTGCCGAGGGCATCCCGGCGCTGGATGGCTTAGGGCCAATCGGCGGGCTGGATCACGGGCCGGACGAATACATTCTCAGGAGCAGTATCGTCCCGCGTATTGCACTCCTCGCCAAATTGATTCAGGCGATTATGGAATCGGCGCAGAAACGTTAGCCATTTCTCCCTCAATCCGCAATTTATACTGCACTCCAAACAGAGTTTTAGCGCAGCAACCCCGGCTGTTTACTGCGCTTTTTGAATCGGTTAGGGTGTTGTGCTGCAAATGAGGGATGATACGGCAAACGGGCGCAGCACCGCTGCGCCCCTACAAAAGCCCATCTGGATTTATTGAATGTCATCCGCCACTGATATCATCCGCAAAAAAGGGCGCAAAAACCACGATTTTTGGCGGATGTTTCGGCTGTTTTCCGCAACGGGTAGGGCTGTGGTGGTGGATGAGGGAAACATCCGCAGCGAGAAAATAATGACGAGATTTAGGATGGTGCTTTGTGTTCCAGTGAGGGTTCATGAAATCATTATGGCGGGGATTGGGGACAAAAGGTGAAACATTTGTTTGAATATTCGGTTCGAATTTTCAAACATTGTATTCGATAACGAAGGTGGGTTACGAATAAAATTGGGGACAACACACAGGTCATCCCCTATGAAGAAAAATACTCGTTTGATACAAACCAATTATCAACCGGAGAATTGGTTGGCCGTGCCCATGTGGAAGATGGCGACGTAATCGCCGAAGGTTTTGAGGCCGGAACTGGTCATACGCCAGTTGACATAGGCTTCTGAACCTTGCTCAACGCCCAAATCATCCCAGGATAAACTCATCATCGAGTCGTAGTCGCCACCTGCCAGCACCTTGCCGTTCTCGCGTGAGACATAGGCTTTCGCCAATGGCGAGGAATTGCCCCAGCAGGTCTGGGTTCCAGCATCGTCGCAGGAGTAATACGATTTGTCCGGCAGTTGGATCGAATGGTTGTCCTGATCGACAATATACAGGAATGGGTCGAGACCGTCGGTCACAGAAATCATGTAGGCGCTGACCGGAACACCGGATGCGTGCATATTAGGCGTGATGTGGGTGGTGAATGGGTCGCCTGCGCCATCGCCGGAACCATCGGCAGTTGTGACCGCCAAGCCTTCGATGACCAGAGCAAATTGGCCTTCCGTATTATTGGCGCTGCCCACAATGATCGAAACATCGCCGAAGGATTTATTGCCGTTATAGCTAAACGGCATTTGCGCGCTGGTGGATGATGCTGATACATCGCCGGTGGTTGGCATCCCGACCACATAACCCGCCGCTGCGGAGCTGTCGTCGTTGCACAAGGTGGTCGTCCCATCGGTGACGGCGATGATCGGATCAAAGCCGTCGATGCCAATCGCGGTAGCCGTGTAATTGAAGCCCGAACGCATATTGACCGTTAGTTCTGAGCCGTTATCGAACGTCGTGCCATCTGGGCATTGGACGCTGATTCCCGGCGCTGCGCCGCTGCCGGAAGTATTGGTGTTCGAATCCGGGTTCGCCGATGGCTCGGTAGGGACGCCCACCAATTCCACCGCATCGATTTCATCCCAGTTGCCGCCGATAGTTTGGTCAAGATAAATCACGACGGTGTTGACCGCTTCTTCAGCGCCGTTGATGGTCAACGAGAAAATACCGGGGCAGGCTGTTTTGCCTGGTTTGTCGTTGCTTTTGTTAACCTTAAAAACTTTGCCAGTATCGCGGTTGAGCAGTTCAACACGGGTGATCGAGCCGGGGTTAAAGGTCTGGTAGATGTTAACCTGGGTGGGGATGACAAAATTGTCGTAGCTCAGTTCAATCGAATCTTCGCCTGTCGCGGTCTCCGATGCCCAGGCTGTTCCGTTGTCGCCACAGTTATCGGTATCCGGTTGGCCGGTAGCTTGCAGCGCACTCCAATCATCGCTGGCATATTGACTGGTGGCGGTTGCGCCTGTCGCCCACTGGCTAATGGTATCCTGGGCGGACGCCATGCCAGAAATGCACAACATCAAAATAAGGACGCCAATCATGCGTTTCATAAAGGTTGTCTCCTGAATAAAAGGCCGCCTCCGAAGGCAGCTTATGAAAAAACAAGTTGTTACACTTGCCTGATAACCATCGTACAATTCGTTCCCTCGAAACAACAGTAAAGAGTTGATAAAAGTGACTTTTGGGGCGCGTAGGGCAGGCGTTGGATAGGCGTAGGCCAATATCCGAACATTCATCTCATACAGCATGTAATAAATGTGGAGTCTGAATTGAATAGGAGATAAAAGAAGGCGTCTCTTTTTACGACGCGCTAGCGAGGGGTGGATATGCGTACCAAATCATTTTTCATCATGCTGGGTCTGTGGATTCTTTTCGTGATTGTGGTGATTCTGGCGCTGCCACCGGCACGGGCGCAGGCAGCGTGTTCTGTGCGCAGCGATTGGCCGACGTATACGGTTGCGCGCGGCGATACCCTGTACCTCATCGCCCGCCGCTACAGCGCCACCACGACCATCCTTGCCATCGCCAACTGCCTGACCAACAGCAATACAATTTATGTCGGTCAGCAGCTTCGAGTCCCTGGTGCGGGTGGCGGTGCGACATTGACGCCCATTCCAAGCACGGAGACCAAACCGATCACGTTCCAGCCGTATGAAGGCGGTTATCTGCTGTGGTGGGCAGAGTCCGGCGACATATGGGAACTGACGGGCGCGCAGGGCGGTTCACTGACCAATTACCCTTCGCGCACCTATGGCGATTTGCCGGACAATCCGGTGCAAGACAGTACACCAGCCAACCGGGTACGCCCGATCATGGGTTTCGGACGCTTATGGGGCAACTTCGCCCTGGTGCGGAGCCAACTCGGTTGGGCGACGACTTCCGAGCAAAGTTTTATCAGCACCGTGAATTATGACGCCGTTTCCCGAAAAACTATTTTCACTGTCCCAGGCGGGCGTACCTTTTTCAGTGATGGACACTCCTGGAGTCTGTTCACCGGCACGATCCCAACCCCGCCCCCGCCGCAGCCTACCGTTACACCTCCAGGAGTTCTCAATGTATCTGCTGCCTTCCAACCGTTTGAACATGGATTTATGGTCTGGGATTCCAGCAATGGCCTGATAACAGCCTATTTCGGCACGAACGGTGGAACGATTGCCAGTTTCCCATCCTCCGATTACGCTTACCTGCCGGAAAATCGTATCTCAAACCCGCCGCCAGGCCGTTTTAGCCCGATCCTGGGCTTCGGCAAAGTGTGGGGAAACAACGACTCGGTACGCAATCAATTGGGTTGGGCGACCTCGCAGGAGTTGAGTTATGCGATGGCTGTTCGCCATTCAGCCGGTGAAACCAGTTTCGATTTTCAGATTCCAGTAGGGCGCGAGTACACCTGGATTTTCAATTACAACTATCGCACCTGGAATTATGAGTCGGGTTCACCGATTCCGACCAGTCCACCCGTCGTCCTGCCACCAGCGACCCCTGCGCCCTCGACCAATGGTTTTGTCGTGACCACCAACGCTGCTTATCAGGTCTTTGAAGATGGTTTTATGATCTGGCGCGCGGACACCGGCGACATCTGGGTTTTCCCCAAACATGTCAACGTGAATTATTTCAGCCTGCTGGATTACCAAAATTTGCCCGACAACCCGGTCAAAGATACCCCGCCAACCGCACGGCTATTGCCGATCAATGGTTTTGGCCGTGTCTGGGGCAATGTCAGCCAGATACGGAGTGCGCTGGGCTGGGCGCTGGACACTGAAAAAAGTTATTCGGCGACATTGCATATCATCCATGTCATGTCGCCGGATGGTGTCAAATCCCTTTCCGGCCTGTGCCTGAATTTGCCTGATGGCAGCAGCGTCCAGTTTCCGCAGTATGCCGATGCGACGACGATTACCTGGGGGTTGGTCGATTCGTGCGGATAAAGCGTCGCTGACCAATTTGCTAGGCCATCATGCACGATGTACAATCTGCTCCTGAGGTGTGAGCGGTCACACCCAGGAGCGTTTGTTGAAACAGTTTTCATTTCATAAGGGAATTTTGAACCAGCGGATAGATCGGCTGGTTCTATTTTTGTTGACCATTCATGATGAATAAGTGAGGTTTCATGGCTTTACCAATTGCAATTCAACTGTATACCGTGCGCGATGCAATGGCGGCTGATTTTGTCGGCACGATCCAGAAAATCGCTGATTTCGGTTATGCTGGCGTCGAAGGCGCGGGCGTGGTCTATCAACATACGCCGCCTAAAGAGGCCGCCAAATTATTTAAAGATTTAGGCTTAACGGTCATGGGCGCGCACGAAACGCTGCCGCTCGGTGATGACAAGAACGCGGTGCTGGATCGTATGGGCATTATGGAAACCAAAAAATTGATTTGCCCCTGGCGTCCGCCGGAAAAATTTAAAAGTGTAGACAGCATCAAGGCCATCTGTGAGGAATTGAACGCGGCGGATGTCGTCGCCCGCGAGAACGGTCTGAGCCTGTTGTATCACAATCACTGGTTTGAATATGAAACGCTGGATGGCAAGCCGGTGAACCAGATAATGCAGGAAAATCTCGCCCCGACGGTTGGGCTGGAAATCGACACCTATTGGGTGAAAGTTGGCGGGCAGAATCCGGCGCAGGTCGTCAAGGATGCTGGTTCGCGCGCGCCGCTGCTGCACATCAAGGACGGCCCCGCCAGCAGCATCGAAGCCAACATGGTGGCTGTCGGTGATGGCGTGATGGATTGGGACGCGATTATCGGCGCGGGTCAAGGATCAACCGAATGGCTGATTGTGGAATTGGATCGCTGCTCGACGGATATGCTAGAAGCCGTCGGTAAAAGTTATACCTATCTGACAGGGAAGGGGTTCGCTCGTGGCCGCTAAGGTAAAAATGGGTCTCATCGGTGTGGGCAATATCAGCCCCGCCTACATTAAAGGATCGCGCGCGTTCGAAAATCTCGATCTGGTGGCGGTGTCGGACATTGATGTCGAACGTGCCAAAGCCCGCGCGGCAGAATTCAATATCGCCAAAGCCTGTTCGGTGGACGAACTGCTGGCTGACCCGGAAATTGAAATTGTCGTCAACCTGACGGTTCCGCAGTCGCACGCTGCCGTGAACATGCAGATTATCAACGCGGGCAAAAATGCCTACGCGGAAAAACCTTTCGGACTCAGCCGCGAAGAAGGCAAACCCGTGTTGGATGCGGCAGCCGCGAAAAAGCTGCTGGTGGGCTGTGCGCCGGATACCTTCCTCGGCGGTGGCATCCAGACCTGCCGCAAATTGATCGACGAAGGCGCGATTGGCGAACCGATTGCGGCTGTCGCGTATATGGTCGGGCACGGGCCGGAATCCTGGCATCCGAACCCAACCTTTTATTATGCGCGCGGCGGTGGCCCAATGTTCGATATGGGGCCGTATTATCTGACGGCGCTCATCAATTTGCTGGGGCCGGTCAAGCGTGTCACGGCTTCCGCGCGGGCGTCCTTCCCGGAACGTACAGCCACCAGCAAAGAATTGAATGGCCTGAAAATTCCGGTTGAAATCCCCACGCACATCGCCGGGGTGATGGATTTCGAGTCCGGCGCGATTGGCAACCTGATTATGAGTTTCGATGTCTGGTCGCACAGCTTGCCGCGCATCGAAATTTATGGCTCGGAAGGCTCGTTAAATGTGCCCGATCCGAATACCTTTGGCGGGCCGGTCAAAATCCGCAAGGCGGCGGATAAAGACTGGCAGGATGTGACGCTGACGCATGGTTATACCGAGAATATGCGCGGCATCGGCGTCGCGGATATGGCTTATGCGCTGCGTTCAGGCCGCGCGAATCGGGCCAGCGGCGCACTCGCCTATCATGTCCTTGATCTGATGCAGAGTTTCCACGAAGCATCAGAGCAGGGCAAGCACATCATGATCGGGAGCACGGTTGCCAAACCCGCTCCGCTGCCCGTCGGCCTGAAACCGGGAACCCTCGACGAGTAATCGGGAAACGGACGAACTGTATTTCGTCGCTACAAATCTTTCATTCATATTTGGACATGGCAATGGCACGCCGTGTCCTTTTTATTTAGCCCAACGCCGCACGAATGACCGCGATTTTCTCCTGATATTCTTCTGATGAGAGATGTTTCTGAGTCAACAGCGGATCAATCGGGCGACCTGGCGCACCATCGCCGTAATAACGTGGGATGATGTGACAGTGGAGATGGGGCAGGGCATTGCCTAAAATTTGAAAATTCATTTTGATGGGCTGATAAACTTTTTCGAGGGCTAATCCGGCCTGCATCATATCTTCAAAATACAGGCTGCATTCCTGGGAGGGGAGTTCATAGGGTTCGCGGACGTGGCGTGTACAAATGAGGACGCAGTAGCCGGGGGCATTTTGGTTCACCGATAACCGCAGCACACTCATGTTGAGTTTTGCGATGGTGAACCCATATTCGTTGGCTTCGGTTCCGGCGGCCAATTCACTGCACATCGGGCAGTTCTCGCCCCGTACCAGGGCATCCCATTTGTCGCGTGGCATCCATTCGGTGTTCATTTTGTTCTCCCTATCACCACAAGATCATAAGGAGAAATAATAAACATCTGTGGCGAGATTTACCTGATTGCTGGTCGCCGCTTACCCGCCGTTCAGCGGATACCCCAGAAAACAACCATGCCTATCATGAGGAAAATGAAGGTTACAATGGTCATTCCCAGTCCAACTTTGAAAAAATCGGTGAATTTGTAGGCTCCCGGCCCCATCACCAGCACATTGACGGCGTGTGAAATCGGTGTCAGAAAGGCGCAGGAGCAAGCAATCGCGACGGCAACGCCCATCGCCTCCGGGTTGATGCCAACTTCTAGCGCGGTAGCCACCGCAATCGGGCCGACAATCAGTGATGTAACCTGACCGCCAATAAATTGGGCGATGATGACCGCCAGGAAAAATCCTCCGGCAATCAAGGCCAAATGACCATAGGGCAACAATTGGTGAATCAGGGTTGAACCCAGGCGTGTCGCCAACCCAGTATGATCCATCGCAATACTGATGGGCAGCATTCCGGCAATCAGGAACACGACGCGCCATTCAACTGCGCGGTAGGCTTCGTCGGCGTTGATACATCCAGCCAGCACCATCGCCGCCCCGCCGCCCAGCATCACCAGCGGTACGGGAATAATATCCAGGATAGCCAGAAACAACACCACAGCGGTAATCAGGACGGCGACAGCGGCTTTTTCCGGTTTCGGCGGTTGATGGATGTGGCTGCTTTCCAGCACCATGAAGTCGCGTTCCTGTGCCAGACTTTTGATTTTTGCCGCTGGCCCGACCATAAGCAGCGCGTCGCCAACTTGCAGCGGGGTTACGCCTACGTCGGTACGGTAGCTGCCGCCTTCGCGCCATAAAGCCACGCTGGTCATGCCAAATTTGTTGCGGAAGCGCAGCTCTTTCAGTGTTTTGCCGATGACAGAAGAGCGTGGAGGGATAATGACTTCGCTCAAGTCTACCGAATAATCGTGGCGACCATTACGATGGGTGTTTTCGCGCCCGACCAGCACACCCCAATCAACGAGTTTATCGACCCGTTCGCGTCGTCCCAGGAGCAGCAGATAATCATTGGCATGGATAATTTCGGTGGGCGGCGGCGACAAAATCGCGCGGGTTCCACGCCACAGGGCAAGGATGGTGATGCCCAGTTCTTCGCCGACGTGGCTGTGGCTGATGGGCGTATTGACGAGGCGCGAACCGGGCGGCACACGCACTTCCCACAAGCGTTCTTCCAGGTGATAGGCTTCGAATAAATTGCGCGATAAACTGCGCGGGCTGAGGTTGTGACCGAGCGTTTCGCGTTCAGGCAGCAAACGTCGCCCGATAAATGCCATGTAAATCAGGGCGGCAATCACGATCAGGCCGCCGGTTGGGATGAAATCGACCATGCCCAAACCACTCTGGCCTTGATCCTGCAAAATGCCGCTGATGACGATATTGGCGGTGGTGAAGTAGGTTGCCATGCCGCCGACCAGTGTCCCAAATGACAGTGGAATCAACAGTTTGGAGAGTTTGACATCCGAGTCGCGCCCGACCTGGACTGCCGCCGGGAGCAGCACCGCCGCCGCCGCGACATTGTTCATCATCAAGGACAACAGCGCGCCCGCGCCCATGAACAGCATAATCAGCCGGACTTCCGAGCCTCTGCCGATTTCGCGCAGGCGGTTGGCAATCCACTGTACAACACCCGTATCTTCCAGCGATTCGGTAATGATGAACAGGCCGATCAAGGTGATGACCGCTGAGCGGCTGAAACCAGAAATCGCTTCCTGCGGTGTCACCAATCCGGTGAGGGCAAGCGCCAAAAGCACCAGAATGGCGGCAATGTCCGCGCGAATCCGGTTGCTGACAATCAGCAGCAGCGCCGCGCCGACAATTGCTAATAAAATGATTTCTTGAGTGGATAACATAACATTTAGCGTCGAAGTATTTTCTCCAAAATGCATTGTAACACTTCGATGCCAATCAACAAGCATGGGTTTGAATTAAGCATAATTTAAATAGGAATCAAAGAAAGGGACATTATCAAAAATGTCCCTTAACATGCAGCGGTTATTGTTTCGCCGTTTGCAGGGCTGGCGAGTCTGTTTTGGAGGGCGTGCCGCTGAACATATGACGCAGCGTTTTGAACATAATCACTGGCTGGAAGAGGGCTGTCGGCGGTACGAGCAGATTCGTCACCTGGAAAAAGCTGCGGGCGACATCGGTATCGTGGGGCATGACTAGCTGCACGTTGTCGATGTATTTCTGCACCATGCGCGTGAATGCGCCGGGGCGTTTGCCTTCAGTTGCGGGATAGCGCAAATCTTCGCCGGTTGCCATCACCCAGGGTGTCGCCGCAACCTTCGCCAGCCGCTTTTGAAATTGTGCGCCAACGGTTGCAAGATCTTGCTGATGTTCGCGCAGGCAGGCATCGAGTTCCAGCGCACCTAAGGCTGCGGTGGTCATGCCCTGACCGTAGACCGGATTGAAGGCGCAGGCCGCATCGCCGATGACGGCAAACTGCTCCGGCCAGCGGGTCAGCCGCTCGAAGTGGCGCAGGCGATTGGCCGTGCGTTGATAACCATAAATTTCCGAAATTGGTTCGGCGTCTTTGATGGTTTCATAAATGGTGTTCGCCCCCAAACTGCGGGCAAAGTCCATGAATCCGGCCTCGTCAGTCGGCGGGAAATCGCGGTTGATGCCCACCAATGTCACGACGATTCGGTCTCCTTCGACTTCCCAAAAACCGCCGCCGCGTAAACCATGTGGCGGTTCATTACTGATAATCACACCTTTGGGCTGCGGGCCGGGTAAAGGGGGTTTCTTATACCAGCGGGTGCTATAGCCCAGGAATGAATTCACATGGGTATCCTCCGGCTCATCGTAACCTAGTTCTTTAAGCCATTCCGGTGTGTGCGAGGTGCGCCCGCTGGCATCGACGACCAGATCGGCTAGCAGGCGTTTTTCCTCATGTGTGCCGCCCCGCATCTGTATATCCACGCCGATAATGCGAGTCTTGTCTTCGCTGGCGACCAGATTTTTCACCTGGGTTTCTGCAATGAATTCAACCGGATAATCGTGCAAAAGCCGCTGGCGGATATGCCATTCCAGCAGCGCACGACTCACCGAACGGGTCATAATCCCGGAATGAAATTTGGGCAACCAACCGCCGCGACCTAAGCCAGTCGTATCGAGACCCCACTCGATCAAGGGCGCGCCTTTGGCGTCGAGTTCAGCGTCCAGGCCAGGAAACAGCGATTCGAAAATGGCATGTCCACGCGCCAGGAGCACATGCAAATGGTGCGCCTGCGGGACACCCGCGCGAATTTCAGGATTTTCCGGGAGATGGTCGCGTTCCAGAACGGTCACGCGCTCAAAATGATTGGCGAGCACCCGTGCAGCCAGCAATCCAGCCACACTGCCGCCGATGACGAGGGCATGTTGATAAGGTTTGGTCATGGGTAAACCTGCCTATTGTGCAATTTTGAACAATCTTTATTCATTATACGACAAAAGGTGGTTTTGTGGGTATGTCCAAATAAAACCCCCCTCGGAGAATGGGGATTGTTCGGTAAAATCGATTTGTATTTTTGCGTAGGGTACAACCTGTCATGCCCCTATAATATGCAATTCTGTTGGCTACAAACTCCGCTGCATGAAATCAACCAACAAGCGGTAGGAGCGGATTTTCTGACCGATGTCTGTCGAACCATGCCCTTCTTCGGCCAATTCAACATATTCAAAATCGCGTCCCTCGACTTTGCCCAATTCCACAAGTCGATCCCGGAAAATCCGCGCCTGCTCGATGGGGCAGCGTGGATCATTGATGCCATGCACAATCAGCATTTTGGCGGTCATCTGTTGGGCAAAGTTTACTGCGCTGCGGTCTTGCCACAGGTCAGCATTCTCCTGCGGGTCGCCCATTTGCAGCTTCAGGTAGTATTTGAAATGCTCCATGCTCGACTCGTACAACTTTTTCAAATCGGTGATGCCCACCCAGGCCACGCCCGCTTTCCACAAATCAGGTTTTTTGGTCATCGCCATGTAGGTCATGTAGCCACCATAGCTGCCGCCCCATACGCCGACCCGTTCGCTGTCGACCTCCGGCAGGGATTTCAGATACGCGGCTGCGCCCGCCA
This sequence comes from Chloroflexota bacterium, assembly GCA_039933955.1. Lineage (GTDB taxonomy): Bacteria > Chloroflexota > Anaerolineae > Aggregatilineales > Phototrophicaceae > CFX2. The sequence continues at coordinate 151,186 of JBDTNB010000002.1, forward strand.
CATCTTCCAGATCGCCGCCGCCCCAATCCATGCGGTTTAGATCGCGGAATTCGACGCCATAGCCGGTGCTGCCGCGCACATTGGGTTGAATCACGATGAAGCCGTTGTCGGCCAGGAACTGCCCATAGGGATCAAACGCACGGAAAAATTGTCCAGTTGGCCCGCCATGAACTTCCACTAACGCCGGATATTTTTGTCCCGGCTTTAGATCGCGCGGGCGGTAGATGACGGCGTGAATGTCCATACCGTCGCTGGATTTATACGACACATATTCATGTTTGGTGAACAGCGCAGGGTTAATTGACCCGTATTCGGCGTGCAGCAAAACATCACTGCCACCGTCAGCCAGACGATAGTCGCGCAGTTCGGGTCTTGTGACATCGGTCATGATGCTGACCATGAAGCGGTCATTGCCCAGCCAATCGGCGTTATAACTGAGTCCCGGCGGCAGTTCAACCGACTGCTGTTTGCCGTCGCTAACGTTATAGACAGTCGTCTGAAAGGTCGCATCTTCATTGTTGTAGCCTAGCAATTGCTGGCTATCCGGCGAAAATTTTCCTGGCGACTGCTCCTTATCGGCAGGGCTGATCCAGCGCAAATCAGCCTGCACAACATCGTAGAGGCCAATTTGACCTTTACCGCCCGCATCCGACCCAATCGCCAGATAGCGGCCATCTTTGCTCCAATCGGCGATGTTGTCCTGTGAGCCGACTTTTACCTGGACAACCCGACGTTGATTACTGCCATCGGCGTTCATCAAATAAACATCGAGATTATTCAGGTCATTAGTTTCGTTGGTAACGTAGGCGATTTGCGAACCGTCAGGGCTGTATTTCGCGCCGTCTACCGGAAAGGCATAATGGGTAAGCTGTTGATATTCGCGGCTTTTCAGATCGAGCGCCAGCAGATTTAATTGACCATATAAATTGCTGAGTACCAGCAGCGTTTTACCGTCAGGGCTGGCCTCAACCGGATATTCCTGCGCTTTGGGATTGTTCGTAAGCTGCTCGGTTTGGCCGCTTTCGAGGTTAATGCGCCAGATATTGTGCTGCTCGTCACCATCGTTATCTTTAGCGAAGAAAATGTTTTTGCCATCGGACGACCAGACAAATCCGGCGTGCAGCGCTTTGGGAAGTTGTCCATCGCTGACTTGTTTTGGTGTGCCGCCGGGAACCGTAGGCATCACGTAGAGTTCTAAGGCGCCGGATTTGTCCCAGTAAAAAGCAATTTTGTCGTGATCCGGTGACACGCTCGGCCCATAAAAATTAGGTAAACTGGCGATTTCTTCGAGAGGGATTGCATTCCAGGAAAAATGACGCATACAAAACTCCTCTTCAATTTAGGGGATGCTTATTTATTATACGTACTTAGGGATGGATTTGTTCGCTTCTGGGCGGATAGATACTGGTTGATCCAAATAAAATGCGGGTAGTCGTTAAATAGTTGATTCTGCGTTCCCGTAATCTGACCTGAAACCAACGAATTCAATACCGTCCGCCAACAATCTCCTGTTCTTTCGTGTTTTTCAGGAAATACGGGAAAACGAATCTGTAATTGCCTTGTGTTTCCTGTCGAATTTCAATCGCCAATTGGAACCGGGAGTGGCTGGCGTTTTTCCAGCCAATTGACCGCCAAAGCCCATAACGCCAGCGGAATCAGGCTCAACAATCCTGTGCCGACGGCGATGTCTCGGACGTGTCCGCTGCCGAGGTTGTCGATCAAAACACCAGTGATAAAGGTGCTGATGGTGATCGCCAGATAAAACCCGGCCCAATCCAGTGAAAAAACGCGCCCCAGATACTCGTTGGGGACACTAGCTTGAAGGATGGTCGAACTGTACGTCCAGGTGGCTGATCCTCCCATTGCACGCACCATCAAGGCCACCGACGCGATCAGCAGCGTTGGTGCGAAGCCGAATAACAGCCAGCCGAGTGTTACCCAGCCGAAACTGATAATCATCAAGCGCTGCATTGCGCGTGTCGAGCCGTTGTTAAAGCGATTGAGGATGAACGGCCCGATGATCGCACCGAGTCCGAACGCACTATACAGGATACCCAACGATCCGGTTCCGTTTTCGCCGACGACAAATAAGCTGGTGGCGTAAGAAATCATCAGCGCATCGACGCTGCCGATGCTCAAACCCAATTTGATGAACAAAATGGCTGCGACGGATGGGTTGTGCATCACGTAGCGCAGCCCGTCGCGGAAGCCGCCACGCGGGGCAGGGCTATCGCTGGTGTACGTTTTTTCTGGCTGGGGCTGCTGTGATGTCCTGATTTGGCTGATGAGGAAGGCTGAAAGCGCGAAACTGATCGAATCAATCACCAGCGCGATGGCCGTGCCGAAGACTGCCGCGACGACGCCGCCTACAATCGCCCCGACTGCCAACATTGCCGACCAGGTGACATTGCTTAGGGTATTGGCACGCAGCAGATCATCACTTTTGACCAAACTCGGCATAATGGCGGAGCGTCCCGGCTCAAACACGGCTGACAGGGTAAATTGAAACACCGTCATCAGGTAGATCAGCCACAAATGGTCGCGCCCGCTGGCGAACAGTAAAAATAGAACGATAATGGCCCGCATGACATCGCTGAAAATCAGTAACTTTTTGCGGTTGAATTTGTCAATCAGAACCCCGGCGAAGGGGCTGACAATTAATGGCGGCAGGAATCGCGCGATCAATAACCCGCTGATCGCCAAGCCAGAACCGTTGGTGTATTCCGAGACCAGCGCCGACAGCGCCACTGTATTGAACCAATCCCCTAACAGGCTGATGACCTGAGCCAGCCAGAGCCGGGAAAAATCTTTATTTTGGCGTAGAAGTCGTATATATCCGGGCAAAGTGAACCTCGAAAGAAGAAGGGTTTTAGTGATTAGGTATTGGTTATTGTTTTTGGAAGACGCTGGCGTATTGGCAATCCGCTTTTTTTAACTAACCACTCATAACCTGCATTTCGCCCCTAGCCTACCATAGAAATTCTCAACCAGCTTAAGGCCATTGGCGTAATCCAGCCTGTACCTTAGTACATACACAGAATTCACAGGCGCTCTGTTGACAGCCATTCAGCCAGGGACTATGATCGTCGCGTTTGGGCTGCGCCACATCAGACAGCAAAAGAGGACAACATGGTCGATTTGATAAAGGTCATCATTCTGGGCATCGTCGAAGGACTGACCGAATTTCTGCCCATTTCATCTACAGGCCATCTGATTGTCGCGGCGGCACTGCTGGATTTTGGCGCACGCATGAACGGAACCTTTGAAATTTTTATTCAGGTGGGCGCGGTGGTCGCCGTGATTGTTTATTACCGCGCCGAACTGCTCAAACAGGTCGCGACTGTCCCGAAAGACAAAGGCGTGCAGCGCTTCTGGCTGGGCATTGTGATCGCTTTCATCCCGGCAGCAGTATTGGGCTTTTTGTTTCTCGATAAAATCAAGGCGGTCTTGTTTAATCCCACCGTTGTCGCCATTTCGCTGATTGTCGGCGGTATCATTTTTATCATCATTGAGCGCCTGGGCATTGCGGAGAAGGCCACTACTCACGAAATCACTTCTATTTCGCCCCTTCAGGCGGTGATTGTTGGCGTGTCGCAAATCGTGGCACTCATCCCCGGTGTGTCGCGTTCCGGCGCAACCATTGTCGGCGGAATGCTGTCCGGCCTGGATCGATCTACCGCCGCCAAATTTTCGTTCTACCTCGCCATTCCGACATTAGGTATCGCCACAGTATATGATCTGATTAAAAGTCTACATGACCTGCAATCGGGCGATATGGTTTTCCTGATTGTTGGCGCAGTCGTTTCGGGAATTGTGGCCTGGTTGTCGATTGGCTGGCTGCTGCGCTATATCTCCCGCAACAGCTTCACCGCATTTGGCTATTACCGTATTATCGCCGGGATTGTCATCCTGGTTTTGGTAGCCGCCGCCCGCCTATAGAACTCAACGCAAATAAATTCAAATCCATTGTAAAATAAGCGATGAAGAGAGGGTTTGTTCTAAAAATCTCGCGGTTATTTTTATTCCCCACGCTTGTTAATCCCGGTTTGATTTTCAATTTGAACACAGCGTGGAAGCCGTTGGATAAAGGTATTGTTGGTCATGCTCAATCGTCAATCCGCCGCCCCGTCGATATTGGTCGTTAGTAGCCGGGCAGAACTTCGGCAAGTGATCCAGGTCATTCTGGAGCAAACTGATTACCCGACTCATGTGATAGGTGATGTTTCGGCTGCCCTGCAAGCGGTTGCTGCTATCCATCCCAGCCTCGTGATTGTTGATAACGCCCTGGGAACCGCAGTCTGTGACCAGATCAAAGCCGTCGGCGGTGAAGCGCCGATGGTGCTGGTCGTCCTCGATTCGCTTCACCCCTCGGTGATTGATCGCTTCCTCGACGCGGGTGCGGATGACACCATCATGCATCCCATTCACGCGCGCACGCTGCAAAACCGTGTGACCCATTTGCTCTGCCGACAAACGACTGAGGCGGAAAATCTGCAAATGGAGTCGGCGCTGACTATTATGGCAGAACGGAGCCGCATTCTGTTGGATGCTGCCCCAGTGGCGATTTATACCAAAGACCGGGATGGGCGTTATTTGACGGCCAACAAGGAAGACCTGACTTACTATCACGCTCCCGGCCCCATTGGCTCTACCGATTTTGATCTGTTTCCGGCGGAAATGGCCGCTGCTTTTCGCGCGGCTGATTTGCAGGTCATGAAGTCCGGAGAAGCCCTGGACTTCGAAGAATTTGTACCAACGGTGCGCGGCAGTCGTGTTGTGCTTTCGCGTAAAGTGCCGCTGCGCGATTCTAAAGGAGAAATCGAGGGAGTGATGGGGATCAGCCTGGACATCACCGAGCGCAAACGAGCCGAAGAGGCCCTGCGCGAGAGCAATGAGCTTTTCCACGCCTTATTTGAATATTCCCCCGACTCGGTATTTTTGTTGGATGCCGTGACCAACATCATCGTTGATTGCAACCAGGTTGCCTGTCAATTGAACGGCTATAGTCGCGAGGAATTAATCGGCCAATCCATCGACATCGTGAATGCTTATGACCAGGGTGGCTACAATATTACCCATCATTCCCATGATACCTATGTTGAATTGCTGCGTTCCAAACCGCTGATCCAATATGAGACTATTCATCGTCGTAAAGACGGTACGCTGTTTCCTATCGAAGTATCGACGACCCTGGTGACGGTGGCAGGACGTGAACTCATTCTGGGGATTGACCGCCACATCACTGAGCGCAAACAGGCCGAAACGGCGCTGCGTTTGAGTGAGGAGCGTTACCGGCTGATGGCCGATTACGCTACGGACATGATCTCACGCCATTCGATGGACGGCGTATATCTATATGCATCGCCAGCCTGTGAGACCTTGCTCGGTTATAAGGCCGAAGCATTAGTGGGGCGTGCATCATACGATTTCATGCATCCGACAGATCGTGTGCAGGTGTTGGCACATCATGATGAGTTATTGGATGAGCAGGAAATTTTTACCGACAGTTACCGCATCGCGCGGAAGGACGGCAGCTACATCTGGTTTGAGACTACCAGCCGCAAAATTCGTAACCCTGAAACAGGGATTGTTGATGAGGTGATTTGCGTTTCACGCGACATTTCGGATCGTAAACAGATGGAATCCGCAGAACGCGAGCAGCATCTACGAATACAGGCATTGGGCGATGCATCGGCAATCCTTAAAAATACACTGAAGACCGATGAGGCGCTGGACGGTATTTTGAAGCAGGCCGCGCGGGTTGTGCCACATGATGCCGCCAGTATTGCACTGATCGAGGGCGACACATCGCGAATTGTCCGCTGTCGTGGCTTTAAAGAGCGGGGCGAAGAAGATTATGTGCTGTCACTGCGATTTAGCATTACGCTTGACAATCCGTTTTATAAGCAGCTTATCGGCGAGAGAAAACCAGTCATCATCAATGATGTGCAGCTCGATTCGACCTGGGTTGATAGCGGTTGGATTCGAGGTAATTTGTCGGTTCCCATTATCCTGCATGATACAGTGATCGGATTACTGCATCTCGACAGCTCCACGGTCGGGGCCTTTACGTTCGAACAAGCCCAGCTTCTGGAGTCATTCGCCGATCAGGTTGCGATTGCGATTCAGAGCGCGCAGCTTTTTGATGAGTTGCAGGCGCTTTATCACGCGACATCCTTCGCCTTAGCCTCATTTTCGGCAGATAATCTCGCCGAATTGGGGCGGCAAATTACTCAGACTGTTATCAAGGAATTTGATAAAACGGACTGTGCTTTAGGCCTGGTCGATCATTCCAATGGGCGTATTACACGATTAACTCATCCAATAGAATTTTCGCACCGTAAACCTATCGAATTATATGTCGATGGGCCGGGTTTGATACCGCTCGCGGTTCGTACCGGCGAAACTTTTTATGTGCCGGATGTCTCCCTGGATGAGCGCTATCTTATGTCGGATGACCGGACACGCTCGGAATATGTGATACCACTTCGGACACGCTATGAGGTTATCGGCGTGCTTGATGTGCAAAGCCAGGAAGAGAATGCCTTTAGCGAACATGACCGGCGAATTTTACTCGCTTTTGCCGAACGAGTGAGTGCCGCCATTGAGAACCTGCAATATGCACATGATCTTGAGCGCCGGGTCGCACAACGCACGGGGGAAATGCTGCGGGTGAAAGAACAGGTTGAGGCTATCCTGAATAACAACAGCGATGCGATTATTGTTACCGCCGCCGATGGTACTATCCGCCGCGTGAACAAGGCATTCAGCACCCATTTTGGGTACGAATGGGTCGCCACTAACGAAGATTCCTTGCTGAATCTCGTTACGCCTCACGATCAAAGCCTCTTAAAAGAAACCTTGCGGCACTCTGCCGCAGGCAAATATCCAGGGCGTCTGGAAGTAGTGCTGCGCCGCGCGGATGACAGCATTTTTAATGCCGATGTCGCTATCGCGCCGATCCAGGAAGGCGGTTATGAGACCGTCGAGTTGATATGCAGCGTGCGCGATATTACGGAGCGCAAGCAGATGGAACTGGAACTCCGTAACGCGCTTGAACAGGAACGTGAACTAAGCGAACTCAAGTCGCGTTTTGTCACCACTGCTTCACATGAGTTCCGAACACCGCTGGCAATGATAATGACTTCCAGTGAATTGTTAGAAAAATATGGCACGCGCATGACAATGGAACAGAAATTTGAACGTCTGGTGCGTATCCAGACCGAAGTGAAGAATATGGCACGTCTGCTCGATGATGTGCTAACGGTCAATAAATCGGTGGAGGCAGTGGCATTTGATTTTGACCCTGAGCCGCTGAATTTACTGGAGTTCTGCCGTCAGGTCGTGGATAGTGCTGCGGCGAGCGATGATAATCAGCACTCATTTGACGTTTTGGGGGAGGGAAATAATGAACTCGTGAACGTTGATCGCAAATTTATGCATGATATTTTGATGAACCTGTTATCTAATTCTTTAAAATACTCATTACCAAATACAAAAATCGCTGTAAAATTATTTTGTGAGGCGCATCGTACTGTGATCCAGATTCAGGATCATGGCATTGGCATTCCTGAAGTTGACCAGAAGCGGTTGTTCGAAGCTTTCCATCGCGGCGAAAATGTAGGTATGGTATCAGGGACGGGATTGGGCTTGACCATTGCCAAACAGGCTGTTGAACTTCATGGTGGGACGATTACCTTCGAGAGTGTGTTGGGCGTCGGAACCACCTTTACAGTGACAATCCCAAATGTTGTAATCGAGGATAGAAACTATGAGCACTAGAATTCTGGTCATTGAAGATGCCCATGCCCTGCGTAAAGATATAATCGAAATGTTAGGTTTCGAGGGTTACGAGGTGCGTGGTGCTGAGAATGGGCTGTTGGGGGTAGAAGCCGCCCGCGAATTTCGCCCGAATCTAATTATCTGCGACATCATGATGCCAGAATTAGACGGCTATGGTGTCCTAGATGCTTTGCAGAAAGACGCCATTAACGTTACAACGCCGTTTATCTTTCTGACAGCCCGCACGGATAAAGGCGATATACGTGCGGGTATGGAACGGGGGGCGAACGATTACCTCACCAAGCCTTTTACCGCCAATGAACTTATCAAAGCGGTTCAAACCCAATTGAAAAAACGTCAGATTATCGACGGGGAAGCGGCTGGCGCACTGGAAGGTTTACGCAGCAATATCATCCTCGCGCTGCCCCATGAACTGCGCACGCCGCTGACGGGCATCCTGGGTTTTTCAGATATTCTGGCCGCAGATTGTAATCGTATGCCTTCCGATAAAATCAGCGAAATGGCAGAATATATTCACAGTGCCGCGCTACGTTTGTATCACCTCACTGAGAATTATCTGGTCTATGCCCAGTTGGAAGTAATTCTCACCGACGAAAATCGGATTCAAAGTATCCGCCGCTTCGCGACTGAGGATCCACGCAGCATCGTCGAGCATGTGGTGCTCCAAAAAGCACAGGAATTACATCGCGAGTCAGATGTAGTCCTATCGGTCAATGACGATGTGAATGTCCATATTCTGGGCGAGAATCTCAAGAAAATCACCGAGGAACTGGTGGACAATGCCTTTAAATTCTCGCAGCCCGGTACGCCGATTGAAGTCACATCGCGCGTCGAACAGGATCAATATATCCTGACCTTTGTCGATCATGGGCGTGGCATTCCGCCAGAGAATATTCGAGACATCGGTGCGTATATCCAATTTGGGCGTAAATTATACGAGCAGCAGGGATCAGGTTTTGGGCTGGCGATTGTGCAGCGTCTCGCGCAGCTTCATGGCGGTGACCTGAACATCGACAGCTTCCCAGATCGTGAGACACGGATAACGGTGAAACTCCCGCTCCTAGCTGAGACTGCTGCCGAAATGGATTCGTTTGGACGCAGTCGCTTGTCATAAATATCAGGCAGTCCGTCGCTTGCTCAGAAGCCTTCACGATGGTAGACTGTCAGATGAGATGATTGCCCTGCGGCGATCACAGCAGGGCTATTTTTTCGCGGTTGGCAGCACGGCAGTCGAGGAGGCGTTCACTCATGCAGAAATATAGAAGGCTCTGGTTTATTGGCGCTCTGGCAATGGTGCTGTTGACTGCGGCGGGCTGCTTCCAGGCCGCGGGAACAGGGCCAGATGCAGTGTCGATAGCCCAAAATACCAACCCCACCTGGACGCCCTTTCCCAGTGACACGCCTTATCCAACCGCGGAACCTCTGGTCGTGACGGCAACCCAAGACCCGAACTTGTTCGTCCCGCCGACGGACGATTTGAGTCAACTTCCGGCTGTCCAGGAATTCCCAACCCAAGACCCGAATTTGTTCCTCGCACCCACTCAGGATACCGCCATTGGGCAGTTCCCGACGCAGGATACCTCGTTTGCCCAGGTTCCAACGCTTGACCCTAATTTCGCACAAGTGCAGAGCGATCAGAATATTGATCCGATCTATGTCACCGCCACCTATATTGTCGCCCGCGCGACCCAGACTGAAGCCTACTTCATGACGGCGACAGCGGGCGGCCCCATTTACGTGCCCACCGAACAGCCGACGTTCTCGCCGCTGGTTCCGACGGCGACCTTGGAGCCGGTTGCAGGCGGCAGTTGTACCTATGTGGTTGCAGCGGGTGAAAATCTATTCCGCATCTCGATGAAATACAACCTGACCCCGCAAGAATTGGCGACAGCCAACGGCATCCCCAACATGAACATTATTATGGTTGGACAGACGCTGACCATCCCCAACTGCGGCTCAACCGATACAACGATACCCATCGGCGCAACCGCCGCGCCGCCGAATGGCAGTGGCACAACCTATACTGTCGTACAGGGTGACACCTTGTTTAATATTTCGCTCAAGTTTGGTGTGCCGGTCACGTCGATTGCCAACGCCAACGGCATCAGCAACATCAACCTCATTGTGGTAAACCAGCAGTTGGTTATTCCACCTGCTTAAATTGAGCAAGGGCGGTCATTGACCGCCCTTTTTTCCGAATAAAATCGCCTATTTTCAAAATACACCTCATTTTGAGGGTGTGTTGGACGCGGCTGTTGGGGTTATTATCTGGTTATTCGAAAACACTCCAGGAAATCAATAAAGGCTGTCAGCATGGATGAAACCATCCTGTATACCCAGCACCTCTATCAGGGGCGCATTATTAACCTCGATTTGCATGAAGTTCGCCTACAGGATGGCAATCACAGCAAACGTGAGGTCATCAAGCATCCCGGCGCGGCAGCTATTGTCGCAGTGGATGCTGATGGAAAAATTTTGCTTGTGCGCCAATATCGGATTGCGGCGGGCAAAGTCCTGCGCGAAATCCCCGCCGGGACATTGAACCCCGACGAGCAACCGGCCGTGTGTGCCGCTCGTGAACTTCAGGAAGAAACCGGCTACAAACCCGGTCAATTGGATGAACTTACAGGGTTTTTCCCTGCGCCCGGTTATACCACCGAATTCATCCATGTGTATCTGGCGACCCATTTGGCGGAATCCCGATTATCTGCCGACAGCGACGAATTTATTGAAGTGGATCGGGTCACACTGCCTGAAGCCATCGACATGATTGCGCGCGGCGATATTGTGGACGGCAAAACCATTATTGGCCTCTTGCTGGCGGCGCGGCGGCTCAATACGCAAGGCGCAAAATAATCCCTTGTCGCCATGCATCCGCTAATGCTATAATGCAACCCCATTCAAG
>JBDTNB010000003.1:0-160062 GCA_039933955.1 Chloroflexota bacterium
GACGGGCGATAAACCGGGCATAGTTCAGATACCCGCGTGCGTTGGCAAGCTGCGCTCCCGACACCAGTTCAGTTTGCGGATAGGCTGCCCGAACTTCATCAACAACGAGTTCCGCGCCACCGCCTGACAGGTAAACCACATCCACCGTTGTCCCGCGCTGCCATTTCTCACTCATCAGGTTTAGAGTCGCACTGCGGAGTGGAGCAAGGGCTTCTTCTACAATCTCGCTGTAATCCACCAGCTGACCATTGGCGTGGAAAATGCCAGTCCGCAAAACTTCTTCGACGATCTTGAAGGGCATCTTCTCGCGGTAATCCCGTTCCAGTGCCGCTGAAATGCGTTCCTGTGCCGTATACACCCCGCTTTCAACGCTGCCACTTTCCGCGTCCACAAACTCGCCTTCATCGTCCAAAGCGAGGTCAACGGTATATGTTCCCACATCACAGACACCTGTTCTTCGGTACGTGTGCTGACGATTAATTTCCCCGACTTCGTTCAGAGTATTGGCGTAAATCGTCCCATAAGTAAGGCTGCGGCATGACCATCACTTCTGAGACGTTGGCGATGAGTTCGGCGGTATCTGTTTTGATAAGGTGTTTCCCAATCAGTGATGTCTTCAACTCAGCAGCATCCCGCATATGGTCGGTGGGCAAGCCAGTGGCAATGCGAATATGTACGATGTCGCGGTTCCACATCCCTTGCATGACTTTCCCGATAGCGACTTTCGCTAGTCGCAGCCGGAACGCATTGCCCATTGTGGACTCATTGGCGGTGCGTCCCCGCAGGCGCAGCAGTTCTCCGGGCGGAAGCTGCGCCAGTGCCAGATCGCCGACGAACCAGTCTCCTTCGTCGTCAGTCATTTGGTCACCCGGATGTCGTTTAGCAATATCCTCCTGCTGGAACTTGATCTCACGGGAGTGACCCATGACTGATGGAAACATCACCACCTGATCTGTAGTAACTGCCTTCACAACGCCGTAGCCGATGTCCAAACCCATCGTCACAGTGCTTCCTGGTAAAGTTGGTTTCTTAGAATTTTGCTTGCTCATGATTTGTCTCCGTCATCTATTGAAGAAACGCCAATAGACCGCGCGTTGCCGTGCGGTTCATCAGCATTTACTTGATCTGTTTGCGAGGATTTATGTGCTGCTGTGGGAAAGGTTATGGTGAAATCGATTCGAGGCAGCAGTGCGAGATTGAAACGACGAAGTTGTAGGCTTTCTTTACTGCGAGGGGTTGTTCGTTTCCAATAGTCTCAGGCTTCGGGGCAAGCAAGTCGGCGAAAATCTACCTGAGAAATTGCCGAAGCCAAGCAAGCTTACTTCGATGAAAGCACTGTAAACAAGACGAAGGCTGTTGGAAAATCTAACGGCCTTTTTGTTGAGTAGATTGTCTAAATAGTCTATGATTTCAATGAATGCCATGGGATTAGGAAGTTTAGACTTACCCGGCACTTTTTCGGATAGTGTTAGTGAAATGGTTAAGGCGATTGCCCAAGCAGACCAACGCTGAATTTGTGGTGGTTCATTTGTCATTTCCTTGTTAGACCTGAACCATATTATAAACATCCATTTAATGAATAAACTATGCCAAACGAATATCGTTCCTCCCGGCAGATACTTAGCTACGAACTTGCACAGCAGCTTCCGGCGCAATTGGGGTTAGCGCCTGGTGTCGCGCCGTTGATTTCCGGTGAGGATGGATGGCTCTTTTTCACTGGTTAGGTGTTATTTATGGACATGCGCTCCTTGACCTTCTCCGCTATACAATAGCTGCCGAGAAAACTTCTCAGCCTGGGTTTTATCTCTCATTGACCGAAGAATTTGTTCATTTACCCACCTGGACACCCGAACAAGTTATGCGTTATCTGCACAATCAATATCGCCGCTATGAAAGTATCCTTGCACTTGGGGCATATCACCACTTACTGCCGCTCAAACTTCGCCGTAAATCCGTAGTCGAGCAGTTCAATGTGCCATGCTTTTTGCGGGCAATACAAGTGCTTCATATTGAGCGCACTCCTGAAACGCTTACAAACAATTTGGAACAACTGCTGGACTGAAAACATCAATAAGCACTGCCGACGCCACAATAACCCTTGAAAAGTAGGGCTAGCGATTTGTCTGGTATGGTAAATCATGCTGCTATGCGCGTACTTGCTCATCAGCCGGGATAAACGCTGGCGGCTTCCCGGAGCTGCTGTACATCGCGCATCGGTGGGACACCAAAGACACTTTTGTATTCCCGATTGAAGTGAGCGGCATCGTTGTAGCCCACTCGATAAGCTGCGCTGGTCGCATCCAGGTCTTCGCCCAGCATCAGACGACGCGCCTCTTGCAAACGCAACTGCTTCTGAAATTGCAAGGGACTCATCGCCGTAACCGCTTTGAAGTGGTGGTGGAAACCGGAGACGCTCATGCCCAGATCGCGTGCAAGCTGGTCGATGTGAAGCGGCTGGTCGAAATCCTGACGCAGGCGCTCGATTGCTTTAGCGATGTGCGGCGTGTAACCTCCCAGGAGCGCCACCTGACGCAGTCGTGTACCCTGCGATCCGATCAAAAGCCGATAGATAATTTCCCGCACAATCATCGGCAAGAGGATCGGCACTTCATCTGGAGCATCCAGTAGTCGGACAAGCCGGACGACGGCATCCAACAAATTCGCATCTAATGGGCTGACATCAATGGCTCTCACATCTGCAAGATTTCGTGGGGATGGGTTGTGACCCGCCTCAACCATAACGGAGCTAACCAACTGCGGGTCGAGTTCCAGTCGAAAGCTGAGATAGGGTCGCTCTTTTGATGCTTCCAGAACCTGGCTCACGCGCGGCAACTCAAGACTAGAAAAAAGATAATTAAAGGGGTCATACTGATAGCGATTGTCACCGAGGAGCACCTCTTTGCTCCCCTGGGCAATCACACAAAATGATGGCTCGACTACACTGTGGATTTTCTCTAGCGGCACAGACACGCGCGCCAGATGCAGCCCTTTGAGCGGCTGAATGGCTCCATCTTCAACGACAGTGCGCCCAACACGCTCAACCAGTTCTTCGCGACTGGCTTGTAGGCGTTGGGCATCCCATTCGGCCTGTTGATTCATCCCATCCATAAGCATCTCTCGACTGCGCTCCCTATAAATTTCTGTAGAATTATACAATCATCCTGGACAATTCTACAATCATTCCATCCCCGTTATCTCTATAATGAGCATCAGAAAGCAAAAATCTTCCTCTGGCACTTCAAGCAGTCTGGAATTTTGTTCAAGCAAGCGCAAAACGAAAATCGGAGGCATTCAAACTATGGACATCCAACGAAACGGTTCACGACCTTCGGGCAAGGGCAAGGCGGAATGGTTTACCGGTACGGTACGCATTGACTCGCTGTTCGAGGCGCACGATCCTGCGCGTGTGGGCGGCGCGAGTGTCACCTTCGAGCCGGGTGCGCGTACCGCGTGGCACAGTCACCCGCTGGGTCAAACCCTGATCGTGACGGCGGGCTGTGGCCGGGTGCAGCGCTGGGGCGGCGACATCGAGGAAATCCGTCCCGGCGATGTGGTCTGGATACCGGCGGGCGAGAAACACTGGCATGGTGCAGCGCCGACGACGGCGGTGACGCATATCGCGATTCAGGAACAGCTTGATGGCAAGGCCGCCGACTGGATGGAACACGTCAGCGACGAACAATACCAGGGCTGATCGCAGAGTAAGCAATTTCAGAGCATTCAATAACCGTTAGGAGTCAAAATGATGAGCGAAAACATCGACGGGAAAATCGTTCTTATCACCGGCGCAAGCAGCGGTTTGGGCGAGGCAGCCGCCCGACTACTCTCCGAACAGGGCGCAAGTGTTGTGCTGGGCGCGCGACGTGCGGATCGTATCCAGACTTTAGCCGACGAGATAAACGGAAACGGCGGTAAAGCGCTGGCGCTCACAACTGATGTCACCCAGCGCGATCAGGTGAAAGCATTGGTCGATGCCGCCGTGCAAACCTACGGACGGATTGATGTCATTATCAACAACGCCGGATTGATGCCTCAATCGCCGCTCGAACGCCTCAAGATCGACGAGTAGGATCGAATGATCGACGTGAACATCAAAGGTGTGCTGTATGGCATTGCGGCAGTGCTGCCTTATATGAAGGAGCAGAAATCGGGGCATATCATTAACGTTTCCTCGGTAGCCGGTCACAAGGTTAGCCCTAACGCCGCAGTCTACGCGGCAACCAAACATGCTGTGCGTGCCCTCTCCGAAGGGCTGCGCCAGGAAGTGAAACCTTACAACATCCGCACGACTGTGATCTCTCCAGGCGCAATCGCCACAGAACTGCCAAACACCATCAGCGAGCCGGACGTTGCCACAAACATTCAAAATTTCTATGAGGCGGTAGCCATTCCTGCTGATTCGTTCGCGCGGACAGTGGTCTTCGCTATGAGCCAGCCAGAGGATGTGGACATCAACGAGATTCTATACCGCCCCACGCGCCAGATGCTATAAATTGCGGAGATAGGTTATGGTCAGAATAAAGGCTCGACACTAGCAAGCATTTCAAAGGAGGGGATTGTGGAATACATGCGATTAGGTTCAACCGGGATGCAGGTTTCACGCATTTGTCTCGGCTGCATGGGCTTTGGCGACGCGACACTCTGGATTCACAAGTGGGTGCTCGACGAGGAAAACAGCCGTCCAGTTATCCAGAAAGCCATCGAACTGGGGATCAATTTCTTTGATACGGCCAATGTCTATTCGATTGGGGCGAGTGAGGAAATTCTGGGACGGGCATTGAAGGACTTCGCCAAGCGGGATGAGGTGGTCATCGCTACCAAATTACACGGCAAAATGCACGACGGGCCGAATGGCTCCGGGCTGTCCCGTAAGGCCATCCTGAGCGAGATCGACAAAAGCCTGAAGCGGCTGGGGACGGATTACGTCGATCTCTACCAGATTCATCGCTGGGATTATGAAACACCCATCGAGGAAACAATGGAAGCGCTGAATGATGTCGTGCGGGCGGGCAAGGCGCGTTACATTGGCGCATCCGCCATGTTCGCGTGGCAGTTCCACAAGGCGCTGCATGTCGCCGAGACGCACGGCTGGACACGTTTTGTCTCGATGCAGGATCATCTGAATCTCATTTACCGCGAAGAAGAACGCGAAATGCTGCCCCTGTGCCGCGACCAAAAAATCGGAGTGATCCCCTATAGTCCACTCGCATCCGGCAGATTGACCCGTGACTCGTCATCAGAAAACACACTTCGTTCGGAAACCGATCAAATCCAGAAAAGCAAGTACGACGCGACAGCCGACACCGATCAACGGATCGTGGAACGAGTTGCGGAACTCTCGGAAAAACATGGCGTCCCGCGTGTTCATATTGCGCTGGCGTGGCTGTTGCAAAAGGAACCGATGACCGCGCCCATCATCGGGGCAACCAAAATTTCGCATCTTGAAGATGCCATCGGCGCAGTGTCGGTAAAGCTGACGCCCGAAGATGTCGCCTATCTGGAAGCGCCATATGTGCCGCATCGCATCGTTGGGCATCAGTAATCAGGATTTAGGAGATAGGCCAATGACCTTATGGACAGGTGATGAACTCACCAAAATCAGCACGGCAGAAGAACTGGAAATCGCGTCCATCCTTGATGACGGCACGCTGCGCAACTCCCGGACAATCTGGGTTGTCCGCGTCAGCGATGGCCTCTACGTCCGATCCGTGAACGGGCGCGATTCGGACTGGTTTCGTGGCACACAGACCCGTCACGAAGGCCACATCCGGGCGGGCGGAGTCGAAAAAGATGTCACCTTCGCGGAGGTTGATCCCAATCTTGCCCACCAGATTGACGATGCCTATCGCTCCAAATATCGCCGCTACGCTGCCAGCATTATTAACAGTGTAGTGAGTCCGAACGCGCGATCCGCGACCCTTAAACTCCTGCCGCGTTCAACCAGCGCTTAGTTTGACCGTAAAGCTACCTTCGTCGGACGGAGATTCCATGGGAAACAACTATTGATAGTGAAGGGAATGTTGTTGTCATAACCGGGCGGGGAGTAATTTGTGCGAAAGGACGGCCCAGTTGCTCTCCGCGTCGAGCGCGAATATTGTGCTGTGTATAGCGTGTCCGTAGCATTCAATCATAAGTGCGTTTTCAGGAATTGTGCAATGTCGTCCAGCGATTCGCCTGCCTGCGGCAAAGACGCATAAATCTGCCAGACATGCCACATGCGCGGGTAAATTTCCAAGCGCACATCAACGCCCGCTGCTTTTGCCACTTCCTCGATACGCACCGCATCATCGCGGAGAATCTCGTCTCCTCCGGCGTGAACCAGCAGGGGCGGCAGACCGTGCCAATCGCCCAGTATAGGCGAAATCAAGGGATTGTGATTGTCATTGCGGGCTACGTAAGCCTGATTGTAGGTTCTGGCTGCTTTGGGATGTAGAATTGGGTCATAAACCTGCTTAAATACTGCCTCTCTATCTGTCATATCGGCTACCGGCGAGAGACAGGCTGCCGCGGTAGGCAGCGGATCGCCACTATCGCGCAATTTCATCAGAGTCGTGATCGTCAAATTTCCGCCCGCCGAATCGCCTGCTATCACGATATGCTGCGCGGCAAAACCCTGTTTCAACAACCAGCGATAAGCGGCAACGCAGTCGTCCAGTGCCGCCGGAAAGGGATGCTCAGGCGCGAGTCGATAATCCACCATCATGGCGCGAACGCCCATCTTGCGCGCTAGATAGGCCACCATCTGACGGTGCAGCGCTGACAATCCAAAGACGAAGCCCCCACCATGCAGATAAAGGAGTACACGATCTTTTGAGTTGTTCTGGGGGATAATCCATTCGCAACGCACACCGTCGGCAGACACAACTTCGTGGGCGATGTCAGCAGGCATGTTCACATGCTCGGCGCTGCGTTTCTCCGCCCAGCGCGCCACAGATAAGGGCATATACACTTGCAGCAAACGAATCAAGGGCAGCCCAGCACGGACTTTGCGTTCGGCGGAAGATACGGTCATGAGAGAGCCTTTCTATTTCAAGAATATAGTTTTGAACGAGTCTGTTTTGGCAGCAGCGTTTTCATCTGGTTATACATAAATCGGGTTGCCTGTTTGGGATTCAGGCGATAAAGGAAGTTCATCAACTTCGCGTCCCTGCCGATATAGACCTGAAACCGATCATGCTCGATACCATTGATGATGGTTTCGGCTGCATCCGAGGCGGATGTGGTGGGAAAACTCTGTGCGGCGTCACTACTCGCCGCCGGTGCAGCGATAGATACGCCAGAATTCTGGGCGATGTTGGTGGCAATAGCTCCCGGAAAAACAACCGTCACCTTGACGTTGGTTTCCATAAGCTCGGAGTACAACCCCTCTGTGAGCAGTTTGACGCCCGCCTTTGAAGCGCCATATAGGGTTTGTCCAGGTACGGGGAAAAAGCTGCCCATGCTCGAAACATTCACAAGGTGGGCAGCGGGACGCTCGCGCAAAAGGGGCAAAAAGGCTTTGGTCATGTAGATGACGCCATAGAGATTGACGTTTAGCACTCGTTCGATAGCATCATATTGCAAATCGTTGAAGCGCAAAAAGGCTGGATAATCCCGGCATTATTGATGAGACCATCCACTACGCCGTGTGCATTGATAACTTCAGCGGGAAGCGCTTCAACGGCTTTGCGATCACTCACATTCACCACATGCAGACTCACTTTGTCTTGCTGCTGTCCGGCAAGTTCAAGGGTTTCTTTCAGGGTAGTTTCGTTCAGGTCTACGGCGGCAACCCGCGCGCCTTTATTGACCAGCAAAAGCACGAGTGCGCGCCCCATGCCGCTTCCTGCACCGGTAACCACAAGGATCTTATTCAGCACTTTCATCGGAGCATCCTTTCAAAATCATCTAATTTCGCTTAGGTTTCAGAATGATTCGCTACTCTGGCGGCCCATGCGGTGTTCATAATTACCGCCTTTGGAAAGTGTAAATGCAGTCGTTTGATGATTATGCGTTCAGGTATCTGACAAGAATTTTGGAAAAGAGTTTATATGCTGCCGTCAGATTTACAGTTTCGGGATCAAGAAGCCACTGTAAATGCAAGCCATCCATTACTGCTATGATGAGATGGAAAATGGAACCTTACTGCACATTCAAGATAACGGTCAGGGTTTCGACATAGCTCAGAGTCAGTCCGGTCTGGGCTTAGACAATATGCGCGAACACGCCCACATCATTGGCGCTTTGTTTTCCTTTGTCAACGAGCCGGGGCAGGGCACAAAAATAACGCTTATCTGGAATGAAACCACCGTAACCACAAAACAGCATACATGTTCTTTTAACCAATGATGTTTGGTGAAGAAATCTACTAGCGGGTTTTCAACCATTCTTGATAAGCGCCTTCAATATGCTGCGGCCAGGTCGGCACATCAATCTCACCTGGCGTATATTTGCCTACGCTCAAGCTGTATTTGCCGAATATGTCCCGTAATTGGATATTCTCGGCGGTTTCAACCACTTCTTGTATCAGATGCGGTGGGATGAAAATAACGCCTGTTGGCGTGCCCAGCACCACGTCACCAGGCAGCACCGTTGCTTCGCCAATCCGGATAGGGATATTGATGCCCGCCAGGGTGACATCCGCAATAGCTGTTGGATCAACACCGCGGCAAAAGAACGCAGACTCTGTCAGTTCTCGAATCCCTTGATAATCGCGAATACCACAGTCGAGAATTGCTCTTCGTTTGGTATGGGATTGAATCGCGGTAGAAAGATTATCGCCGACGAATGTGCCATTTTTGATTTTGCCAAATAAATCCACCACCAATACGTCGTCTTCAACCAGGGTATCAATCACCCACGAATTCTGTCCACCAATGCGTCCGTCGCTGACACCCGTTTCCTGCACAAGGTTATGATAATCGGGGCGGAATGGCAGCATCATGGCGGTGACACAGCGTCCAACCAGAATTTTTTCGGGATGTGTTTGGAGCCAGTTCCCTTCAAATTGAAAATTGTAGCCATGCTTCCGCAGCACGCCCCACGCTTGTTCGGTGGTGGCGGTTTCCAGTCGAGTGAGTAAGTCATCCGGGACGCGCGGACGCCCATCGACAAAACGCTCGAACGGATTCAAACGTGTGAGTTCAATCAGAATGTCTTTGGGGTTAATGATATTCATCGGCTATAAAATCCATTTGTGAGGGGCTAAGGACGATAAACTTCGCTTAACGTATAGGATGGCTCAAATCCAATGAGTTCGCGGGCACGGTTCACATTCACCAACGATTCCGATCCGCTAACGGCTTGCTTCCACTGAGTTACTTCCGGAAAGAACATGCGCGCCAATGCGTGCGAGTCGTAACCTAACGAGTTGCGCGTATCGCTCACAAACAGGCTGTGGCTGCCTTCGAAGTCTGCGGTCAGTGATTTTTCAATGGCAGCGGCAGCATCACGCACATCCAGGGAAGCCCATAAATTGAACCGATCAAAGGTATAGGCTTGCCACAGTAGGGGGCTTATACCCTCCGGCGCAGGCGTTGCCGATTCTGAAGGATATTCCAGGCGGCGCGCCGCGCGAAATTTTAAACAGACTTCTCGTGCCTGAGCCAGAAAGCGATTTTGTTCGTCAAGCGGCGACTGTGCCAAATCATCAAGGAATTGCGACATCTTCTTGCGGTGTTCCAGATGTTGAGACGTGTTCAGAAGTTCCGCTCGATAGATCCCCGGCAAGCGCAGGGCAATGCTGGAAATGCCCTCGCGTCGCCAGTAATATGCGCCAATTTCCTCAATCATTTGTTTCGAGAATGAATAAGGATCATTCGTAGTCAGTGGATGATCTTCATCAACGGGTAAATATTGAGGGGAAAAGTCTGTAATATTCCACGCGCAACCCAGAGCGTTAATCGAACTTGCTTGAACCACGCGGCGAATACCTGCTTTGGCCGCCGCCTCGAAGACGTTGAATGTCCCGGCGGTGTTGATGCGAAAAACATCCTGACTGGGGCCATTACGCGGACTTCTCAATGCCGCCATATGGACAACGGCGTCGCAGCCCTGCATCTGGGCACTCAGGCTGTCAAAATCCATGATGTCGCAGACCACATAAGGGACGCTTGATGAATCGGTGGAAGGTGCAGAGTCGATGAGATGGACTTCAAACCCTTTAGCTTGCAGGTGAGTCGCGACCTCACTCCCAATTAAACCCGCTGCCCCTGTGATGAGTACCCGCATGGAAAATATTTATCCTTGTATAGCTGCGACGATTATTATATTGCTGTGATTCTCAAAAGTCATTTCGCGATGATGACTCGGAAACCCGCTGCTGTTTCCGCAGCGCGCCAATATATCCTCAAAACGAATTTACTCGTAAGTATCAACCAGTGACCGGATTTTAAGACTGGTCAGGTCTTGTGCCGATGCCTGAATCGATTTGATAGCACCCGGACGTAGATGGAAGAAATTGTCGGAAAATTGTGCGCCTGGGAGTTCAAGCCAGACATAGAAGGCGGCAAAATCCGTCGTCAAAGTGATGTCGTGCTGCCCATTTCCAGCCGGAGTGATAGTCGTCGTGATGTTCGGCTGACTTAACGCGAGGTGCTTGGGACGGCTGAACAACACAATATCCTCAGAAATTGTCTCGACATTGATAGAGAGTTCCAGCCACACAACTATATCGCGCGTCGAATGCTGTGTAATCCACCCGCTTAAATCGAGTGTGCGTAGGGCGGCACTGGTTCCTGCTGCGGCTGTCACAGGGAATGCGCCATGTTCCAAAATCTTCCCCTGTGCATCCGTGATGGTATATTTCACTGTCGCCATTTGTTCGGTTTTCAGGTCATTGGTCACATGAATCTCGACGGAATGATTTTCGATGTTCTGGACACCAGAGATTAAAAGTGGCGCATAGAAGCGTTTTGCCATGTAATGCAGCGCTTTCCAGTTCGCTTTCCAATCCAGGGATGCCCAACTTGGCGCGGGCCACATATCATTCAACTGCCAGTAGAGCGCCCCCATTGAGCGGGGCATATTCCGCCGCCAATGTTCGACAGCATATTTCATCGCCATGCCCTGCAAAATCTGGCTCAACCAGAGTGTGGATTCGAACGAGGTGGGCAGGCGAAACCAGTCCAGGAGATAGTGAATGATGGTGCTGTTGCCAATGCCACTGCGCTGATGATGTTCCATGACGTAGCTGGTAATGTTGCGGTCTTCCGGCAGCGTGAATTCGGCGACAGTCTGCGGTTCGGGAAACGATTGGAAACCGAATTCGCTCACAAACCGATCCGGGCGGGTATGATACCATTCGAAGGGTTCTTTGCCATGCCATACACTCCAGAGATGGGTATCGCCGCCATTGGGATTGCTGTGATCGCTCCGATCTCCAATCGGGGTATGTGGGCTTCCCGGCCAGTAAGCGGTTTGCGGCGCGAGGTCGCGCACAAGATCGGCCAATAATCCATCAAACAAGCGGCTGTAGTCCTCCCAACTCATCGACGCTTGCCAACCGGGGCTGCCCGGCATCCCTTGTTCAATCTCATTATTGCCACACCACAGCGCCATACAGGCATGATGCCGGAGTCGCCGGATATTATCTCTGGCTTCCGCTTCAACGTTGGACATGAAGTCGGCGTCAAAACTGGGATATGTGCCGCAGGCGAACATGAAATCCTGCCAAATGGCGATTCCATATTGGTCACACAGATCATAAAAAGCGTCATCCTCGTAGATGCCACCGCCCCAGACGCGCAGCATGTTCATGTTCGCGTCGGCTGCCGCTTGCACCAACAGTTGATAATCGGCGGGCTGCATCTGCCCAGGGTAAGGGCTTCCAGGAATCCAATTCGCGCCTTTGGCGAAAAATGACACACCATTGCAGGCAAAATAGAACGATTCGCCCCATTGATCGGCGTGGCGTTCAAGGGTCAGGGTTCGTAAACCGATGCGTTTTGTCCACGAATCCAATTGTTTGCCGCTTGAGTCGTGTAGAATCACGGTCACGGCATAGAGAGGCTGTTCACCCAGGTTATGCACCCACCATAATTCCGGGTCAGGGATGGCAATCGTGGTTTCAGCACCATCACCCTCAAAAATAATATTCTCAGCCGCAGCGATAAGCGTTTCATTTTTGGTGATGGTGATTGAAGCGTTTATAGAAGCGTCAGTCATATGTTCGGCGGACACCTTAAGCGCCAATGTCACCGCTTGTTGGTCATGCTGCTGCTGGATAAATACATCAGCCAGCCGCGCGCTGTCAAACGTGACCAATTCAATATCGCGCCAAATGCCGCTGGTGACCATTTTTGGCCCCCAATCCCAGCCAAAGTTGCAGGGTTCTTTGCGAATCCATGCGCCGCTGTTGATACGCATGGGTTCGACCCATCCGGCCATTTTGCCTTTTTCTTCATCCATGCGACGTGCGAAGGGCATTGGGGCGTCGAACTGTACTTCAAGCGTGTTCTCGCCTGATTTGAGAAGCGATTTAACATCATACTCCCAGGTGCGGTACATATTGTCAGCGTTGCCAACCAGCGCACCATTCAAATACAGGGTCGCTATGGTGTCCAGACCATAACAGCGCAGGAGCACGCGGTCATGCGTCAAAAAATCAGGCGATACACTAAAGATGCGCATATAGCGCCAGTCAGTTTCCCCAATCCACATCTGATTGAGTTCGTTATCCCGGTAAAAGGGATTTTCGAGTACGCCGTTCGCTAGAAGGTCTGTATGGACACAGCCGGGGACGGTAGCAGGAATCGGGGTAGGATCATCGGCTTTTAACAGCGTCCATGACCCATTCAAGGGGATTTGTTTCATAACGTACTTGTCCTTATAACAACGCACTGTCCAATATGCGGGTGATTTGGCGTCCATAACTGGCAAACAGAAAATATTCGCTCCCCAGCAGTTATTGCGATGTAACTGGCGGGCTACGCAATTTACTACACTCAAGCCCGGAAGCACTTCATAGGACATATAGTGCGGGGATTTGAATGAGGATGCCTTTGAAATTGAAGATTTATGCAACCAGCCTTAATGATTTACCGGACTGCCCCCTGCGTTAAACCATTATAGATATATTTTTGCAGGAAGAGAAAAATAACGAGTGTCGGAATGATGGTGATGACCACGCCCGCGCAAATCACTTGCCAGTGTGCATTGAACGGCCCAATAAATCTGAATAATGACGTGGAAATCGTCCCTAGACCTTTTCCAGGCATGTATAAAAAGGGTGTGTAGAAGTCATTGTAAATCGCCACGCCTTTAATAATCAGCACCGTTGCAATTGCTGGCATCAGCAGCGGCAGAATCACTCTCCAGTAAACATCGAGAAACGAGGCTCCATCAATCAGGGCGGCTTCATCCAATTCGCGCGGAATACCATTCAAAAACTGCAAAAAGATATAAACCGAAATGACATCCGTTCCCAGGTTCAGAATAATATTCGAGCCAATTTTGTTGAATAGACCCAGACCGCTGACAATCTGGAAGGTCGCCACCTGGGTTGAAACCCCTGGAATGAGCGCTGCTAATAAAAAGAGACCTGACACAACTGCATTGAGTCGGAAATTAAACCGGCTCAACACATAAGCCGTCATCGTCCCGATGAGAATAGTGCCTACACAGGAAAACACGAGGATAATGGTTGTATTGCCGAAGCCTTGCAACATCTGACCGCCCGTAAAGGCATCGGTAAAGTTTTGGAAGTTAAGAAAGCTGCTCGGCAGTGAAAAGACCGGTGATTTATAAAATTCCTGTTCGGTTTTAAACGCTGCCAGGAAGATCACGACCAGGGGGAGCAGTACAGCGATACACCCCAGAACTAAAGACAGATATTTAAGAGACGATGGCACAACATTGTTGCGGCACTTGTATATTGAACCATTTCCCAAGCTCAATTTGGTTTGCGAAAGTGATTTGGGTAAGGAAAGAACATTATCAGGATTTGATTTCATAATTTTTGAGCGCTTTCTTTTTCGTTCAGCAACCCGTTCTGGATCACCGTTACGATGACAATCAGCACGAGCAGAATGACTGCCATCGCCGAAGCCAGTCCAACTTTGTTGAGTTTGAAAGCCGTGTTGACAGTTTGGATAACAAAGGTTGAACTTCCGTTCATGCCGCTGGTCATCACGTAAGGGATTTCGAAGACGCTCAATGCGCCTTTTACCGCCAGGATCAGGTTGAGTGTCAGAATCATGCGGATGCCGGGTAGTATGATATAACGGAACTGCTGCCAACGACCCGCGCCGTCCAGCTCACTGGCTTCGTAGATTTCGGACGGAATAGACTGAATAGCTCCCACGAACATCACAAAGTTAAAACCCATATAGCGCCAGATTGAAACGCCAGTCAGCGAAATGTTAATCAGGCTGCGATCCCCTAGCCATAAGGGCGTGCTGCTGGCTCCTAATGATTTCACAACCGTGTCAAGCCCGCCGTCGGGCTGAAAAAAATATAAGAACGTGAAGGCGATAGCGACACCATTAATCAGGCTTGGAAAGAACAATATGCCTTTAAATAAATTTTTGAAGCGAACGTTAAAGCTGACGAGAGTCGCGAAATACAGTGCCAAGCAAATTTGCACGATTGAACCTGCAAAATAATAGAGGCTGACGCCAAACACCGAAAAGTATTCGGGCCTGGTAAAAATATCGGCGTAATTTTGCAGCCCGACGTACTTATCAACGGTTCCAAAACCATCCCATTTTGTGAAGCTGTATAAGACCATATTGATGGCAGGCAGATAGGTGAAGACCAATAACAAGACCAGTGGCGCTGCTAAAAATAAGATTGAAATCAGAACTTTTTGCCGTTTGTAGGTAAATGAGGACGATGAAATCGATCTGCTGGGCATTTTTGCAATAGATTGGCTTGCCATTTTATTTCCTTTGGAAGCAGGGAAGGGAAACCGTCCCTGCTTCAAACATCAACATCTTCCTTGTCGCTACCTGCTTAGATGAAGCTTATTCAATCGCCACATTAGCGCACAAAGGTTTAGAAGGACATGACCTGAATGCTGCTCAAAGCAGCTTACGGGGTTACACCCAGCGATTGTCTGGCCGCAGCCCATTTGGCGTTAGCTGCGTTCATGATGTCATCGAAGGAATCTGTGATCTGACCGCGACCTGCATCGATAATCGTTGACTGCCAGGTTCCGCTGCCGTTATTCCAACCCACTTCTGATTCTTTATCGATATTGTTGACCATTCCTTCTTCGCCAGCTTTGGCAGGCGTATCGACGACAAAAATCACACCCGCCTGAGAGAAAGCGTCATATGCAGGCGGCAGTTTGGCATCCTTCAGCGGTGGGATACCACCCTGGTCATAAGCGAAATTGGATTCGTCCATGAACCAGGTCACAAATGCTTTGGCAATATCCTGATTGGGGCTGTTTTTGTTGACGGCCATTTTGTAATCGCCACCTGCGCCAGCATACTGCTTGCCATCAACGCTGGTTGGGTAGGGCATGTAGCCAATGATGGAGGCGTCTTTGCCCGCCGCCACTGCCGCAGCCTGCATCTGGACAATTGCCCACGATCCCAGGTTCATGACGCCGATTTCGCCATTGGCAATCATGGATTTCGATTTTTCCCAATCGGTAGTGGTGGGGTCGGTTTCGGTGTAACCGGCTTTGACTGCGTCGTACAGCATTTTGTAAGACATGTATAACGGTTGATCCGGGGCGAATGGAGTGTCGATATGAGGTAGTTCAACATTGGCATAATCCGGATCGGCGGTGAATGCTTCGATTCCGGTATTCCATGAGGTGAGCGGCCAACCGGCATGGTAATTGGTGTACAGCGGGATCGCTTTAGTGTTGTCCTTGATCATTTTCAGAGCGGCCAGAAATTCTTCTGGTGTCTTGGGCACATCGGTGATACCAGCGGCTGTGAAAACTTCCTTGTTATACAGAAGACCGTTAGCGTTGCCGGTGGTCGCGATGCCGTATACCATACCGTCATAAGCACCTTCGTTAATGAACTGGTATTTTGCGCCCAGATCATCAACGGTTCCCAGCGGGGTAAAGAAATCTGGGTATTTATCTGCCGACAGCGAGGGCGGAATATTCAGCACATCACCGTAATCGGTTGTGCTCAAGCGGGTCGCCACTTCTCCAGCATAATCGGTGATGGTTTCCCAATTAACAGTGACATCGGGATACAACGCCTTAAATGCTTCTGAGTATTTGGCGAGTGTCCCGTCCTGATCCAGATCTGTGCGGTGATTAAGGACGGTAATTGTGCCGGATAAACTTTGCGCGGTAGCGGGTGCGTAGAGCGCCATAACAAGTGCCAATGACACGACGACCAGAAGTGTTTTTCGGAACCAATGCTTTAACATGTTTTTTTCTTTCCTTTTTAACAGAGTGCTGGTTTTGATCTGTTTCCAAACTGTTCGTCTCCAAAATCTGCAAGAAACCGACTGTCCAGAAACAATACAATCAGCTTGTCTTTTATTACGATTACCCCTAAACTAAATGGCGTTCGGGGATGCGAACCCAACGCAAACACGCCTGTAGGTTGTCTCTGGTTGGCCGCCAAAACCTACTCGTGTTACCGGGTTCGCTCTCCTAACCCTTACACAGAGATTTTTCGCACAGTCTCGCGTTCAATCAACTGTGTACTCACCAGTGTCTTTAGCGCCGCGCGATTGGGATCAATGGCTCGATCCATCAAATGCCGCACCGCCACGACCCCCATCAAAACCTTGTCAACGTGCAGTGTTGTCAAAGCTGGTTTTAGCTCCCGCGCCAAATCAATATTGTCAAAACCAATGACCGATATATGATTTGGTACTTGAAGCCCCTCATCTTGCACCGCATTGATTACCCCGATGGCAACATTGTCATTGCAAGCCAAAATCGCTGTAATTTGCGGGACACGGGCGATAAGGCGTTTGGTTGCTTCGTATGCTTCTGGGCGATCTAATGCGCTGTCTTCTATGAATGGTTTGAGGTCATACTGGGCTAAGGCAGCTAAATACCCCTGGCGTCGTTCCATAATGCTTGGATACGAGTCAGGTTCACTACCAATCAGGCCGATGTAACGGTGGCCTGAGGCGATGAGATGTTTCACCGCTTTGGCAGCACCACTGACGTTATCGACCAGTACCCGATCAAACTCATCCCCGTCGTTGGTATAGGCGTCGACGAGCACAATCTGGTTCGCGCGAGTGCTGATATGCCCAAGCGTTTCTTCCAGAAAGGCCCCCAACACAATCACGCCATCAACGCGCTCCTCCAATAACATGGAGGGGAGGTTGACGGCATGGTTATGCTCATCCACTTCGATATTGGCGTACATCAGGCTGATGTTATGGCGACCACATTCCGACTCCGCACCTGCAATAATGTGTGAGTAAAAAGGATTGATAGTCAGGGCATCGCCATTGCGCCGTTTGGTGAGGAGACCGATTGTTTTGAGTTTTGCAGAAAGGGGGGATTCGGAAGACACCCTGGAGCGATAACCCAGTTCTGCCGCTGTGGCAAGCACTCGGTGTCGCATCTCTGGGGAAACTCCCGGTTTGTTGTTGAGTACCTGAGAGACGGTACTCAGCGCGACATCTGCACCTTCGGCAATATCGCGCAATGTGGGTTTTTTTATCATAAATCTATTCTGCAAAAATCAATCTTTGTTCGCGCTTTGTTCGAACATTTTCGAACTTGTACGCGATATAGTTCGATAGTATGTGATCCTTGCTAATTTGTCAAGCAACTGGAAGGCGTAATCATCTGAATTGTCCATATCGAACAATTTAGTCGTGCCAATCCCAATTTATGAGTCACTGAGTTCGAGAGCGAAGGCAACGGCTTGCTCCAGAGTGAAGCTTCGTCCGTCGTTCCAGCACACTTGAAAAGTTTCCTCATCAAGTTGACCACGTACAGCGGCCAACACACGCTCATGTTCAGGTTGGTCGGCGGAAGATAAACCAACCCCTGTCGGTAGGAACAAAGCATCGGCTGCTCCAAACAGTCGTACAGCCCGTTCCAGTTCTCCGCTTTCTGCAATCGCCCCTGCCAGCAGAAGCACGTTGGCTATGATGAGACGTTTATCATGACCCAGTTGATATGACTTGGTGAGCGCCTTTCTGAAGAGTTGGATTGCATCCTTTGTATCAGCCCGGTGCATTGCAATAAAGCCCAGATTGCCAAGCATCATCGCTTCGCGCCGTACCTCACCCGTTTCGCCTGCCAGCAGCAAGCATTCTTCATAGGCGATCTGTGCGCGGTCATCGTTGCCCTGTAGACGCCATAATTCTCCAAGTATATTGAGCGTTTGCGCGATTCCCGGTTTATGTGCCAACATACGGAATATCCCCAAAGCTTCCTGTATGGCGGATAATCCTTCTTCGTACTCCGCTCCATGTCGGATGCTGGCAGCGCCTAAAAATGTCAGTGCCCATGCAAGATTCAGTTTGTCATCCAGGTTACGGGCAAGCTCAATGGCGTCCTCGAAAAAATGTTTTTGCAGCATTCGTTGAGACGACACATAGAGTACAACGCCCGCCGCTGTCAAAATCCTAACATGCAGATGAGGAAGAACAGTGCTGGATTCTGACAACGCACGCTGAGTCCACTTGTGACCCTGCGTGAAACGACCAGACATCACCCAAAAATCGCGCAGGGAGGCGACCAATCGCAATCCCAATTCGACTGCGCCACCTTCTAAAGACCACTCCAGGGCAGCACCCAGATTGTCTTCTTCCGCTCCCAAACGTTCCATCCAATATGCGAACTCGACCTGACGGAGTTCCGGTTCAGCGCGTTCAGCCAACTCTGCAAAATATAAAGCGTGGAGTCTGTGAATCGCTTCGGCTTCGCCGCTGGCTTCCAGGCGCTCACGCGCGTATTCATGGATCGTTTCTAATAGAACAAAACGAGGCTCATCCCACGATGGTGTTTTTTGTTGAATCAAGCTCTTATTAAGGAGGGATTCGAGACCATCAAACAGTTCTATTGGCAAGTCCTGACCGCAAATCGCTTCGATAGCTTCCAGCGAACTTCCACCCTGGAAAACAGCCAACCGCGCAAACAAAACTTTCTCGCCCTCGTCAAGCAGGTTATAGCTCCACTCAATCGTGTTGCGCAGCGTTTGCTGGCGGGCAGGCAAATCACGCGCGCCACCCGTTAGAGTATCGAGTCTGCTCGCTAGCCGCGTCAGCAGGGCGGAGGGTGTTAGCAATTTGGTGCGTGCGGCAGCCAGTTCAATAGCTAACGGCAGGCCTTCCAACCGGATACATATTTTCGCGACATCCAGGGCGTTTGCGGTAGTCAGTTCGAAATCGGATCGCACTGCACGCGCCCCCTGGACGAACAAAGCGGCGGATTCGCAGTCTGCCAGTGTTTGTGGATCAAGCTGTTGCGGGCCGGGGAGTTCCAGTGGCGGCACGGTATATTCCTGTTCGCCATAGAGGTGGAGGGGTTCACGGCTAGTCGCCAGCACCTTGAGATGGGGCGCAGCAGTCAGCAGTTCTGATACCTGGGTCGCTGCCGAAAGCACATGCTCGAAATTATCGAGCAGCAGCAGCATATGTCTGTCGCGTAGAACCTGCTTTAAGGTTTCGATCAACGGCTGGCTGGGCGTTTCATTCACCCCGATGGCGCTGGCTATGGCGTTGGTTACTAGTGCCGGATCGCTGATGGGCGCAAGGGGAACAAAATAAACCCCTTCTGAGAAAGTATCGGCCAATTCTGATGCTGTTTTAAGAGCCAAACGGGTTTTGCCGGTTCCCGGCGATCCTACCAGAGTCAGCAAGTGCGTACTATTCAGTAGTCTCTTGCTGTCGGCAATTTCTTGTTTCCGCCCGATGAAGTGGGTGCTTTCAATCGGAAGATGATGCTTTTGTGGGCGTTGAATGATATTGACCGAGGACGAACTCGCATCGCCCTCGTCCAGCAGTTGGAGTTCGCGTGCGCGGGCAATGGCTTGCGTGCGGCTGCCGACATCCAGGATGCTGTAAATCTGGCGGTTATACCATTTGACTGTGTTGAGGGTTAATACCAGGCGTTCGGCGATCTCACGATCCGATAATCCTTCGGCTAACAGGCGTAGGATTTCGACTGAACGCCCACTTAAATCTTCGTATGGAGTCGGCCATTTTTGAAAGGCCATTGGCTCTGAGTCTCTTTAAGCTTACAAATGTCATTTCGTATCTGTCATCATAATATCGCAGACGCTAGATGGCAATTTCCACTCTCAACTCCATTCTTTGGATAGGTGACGAACCTGCTACCGTTGCCCTATCCTGAGACAGTTGTCTAGATTCAAGAGGGGAAGTTATGAGTATCAATATCGATACATCCGAAATGGACGCCATCAAGACGCGGCAGAAGGCGACCTGGATGTCAGGTGATTATGTCAAATTTGCGACCTATCTTGTGGAGGGGGCCGATGATTTTCTCGCCCTGTGCGACATACCTGCTGGGGCCAAAGTGTTAGATGTCGCCTGTGGAGCCGGTCAAACAGCCCTGCCGATGGCACGCAAAGGTAGTCGGGTGACTGGAATTGACATCGCCAGCAACCTGGTCGAAGCCGCCAGAAAACGGGCGCAATCGGAAGGTTTGCACGTTCAGTTTGATGAAGGCGATGCCGAAGAACTGCCCTATGAAGATGCCTCGTTTGATGTCGTTTTTAGCCTCTTTGGGGCAATGTTTGCGCCGCAGCCAGAACGGGTTGCTGCCGAATTTGCGCGGGTTTGTCGTCCTGGTGGACGGATCATCATGGGCAACTGGACACCGAGCGGTTTCGTCGGTCAGATGTTCAAAACGATGGGCAAACATGTGCCACCGCCCCAGGGTATGCCTGCGCCTGCGTTATGGGGAGATGAGGCTACCGTCCGTGCCCGACTGGGCGAGTACGTTTCTGACCTCCAGATGACCCGCCGACTGTATCCATTCAAGTATCCGTTTAGTACAGCGAAGGTGGTTGAATTTTTCCGTGAATTCTACGGGCCGACCAACCGGGCATTTCTTGCGCTGGATACGGACAAACAGGCCGCATTGCGACGTGATTTAGAACAGTTGTGGTCAGATCACAATCAAGCGGCGGATGGCACAGTCTTTCTTGAGTCAGAATTTCTAGACGTGCAAGCCGTTCGTCGTTCCTAAATCGACAAAGCGAATTCAGAGCAAGTTTTCGCAATAAGGCTTGCCCTGAATTCCAAAATGGTCGTCTTACTTTCCTCGAAAATGGAGCATAGGCGCTTTGTCCACGATCTTTCTCATATGCAATTCCTCCTTTGGTATCCCATTACACCCCTGGAGCCAACTTTAAAATGTGAAGCCGTAATGAATTTCGTAGTATCATGGTTCGGGGACAGTCAGCATAGCGTTGTCATTGGATTTCAGTAACGGCTAAAGGAGAATCATTATGGACGGAGAAGCACTGCGCCAGTTGCAAGCGCCGTTGAAAGAACAGTATCGCCAGACACCCGAAGCAGCTTTCATTACCCTCAAAGCTCAGGGACGCCTGGGTGAAGGCATTGCCTGTAAAGTTGAAACCGGTAAGTCGTTGGTCGAGGCGGGTTTACATCCGGCAACCGGCGGTGATGGAATGGCGGTCTGTTCAGGGGATATGCTCCTGGAAGCGTTAGTAGCCTGTGCTGGTGTCACGCTGGCGGCAGTATCCACCGCGATCAACGTCGAACTGCGCGATGCGACGATTCGTGCCGAAGGTGACCTGGATTTTCGCGGAACGCTGGGCGTATCGAAGGAAGCCCCGGTTGGTTTCCAACACATCCGCTTGTATTTTGACCTGGATACCGACGCTGCTGACGAACAAATTGCAACATTGATTCGTCTCACCGAACGTTATTGTGTTGTCTTGCAGACCCTTCGTCAGTCGCCAGAGATCACGACAACTTCCTCAAAAAAGTCATGAGGCACGTCTTTGCGACATAAAATGCAAGAGATTTGCCGAAATGATCCACCCAAAACTGGAAGGTTTCGCAAATCTCTTGTCATTCCTTCAGAACCTGATTGTGGAAATTAGCTAGCCAGCCAAAGTGGTTATGAGCTGGTCGATACTACCTTCGATCCATGTTAGTCCGACAGGCGCATTTGGATCGCCATTGTAGCGGACGATACGTTTGAATTGATCTTCTGTGCGAATGGATGTCGTGACAGTGGCTTGATCGGTCATGATGCGTTCTTCATAACTGTCCTGCCAGTCGAAATACTTGAAAGCCTGGGCGCGCTGTGTAATACCGGTGATGGCTGCGGCATCTGCCTGGAAGGTATAGACCCCAATGTTATTTACATTGGCGATACCTGCATAAACCACAGTGCCATCTGCAAACAGGGCGACATCATAAACGGGGCAGTTGCCGAAGCACTGATTGCGCTGCAAGGTGACAAGGGGTGTATCCGTGCCGTTTGAGATTGCAGACGTGTCTGGTTCAACACCCGTCCATAATTGGCTATTCGCCATTTCGTCAACCCACTGTTCGAGAAAGGTCAGTTCCAACGGAGCCGTATAATCGCCCATGTAGTGGCTGATACTGTGGATTTTACCATCGAGCGTCACCGAGGTCATCACGGTTGGCAGGTCAGTAACGATCTGGGTGTCGTAGGTTTCCTTCCAGTCGAAATAACCGGCTTTTTCGAACGCTGCGACCATTTGCTTGACAGTTTCGGGCGTCAGTTCGCTGGTTTGTTTTCCGGTCACATCGACGAAATCCTGCCCCTCATAATTCACAGTTCCATCTTCAAGGATGGTAATCGTATAGACCGGGCAGGTTCCAAAACAGGCGGTGCGTTCCAGGGTGATCGCCACGTTGGAAGCGGAATCCTGTGCATTGACTGATGCTGCCCCTAAAATACACAACAGTAGGAGAGGTAGATATTTGAGTTTGTTCATTGTAATTTGCTACTCCTTACGTAGATAACAATAAGACGCCAGACAACCTTGAATGGTTCCACATTAACATCCCAAAGCCGCACTTTAGATCGTGTTTAAGAGCCAGCCGCCGTCTGCCGCAATTTCTGACCCTGTAACAAATGATGAGTCATCTGAAGCTAGAAACAGCGCAACTTTTGCGACTTCTTCAGGCTGCCCCAGCCGCTTCATGGGTGAATGGTTAATACGCGCCACGTCTTGGGCATCCAGAATGGCTTGCGAAGACCCCGACCTGTCCAATAAATGGGTCGCAGTCGGGCCAATCGAGATGGTGTTCACCCGAATCCCCCTGCTGACAAGTTCCGCCGCCAGCGCATGAATCGCGCCTTTGCCAGCGGTATACAGCGAACTTTGCGGGATACCCGTCAGCGCATTTACCGAGCCGTTGAAGATAATGGATGCTGGCTGATTCAAAATAGGCAGGGCTTTTTGGACAGTGAAATACGATCCTTTAAAGTTGGCGTTCATCATCTGATCAAAAGCTGCTTCATCAACTTCTTCAAGCAGCGCGCCTTTGAAAATACCGGCGTTAACAAACAGGACATCTAATTTGCCAAAGGTTTCGAAAGTGCGCGCCATCAGGTTATCAATATCGCCCAGCCGAGTAATATCGGTTGGAACAGCTATAACGTTGTCGCCTAATTCCTGAGCTACAGCTTCGAGCGTTTGCGGATTGCGTCCCGAAATCACAACTTTAGCGCCGCTGGCATGAAATTCTCTGGCGGTTGCCAACCCAATTCCACTGTTACCGCCAGTGACTAAAGCAACTTTTCCTTCAAGTGAACTCATTAAAAAATTTCCTTTCCAGGGTATTGATTTCCTCATTTGTCTTATGCTACGCGCTGTTGACTCTGGTGTCGTGAGAGTTTCTACTGATCTTTTGGGTCAGCGATGAATCGAGCATTCCCGGCATCCACTCTAATTTCAGTGAACAACTGATGCAGTTAGGGACAGCCACTATGGAAACCAAAACTATCATCCAACTGCGCGTTGAAACGTTCATCAGGAGTATAAAATTTGGAATAGAAATGGTCGCCGGGTTTACCGATCCAGGTGATACAAGAGTTGGCCGGGTTCCATCGCGATTTCGTCCAAGTAGCACCAAATCCAGTCCTCGCCGGGTTCGAAAGATTGAATCAGTGGATGCTGAGTGCCGTGGAAGTGTTTGGTGGCATGTTTATTCTTTGAATTGTCGCAGCAGCCAACATGCCCACAGATCAAACAGATGCGCAAATGAACCCAGCTATCACCCATTTCCAGGCATTCTTTGCAACCGCGCCCGCTCGGCGTAACATCCTGGATCTCATCGAGATGTGTGCAAGAGACTTCGCTCATGGTCATTTTTCCTTATCTTTTGCTAACTGCTGACGTGCTGGGCCAGTTTGATTCTACCTAGCTCATCACTTGCAGGACAATTTTGCCAGGGGTTCGTCCACCCTTTTTTCGTTCATAAGCTTCACTGGCTTGCGACAACGGGAGCACCTGGGAAATCAAGGGGCGTACCTGACCGTCGTCGATAAGTTGACCAATTTGGGAAAGTTCTGATGGATTGGACGAGACGACGAAAAACAGTGCTTGCACTCCGTATGCGGCTGCTTTTTCCTGTGACAACGGTTTCGCCAACGAGATGAGCACGCCGCCTTTTTTCGTGATGGCCCAGGAGCGATCCATCGCGTCGCCCACGCCTACCGCATCGAGGACGACATCAGCGCTATGAACTACATCCTCGAACCGCGTGGTTGTAAAATCAACGACTTCATCGCAGCCTAATTCTAAAAGTAAACCGCGATTCCAGGGTGCATCAACGCCAACAACATGCGCTTTCGCCCATCGAGCCAGTTGAACAGCGAAGCTCCCAACACCGCCCGCCGCGCCATGAATTAAGACCGTCTGTCCGATGCTGAGTTTGGCATGATCGAACAATGCTTGCCACGCTGTCAGCGCCGCTAAGGGGACTGCCGCCGCCTGCACATGCGTAAGCGAAGCTGGCTTGGGCGCGAGTTCCTCCGGTTGGACGATTGTATATTCAGCCTCGCTGCCATCCTGATCAAAATCGTTGAAACCGTATACGGCCTGTCCTACTTTTAGATCGGTCACATTTGCGCCAATCTGGGCGATAATGCCGGACAATTCGTGACCTGGAATTGGAAAAGGACGTTCGATGCCAGCTTTGGTTTTCCAGGTTGCGCCCCAACCCAGTTCGGCAGGGGTGACGCTGGTCGCGTATACCCGCACCAGAACCTCATTTTCACTGGGCTGCGGCTGCGGCACATCTTCATAAACCAACACATTAGTCTCGTCTTGTTTGTGGATGCGGATTGCTTTCATGCTGCAAATCTCCTGAATAGGTTCGATTAGAACCCCTTAATGGATGTCTCTAGCGTAGCGGTTAGGTTGTAGATTGTCGTCAGAAATTCCACTCATTTTAGTAGTTAAAAGTGAACCCTTGTGGAACATCAAAACAGCGGCATCGGTACGGGAGGCGACCCCTAATTTGTCAAAAATGCGGTAGAGATGGCCTTCAACTGTCCGGGTGCTGATGCAAAGTTCGCTGGCGATTTTGGTATTGCGCCATCCCATTGCGACGAGTTCCAGTACGCGATGTTCTTGTGGGGTTAATTCATTGTAGGTTGTCATAGTTGATCTCCTTAGAATGATAAACTTTTGAAAATATTGAGTGCTTTCGATGGGCGCGGCATAAGCTTCGTGATTCGCTTGGCACAGGGCTGCAACCAGCGCATCGGTTGGTTCTGGCCTATGTCCAGCGATGGCGACTTTTGCGCCAGATGCCGCCGTAACCACCAGGAACGAGCGCAACTTTCCCATCCAGTCGAAAGCTCTGGGCAACAGATTGTGGATCAATGGTGTTCAACAGCGTATCGTGTCCTTCACTATAATAGACAGAAACCGCCTTAAAACCGCGATTATAGGGAACTTGTCAAGTTACTGGATTCGGACTGTCCTTCATCATACGCAATTTTTCGCTGTAGCTCATCTTGCCAACATCCAGATTAATGTTATTGGCGACTAGAACTGCTTCAAACCGTTCGACCAATTGCTGTTGATCGTCACAGGGTAAAACGCCCAGTAAATCAGCACAGGTATTGATGAATTGGTCGAAAACCTGTTCAAAGATTTGTTCGCCGAGCGGTGCGAGATGCAGCAGCAGCACCCGTGCATCATCCGGGTTGGGACGCCGCTCGATGAGTCCTTGCGCCTCCATCTCGCGCACTGAAGTTGATATGGAAGCGGTGGTGACTCCGAGCCGTTCGGCGACAAGGGTTTGAGAAATGCCTGGTTTGTGGAAAACCAGGTGCAGCATTTTGAGTTGATTCGGACTCAAACCGGGCGGGTAATTGATGATGGATTGGGTTGTAATATGGCTTCGGAGGGCGAAATAGGCGGTTATGAAACGCTTGGCAAAGTCATAATTTGCCTTATCCAGGGCAATTTTTGCAGACATGTTTACTCCTTCTGCATCCGTAAAAATAAGTTGTTCAAAAATAAGTCTATTAAGGCTGACCATCGACTTACCGAAATCGTAAGTCGATGGTCAGCTATATATTCGAGCGGACTTTTAGCGGTTTATCAGCGGTTGCAATCAGGCAACATCGCTAATGACGGCGTTCTCAAACTGGCTGTTGTACAGTTCAGCATAGAAGCCGTTCTGTGCCAACA
This sequence comes from Chloroflexota bacterium, assembly GCA_039933955.1. Classification (GTDB taxonomy): domain Bacteria; phylum Chloroflexota; class Anaerolineae; order Aggregatilineales; family Phototrophicaceae; genus CFX2. Next base: position 26,553 of record JBDTNB010000003.1, read on the forward strand.
GTTCGAGATGACTGCCTTGTTCCACAATATCGCCGTCCTTCATTACCAGGATCAAATCGGCGTTGCGGATTGTGGACAAACGGTGGGCGATGATAAAGCTCGTCCGATTCTGCATCAGATGATCCATTGCTTGTTGGATCAAGACTTCGGTACGAGTATCCACCGAACTCGTGGCCTCGTCCAGGATGAGAATGCGCGGATCGGCCAGAATAGCGCGGGCGATTGTCAACAACTGCATTTGCCCCTGCGACACATTCCCGGCTTCTTCGTCGAGTACCATGTTGTAGCCATCGGGCAGGGTGCGGACGAAGTGGTCAACGTGAGCAGCTTTTGCAGCTTCGATAACTTCTTCATCGCTTGCTCCGAGACGACCATAACGGATGTTTTCCATGATGCTTTCGTTATAGAGCCATGCATCCTGCAAAACCATGCCGAACATCGAGCGCAATCGCTCGCGGCTGAAATCGCGGATGTCATGCCCGTCCACCAGGATTGCCCCGCTGTTGACATCATAGAAGCGCATCAGCAGCTTGACGATGGTGGTTTTGCCTGCGCCGGTTGGGCCGACGATGGCGATCTTCTGACCGGGATTCACTTTGGTCGAGAAGTCATTGATGATGATTTTGTCCGGGTTGTAGCCGAAGTGGACATGGTCGAATTCCACGCTGCCGTTCACGGTTTCCAGGGTGATTGGAGAAGCGGTTTCGGGTACTTCTTCGGCCTCATCCAGGAATTCGAAGACTCGTTCAGCGGCAGCGGCAGTTTGCTGAAGCACGTTCGAGATATTGGCGATTTGAGCAATTGGCTGCGTGAATGAACGCACATACTGGATGAACGCCTGAATATCGCCGATGGTGATGCTGCCGCGAATGGCGAGATAGCCACCGAGGATCGCTACGGCTACGTAATTCAGATTGCCGACAAACGTCAGGATCGGCATCAGCAAACCGGAAAGGAACTGCGATTTCCAGGCCGAGTCATATAGGGTGTCGTTGTATACGTCAAATTTCTCAACGCTCTTCGCCTCGCCGTTGAAGGCTTTGACGACGTTATGACCGCTGTACATTTCCTCGATGTGGCCGTTGACATGACCCAGGTAGTCCTGTTGTTCTTTGAAGTAGCGCTGCGATTTGCTGACGACCAGCGCGATGATTCCAAATGAAAGCGGGATTATGACCAGCGCAACCAGCGTCATCACCCAGCTAATGGTTAGCATCATGATGAATACGCCGATCAACATTGTGACCGAAGTCACGATTTGCGAAAGGCTCTGATTCAACGTCTGGCTAACGGTATCAACATCATTCGTGATGCGCGACAGGACTTCACCGTGATTGGTGCCGTCAAAATATTTGAGCGGCATACGGTTGATTTTTTCAGCGATGTCCTTGCGGAAACGATAAGTCACCTCGATGGCAACCCCAGCCATAATCCAACCCTGGATATAGCTGAACACTGCCGAGATAATGTATAACACGGCCAACAAGGCGATGATGTTGCCAATGTATTCGAAGTCAATGCCTGCGGTTGAACCCGATATTTGGGCGACTACCCCTTCGAATAACTTGGTGGTCGCCTGACCGAGAATTTTCGGCCCAACGATTGAAAACAGCGTAGAAGCGATGGCGAATATCAGCACCACAATCAGCGAAATCCGATAAGCTCGCAGATACTGTAGCAACCGTCCAATCGTACCTCTGAAATCGCGGGCTTTCTCGCCTTGCGCCTGAATACCCATGCCAGGGCGTGCGCCGCCCTGTCCTTGTCTGTTTCCCATCATCATGATGCCAATTCCTCCATACTGAGCTGCGACAGCGCGATTTCGCGGTAGGTTTCGCAGTCTTCCATTAATTCGTCGTGTGTGCCGATTCCAACAACTCTGCCTTCGTCCAGTACAATGATTTGGTCGGCATTCTTAATGGTTGAAATGCGCTGTGCCACAATCAACATCGTACTTTCCCCGGTGTTTTCCCAGAGGGCTTTGCGTAAGGCAACATCAGTTTTGAAGTCCAATGCTGAGAAGCTATCGTCAAAGATATAGATTGGTGCTTTCTTGACCAACGCGCGGGCAATCGAAAGCCGTTGACGCTGACCCCCGGAAACGTTCGTGCCGCCCTGCGAAATTTCAGTCGCCAGTTTTTCCGGCTTCTCGGCGATGAAATTGCTGGCCTGGGCGATGTCGGCTGCTAAGGTCAGTTCTTCTTCGGTAGCCTGATCGTCTGCGTAGCGCAGGTTGGTTTCAATTGTCCCGGAGAACAAATTGCCTTTTTGCGGGATATAACCGATTCTCTCGCGCAGTTCATGCTGGGTGATTTCGCGGATGTCGGTTCCATCAATCAGGATTGAACCGCCGGTCACATCATAGAAGCGCGGGATCAGGTTGATGAGTGTCGATTTACCGGAACCTGTCGAACCAATGAATGCCGTCGTTTGTCCGGGCTGCGCGGTAAAGTTGATATGGCGTAGCACATCTTCCTCTGCACCTGGATAACGGAAAGCCACATTGCGGAACTCAACTGTACCCTTGAATGGGGCAGGGAAGCGCTTGGGGTCTTTCGGGTCTTGAATAGCCGGTTCGATTTCCAGCACGTCGGCGATACGATCAGCCGAGACCGAAGCGCGCGGCAGAATGATGAACATGAACGAGATGAACAGGAAGGCCATCACGACCTGAATGCCGTACTGCATGAAGGCGATCATGTTACCAATCTGCATTTGTGAGTCAGCAACCTGATGCGCACCAACCCAGATGATGAGTACGGTTACGCCGTTCATAATCAGCATCATGAAAGGCATCATCAGCGCCAGCACCCGGTTGACATACAGGTTGGTGTCGGTCAGGTCGCGGTTGGCGCTGTCGAAGCGCTTTTCCTCAAAGGCCTGGGTATTGAAGGCGCGGATAACCATCATGCCGGACAGATTTTCGCGGGTGACAAGGTTCAACCGATCAACCAATTTCTGGATGATTTTGAACTTCGGTAGTGCAACTGAGAAAGTCGCAATGATGAAACCCAGCAGCGCCACGACTGCCAGCGCAATCGTCCACCACATTGATGCATCGGTGCTAACAGCCTTGATGATGCCGCCAACCGCCAGAATGGGTGCGTAAATCACCATGCGGATGAGGATGACAATCAGCATTTGAAGCTGGGTTATGTCATTGGTCGAACGAGTAATGAGTGATGAAACCGAGAACGTGTCGAATTCATGGTTGGAAAAGCTTTCGACTTTGGTGAAGACATCGCGTCGCAGATTACGTGCCATACCGGCTGCGGCCTTTGCCGAAAGAAAACCCACGATGATGGTACATATCCCGGAGAGCAATGAGATGAGCAGCATCACGCCGCCGGTACGGATGACATAGTTGTTCTGGAGCGTTTCCGTGTTCATGCCCAGTGCAGCATATTCGGTTTTAATGAACCCGTCTGCGGCCTGATCGATCATGCTTGGCCCCATGGCATCAAAACGTTCGTTCACCTTGGCGAGCATGGAGGCCCGCGTAGCAGCCGGGAGTATCCCTAGCATTTTGAACACATCAGTTCCAGGGGGCAGTTTTGATAAGTCAAACCCGCCTTGTGTTCCCAATGCCGCTGCCTTTGCTGGATCGGCGATAGCTTGCTCGATTCCTGAAACGGCGAGCAGGGATTTTGCCATTATCGGCTGCAAGAGATCAATATCGCTCGCGCTGACATCGTTGCGAACGTAGACCGGCTCAGTTGCCAGCACCGGATAATCGGTGACGTATTTGCTGTAGTCTGGCGAGTCTTTATCGACGAGTGTGTAATGGTTAAGCACCGTCGCTTTGTCGGCTTCACTCATGAACAGGACTGCTTTGTTCATTTCGCTGGCGCGGATCGCCAGTGGCACGGCATTTTCAACGCCGCCTTGCTGAATACCGTTGTTGACGATGCGGGATAGATAATCCGGTAATGACAGATCGGCCATTGCTTGCGTGAATAGCAAGATCACTGAAAGCACGATCAATAGGGTGAATGGTTTAAGGTATCGAGCCAAACGAATCATAGTGGTGTCTGTTCCTCTTGCAGTGTACGTTGTGTTTCTGCTTCTGTGTCATCAGTTGCCGTGTCCTGGGTCAAAATGCGGCTCAGAGCGGGCAGAAAAATTTGGGCAGCGGCGATTTCTTCGGAGGATAAATCCCCTAAAAATTCCGCCAGATAGCTGATAATCTCATTTCGGGTTGCTTCAGCTTTTGCGGCTCCTTCCGGCGTGATTTCCAGCAGGAACTGCCGACGATCATGGCTATCACGGCGACGGACAATCCATCCCCGTTCGGCCATGCTTTGCACCAGCACGCTGGCGGATTGCAGGCTCACTCGTCGGCGTTTCGCCAGTTCGCTGGCCGTGATTGATTGTTTGTTAATTTGGTGCAGTACACTCATTTGCATGAGTGTGGTTTCTTCCTCGCCCGATTCGCGTAGGTGTGCTGCAATTTGCTTGCCCAGATTGGGCAGCAGCCTCATGAGGGCTTCTGAAAGCGCTTGTATTGACCAGGTATCACCCATCCAAATTTGTCAACCTCTTTGATAATCAGTTATGTTGATTATCAATATAGTTGATAATCTTTTGGTGGTCAATAGGGATTGGTTCTACATGTGTCAATTTTCACGAAACTTTTATTTTTCGTGACTCTGGATAGATTTATTAGCCGGGGAAAGCAGACTATGATTTCATGGCTAGAGAATAATCTTGGAGATTCGACTCATCTTGTGGGATAATGCAATTGAAGACACCCATCCATCCAATTTATTGTAAATCCAGATCGCAAAATGAATCCTATAAAACCAGAAATCATGAGTCCCGCTGGATATTGGCCGCAGCTCCAGGCAGCGATTGAGGCCGGGGCGGATGCCGTCTACTTTGGACTCAAACACTTTACCGCCCGCGCGAAAGTTGGTTTTTCCCTGGACGAACTGCCGGATGTGATGCGAACGCTTCACAGCCGAGGCGTCAAGGGATATGTCACCTTTAACACGCTGATTTTTGACCACGAGCTGCGTGAAGCCGTCAAAACGATTGAACAAATTGCTCGTGCCGGAGCGGATTCGGTCATCGTTCAGGATGTCGGTATGGCGCAGTTGGCGCATGAAATTGCCCCGCATGTCGAGATTCATGGCAGCACACAGATGAGCATCACCAGCGCGGAAGGGGTTGCTCTGGCGCAGCGCTTCGGGGTGAGTCGGGTGGTGCTGGCACGCGAACTCTCTTTAAGTGATATTAGCGACATCCGCGAGCAGACCGATTGTGAATTGGAAATGTTTGTGCATGGTGCGTTATGTGTCTCCTATTCCGGTCAATGTTTCTCGTCGGAAGCCTGGGGCGGACGTAGTGCCAACCGGGGCAAGTGCGCTCAGGCGTGTAGACTGCCCTACGAACTGATTGTTGATGATGAACTCAAGCCTTTGGGCGACGCACGTTATCTCCTGTCTCCTGGTGATCTGTATGCTTTGCATCAAGTCCCGGAAATCATCGACATTGGGATTTCAGCGCTCAAAATTGAAGGGCGCTACAAGGACGAAAATTATGTCGCGCTGACCACCAACGCCTATCGCCGCGCGGTAGATGCCGCGTGGGAAAAGCGCCCCAATCCGGTTACGCCGCAGGAAGAACTCGCTATTGAGCAGGTGTATTCCAGGGGCTTGGGGGCGTTTTTTGTCTCAGGAACCAACCATCAAGCCGTTGTTTCCGGGCGTTCGCCGCGCCATCGCGGTGTGTTGTGCGGGCGTGTGACGAAAGTTTTTAAAGACCGAGTCGCTATTGAGCCGACGGGTGTCCAGGATACCGTTCCGCTCAAGGCCGGAGACGGTATCGTCTTCGATGCAGCGGATTGGCGCAGTCCGCAAATCGCCGAAGAGGGCGGGCACTTATATGAAGTGAAGCCCGTCGGCAAGCTGATCGAACTTTATTTTGGCAACCGCGAAATTGACTTCACGCGCATTCGTCCTGGCGATTGGGTGTGGCGCACGCATGATGTGAATGTTGATAAGGCCAGCAAGCCGTTTACCGAGTCCAATACGCCGGTTCATAAGCAGGCGGTCAATGTGCAGGTTGTCGCCCACGAAGGGCAGCCATTGGCGCTGACCTGGGAACTGGTGAAAAACCCTGAAATTCGGGTCAGCGTGCAGGCGGATGAAGGGCTGACACGGGCGAACAATCGCGGCGTGACGGCTGAATATCTGTACCAGCAGCTTGGTCGATTGGGCAACACCGCTTACCAGATCGCAGATTTGAGCGCCGACATTGGTGGCGATCCATTTATCCCCAGTTCGCTGTTGAATCGTCTGCGGCAGGAAGCGGTTGAACAACTCGTCAACCAGCAAGCTCAGACGCGGGAAATGGTCACGCAAAATCCGATCCAAACGTTAGAAAATGCACTGTCAGCGGTTGACCGCCAGCCGGAAGCAGAGTCAGACTCAAATGTTCAACTGCATCTGCTGGTTCGCACCCCGGAGCAGCTTGAAGCCGCGCTGGAGTTAAAACCTGCCAGCATTACGCTGGATTATCTGGAACTGTACGGTTTGCGTCCGGCGGTTGAGCAAATTAAAGCTGCTGGAATCGTGCCGCGTGTCGCCAGCCCGCGCGTGCTCAAACCACATGAGCAGCGGGTCGTCAACTTCCTGCTTCGGCTGGACTGCCAGATTGTGGTACGTTCCGGCGGCCTGCTGGAAGCGCTGCAAGGCCGCCATCAACATCCATTAATCGGTGATTTCAGCCTGAACGTTGCCAACCAGCTTTCAGCCGATACCTACTTCAAACTGGGCATCGACAAGATTACGCCGACGCACGATCTGAACGCCGACCAGATCAGCAAGCTGGCGCAGGAAATTGGCGGTGGGCAATTTGAAGTGATTGCCTATCATCATCTGCCAGTTTTCCACACTGAACACTGTGTTTTCTGCCGTTTCCTGTCGAAAGGGACAAGTTACCTGGACTGCGGGCATCCTTGTGAAACCCACAAAGTCGCGCTGCGGGATGCCCAGGGACGCGAGCATCCGGTGGTGGCGGATGTCGGCTGCCGTAACACGGTTTTCGGCGCAGAAGCCCAGGTTGCCAGCCGCCATCTGGATCACATGATGCAGAGCGGGATCGTGCACTACCGGCTGGAATTCGTGCATGAAACAGCGGACACGGTACGGCGGGTATCCACCGCGTTCCATGATTATTTTGCGGGGCGAATCAATGCGGCGGAACTCGACCAGCGCCTGCAAAAAGCGGCTCCACAAGGCACAACCGAAGGTTCGTTGTTTGTGCCGGACGATTATCTCAAAGTGCCGGTCATGCAATCGTAACTATTGTAAATGTGTTTCGGACACCTGCCGCCGGGGTTGAAAGTATAAGAGGGCGTTACAGCGTAACGCCCCTACAATAGCCTCTCCGCTTAGAATTATGTTTGCAGTTCTTGCGGATTCATTTGTTGCTTAGGGCATTAATCCTGGAGATGGGCTTCGAGCATCCACAGGTGTTTGTCGATGGTGCGCGAAATCTCGGTGAAGAGGTCGGCGGTCACGGGGTCGCCCAATTCGTCGGTTGCGCCGATGGCTTCGCGGCTGGTGGAGCTATAGACCGCGTAGCGCTGTGACAGCACTTCCAAAACTTGTTTGCCATCCACAAATTCCGCCGGAAATTCCTCAAGCTGGGATTTTGCTGCCGCCATACGCGCCGTACCCATCGCCTTGCCGCCTAGTGAGGTGATCCGTTCGGCAATCGAGTCGGTATATTCCAGGAGCGGGTCAGCAATCTGATCGAAGAGCAGATGCAGTTGAATGAAATGCATCCCCTTCACATTCCAATGGGCTTGTTTGACCTGCGAATACAGATCAAAAGTGTCGGCCAGATGCTGGTTGAGCAGGGTGACGATGGTTTCACGGGTATGAGCGGGCAGGTCATTGCGCGTAAAAGCATGATGTTCAGTTGTTGTCATGGTGTCCTCGCTTGGAAAATGTTTCGCGATTGGTGATCCCAGTTTAACGCCGCCATTTTGGTTTGTCATGAGGAATTCTACTTATTTACGTGAGCGCTTTATTAATCTGATGCGTTGGTGATTGCCAATACAAATGGATACACCTTACCTGCGCCATTGCGCTGAAGCAAATCGCCCAGGAAGGTTAGCGTCCATTTGGAGTCGGCGAGGTCATCAACCAGCAAAACCGATTTGCCGGTGAGCGAGGTTGTGACCGCAAAACGATCTACTAAATTCGCTGCCTGCTGAAAGCTGTTACGCATGTCGGCCTGCGGCGGATGTTGAACGCCATGCTCAATGGCCGGGGCGAGCGGCAGATTCAGTCCTTTGGCGAGGCGGGCAGCAAAGCCAGCGACTAGGGTAGGGCGACGCAGTGAGGGAACCGGCACAACAATCTGCGGCTGATCTCCGTTTGTGCGCCAATAATCCTGTAATGCCGTCACCGAGGCAGCGACCAAAGTGTCGTCGTAATCGGCGTTTTGATCCCGGCGAGAGCGAACCAGCGCGCCCCAACCATCGTCATAAAAGCTGCATAGGGCTAAACCGGGTTGATTGACCCTAATATCGGTGGTTTTCTTAAAACCGGGCAAGGCGCTCGGCCAGCGCTTGCGCGGCTCGAATGTCAGCGCTTTGCCATCACGCAGGAAGTGTTGGGCGCGGCTAATCGCGGCGGCATCCGGCTGAAATTTACTCTCAGCGCCAGTGCAATTTTTGCAGCGTCCACAGCGTTCGATGGGTGCAGGATCATCGAGTGCGGCGGCGATGAAATGCATCAGACAGCCTTTTTCATGCACGTAATCCTGCATATGGCGCAGTTCGGCATAGCGGGTTTTTGTGACCGATTCCCAACGTGAAAAACCGGGCTGGGTGTTGGGTTTCAACAGGACATAATCCCGTTTTGGTTTGCCGATAATAAGCTCAACTTCCAGGTGTGTCAGAATTTTATCGAGCACCGATTTGCGAGCGTTGACATCGCGCTGCAACTCGATGCTGGTTTTAGGCTGCTGCCGCAGCGCATCAATCACCTGGCGCACCTGTCCCGGTGTGGGGAAAGCGCTGTCGATAAAGTAGTGCTGAATATCCTCGTCGCCGGGGCCGTGCATGAGGATGATGTGCGCTTTGTCGATGCCGCGTCCGGCACGTCCGATCTGCTGATAGTAGCTGATGATATTGCCCGGAAGCTGGTAATGGATGACAAAATGGATGTCGCTTTTGTCGAAGCCCATGCCGAGCGCGACGCTGGAAACCAACGCCTTGACTTCATTCCGCATAAGCTGCTGTTCTAAAGAAGCGCGATCCTCGTCGGCGACGGCTTCAACATCGGCAAAATAGGGTTTGACGTTCAAGCCTTCCTGCTGCAACCAATCGGCAACTAAGCGGCAGTCGCGGGTGGTGGTGCAGTAGATGATGCCGCTTCCGGGCATACTCCGCAGCACATGCGACAGCAAGGTCAGGCGGGTGGCGGCGTCCATTGGTGTGGGATACACATACAGCGCCAGACTTTCACGGGTGAGTGATCCACGCTGGATGTTGATGCCCGCGCCCAGAATTTCCGCCACATCGGTCACGACACGATCATTAGCAGTGGCGGTTGTTCCGATGACCGGTGTCCCCGGTGGAATTTCTTCCAGCAAGCCCATGATGCGGCGGTAATTGGGGCGAAAATCATGCCCCCAATCGGAGATGCAGTGGGCTTCGTCGATGACCAGCAGGCCAACCTGATGGCGCAATTGAGTCCAGACATTTTCCCGGAAGCGATCATTGGCAAGGCGTTCGGGCGAAATCAGGAGCAGGTCAATTTTCCCGGCCAGTAATTCCCGTTCAATCGTGGCGTGATCGTCGGGGTTATCGCTGGTGATGGCGCGGGCATTGAGTCCCCATTGGGCAGCCGAGTCGATCTGATTCCGCATCAATGAGAGCAGGGGGCTGATGAGAATGGTGACGCCCGCACCCTGAGCGCGCAGCAAGCGGGTTGCCAGAAAATAGACCAGACTTTTGCCCCAGCCGGTGCGCTGCACGACCAATAAGCGTTCGCGGCGGACGACCAACGACTCAATGGCTTCCCATTGGCCGTCACGGAAGCCAGCGTTTGCACCGAAGGTTTGACTCAGCCACTGCTCGGCCTGGGGACGAAGGGATGGGTTCACGGCGTTTCCTGGATGGGTTTAGGGATGATAGTGTTCATTATAGTTCAGAGTGCAGCGTAAAGGGCGAAAAATAATGTGGAAATATGACGTTGTGCAGGCGAAAAATGGTCAAGCATTACACGTTTTATTAAACGGGGCGGCGGAGGCGGCGAGACTACAGGCCATACACGCGCCTATAGCGACACACCGACAAACGCGAAAAGTCTCATCCTTGTAGCGGCGGCAGCGGCGGCGATCATGAGTGGTGGATGTCAAGTTGACAGGGCAAGGCCAGTCCTTACGCAAACACAATTTCCTTATAGTCGATAAAATCAGTATAGTACAAATCAGCAGGGAAAGTGAAACATTTGTTCGAATTTTCGGTTCGAGTTTTCAAACGGTAGGGCTACATTAAGCGGTGGGCGCGGGTTTTAAGGCTACCCCCTCCCCCAACCCCCTCTTACAAGGGTAGGTTTTTCAGAAATGGGTTGGTGCGGTTGTTAGCCGGGGGCTGAAGCACCCCGGCTAGACTGTCAGACAAGCCCACTGAAGGGGCTAAAAAGGCCAGAGCAGGCCATTTTAGAACGTTTTGTTGGTCGATTTTGTGAGAAATTAAAAACCTACCCTTGTAAGCCCAACCCCCTCCCCACTGCGTAGAGAGGGGACTTAAAACGCCGCTTCTGAGCCTTTGTGACCTAAATCTTCGAAGCGAATCAGCCAAAATTCATCACCCACCGTTTAGTGTGATGCTACCTTTCAAACCCATAGGGTAGCAATAAAAAGGACACTATATGTCGTGCCCTATAGATGAATGTTTGTGTTTTACAGCTCAGGCTTGCTGGGCTTCCTTGAAGGCTGACATGAGGATGGTATTGCCGTCGGGGTCGTCAATCATCGCGAAGTACAGGGTGGGGTTGGGATAAAAGGGCGGTTGATGGGCGGTGTAGCCATAACCGATCATTTCCGCATATTTGGCGTCCACCGCTTCGATGGTTTTCAGATAAAATTCCAGGATGATGCGGTAGCCGCCCGCAGGTTCGGTTTTGGATGGATCCCATTTGGCGTTCAGGTTTTTGTGGTTGAGGAAGAAGGTCATATGACCCATCTTGACTTCGACATGCTGCTTGGTTTCGCTGCCCTCAGGCATATCGACGCCCAGCCGCCGGTAAAATTCGACAGAGCGGGGCATATCCGCGACGATGACACCGACCATATAAAGCTCTAATGACATGGTTGGACTCCCTTTGCATGGTAGAACAGGTGAGTGTAACACATATCATTACTGACAATCGGTGGCGGAGGTTCTATTTTAGCCGTTAGTCATTCGTCTGGTAGGACAACATGAAGTGTTGGTTCATCCCCTCACCCCTAAATCCCCTCTCCCACAAGGGGCGAGGGGACTTGAAGACGGCTTGTGAGCCGTTGTGATCTGGAGGCAACGTTTGAATGGGCGTGATTCTGACGAAATTTGAATCCCCACCGTTTAGTGCGGTGCTACCACTCGTCTTTAGCTGCTAGCCGTAAAATCAAAGACAAGAATCGTCACCTTAATGAGGCAAACTCAGGGATGTTTAATGTTAAACCTTTGGATAAATCCGTTAGGGATTCAAAAAGCGCTGGAAAAAGATGACATCCAGCCAGCGGTTATATTTGAAGCCGACCTGTTTGAAACGGGCGACTTCTTCGAAGCCAAAGGTCTTGTGCAAACGTAAGCTGGCTTCGTTGCTGGAATCGACACCACCGATTAGAACATGTTTGCCCAGGCCGCAGGCTGTGTCGATCAAATTTTGGAGCATTAAACTGCCGATGCCCTGACCGCGTTGATCGACGGCAATATAAACCGAGTGTTCGAGGGTGTATTGGTAGCCGATTTTGTCGCGGAATTTGCTCAATGACCCCCAGCCAACCACACAATCCGCCGGATCAAGGGCGACGAAGACCGGTAATCCGAGTTCCTGATGATGGTTGAACCACTGGGTGCGCTGTTCAAGTGTGCTGGGTTCATAATCGTAGGAGGCGGTGCTGTTGAGCACGGCTTCGTTGTAAATTTCAAGAATCGCGGGAATGTGGTGGGTTTGAGCGGGTTGGATCAGGATAGTCACGATGTAGGGCCTTCTTCAGTGGATAATTATTGATTTGCTGATCGAAACCTAACCCCCTCTCCACACGTGGAGAGGGGGAACATACGGGGATCATTTGCGATTATATTGATCGACCAGCAATTGCGGTCTGAACAGGTATAGGTACAGAATAGGATGTCTGTTACTATAAATCAACATGATTCCATTAATAGCATCCATCCAATTTTTTAATATGCACATTGACCTGGAACAACTCATCACGTTTGAGCGGATTGTACGGGAAGGCAGTTTTAGCGCGGCGGCCTGGGCGTTGGATATTCCACAGCCGACGGTGAGCGCCCGTATCAAAACGCTGGAGCAGACGATTGGCGGAGCACTGTTTCACCGGCGTGGGCGGCAGATCAGTTTGACGGATTTGGGGCAAACATTTTTGCCGTATGCCCAGCGGACGATTGCGATCCTGACCGAAGGCGTGGAAATGGCACGGCAGGCCGAGCAAGGTCAGCGGGGACGAGTCACCTATGGCGGCTTGTCTTCATTATCGGGGGGATTATTGGGGCCAGCGATTGCTCAATTTCACATGCTGCATCCGAAAGTAGAATTGTTCACGCGGGGTGGCGACCACGAGTCGGTGGTCGATTGGCTGCGTGATCGGATTGTCGAATTGGGGTTGGTGGTGTGGCCGTGCCCGGAAAGTGTGATGACGCCGATGCAAGTTCTGCTGCGGCTGCGCGAGCCGGTTTCGCTGGTGGTGGGCGCGAGTCATCCGCTGGCGACACGCGACAGCATTAGTTATGCAGAATTGGTGGCGGCGGCGCAACCGTTTTTGAGCCTGCGCTGGTGGAAAACGATGCACCCCACCATCATGCAGATCGCGGCTGAGTCGCAGAGCAGCATTACCATTTCGATGGAAAGTGCGCGGCATATGGTACGGGCAGGTATCGGAATGGGTTACTTCACGCGGGTTTATGTGCTGGACGATCTGGTGAGCGGCGCGCTGGTGGAATTAAGGGTGCGTGATTTGGAGCCGTTGTATCGCGACAGTGCGTTGGTGTGGATAGCGCGCGAGACTCCGTTGAGTGCGGCGGCGCAGTCGTTTGTCGCGTTTGTACAGGTTCAGGCGGGGATGTTGGGGTTGGAGATTTTTTAAGTAGCGATTCGCAATTAGCGGTTGGCTAAGAGAAAAACGCAGAAACAGAATAAGGGCGAAATATTGATGGCGACGAAATAATTCAGTAAACGTTTCAAGGCACACGAGACGTATCTCGTCCCTACAAAGATGCGAGATTGTAGGGACGCCGCGCAGTAAAAGCACAGATTTATTTGCCTTTGCGGGGGCGGGCGCTGCTCTCACGGACAACCAGACTCGGTTCCAGCATGAGGTGATAATCCAACGGGCGTTGATGGCTGATTTCGGCCAACAGTAAATCCACAACTTTGCTGGCAATCAGGGCGATGGGTTGGGCGATAGAGGTCATATCGATTAACTCGGCGACGGGAGTATCGTCGTAGCCCGTCAGGGAAATATCCGTGCCGATTTCCAACCCCATTGATTCGACATAGCGTTTTGCGCCGAAGGCCATGACGTCGTTGGCGCAGGCAATCGCGGTGGGGCGGGGTTTACTCGATAGGATTTGTTTGGCAGCATCGAAAGCGTGCTGCATGGTGTTGGGCGAGTGGGCAATCCATTGGTCGTGGATCGGCAGTCCGGCGATTTGCATGGCTTCGATGTAACCCTGGGTGCGCATGTCGCCGATGCGATAGCCTTGCGGCCAGGAAATCATGCCGATACGTTCGTGGCCTTTGGCGATGAGGTGCTCAATCGCCATTTGTATGCCGCGTTTACCATCGACATCCACATAGGGGAAATCGCCGTCACCGTTGGCTTTGCCGTAGGTGACAAATGGCATCTGGCGTTCTACGAGATATTTTACGCGCGGGTCACCATAGGTCACGTCGGACAGTGCAAAACCATCCACACGATTGCTGTTAATCAAGTCCTGGTAGGGTTTGACGCCATCCTGGCTGTGCTGGGTGAAGGTCAAAATATGATAACCCTGGCCTTCTGCCGACTGTGCCAATTCATATAGAAAAAGGTCGAGGAGGGGATTACGCCGAATCGGGTCTTCGGCGACATGCCACGCATAGCCCAGGAGGCGAGTCTCGTTGGTTTTCAGATTACGGGCGGTGGTGTTGGGGTGATAACCTAGTTCATGGATAGCACTGCGAACCCGCTGGCGTGTGGCGGGTTTGGTCAGTGGGTTGTTGTTGATGACGTAGGAAACGGTTGTGACCGAAACCCCGGCAAAGGCGGCAACGTCGCGGATAGTAATGTTGAGTTCGTAGTTCAGCGCTTCGGCAGCCGCAAGCACGCTGGCGCGGGCTTCGCTGTCTATATCCGCGACGCCGGTTAACACCTGATGCGCTACTGCCATCGAGACATTTGCGTTATCCGCAACGTCTTTTAAAGTTGCCATTAATCAGACCTTCGATGAATGCATTTGCCCGGAACAGTTTTCATTAGTGGTTCGATACTTGAAAGTTGTGATATAAGCCGCAAGACCTTATCGTTAGTCTTGGTGCAATCCACATTCCAGACAATCGTATTGCTAAAGATGATAGATTATACCTGCGATAGCCGTACTTAGCCTTTGATCGCGCCTACCGAAAGACCCTGCTGCAAATAACGCTGCAACACAATCGCAATCAGCAGCGGCGGCAATAAAGCCAGGAATGACGCTGCCATCTGGATATTCAACGGCGCGGGTACAGCGTTCACATTCAGCATGTAAAACAGCCGAACGGTGATGGGTTGCAGATCAGGATTGGGCAGCACCAACAGCGGCAGCAAAAAGTCTTTCCACAAGGCCAGGAAGACCACAATCGTCAGCACGGCCAGGATCGAACGGGAAAGGGGCAGCGTGATCGACCAGAAGATGCGCAGCGGCGATGCGCCATCGACTTTCGCGGCATCATACAATTCTGGTGGGATGCTTTCGAAAAAAGTTTTCATCAGGAATATGCCAAAAGCATTAATGCAGTAGGGCAGCCAGAGTCCCACATAACTATTGAGCAAGCTGACATGAATAATCGGCACATCTACCAGGGTGGTATAGAGCGGTATCAAATAGGCGATGTTGGGGATCATGAGCGTAACAAGGAAGCCCCACATGATGAAGCGCCCGCCAACCGGTTTCAGGCGCGCGAGGCTGTAAGCCGCCAGGGTCGTCACGACAAGCTGGAAGAATACGCCGCCCACCACCAGCACCAGCGAGTTCCCAAACAAGCGAATGAAATGATACTTTTCCCAAACACTGGTGTAATTTTCCCACTGGGGCGTGGTCGGGAAAATTTGCAGACCGCCCTTGTAAATTTCGGTGCTGGATTTTAGCCCGGAGGTAAAAGCAAACACAAAGGGAAACACAACCGTGACTGCCAGGATGACGAGCAGCACAAAGAAGAGAATGTAGACGATGCGCCCTTGCGGTGTGCGCCTTTCCAGATTGGTGAGAATGCCTCTGTCCCAGGAATTCATGGTGTGGCTCCTTAGTTTTCCGCGTTGCGAGACAGACGCAGATAAAAGACCGAAAAGATGCTCAGGATAATGATGAGCGACAGGCTCCAGGCCGAAGCGAGGCCGAAGTCATTTTCCAGGAAGGCTTTCCGGTAAATCATCAACACGGGCGTTAAGGTGGAATTGGCAGGGCCACCCTGGGTGAGTAAAAAGGGTTCCGTAAAAATCTGTACTACAAATATGACCTGGAGTACAAACGTAATAATCATGGTGGAGCGCAAATGGGGCAGGGTGATATAGCGTATGCGCTCGAAGGGGGTCGCCCCTTCGACTTCGGCGGCTTCATAATATTCTGTGGATATGTCCTGGAGAGAAGCGAGATAAATCAGTAAGGTGCTGCCGAAATTCGCCCAGGTGAGCAGGACGACAATCGCCGGTTTGACCAGACGTGGGTTTTGCAGCCAGGATTGCGGCTGTACACCAATTGCGACCAGGGCTGCATTTAACACCCCGCTATCTGTCGAATAAATCAAGCGCCAGATGAGGATTGAAACGGTGATCGGAATGACTGTCGGCAGAAAATAGGCTAAGCGGAAGAAAGCTTTGGCGCGGCGCATTTCGTTGACCATGATGGCGACAAAGACTGGTAGGAAAAAGCCCATCAGCACACTGAGCGAGGCAAAGACGATGCTGTTCGTCCAGGCGAGGCTGAAGGTCGGGTCAATCAGCATTCGATGGAAATTGTTGAGGCCAACCCAGGTTGAGGGGCCATTCAAACTGACTTTCTGAAAGCTGAAAATGACGGTTTTGATAATCGGGAACCAGGCGAATAGACCGTAGATGAGCAGCGCGGGCAAGAGAAAAGCATAGGCAGAAAGCTGCTCCTGCCAACGGATGCGCCGGGTTGTTTTAATTTTTGCAGCCTGTAAGGGGGTCGCCGAAGCGTTTGAAATTTCCACAATCAAAAACCTTTTTTGACACTATTTTAGCTGAGGGATAGCCCCACATGGTGGCGCTATCCCTTCGCTAAGCTAACTATTGAGTCGTCATTGTGTCAAGCGTAGTCGTCTGGAAGGTATCGGCGGCGTCTTTCAATGTTGCAACCGGATCAGCACTTTCATCGGTGAGGATGGTGCTGACTACTGCGCCGACAACGGCGTAATACTGCTGACCATCGGGAGTGGGTTCAACCTGGAGTTTGGCAGTGCCTGAGGAAATGGCGTCCAGGAAGGATGAGTAGTTGTCATAGGGCAGGGTGTAGAAGGGTTTTTCAAATGCGGTACGGTTGGCCTGATAATCACCCGTATAGAGGGGGAGTGCGGGGCCACCGACTGCCGGATTTTCTTCTGCGCCCTGTGCGACCAGACCAGCCTTCACTTCCGACGGGTCGAGCAGCTTCCACAGTTCGAAGTACACGGCGGCTTCTTTTTCACCAGCCGAGGCGGCGGCGCTGACCATGTACATATCGCCACCGGTCAGGGTTGCGATGCCACCGGGGCCAGCGGGCAGCGGGGCGAAGCCAATGTTGTCCATGTCGGTTTCACGGAAGGAGGTCTTGATCCAGCGATACTGATCGCCAGCCATCATTGCCATCGCGGCCTGACCGGTTGCCAGTTCAGTACCGTTGGTCGGCCAGTCAATTGTGTCGTGAGGCATAACATCGTCTGTCCAGCGCAAGTCCTTGAGCAGTTGCAGCGCTTCTACCGTCGGGCCAGTGCCGAAACCAGCGGTCAATTTGCCATCAGCACCGGTGGAGATAATGTCCGCCGGTTTTTCGCCGAAGGTGTAGCTGACCACGGTGAAGTGCCAGCCAGCGGCGGTACTGCCGTCATTAATCATCGAGAAGCCCGACACGTTTTCATCGCGGTTGGTCAAGGCTTTTGCCATTGTACGCAGTTCGTCCCAGGTCGCCGGGGGTTTGTCGAAGCCAGCGGCCTTGAGCATGGAGATATTGTAGCCGAGACCCATGCCATAGGCATTATAGGGAATGGCATAAATTTTGTCGTCTTTTGTCGCCAGATTGATGATGTCTTTGTTGAACACGTCGCGCAGGTTGTTGGCATCGAAAATGTCGCTGATGTCCTGGGCAACATTGCTGTCAATATATTTCTGGGGGTCGGTCATATAGACCTGGAACAGGGTAGGAACCTGGTTGCCAGCGACCAGCGCGGCAAACGAGTCCGGCTGATAGGTGTATTCCAAGCCCTGGATGGTCACATTCGGATACAGCGCTGTGAAACGACCAACCTGATCGAGCCATGCCTGATGAGCGGCGGTATCCGTTTCGGGCGGCATATTGGTGACGGTGATGGTAACAGGATCGCCGTTGGCAATCTTTTCGGGCATGGTGATGATAGCAGGGGGGAGGCTGTCATCCTGTGCTTGTACCGCGCCAAACGCGGGGATCATGACGACGAGCACACACAGGAGCAGAACCACTCTTAGGGACTTTTTCATCTTATTCTCCTCGAAAACAATAATCTTTGACTGAAATTGATGCGTATGTATCCATCAGGTAATTAGACCGAAATGCGATAGCGCCTCCTCGAAAACACACTATCGAAATATTGCAACTGATTTTGGAAGCCGGTTTTAAAACGTTTCAAATTTATGGTAGCATTATCAGAATTAGTTGTCAAGAACTCTGCCAAATTTGTGACAGCTATACGGCTGAAAATGTTTTTTGTCGGTCAATGTAACCGTATGCGAGTCTATGGAGGGGTATTGACCAGAACATTTTTACACTCTACAATTGTGAAAATTGTACCGTTTCAAAAGTGAATGATTTGAAATCAATCTTCATAGAAAGTGACTGCAAATTTTATGGATAATGCAGTGCAGCCCTTTTTGAACCGAATCCGCATACAAGGCAATCCGGTTGCGCATCCCGATAGTATGGTGGTGTGCGGTCAAGCCCGATTTACGATGCTGACCTCGCGGCTCATCCGTATGGAATGGGCGGCAGACGGCCACTTTGTCGATCAGGCAACTTTCGCCTTCCCCACCCGCTCGGCTGAAGTGCCGACATTTTCTTGCGAACAACAAGCGGCGGGCGTGGAAATCAAAACTGAATTTCTGACACTTGTTTATGCTGAAGATGGCAAATCCCTCAATTCCAGCAATCTCTCAATTAGCTTTTTGCTGGACGGTCAGCCGGTGACGTGGACGCCAGGAATGGCTAATCCTGGCAATTTACGCGGGACACGGCGCACACTGGATCAATGCGCGGGTGAAGCGAGTTTGGACGAAGGATTACTTTCGCGCGCAGGTTGGTCGCTGTTCGACGACAGCGCATCGGTGATGTGGGATCATGAGCAAATCTGGGTTGAAGCGCGCCCGGAACTGCATATCCAGGATTGGTATTTTTTCGGTTACGGGCACAACTATAAGACGCTGCTGCACGAATATACGCAGTTTGGCGGGGATATTCCGCTCATCCCGCGTTATGTATTGGGCGCGTGGTGGTCGCGATTCTGGGCGTATCATGCCGATGATTTGAAACGGTTGGTGAATGATTTCAGTGCGCACGATGTCCCGCTGGATGTGCTGGTCGTCGATATGGATTGGCATACACCGGACGGCTGGACGGGTTATACCTGGAACCGCGCGTTATTTCCTGACCCAGAAGCGTTTCTGGCCTGGGTACACGAGCAGCATTTATACGCGACGCTGAATTTGCATCCGGCGGACGGCATCCTCAAACATGAGGCGGCTTATCCCGAATTTGCGCAGCGCATGGGCATTGACCCGGCTAGCAGCAAACCGGTTGCCTTCAACGCGGCGGATAAGCAATTTATCCAGCATTATTTTGAACTGCTGCATCACCCAATGGAAGCGCAGGGCATTGATTTCTGGTGGATTGATTGGCAGCAAGGCAATTCCGCCGAGATCAAAAATCTTGACCCGCTGCCCTGGTTGAATCATCTGCATTTCCGCGACTCGACCCGGCGGGGAACGCGCCCGATGCTCTACAGCCGATGGGGCGGATTAGGCAATCATCGCTATCCGATTGGGTTCTCCGGCGATGCCTATACGACCTGGGATGCGCTGGCGTTTCAACCGTATTTCACGGCGACGGCAGCGAATGTCGGTTACGGCTGGTGGAGCCATGATATTGGCGGGCATTTTGGCGCGGCTGATCCTGAATTGTATGCCCGCTGGGTGCAGTTTGGCGCGGTCAGCCCGTGTTTGCGGCTGCACTCCACCAAAGACCCACTGGCGGAAAGGCGTCCCTGGGCTTTCCCCGACGATGTTTATCAGGCGGCGAAAACGGCGATTCAATTCCGCTACCAACTGCTGCCGTATTTATACAGCGCCGCGCGCAATCTGTCGCAGCAGGGATTGTCGCTGTGCTACCCGATGTATTATGACTATCCGGGCAGCGAGGATGCTTATCTGGCGCGCGATCAATATTTCCTGGGCGACCAACTGATCGCCGCGCCGATTGTGCGCCCTGCTGACCCGGAAACCGGGCTGGCCGCTATCGACGTGTGGCTGCCGGAAGGCACATGGTTTGAATTCACCACGCTGGAAAAATTTGTCGGCCCGCGCTGGGTGCGCTTGTACGGCGATTTAAACAGCATCCCGCTGTTTGCCAAGGCGGGCGCGATGGTGCCGATGGCGGCTCACCTGATGCGGACTAAGGATTGGGACGGCGCTCATACCATCCTGAATATTTTCCCTGGCGCGGATGGGCAATTTGAGTTGTACGAGGACGACGGCACAACCGAGGCTTATCAAAACGGCCAATTCGCGACAACCTGCATCCGTGTATCCGCGCGGGACGCTAAAATATTTACAATTTCGATTGGCGCGGCTGAAGGCCAATTTTCAACCACACAGAAACGCAGTTTTGAAATCTGCTTGCGTGGGATGCAAAGGCCGAGTCAGGTTTTGCTGAATGGGAAAGAATCTCGTGATTGGACGCACAATCCAGAGACTCATGATCTGGCAATTTCGGTTCAGGATATGAGCCGAAGTGCGCCGTTCGAAATAACGGTTCAGGGTGACGGTGTACTGGCTGCGGGTGAGAACAGCACATTAATTTTATCGGATGTGACAAAACTTGCCGCCTTGAATCAACAGCCTGCCTCGCGGGAGCAAGCGGCAGAAATCATTCTTGGCGCGGCTGAAATTTCAAAGGCGGCGGTGGCGCGATTGGGCGGGCCGTTCGCCCACTTTATTGAGTATGCGACGTTTGAGGATGCGCGCCAACAGTTTGGGACGCTGGTCATCGCTGTTCCGGCTGATGGCTCCGCCTATGACGCGGAAATCTCATGGGCATTACACAAAAATGGTGTCGTAACAAAAAGCGAACCCGTCAGTTTAAAAAATTGTCATACAGGGCAGATCGTCCACAGTCCGTTCGCGGATGATGGGAATTTCACAACTTCACAGTGGACGGCTGTGGTCAATCTGTCATGGCGCGGCAGGACGATTTCTTATCACCACGAGAGTCAGGTCATTTATCCGAGCCTGACGCAGTGGCACACGTTGATTTATAACCCGGAACAGGAGCCGCATTCGATTAGTGATGGGGTGTCCGCAGATGGGGCTGTCAACAGCGAACTTGATTGGAAACCTGCACCGCAAACGGCGAAGAATTCGCTTAATCTCAAGCAACCGTATGGCGTGGTGCTGCTCGAAGCGGAACGTCAACGCATCGTAGACGGCGAAGTGCTGGAAGCCTGTGTTGCAACTTCAATCACGAGTCAAAATGCTCAGGATGCCGTGCTGGATGTGCAGCATGTGGGCGAGGCGACCTGCTTCCTCAACGGCGTGGAATTGACCGTTACCGAGCCGATTGCACATGCCAAACTTGACCCGATGTTTTATTCGTGGATGCCGCCCAAGCAAGGTTATTTCTCGCTGCCGCTGCGACAAGGCGAGAATTCGCTGGTGATTATTACCCGCCCGGATAAGGCCATCGGCTGGTGGGGTGTGGGCGCGACGGTGTTTGATGGCGGGGGGCATGTGTTGATTTGATGGTCAATGTTGGGCAACGAAATCGTGAGAGGGCTTGTCACCGACAAGCCCCTACAAACAATCACGTTCGTTACACAATATTCACGGCAAAACCGATTTGAGAAAATACACTAAGGAAATTTTGAGATGGGATTTTCAAAAAACACATTTCGAATAGTCAAATGCTTTATTTTATCCACGCTATTACTGGCTTTCACCGTACCTGTAACGCGAACGAACGCTGATGCGCCGAATTATGTGGTTGAAAACGGCGTGATTAAGCTCGCCAATGCTTATTACGAAGTCGATTTGAACGCCGATAACGGCGGGATTATTTCGATTATTGACCTGACGACCAAGCAGCCAATCAGCGATGGCAACCCGGAAGGTAATTTGTGGGCGGTGGTGCTGGACAACGGAAAGTCAATTGGGAGTGGCTCATTCGGCGGCGAATTCGCGCAGGCGTGGGACGCGGACAAGTCGGTTTTGACGCTGACCTATAGCGGGACGCCGACAGTCGCCGTTACGATTGCTGTCGCCGACAGCCCGTCGCTGAAGATGCAAGCGGATGTGAGCAACAATACCGGCGCGGTGATTTCGGATTTTGAACTCCCGGCGCGGCTCAAAATTGCTGAAGCGGATGTGAGCGATGCGCTGCTGCCGATGATGCCAGGAGCATTGATAAGTCCTAAATTTTTTAGCGATGGCCGCAACTTCATCAACGAGTATCCGGGCGTGATGTTCGCTGATTATCTGGCGTTCCGGTCTGCGCAGGGCAAGCTGGCAGTTTATACGCAGCGGGATGATGTGCTGCAACCGATTTTGTTGGGTTTCGAGCAGGTGAAAGATGCGCCGACAAGTTTACTAACGCACCGCTTCCAAACCTGGATTGTGGACGCGAAAAACTGGTCATCGCCCAATGTGGTCATCAATGTGGGGCAGGATTACCCGGAATCGATCCTGGATTATCGGGTGGTCAACGGCATTGACCAGTATCCATCGCTGACCGAAAAACTGGGCGATGCAGCGCAGACTTATTTCACCACGCCGATGTATAAGCTCGACCTGGTGGTACTGCGCAAAAAATTCGCCGAGCTTGCGGATCAGGTGGTTAACAAGCTTAATTTCCCCGGTATCGTGCATTTTGTGGCCTATACGCTGGGCGGACACGATCATAATTATCCCGATTTTGTCCCGCCGGATAAAAAATGGGGAACGATTGAGGATTTTGCGTCCCTCGTCAAGTTGATTCATGACAAGGGTGGATTGGTTGTCCCGTACACCAATTTTTCGTGGTGGGATAATGACGGCCCGACGATGGCTCATCTGCCCGCCGACACACCTTTGACCAGCGTTATCAATATCAAGGATTCGCATGGGCTGCCGGGTTTTGAGACTTATGGCCCAAACAGCGGTTTTGTGATGAACCTGCACAACGATTTTGTGCTCAACAAAATTGCGGAACAACACAAGGCACTGCTGCATGATGTGGGCGTGGATGGCATTTTTGAAGATCAATGGGGCGCGCGGAATACGCCCTATGATTTCAATCCAGCGGGTTTGGATACTTATGATCCGTCCACATCGTATTTTGAAGGCGTGTTGGGACATTATGGCAATCACGCTGACAGCCATTTGATGACTGAAGTGGGCGTCGATATGCTGGCAGAAAATGGCGACGGCTTCATGGGGACGAATTATTTGTGGGATAAGCTGGGGTATCGCAGCGATACGGCGGATGTGACCTCGTATTATCCGATGGCGGGGATGCTGCTGCGTGATAAAGTGCTGCTGTACCAGCATGATCTAGCGGCGGAAACCTGGACAGACAACAAAGACATGCTGCGCTGGAATCTAGCGCAAGGATATGGTCTGAGCATCGCTTTTTACGATAAAAAAGTCGGCAAGCTCAATATGGATAATCCCTGGCTGAATCTGGTGGGGGTTTTCCACAAGTACGCGCTGGCGAATTACGCCGATGAGTTGGTGACGCGCTTTGACGATTTAGGCGCTGGCGTCACACAAACGAAATTTTCAACTTACAGGGTGGTTGCCAATTGGGATGCTGATAAATCGTATTCGGGCGTGAACTATACGCTGCCGCCGGGCGGGGTGGTGACGCAGGCGGATGATGGTTCGGTCACGGCGGGCGTTTTCACGGCTTATAACAAGCAATCTTTGAGCGACGGCGATCATTATCTGGTTGAAGTGCGCTCTGCCCATGACATCAAACTATTTCAGCCTGTCGGCGATGATAGCGGCCTGAGTGTACAAAAAGGCTCGTCATGGAGCGCGGTAAAAGTGACGGCCTATCAATATGATGGGACGTCGATTGGCGAAGTTGAGGCAACACTCGACGGCGAGAATGTGAATTGGCAGTATGCCGCGATGGTTGACGGAAAACCTGTCGGCTATTATCAGATTCAGGCGGCAAGTTAACGGGTTTCAATAAGCACGGCGCTGCGGCACTAGAATGGATTTAACCAGGATTCAGCAAAAACCGACTCCAGTTGGTTTCGATGGCCGATTTTTGCAGGCCGCAGAACGCGCATTATGGATACGTTACGGCTGGAAATGGTTCTCATACTGGAAATTGATTTACATCATGAGCCAGGATGAAACGTCAGAAAAACCCACACGAGCGCAAATTTAGTTCGAATTTACAGCGCGCGGGTGGATATTCATCGACATGTTTTAACCGCTCATGGAACCGACAACGAGCAGGAATATCCATACGCAAAGTATGCCGTCTCATTACAGCCTGTCCGCTGAAAATCGTGGAAGTCGAGTAGGCGGATCCGGTGCGTGATCGTTCTTTCAGGTACTCGGTTGACTGACGGGGGACAAGCTCAAACGAACTTTCAAAGACACGCCGCTCGTTCAAATCGGGATTTTCGATCCGCTCGAAAAGTGCGGTTGCC
The DNA here is from genome assembly GCA_039933955.1 of Chloroflexota bacterium. Taxonomy (GTDB): domain Bacteria; phylum Chloroflexota; class Anaerolineae; order Aggregatilineales; family Phototrophicaceae; genus CFX2. The sequence continues at coordinate 51,137 of JBDTNB010000003.1, forward strand.
AGTTTCAGGCCGATGTCGCGCGGGTCTTGAGCGATGGTTGTAAGGGTCGGGCGGACAATCGTGGCTTCGGGAATATCGTCAAAGCCGACGATAGCGACATCCTGCGGCACCCTATAACCGCCTTCCTGGAAAGTGAGGATTGCGCCGATTGCCATTAAATCGTTCACAATCATGAGTGCTTCGGGAAGTTCTGCCCCCTGCATTAGATTGTAAGCTGCCTGTGCACCGCCTTTCTGGGTGAAATCGCTGATTTGCAGGAATCGGGGATCAAAAGCCAGCCCCGAATCTTCGAGCGCCTGTTTGAAACCACGCAGAGCAAATGGGGGCGTCTGGGTTGAGTGAGGAGATAGAAGGCATACAAGATTGAGGTAGAAGCTGCGGTGACGAGTGCGATGCTGGTGAACATTGCTGGTTTAACCTTCAAACTTCGATAAGTTCTCTATTGGTTTCAATTGTTACGATAACTCAACATTACTTGCCAAAACATTAAGCATCAACCTTTTCACAATAAATTCAACTGATGGCCTAAACTTTTATGTTTTGTTAACAGATAAATTACATTGACATAAATTCCACTTACCTTAAGGTTAGAAATGATTGGTTTCGTGGTATAGATAAAGTATTGAGAAACAAAACATTTATGCCGACATCACTGCCCAATACCAAAGGCTACATCAGTGAATTGGTGAGAAATTTGAAACACCAAAATCAAATTTTTCTCCGAATAAGCTGATGTTTTTGCCTGTACGAGGAGAAAATCTGTGTCACGACAGACTAAACGCGCAATCATTATTCTTATAGGTGTTTTTGTAATACTGACACCATTGGCGCTATCGCTGGTCAACAAAAATACAAATCTGAGCGGCGCAGCCATTGTGACCGATCAACAAACCGATGGAGGGGACACGGCTTCGTCTGGCGACAACAATCCCCCGCCTGATACCAGCGCGCAGCAAGACAATTCAGGTGGAGACACCTCGGCTGCCCAGCCTGCGGGCGATACCGCGCCAACAGCGGTTCCACCCACCGCAGTCCCTCCGACGCCGGTTCCCCCAACCGCTGTGCCAACAGCAATTCCGCCGACGGCGGTTCCACCGACGGCGATCCCACCTACCGATGTTCCCCCGACTGACGTGCCTCCAACAGAAGTGCCACCGACATCAGCGCCGGAAGCTTCGGTTGAGCCTAACATTCCCACCGAAACAACCACCGAACCAGTTGTCGGTGAAATACCCACTGCTGAAACCACAGAAGTGGTTACTCCGCCCCCGGAATCGACTTCCGAAATTGTGGTGACGCCAGAATCGACTTCAGCAGTCGAAGTGACGCAGGAGGCAACACCCACCGTTGAAATTACTCCAGAATCGACCTCGGAATTTGAAATAACACCGGAGGCAACGGCTGAAATTACCCCAGAAGCAACGCTTGAACCCGGCGGTTTTGCTGTGGGCGCATCGTGTACAACAGGCGGCGTTGAATTCACCATCACCAATCTTGGCGAGGATATGACCAGTGCCGAATCCTACTCGGTTGATGGGGCTGAAGCTGGCAGTGTTACTTTAACGTCCGGCGAAAGCCAGACCGTGACTGCCGGATTTGGAACCCCAAGCCTTACCATCGGTGATGCGCAGGCCAGCATTGACACACCTTGTGCACCACCACCCCAATTGTCAGTTGCGGTGGAATGCACGCTCGACAGCGGCGTTGTCTTTACGATTGTCAACGCGGGTGGATCGATGGAGTCTGAACAAAGCTATACGATTAGCCTGGAAGGCAGCGACGTTTCCAGCGGGACATTCCAACTGGGCGAAGGTGAAAATACGACTATTCAGGCCGGTTTTGGCGATCCATCGTTCACGGCAGGTGATTTGCAGGCGCAAATGATTCCGGCGTGCGTGGCAGCGGGGCATGTTGAAGGCCGCGTCTGGCAAGATCTGAATAATGATGGGCTGGCTGCCGATAGTGAACCCGGTCTAGCTGGCGTGATTATTTCCCTGATAAGCGACGACGGCAGTTCAGTTCAAACGGTCACGATAGAAGACGGTCATTATGATTTCTTCCCGGTGGGCGAGGGGCATTACGGGGTTCAGATTCAGGACGGATCTGTTGCCGCTGATTTACAAAACAGCGTTGACCCTGATGGCGAAAATGATGCTGTGTCGGGTGTAACGGTGGCGGCTGGCGGCGATTATGCGCTGAATTTTGGTTATCAGGTGACGGGCGCAGCATCCATTAGTGGTGTCGTCTGGTTGGAAAATAACAATTTTGGCGTCCTGGATGCTGGCGAAACAGGAATCGCTGGTGTCGGGGTACAACTGCTCGATGCTAGCGGTGCAGTCCTTGCGGAGACCGTCAGCGGTGCGGACGGCAGCTACCGTTTTGACGGACTCGGTGCTGGAAGTTACACAATTCGTTTGGTTGGTGATACGCTGCCGCAACCGTACAGCGTGACCTTTGATCGCGATGGGGATCATAACCTTGAAACGCTGGTATCGACGAGTTCTGGAGAAAACATTGCGAATATTGATTTCGGAATTGCCGGAACTGAGGTCGCGGGTCGTATCTGGCAAGACCTCAATGGCGACGGCTTGTTCGGAGATGAAGAATCGGGTATCGCAGGGGTCATCGTGACGCTGACGAATGACGATGGCAGTTCTGCTCAAACCGTAACGACGGAAGCGGGTCGCTATGATTTCTTCCCGGTGAGCGCGGGGCATTATCTGGTTCAGATTCAGGCCGACTCGCTGCCGCCCGATATGCTGAACACGGCTGACCCGGATAGCGAAAATGACTCCGCGACAGCCCTGGATGCGGCGGCTGGGCAGGTTTACAGCCTGAATTTTGGCTATCAGCCGACTGGAACGTCGTTTATCAGTGGTCATGTGTGGCTGGAGACCGGTAATTTTGGTGTACGTGATCCGGGCGAAAAGGGCGTTAACGGCGCAAGTATCCAACTCCTGGATGTGAACGGAAATATTCTGGCCGAAACCGGGCTGGGAGCAGATGGCAGTTATCAGTTTGCCGAACTAGGTGCGGGCAATTACAGCGTACAGGTCGTCGCCGATACGCTTCCGCAGCCATATGGGGTGACATTTGACAGCGACGGCGACCATAATCTCGAAACATTTGTCTCGCTGAGTTCCGGACAAAGCACCGAGAACATCGATTTTGGCATTGTCGGAACATTCTAAGGGGACAGCCATGAAAAAACACCTTTCACGCATGAATCGTAACCAAGTATGGGGAGTCCTAATCCTAGGACTCACCCTTTTGTTGTCCAGCGGCGTCATTTATGCTTTGACCTTGAACAGTGTCACGTCATCATGGTCAAACGCAGTGGGCGGCAGCGGAGCGCCCACCTGCCTCGTCACGACCACTGTCGGCTCAGAGGCACAAGTCCGCTATGGCGACGATGATTTTAACGCAGGCTGCCCGGCTGATCCGAACGTGCAAAGCGGTTTCGGCTTTAGCGGGAACAGTACGACGAGCTTCACCAACGGTCAGCCCTTCGTGCTGGGTCAACTAACGCATTACAACAACCCGATTTTTGCGGGCAGTTTGTTGGAATCGGTTGACCTGAACCTCAACGTTGACCTGGGTGATCCGCTTTACACTGCTGCGCTGACGACCACTGTTACCCTGGATGAAACGGCCAACAATCTGGCAACCTGCCCCTACGGCGGCAGCCAACCGTGTTCGGATAAGGTCAGTATCAACCTGCAAAGCACCCAATTTGCGGTTGCGGGTGTGAGTTATCAGCTAGAAATCCTGGGCATGATTCCAGGAAGTATAGGCTCATGCACATACAACGCGAGCCAGATCAAAGGCTCTTTCATTAGCGCTGAGAACGCGGCCAACACGGCCTGCGTTTTTGGACGGCTGACGCAGATTGACGATGCCCAACTCATCATTACCAAAGATGCCAATGTGACCCAGGCGCATCCTGGCGATATTATTGATTACCAGATTGACTATAACTGCTTTAGCACGACGACTTCTTGTAACGCCCCGAATATCGTCGATTATCTGCCCGACGAAGTGATTTACACCGGTTCAACCGGTTCGACGCATACGATTGGCTCGACGGGAATTTATTCCAGCGCCAATAACTCGGTCACATTCCAGTTTGTTGATCCGCTGCCTGCCGGTTCTACGGGCTTTGTCCGCATCCGCGTGAAGGTTCGCAACGATGGTACGGTGGGCAATGGGCAGAGTATCAACAACCTCGCCGTTAGTACATTGGGCAACGGCCCGACCAGTACCACAACTAACAGCATTCCCACGATTGCAGCCTCCAACTGGAAAGTTGTGAAAACCGCGCCACCGGTGGTCTATCTCGATACGGATCGTCCAACCACGGATAACGTGTATTCTGTCGGCATTTGCAGCAATGGCAGCGATGTCAATTTGCAGGGCGCGCAAATGGTGGATACCCTGCCCGCCAATGCAGTATTTGTCAGTGCATCCGGTGGCGGCGTTTACATCGCTGGCACGCCGGGAACTGTCACCTGGGACATGGGCGATCTGGCGGCATCCAGCGGTTGTACTTATCAGACAGTGGTTGTTCGTTATCCTAATCCGCCATTTACCGTCGCTCAAAACGTGGTCAACATGGTTGACGGGACGGGTACGATTGTCGGCGGTATACCCTGGACGGACACTGCCAGCGTGACCAATCCGCTGGCGCAGCTTGTCCCCAATCCCACCGTTTCCATGAATAAATCGCCGGGACGCAGCGGCTACATTATCGGTTCACGCGCGCAGTTCCTTCTCTCGCCGAAAAATACCGGCAACGTCGCGCTGGATGGCTTCACTGTAACCGATACGCTTCCGGCGCAAATCAACCTGACCCAAATTACCATCGGCAGTTTCGATAATTATGCCGGTTCAATTATTGTCCGCTACGAGCGCAGCGATAACCCAGGTGTATGGAATGTGTGGCCGGGAGGGCCGTTCCCTGCCGACAACCGTGCGCTCGATGTGAGTGCCCTCAGTCTGCCGGGCGGTGTTTATATCACCAAAGTGCAGTGGGATTACGGCACGGTGATTCCTGGTTTCGCGCCCTCTGGCGGGGGTGCAGGCCGCATCCAGCTTTATGGTACGGTCATCAGCCCGGATCATAACGGGAACACTGTTACTGTAGGCTCGGTCATCACCAATACGGCGGTGCTTGACTGGCACTATACGCCGAGCACGGGCGGCCCCGGTATTGGCGGCAACTCGACTGGCAGCGCCAGTATTGATGTCGATGCGATTCCGAACCCGGTGTTTGATAAGACCAGCGGCGGGGGTGTCAGCGCGGCGTGGCGATTCCTCATCGGCCAGCAGGTGGGCTATTATTCCCTGACCTTCAATAACAACACTGGTATTTCCGTCGATAATTTTACGATTACCGATCCGGTTCCGGCGCAATATAACGTGACCTCAATCACTGTCGGCAACTATGATAATTTCACCGGGACAGTAACGATCCGCTATCAACGCAGCGATAACCCCGGTGTGTGGAATGTGTGGGGCAGCCCGTTCACGCCGACAAATCAAATCCTGAACGTGAGCGCACTAGGTCTCCCCGGCGGTGTTTACGTCACTGATCTGGAATGGGGCTACGGCACGGTAGGCGTAGATTTCAGGTCGCGTGCGGGACAGGAACCGCGCATCAACGGCGTGGTCATCAACCCCGATCACAATGGTAATGCCGTTAATGATGGCGATACCATGAGCAACACGGCGCAGATGGACTGGATTTATCAGGGTGTGCTCAGCCAGCAGCCAGACACCCAGAATGACATTGTGCGCAAGCCTGTCGCCAATCCATCAGTGCAGAAATCGACGACGACCAGCGGCCCCTATATCCCGACTTCCATCGTGACCTATGCGCTGCGGGTCGGCGCAGCCGGTAATTCGCCCAGCGTCCTCATCAACCCGATTGTGATGGAACTTTTGCCAGCCAATTTGAATTACGTGGCGGGTAGCTGGGTATATAACGCAGGCGGAACGGGCGTCGCGGCGCCGGGTTTTGAGCAAATCGCTAATTACAACGGCACGGGAAGAACACTGCTGCGCTGGCGCTTTACGGGCAATTTCCCGCAAAATCAATTTGCCACCATTTCTTTCAATACCACCATCACCGCCGGTTCATCACAAGGCTCGCTAACCAACGATTATTATGTCACCTCTAATGATGTGGACATCAACGGCACAACCACCGATGTCAACGACCTGGATGGCGATGGTCAAACCGCTGACCAATTAATTGGCGCGAGCACCACTATTCCCGTCGATCAATTGGTTGGTCTGGATTCATTCAAGGGTGTGCGTGGCGAACTCGACAGCGGCTATTCGGTTTATCCCGCAAGCGGTTTGACCATACCCAGTGGCCGCGTTGATTACCGCCTGACGATCATCAATCGTGGTAATATCCCGGTCAATAACGTGAAAGTGATTGATATTCTGCCGTTCATCGGTGATACCGGTGTTCAGGATACCCGCCAGCGCAATTCGGCATGGCGTCCGCTGCTAACCGGTGCGGTGGCTGCACCCGCCGGGGTCACGGTGTATTACAGTACCGCCAGCAATCCCTGCCGTCCGCAGATTATCCCGTCTGGCCCTGCTGGCTGTACCGCGCCGAACTGGTCGCTGCTGCCGCCCGCCGACATCACGATGGTTTATTCCCTGCGCTTCGATTTCAGTGGTAATCTGGCTCCCGGACAGAGTTTTGTCTTCAACTGGACGATGAAAGCTCCGCCGGATGCGGTGGATGGCAGCATCGCCTGGAATTCTTTCGCTTACACCTCCACCAATGCATCAACCGGTGTACCGCTGCGCCCCGCCGAACCGAACAAGGTGGGTATCAAGATGTCGCGGCCTGTGGTCGCCCCCTTGATTGATCTTGTAAAGTCAACTAACGGCGATGATGCCAACCTGCCCACCGGCCCGCTGATTCAGGTCGGCGATCCAGTGACATGGTTGTACCGCATTACCAATACCGGCAATACCCGTTTGGCGAATATCACCCTGACCGATGACATCCTGGGGACGATCACCTGCAATGAAGGCCCGATCCCTGCTTTGGATCCAGCGGATTTCTTCGACTGCACGGTGAATGGTGTTGCTACACTCGGTCAATACGTTAATACCGGTACGGTCAGCGGGCAGCCCGTAGACTCATCAGATGTTCCGCTGGTGGACATAAACAGCAATCCGCTGCCGCCCGTCACCGATACTGATCCCAGCCACTACTATGGCTTTACGCCCGCGCTGGCACGTCTGGGTGATTTTGTCTGGATCGATAGCAACTCCAATGGCGTGCAGGATTCAGGCGAACCCGGTCTGGGCGGCGTGACCGTCAACCTGTACCAGAATAGTAGTCCCGCGACGATATTTGCCACGACTTTCACCGATGGCACAGGTTTCTACGATTTCCTGAACCTTGCGCCCGACGATTACTTTGTCGAGTTTGTTATCCCATCAACCTACACATTCACCGCACAGGATCAGGGCGGCGACGATACCAAAGACAGCGACGCGGATACCACCACTGGGCGAACCGCCGTCACAACCTTGATTTCCGGCGAAAATGATCCAACCTGGGATGCGGGCGTGCTGCCAGTGGCCAGCATCGGCGATTTTGTCTGGCACGATAACAACGGCAACAATGTCCAAAACTCTGGCGAAGCTGGGGTCGCTGGCGTGCAGGTTGATTTGCTCAACAGCGTCGGCACGGTTATTGCGACGACTTTCACCGATCCCGCTGGTTATTATGTTTTTGCCGACCTCGTACCCGGCGATTACGCCCTGCATTTCACGCTGCCAACCGGCTACTTGTTCAGCCTGCAAGATCAGGGTGGGAATGATGCTGCCGACAGCGATGTCGATATAATAACCGGCAAGACCATCAACACGACGCTTTCTCCGGGCGAAAACGACCCAACCTGGGACGCTGGTCTGGTACAGGTTTCCAGCATCGGGGATCGCGTCTGGCGTGACAATAACAACAATGGACAGCAGGATTCAGGTGAACCGGGTGTGTCCGGCATCACCGTGCGCCTGCTCGATAGTGTCGGTACGGTTTTGGCGACCACGACGACAGATGTGAACGGTAACTACCTGTTCAATAATTTGCGGAACGGCGATTATGCGATTGAAGTTGTGCTGCCGACAGGTTTCGTGTTCAGCGCACAGGATGTGGGCAACAACAACAGCGACAGCGATGTCGACACCACCACAGGCCGCACGATAAATGTCACACTGCCGCCTGCGAAAAATGATCTGACCTGGGATGCCGGGCTGGTGCCGTTGGCGAGCATCGGGGATCGGGTCTGGAACGATCAGAACAACAACGGTCAGCAGGACAGCGGCGAACCCGGTTTCCCTGGCGTGACCGTCAATTTGCTCAACAGCACGGGCACGGTCATCGCGACTACGACCACCGACGGCAGCGGTAATTATCTGTTTGATAATCTGCGCCCCGCCGACTATGCCATTGAGGTCGTCAAGCCGTTTGGGTATGTCTACAGCCCGCTCGATGTGGGCGCGGACGCCAGCGACAGCGATGTCAACCGCACGACTGGACACACAATTAATACGACCCTCAGCCCCGGCGAAAATGATCTGACCTGGGATGCTGGTCTGGTACAGGATGCGTCTATCGGCGATTTTGTCTGGTCAGATACCAATGATAACGGCATCCAGGACGGCGGCGAACCCGGTGTTTCGGGAATCACCGTCCACTTGCTGGACAACCTGGGTAATGTGGTTTCGACTACGACTACCGACGGCAGTGGTAATTATCTCTTCGACTTCCTGACGCCTGCCGATTACGCGATTGAATTCATCGCGCCGACAGGTTACTCGCTGGCGCGCCGCGATCAGGGCGGGAACGATGCCGCCGACAGCGATCCGAATCGCTTTAGCGGTAAGACCATCAACACGACGCTTTCTCCCGGCGAAGATGATCTGACCTGGGATGCGGGTCTGGTGTTGTCCGCCAGCATCGGTGATTTTGTCTGGATTGATACCAATCAAAATGGCCTCCAGGATGGCGGCGAACTTGGCCTGAATAATGTCACGGTGCGCTTGCTTGACAGCACCAATACGGTTGTGCTGACAACCACCACCAACGCCAGCGGCGCATATCTGTTTGACCCCGTGCCGCCCGATGATTACCGTGTGGAAGTGGTACTGCCCGCAGGCTATGTTTTCACACTGGCCGATCAGGGCGCGGATACTATCGACAGCGATGTAGATATCACTACCGGGCGCACGATTTTGACCACACTTTTGCCCGACCAACACGATATGACCTGGGATGCGGGCGTGATCCCCGTCGCCAGCATCGGGGATTTTGTCTGGCGCGATAATAACAATAACGGTGTCCAGGATGGCGGCGAACCTGGTGTTTCCGGCGTGACCGTTCAACTGCGTGACAGCGGCGGTGCGCTGGTTTCGACGACTACCACCAATGGTTCGGGCAATTATTCGTTCAACAATTTGCGCCCCGGCGATTATTCAATCCAGGTGGTGCTGCCAACGGGTTATCAATTCAGCCAGCAGGATGCGGCAGCCGCTACCGATAGTACCGACAGCGATGTCGATATTACAACTGGGAAGGCTATCACCACGACGCTCGATCCGGGCGAAAATGACCCAACCTGGGATGCTGGTCTGGTTCCGCTGGCGAATATCGGCGATTTCGTCTGGCGCGATAACAACAATAATGGCCGCCAGGATGGTGGTGAACCGGGTGTCAATAATGTCAGCGTCCATCTGCTCGACAGCAGCGGTACGCAGATTGCTTCGACCACAACCAATGCCAGCGGCGCTTATGCCTTCACGAATTTGCCGCCCGGAACCTATGCGATTGAATTCGTCCTACCGTCAGGTTATCAATTCAGCGCGAAAAACGCGGCAATAGCGACTACCGCTACTGACAGTGATGCTGATATGACTACAGGCCGTACCATCAATACGCTGCTCGATCCGGGCGAAACCGACAACACCTGGGACGGCGGTCTGGTTCCGTTGGCGAACATCGGCAATTTTGTCTGGCAGGATACCAACGGCAACGGTCAGCAGGATGGCGGCGAACCGGGCATCAATAATGTCACCGTGCATTTGCTCAACAGCAGCGGTACGCAGATTGGTTCGACAACCACCAATGCCAGCGGTATTTACTCGTTCACGAATTTGCCGCCCGGAACATATGCCGTTGAATTTGTACTCCCTGGGGGTTATATCTTCACCGCCCGCGATCTGGGTTCGAACAACTCCGACAGCGACCCGGATCGCACGACTGGGCGTACCATCAACACGACTCTCAGCCCCGGTCAAACCGATAATACGTGGGATGCCGGTATGGTGCTGCCTGCCTCGCTGGGCGATTATGTCTGGCTGGATGCCAATGATAACGGCGGCCAGGACGGCGGCGAATCCGCTGTTCCAAATGTCACCGTGCGCCTGCTCAACACCAGCTTTACGGTGTTGGCGACGACCACCACCGATAGCAGCGGCAATTACCTGTTCGACAACCTCATCCCTGGGAACTATATCGTTGAATTCGTCCCGCCCGCTGGTGATGTCATCGCTCGCCTGGATCAAGGCGGCAACGATGCAACCGACAGCGATGCAAATCGCACCACCGGGCGCACGATCACCAAAGCCCTGGCGATGGGCGAAAATGATATGAGTTGGGATGCCGGTCTGGTACAGGTTGCCAGCATCGGTGATCGCGTTTGGATCGACAGCAATAACAACGGCGTGCAGGATGGCGGCGAAGTGGGTCTGGCTAATGTCACCGTCCAACTGCGCGACAGCGGCGGTACGCTGGTTACATCCACCACAACCGACGGCAGCGGTAATTATCTATTCAGCAATTTGACCCCGGCAGATTACTCGATTCAGGTGGTGCTGCCGACAGGGTATCAATTCAGCCCGCAGAATGCCGCCGCCGCAACCGCATCTACTGATAGCGATGTCAATACCGGTACAGGGCGCACGGTCAATACTACGCTCGGTTCAGGTGAAAATGATCTGACCTGGGACGCGGGTCTCGTGCCGCTGGCGAGTATCGGTGACTTCGTCTGGCGTGACATCAACAACAATGGTGTTCAGGACAGCGGCGAACTCAACATTTCTGGCGTGACGGTGCGCTTGCTCAACAGCGGTGGCACGATCATCAATACGACCACCACCAACGCCAGCGGCGCGTACTCGTTTACGAATCTGCCACCCGCGACGTATGCCATCCAGGTGGTGCTGCCGGTAGGTTATCAATTCAGCCCACAGGATGCCGCTGCAGCGACTGACCTGACCGACAGTGATGTCGATACCACGACGGGCAAGACGATCAATACGTTGCTCGATCCGGGTGAAGCCGATCTGACCTGGGATGCGGGTCTTGTGCCGCAGACCACTATCGGTGATCGCGTCTGGATTGACACCAACGACAACGGCGTGCAGGACGGCGGCGAGGTTGGTCTGGCAAGTGTGACGGTCAATCTGCTCAACAGCAGCGGCACAGTCATCAACACGACCACCACCAATGGCACGGGTAACTACAGCTTCACCAATTTGCCACCCGGAACCTATGCCATCGAATTCGTCCCGCCCGCTGGTTATGTGATTTCTAAACTCGATCAAGGTGGTGACGATACCCAAGACAGTGACGCCGACCTGACCACAGGCCACACTATCAATACGCTGCTCGATCCTTCCGAGGTCGATATGACCTGGGATATGGGTCTCGTGCCGGTTGCCAGCATCGGTGATCTGGTCTGGCAGGATGCCAATGGTAACGGTCAGCAGGACGGTGGCGAACCGGGCGTCAATAACGTTACGGTGCATTTGCTCGACAGTGGCGGCACGGTCATTCAATCGACCACCACCAACGCTTCGGGCAATTATCTGTTCGCTAACCTGCGTCCCGGAACCTACGCGATTGAGTTTGTCTTGCCGAGTGGCTACATCTATACCACGCGCGATGTTGGCGCGGATGCCAGCGACAGCGACCCGGATCGTACCACTGGGCGCACGATTAGCACGGTGCTCAGCCCCGGCGAAAATGACCTGACCTGGGATGCCGGTATCGTGCAGCCTGCTACGCTGGGCGATTTTGTCTGGCTCGATAACAACGATAACGGCGTCCAGGACGGGGGTGAATCGGGCGTGAGTGGCGTGACTGTCAATCTGCTCAACGGTTCAGGGACAGTTATCGGGACGACCACCACCGATTCCAACGGCAAATACCTGTTCGACAATCTGATTCCAGGCACTTACGCAGTGGAATTCGTGCCGCCCGCAGGCGATGTGATTGCCCGCCAGGACGGCGCTGCCGCAACCGATCTCACCGACAGCGATGCAGACCGCACGACTGGACGTACCATCACCACCACACTTACACCCGGTGAAGATGATCCGACCTGGGATGCCGGTCTGGTGCAGGTCGCCAGCATCGGTGATCTGGTCTGGCTTGACAACAATAACAATGGTATCCAGGATGGCGTTGGCGAACCCGGTGTTTCCGGCGTGACCGTCAATTTGCTCAACAGTGCGGGCGTGATCATTGCGACCACCACAACCGATGGCAGCGGCAACTATCTGTTTAATAATCTGACTCCCGCCGACTACGCCATTCAGGTGGTGCTGCCCGCAGGTTATCAATTCAGCCCACAGGATGCGGTGGTCGCAACCGACCTGACCGACAGTGATGTCAACACGACCACTGGCAAGACCATCAATACCACGCTGGGTTCGGGCGAAAATGATCCGACCTGGGACGCGGGGCTTGTGCCGTTGGCGAGCATCGGGGATCGCATCTGGATCGACATCAACAATAATGGCGTACAGGATGGCAGCGAAGTTGGTCTGGTGAATGTAACCGTCCAACTGCGCGACAGCGGCGGTGCGCTCGTCACCTCCATGTTGACGAATGCGACAGGCAACTATCTGTTCAATAATCTGCCACCTGCGGATTACTCGATCCAGGTGGTGCTGCCTGCGGGTTATCAATTCAGCCTACAGGATGCGGCAGCGGCAACCGATCTGACCGACAGCGATGTCAATACGACCACCGGCAAAACTATCAACACCACACTCATCCCTGGCGAAAATGATCCGACCTGGGACGCGGGCGTTGTGCCTTTGACCAGCATCGGAGATCGCGTCTGGATCGACATCAATGATAACGGTACTCAGGATCTCGGCGAGTTGAATCTGGCGAATGTGACTGTCAATCTGCTCGACAGCAGCGGCACAATCGTCGGCACGACCACCACCAACGGTACGGGCAACTATCTCTTCAGTAATCTGGCCCCAGCGGATTACGCGATTCAGTTCGTCGCCCCTGCCGGTTACGTGATTGCGAAGCTTGACCAGGGTGGTGACGATGCCCTCGACAGCGACGCCAACCTGACTACCGGACGCACCATCAACACGTTACTTGATCCGGGCGAAAATGACCTAACCTGGGATGCTGGAATGGTTCCGGTTGCCAGCATCGGCGATTTTGTCTGGCGCGATATGAATAACAACGGCGTTCAGGATGGTGGCGAAACCGGATTGTCCGGTGTAACCGTGAATTTGCTTGACAGCAGCGGCACGGTCATTGCGACCAAGACCACCGACAGCAATGGCAATTACCTGTTCGACAATCTGCGCCCCGGTGTGTATGCGGTGGAGGTAGCGCTGCCAGCAGGCTATCAATTCAGCCCACCGGATGCCGCCGTCGCAACTGACCTGACCGATAGTGATGCCAACATCACCACCGGGCGCATGATTAATACGACTCTTGATCCGGCTGAAAATGACCTGACATGGGATGCCGGCGTTGTGCCGCTGGCAAGTATTGGCGATTTTGTCTGGCGCGACATGAACAATAATGGTGTCCAGGATGGCGGCGAAATCGGTCTCTCTGGCGTTACTGTTCGTCTGCTCGACAGCGGCGGCACGGTCATCGCGACCACGACCACTGATGGCAGTGGCAATTATGCTTTCACCTTGCTTCCGCCGGGAACTTACGGAATCCAGGTGGTGCTGCCCACAGGCTATCAATTCAGCCCGCAGGACGCAGCCGCTGCGACGGATTCAACCGACAGCGATGTGAACATCACGACGGGCAAGACGGTCAATACTACGCTCACCCCCGGCCAGAATGACCTCACCTGGGACGCGGGCGTTGTGCCACTCACCAGCATCGGCAACACTGTCTGGCGCGATAACAACGGTGACGGAGTACAGGACGCGGGCGAACCGGGAGTTTCCGGCGTGACTGTGCGTTTGCTGGACAGTGCCGGCACGGTAATCGGCACAACCGTTACCGATGCCAGCGGCAAGTACAGCTTTACGAACTTGCCGCCCGCAGACTATGCTATCCAGATTGTCCTGCCGACGGGATATATCTTCAGCCCGCAGGATGCCGCTGCGGCGACTGACCTGACCGACAGCGATGTCAACACCACAACCGGAAAGACCATCAACACGACCCTCAGCCCAAGCGAGAACGATCTGACCTGGGATGCGGGTTTGATCCCGTTGGGTTCCATCGGCGATACCGTTTGGATTGACTTGAATGGTGATGCCATTGTTGACGCGGGTGAAACGGGTATTCCCAATGTGAAGTTGAACCTGCTCGACAGCCTCGGAAATGTCATCACCATGACCACCACCGACGCCAACGGCAACTATCTCTTCAAAAATCTGATCGCCGGGACGTATACGGTTGAGGTGGACATCACGACTTTGCCGCCGAAATATGGTCTGGCCTATGATCCTGACAGCGTAAAAGACAGCCAGAGCACCTACAAACTCGCTATTGGCGAGAATGTCCTCACGCTCGACTTTGGTTATTGGCCGCTGGGTTCCATCGGCGATACCGTCTGGCTGGATGCCAATCATAATGGTGTACAAGACATCGTCGAACTTGGTATCCCCAACGTGACCCTGACACTGTCGGATAGCACGGGTACAGTGATCGCGACCATGATGACGGACGCCAACGGGAATTATCTGTTCGATAATTTGCCACCGGGAACCTACACTGTCGAAGTGGATTTGACAACCTTGCCACCAGGACTCATCGCAACTTATGACCTGGATGGTGGACTCGACTCGACGACAACCGTCACCATCGGCCCAGGCGAAGACCTGCTCACGGTAGACTTTGGCTATGCGCCGCCCATTCCGCCGGTTGCGGGTTCATCGGCTACGGCGACGCTCGTGCCAACGCCTGAAATCACGCCGACCAGCCAACCGGGTCAACCCTGGACGCCCGTCACCGCTTGCCAAACCAAGTGCGTGAACTGGCAGTTGTATCACACCAACGAAACCGGCGATTGGGAAATCTTCCGCCTCGGCAATCTGGATGATCGTCCGGCGGTCAGCCCGAACCTGTCGCAAGGCGCGGGTGCGGACGACATCGCGCCGACTCGTTCGCCCAATGCGGAATGGATCGTTTTCTCCAGCAACCGGGATGGTAACTGGGAACTGTATGTCGCACCAACCGACGGCGACAGCAGCAAAACCCGCCGCATCACCCATAACACTTTCGCCATAGACACCGATCCGGTCTGGGGGCCGAATAACTACGTCGCGTTCGAGACGACCCGCGACGGTAACTGGGAACTGTATCTGTTGGACATGACTACGGGCGTCGAAACCCGCCTGACCGATAACCCAGCCAACGACATCAACGCTTTCTGGTCGCCCGACGGCACAAAACTGTTGTTTCAGAGTGATCGCAGCGGCAAATGGCAGATTTATGAAATCGACCTGCGCACGGGCAGCATTTCCGGTCTGAGCGACGGCATAGCCAATGATGTTGATCCGCAATACAACAACGCGGGTGACAAGATTGTGTTCCGTTCCTATCGTGATGGCGACGGCCAGAACAGCGTCATTTATACGATGGATGCCGACGGCAGAAATATCCAGCGCGTCTCCGATGTGAAGGGGGACGCCACCAGCCAATCGTGGTCACCGGATGACAGCCTGATCGCTTACCAATCGAACCTCGATGGCGACCTCGACATCTATGTCTACGACACTCGCAGCGGTAAAACGCGCAAAATGACCGACAACACTGTGGCGGATTACGCGCCAACCTGGCTGTGCGGTACAACTCAATTGATCTTCACGTCGGACGTATCGGGCAATCCTGACCTGTTTAATGCCGAAACTCTGCCCATCGACGCCCCGGCTATCAAGGTCGAAACGGACGCCAAGCAGTTGACTGTTGATACGGCTGCTGATATCTATCCGGAGAACTCGCCGACAGAAGAGAACGCCAGCCTTGAAGGCCGCTTGCCCGGACTAATCCCGGCATTGGGCGACCAGACTGACTTCTTACAGCCTGATTTCTCGGTCACAGCCCCAGATGTTTCGACGGAATCGCCCGAAGATTGGCACAGCATCAATAGCTGCCAAACTGTTTGCCCGTCATGGTCGCTGTATCACAGTGACCGGACAGGCGACGGCGAAATTTTCCGCCTGGACGACCAATCAACCGATGCCAACAGTCTCGATGTATCGCTTGGCGCTGGCGCGAACGACTTCGGCCCAACTCGCGCGCCTAACGCCCAATGGATCGCTTTCACCAGCAATCGTGACGGCAACAATGAAATCTATATCGCCGCTTCGGATGGCAGTGTCCAATACCGCGCAACCAACAACCCGGCAAACGATACCGATCCGGCATGGTCGCCAGACAGCCAGCATATCGTCTACGAGTCAGATCGTGACGGCAACTGGAATCTGTATATGGTCGATGTCCAGACGGGTGTCGAAAAGCGCCTCACCGACGATCCGGGAGATGATCGCAACGCCAGTTGGTCATCGGCGGGCGGCAAAATTGCTTTCGAGAGCAACCGCAGCGGCACATGGCAGATCTACGTCTATGATCTGGGGACGGGGAAGACAACTCAACTTACGTCCTCGGATCAAAATGCCCGCAGTCCGGTTTACGGTAACGGCGGCAGCCTGATCGCTTATACTCTGGAGCAGGCGGATGGCAAGTTGGTCATCGAAATCATGCAGGAAGACGGTACAAAAGTGCAGCCGATTTCTGATCCAACGGGCGATGCCCAGAATCCGTCCTGGTACTTCGATGATACGCTGCTGGCTTACCAATCGAATCTCGATGGCGACCTGGACATCTATGTTTATGACTTCGCATCCAGCCAGACGCGCAAATTGACCAATAACAACGTGGACGATTATGCGCCGACCTGGCAGTGCGGGAAACCAGCGGTCACTTTCACCTCCGATGTGACTGGCAACCCTGACCTGTTCCGTACCGATGCGCTGCCCATTGACAGGGCGCCGGTTGACCTGCAAACCGACGCCGCGCAACAGTTGACGCAAAATCCGTCAGCCGACAGCGATCCCGTCGGTGCGCCCACCGAGGAGAACGCCAGCCGCGAAGCTGAGTAGCGTGCTGTAAATCCATCTGAAATACAAAAAGAGCCAGCGATGATGTCTGGCTCTTTTTGTTTGGTAGATTTATGGAACGGATGTGAGGTTGACCGTTGATAAATGAATCCGGTAATTAGGATTGCGGGCGAAATATATTTCATTCCTACAAACCTATCATATGTGTTATCAAACATTTACCAGATTATTTCATCTTGTCTGTTCTTTCGACAAATTACTCCCCGCGAAACCCAGCCAAACTCGGCCATTGGCTCCCGCGTTGCACATGTACCCACAAGGGCATACTGAAATAATCGTGCTGTTCGCTGCGCCAGCCGGGGCCATACGCGATTTCCCCGGTGAGCAAATTGCGCCACTCGCCCTCCGGCAGATAATACGAAACCGCGCCCTGTTCCGAGAAAATCAGTGCAACCAGCAGGGCGGAACCCAACATATATTGGGTGTCGAGGTAGCGGCAGTTGGGATCATCCGGGAATTCCAGCACCATCGCCCGCATCATCGGCCAGCCGTGTTGATGGGCTTCCTGCGCCATAGCCTGTAAATAATCCATCATATGAAATTTCAGTTTGCGGAAGTAGGCCAGCACATCAACCGCTTCTTCGTCGAACAACCAGGGCATCCGCGCGCTGCTGTTGCCGTGCAAACGGCTGTGCGATGACAACAAACCAAATCCAACCCAACGCTTGTACAGGTCGGGTGGGGCGGTGTCATTGAAGCCGCTGATGTCGTGGCTCCAGAAGCCAAAACCACATAGACCTAGCGATAGCCCACCGCGCAGCGTTTCCGCCATCGACGGATAACTTGAACTGTTATCGCCACCCCAATGGGTCGGGAATTTTTGCCCGCCCGTCGTGGCCGAGCGCGCGAATAGGACTGCCTCGCCCTCACCTTTCACTTCCTGGATGGTTTCAAAAACGGTCTTGTTGTACAAGTAGGTGTAGTAATTGTGCATCCGTTCCGGGTCTGCCCCGTTGTGATAAACCACATCTGTCGGGATTTTCTCGGCGAAATCGGTCTTGAAGACATCCACGCCGATTGACAGCAGTTCCTTGAGCTTGCTCGCATACCATTCACAAGCCGCCGGATTGGTGAAATCCACAAAGCCGATTCCCGGCTGCCAATGGTCAATCTGATAAGTGTCGCCGTCTAAGCTGTGCAGCAAATAACCCTGCTCTGCACCCTCATCAAAAATTTCCGCCGCCTCCGCGATGTACGGGTTGATCCACATACAGACCTTGATGCCTTTGGCTTTGATTTTACGCAGCAATCCTTCCGGGTCAGGAAAATTGCGCTTGTCCCACAAAAAGCTGCACCACGTCAGTTCTTTCATCCAGAAGCAGTCGAAGTGAAACACACTGATGGGGATGCCCATCGTTTCCATCGTCTCGATGTTGGCGAGGATGTCTTTTTCGTTGTAATTGGTGGTGAACGAGGTCGAAAGCCACAGCCCGAACGACCATTCCGGCGGCAGAGCAGGCTTTCCGCTCAGGGTCGTATATTGGTCGAGGGCATCTTTCATGGTCGGCCCGCCGAATACATAATAATCCAGGTTGTGACCTTCGGCGCTGAACTGGACTCGCCCGACATGATGCGACGCAACCTCGAACGAGACCCTGCCGGGGTGGTTGACCAGCACGCCGTAACCCTGATTCGTCAGGTAAAAGGGCACATTCTTATAGGCATATTCCGAGAGTGTGCCGCCATCTTCGTTCCATATATCTACCGTCTGTCCGTTTTTGACGAACGCGCCAAAACGTTCGCCCAGGCCATAAACTGTCTCGCTGATTTTCAGGCTGAGCTGCTCGCGCAGATAGGTTTTACCATTTTGTGTGAACAAACCGACGGCGTGCGGTTCGCTACCAGTCAGCGGCTGCCCGTCGCGCAAAATGTCAAATTTCCATGTGCCCTGCGTCGGCACGACCACCGATACATTCCCGGTTTTCAACCATGCCTGCTCCTTATCCTGTCCGGTGGAAACCGCTGTATTGCTCAGGCTGTAGTCCAGATCGAAGGCCGGTTGGCGTTCGCGGCGGCCTTTGAAATGCGTAAGCTGAACGCGCACCACATTCGGCATCGGCGAGGTGAAGCGCGCGCTGATAATCGTCCCATGAATGAAACTGCCGCGCGATTGCACATCATGGTCGTAACCGGTCACGACCAGCGCGTCTGGCTCGACGCGCACATCGACAATGGTATTGGGGTAAATCGCCTGCGTATCGGGCTGCAACCCCCATTGTCCCAGATCAAATTTCATCTAAAAAATCTCCTTGATTGTGCGTTGTGATGACACATTGATCTCACCCTATTTTGCTCCCCGCGCCATTTATGGAGAGGGGGTCGGGGGGTGAGGTTTTCCTTTTACTTCAAACTCCCCGCCGTGACGCCGCGCGCCAGTGTCCGCTGGAACAGAAAGAAAAAGATGATGCAGGGGATGATACCCAATAAAGCGGCTGCGCTTTGGGTCGTAATCACCGAATTGCGCTCACCCTGCGCCAGCGCGATGGCAATTGGTACGGTTTGTTTGGCATTCGAGATCAAAAAAATCAACGGCAGGAAGAAATCGTTCCATGTCCAGATGAAGAAAAACACGAACAGCACCGATAGCGCGGGTCGCGTGATCGGCACAATAATGCGGAACAACAGTTGAAGCTTGTTACAGCCATCGATGAGCGCCGCTTCAATTAATTCTCTGGGGAAGGTGCTGAATACTGATGACAGCAAATAAGTTCCATAAGAAGAGTGAAATGCTGCTGTAATCAGGATGACTGAGAGGCCGTTGTCATACAAGTGGATGAGCTTGAAAAAATAATAGAGCGGATAGGCCAGCGACTCGGTGGGTAAAGTGATCGCCATCAGAAAGAAGATGATGAGAAACGCCCGTCCTTTGATTTTGCCAATCCCCAGCGCGAAAGCATTGAAAAGCGATAGCACCAAAGCGAGTATCGCCACCGATATGCTGATGACTGTGCTATTGACCAGTTTAGTCGTAAAATCGGTGCGCTCCCATGTCCCGGTGATAACATCCAGCGTAGGGTTTTGCGGCAGTGCGAAGGGGCCGTTCGCCCGGTATTCATCCTCCGTTTTAAATGAGTTGAGCGCAACCATCCCCAGCGGAAACAACATCGCCAGCAGCAGCGCCCCCAGCGCGATCAGCGAGAAGGCGCTGACAAATCGTCTGCCCAGCGCCGGAGCGCGGGTTGTCGCCGGTTTCATCACCATCGTTTGTGCGGCCATTTTATAACGTCTCCCGCTGTTCTTGTCGGCTTTGTACCCGCACATAAATCACGGTGATGACCATCACAATGATTGTCAGTACCGTAGACATGGTTGCGCCGTAGCCCACATTGGAATTCTCAAAGAAGTTTTTGTAGGAAAAATAGGATGCCACCATCGTTGCATTCCCCGGCCCACCTTTGGTCATCGCAAACACCGGGCCGAAGGTTTTGAGCGCATAAATGGTTGTGGTCAAAATCACCACATAAATTTCAGGCCGAATCAGTGGAACGGTGATGTAGCGGAATTTTTGCAGCCAGCTCGCGCCATCAATCGCGGCGGCTTCGTAATATTCGGGGTCGATTCGTTGTAAGGCCGCCATAAAAATCACCAGCGGATAACCAATCTGGAACCAGATCATCATCAGGATGACCGAGGGCAGGGCTGTCGCCGCATCGCCTAACCAGTTGTGCGCCAATCCCGTCAGGCCAACGGATTTGAAAAAAGTGTTGAGCACGCCCCAGTCCGGTTGCAGAATCCAACGCCATACCAGGGCCGCCACCACCACCGGGATAATCTGCGGCAGATAAAACCCCGCGCGGAAAATGCTGGCGACTCCGTTGCCGAAGCGCTTGGCGACGTAATCCGAAAGGAACGCCGCCAGCAGCAATCCGATTAAGGTCGGAATGGTCGTCAGGGTGATAATCAAAAACACATTATTTTTGAATGATGTCCAGAAAATTGAATCGCCAAAGGCTTTTGCATAATTTGCCAGCGCCACCCAAGTTGGTGTGCCCACGCCCGTCCATTTTGTGAAGCTGACCCCGATATTGACCACGAAAGGGAGGACGATGATGAAGAGAAAAATCAGGAAACCGGGAATAAGAAAAATACCGTATCCCTTGTACGGTGAAGCACTTTTTTGTACCATAAACCGTCCCTCCTTCAGGTAGAACCTTTAAAAGAGGCAGTGTTCGTTACAGCGAACACTGCCTTTCACTTAAACTGTACGCTGCTCGGCGTTGGTGATGCTTATTGGAGGGACGACTTGAAATCGTTCCAGGGCGCGGCAATCGTGTCCAGGAAGCTTGCGGGATCCGTCGTTCCGCCGATCAATTCCTGTAACCCACCGCCCAATACATCCATATATCCCGGCGCAGGCCAGTCTGGATAGAAGGCCAGTTCGTCGTTCTTCACCAGATCGCTGAAGGCTGCGTTGAGTTCGGCGACATGCGGGTCGGTGATTTGGGTCAGGTCAGCGTTGATCGGGATGCCGCCTGCGTTTGCCATGATCGTCTGCGCTTTGGTAGCCAGTGTCAGGTCGATGAAGTCATAGGCCAGGTCTTTGTTCTTGGCATTTTGCGGGACGACCCACAGGTTGCCGCCAGAACCGGTATTGAGTGTCTTACCGGGCATCACGAACAGACCCCAATCGAAGTCTTTAATTCCCGTCAGGAATGAGCCGAACATCCAGCTACCCGTCAGGTTCATGGGGAAGGTTCCCTGGAGGAAGGCTGCATTGGCATCATCGTAGGATGTGCCGGTGGCATTGACGCTGTAGTAACCCTTCTTGAATTGGTCGGCTAATGTTTCTGCCGCGAAGGTGAATTCCGGCCCATGAAAATCCAGATCGCCCTGAAATAATTCGTACTTGTTGACGAAATCCCGATCCGCTTTGTAGAGCGCCAGTTCATAGAAGTTCTGCGTCACCGGCCATTTGTCCAGCGCCCCCAGGGCAATTGGCGTCACGCCCGCCGCGACGAATTTGTCCGCCGCCGCCACGAATTCATCGTAACTGGTTGGCACGGCAACATCGTATTTCGTGAACATATCCTTGTTGTAGTACACCATCACGAATTCGCCGTAATTGGTCACGCCGTAGAGCGGGCCTGAACCCATAATTCCATTGGCATCGTAACGTGATGTGGTCTGAATGCTGGGGCTGAGGATTTTGTCCCAACCGCGCTCGGTTGCAACATCGGTCAGGTCGGTCAGCAAACCTTGTTTCGCATACAGGCCAGCGGTGGCGTTGCCCTTGTTGATTTCCATCACATCCGGCACATCATCTGAATTCAAAATCATCTGACCGGTTTGCTGAATCTGGTCGAATGTTTTCAATTCAAAGTCGATTTTCACATCGGGATGCGCCGCCAGGAAATCTGCCTGGGCGTCGGCCCAGGAGATACCCGTCGCGCTGTCTTCCTTCTCGTAATACCATATTTTGAGGGGTTGTTGATCCTGCGCGTGGATAGGCGAGAGCGAAATCATCAGTACGAGCACTGCCATCAATGGCAGCATCCTCGACATTTTCTTTAACATCCTAAATGCTCCTTGCTCAATAATCGTTTCAAGAGGTCGTAAAATGCGAACACAAATCCAGGTCTATACGCGATCCGCCATAGAGTGCTTTGAAAAGTTTAGTTGTGAGGTGCGGAACGCTGAAGGGAAAATTAGGCTGTTTCGATAATGACCTCCTCTACATTATTTTGATTTTGCGGAACTGGTACTGTTACGGATCACCAATCGTGGAGGGATGAGGATTTGTTCGGGTTCAGTCATAGTTCCCTCCAGGGTGCGGGTCAGCATTTCAACGGCATGGTAGCCCATTTCGTAAGACGGGAAATCAATATTCGTCAGGGTAGGGCTGCTCAGTTCGGCGATGCGTCCAGTTGTTACCGTCACCATCGAGCAATCTTCCGGGATGCGTAAGTTGCGTTCGTCCAACGCCTGGATGATATTCAGGGCTGTGTAAGCATGGGTGGTGAAAATCGCGCTCAGACTGGGGCTTTCGTCCAGCATCGAGTAGGTTGCATCGACCACATCTTTACCGGAGAAAGGGACTTCGCGGTAAATCGACGGCAAATTATAGGTTTGAAGTGCTTGTTGGTAGCCGTTCCATGAGCGGGCGGCTGGCCCATAACCGGCGGCGTGTAAATCCAGCGCTTGCCCCAGGAAACCGATGTTGCGGTGTCCGAGATTCACCAGATGGTCAAAAGCCGCTGTGACCGAGGCTTCAAAATCCATGTCAATGAAACTGAGGCCAGTGTTGTCATCGCAGTGCCCGATCATCACAAACGGATAACCCTGTTCGCGCAGCAAATCGACGCGCCAATCCTGGGCATGGATTTGCATCAGCACCAGGCCATCGACCTGCGAACTGCGGTACAGATTGAGCAAACTGGATTGAGTGACAGGTGTTGTGAGTAGGCTGAAGTAGAAATCCTGCTGTCCGGCAGCCGCCGCTGCGCCGACGATGAAATCCATATCGAGTGGATTGAACGGCGTGTTATCGGGATATTTGAGGGGGAAGAGCAGGGCGATATTGCGGGTTTTCCCCGCGCGCAGCCGCTGTGCCTGGGCGTGCGGGCTGTAACCCAATTCCTCGATCACCCGCTGCACGCGCTGCCGTGTGGCGTCGGCGACATCCTGTTTGCCGTTGAGGATGCGCGACACAGTGGAGATGGAGACGCCCGCTGCTTTGGCGACATCCGCAATCGTAAATTCGCTGGTATCAGTCATTAATAACCTAAAAATAGCAGTTTTTAAAAGTTCCGGTATCGTTACCGGTATCGTTTTCATAAAAATACCGCGATCACCCTAATCTGTCAACTTTTCGGAAAAATCAAACTAGGGAAGATAATTGATTTTTCCCCTAAAAATTGCTTGACACTCCCCTCGGATAATGCTATTGTGATTATTGAATGAGATCGGTCTCATAACATTGTCGTGTCATTGAACCCCTTTCTTTTTGAATGTTGCAATTCGAAATATGAATAAACGTCCTACCTTAAGCGATGTTGCGAAATTAGCGGATGTGTCGAAAGCCACGGCTGCCCGTGTCGTCAACAAAACCTCTGATAAAGTTCGTCCCGAAACCCGTGACCGCGTCTTAATGGCGGTGCAAAAACTGGGTTATGAACCCGATGAGGTTGCGCGCAGTCTGCGTTCTAAGCGCACCTATACGATTGCCGTCTCGATACCTGACATTACTCAGCCATTCTGGCCGCTCGTTGTGCGCGGCATTCAGGATACGGCGGAAGCGGCTGGCTACCGGATTGTGCTGATGAACAGCGATTGGGACACTGCCCGTGAAGAACTTCAAGTGCGCCAGATGCGCCATAAGCGGTTTGATGGGCTGATTATCTCGCCCACGACCACCCAGAATACTGATTTATTAAAACTGAGTGTCCCGGTTGTCTTGCTGGCTTCGGGCGAATCATTTCCCGACTTTGATACTGTCGGCAGCGATTCGGTGCAGGCGGCGCGGCTGGCGATGGAACATCTTATTGAACTTAACCACCGCCGTATCGGCCTGCTCACCGGGCCGACCCGTCGGCGTAAGGCGCATACCCATCGCGATACCTATATTCGTGAACTCAAGTCCTTTCATATCCCGTTTGATCCTTCTCTGGTGATTGAGACACCGTTTTCGTATGAAGGGGGTATCGCCGGGATGGAGCAGTTGCTCGCTCTTGGCAATCGCCCAACTGCTGTGTTTGCCGCCAACGATATGATTGCCTTAGGCGCGTTATGTGCTGCCGAAAGGGCGGGTCTGCGCGTCCCGGAGCAAATGTCGATTATTGGCATGGATGATATTTTTGCAGCGTCCACGACCTGTCCTCCACTGACTACTGTCGCCAAACCCCGCTATGACATGGGCGTGACTGCTGCGCGCTTCTTGTTTGAGCGCATCGCCGATACACCGATTGCCGATGCCCGTCATCCACTTATCCCTTGTAAATTGGTGCTCAGAAGTACAACCCACCAACCCGCATAACTGACTCATAGCGCGCCAAAAGCGGCGAAACGTTTTATTGAAAAGTGAAAGCCCCGCTAATTTTTTTAAGGCCTGATTTAGGTAAATGAGCGTTGAGGCTGCTACTGTTGGTTGGTAGAATGAACACAGCAATAAAAACCGCTTTTGAAGGGAATACAATGGCAACAACTGCCGACTCGATTCTGGTGATTGGACATCGCAATCCGGATATGGACGCGATTGCTTCTGCAATCGGCTACGCCTGGGTGTTGGAACAAACCACTTCTCAAAAATATCTCGCTGGGCGCACCGGTCAGGTGAATGCTCAGACCGCATTCGCCCTAGAAAAATTCAAAATGCAGCCGCCCCAGCTCGTGACCGATGTGCGGGTGCGGGTGGATGATCTGGTTGAGCCTGTGCCGTCGTTACGACGCGAACAAACCTTGCTGGAAGCCTGTCAGAGTGTTGCCATCACCCGCCGTGCCGCGCCTTTGCTCGATGATGATAAGCGACCTATTGGCCTGATTTCTGGCTCAGGCTTATTCGCTACGATGGCGGACGCACTCAGTTCAACCTCGGTTCTGGCTTTGGCGAAAGAATTTGATCGTCCTGCTGAATCGGCAGTCGATACGACCAGCATTATTCTGCAAGGTGATGAGTATATCCACGATGTGATTCATCAGGTTTTGCGCTCCGACCATGATGAATTTCTCGTTGTTGATGATGAAGGGCGTTACATGGGTTTGTGCCGCAAATCGTATTTGTTGTCGCCGCCGCGTCGCAAAATAGTGTTGGTTGACCATAACGAACAGGCGCAGGCGGTTCCCGGCCTGGAAGAAGGCGAAGTGGTTGAAGTGTTGGATCACCATCGCCTCAGTACCATGCCGACGGCGGTTCCAATCCGCTTCCAGGTTGAACCAGTCGGTAGTTGTTCAACACTGGTTACTGAGCACGCGCTAAAACAAAATCTGAAGTTTGCACCTGGATTGGCGGGGCTGCTGCTGTGCGGAATTTTATCCGACACGCTGACATTTCGCTCACCCACGGCGACCTCGCGTGACCGCGCAGTAGCCCTGGAGCTGGTTGTGATGGCAGGGCTGGCGCAGGCTACAGCGGATGAACCCGAACGCATGGCGGCTATTACCCAAATGGGCCAGGATTTACTGGCGGCGGGTGCGGGGTTGGGGATGCGTCCGGCGCAAGAAATTATCAATACGGACATTAAGTTTTATGAGACCAGCGGCGCGAAGGTCGGCATTGCCCAGGTTGAGGTTGCTAATTTCTCTGAATTAGCGCCCCGTTTGACGGATCTGCAAGACGCATTGCAGCATTTGACCGAAACCCAAAAACTCTCGATGGCCCTCTTGATGGTTACGGACGTGGTATTGGGCAACAGCCGTTTGGTGGCTGTCGGTCAGCCGCGCGTCATCGCTGCCTTGCCCTATGATCGCCTCGACGATGATACCCTGGACGCGCCCGGAATCATGTCGCGCAAGAAACAGCTTTTGCCGACTGTTCTCGCCGTCCTCTCACAGGCACTCTAAACCGCTCTACAAAGCCATTGGAAAATAATATTCCTCGTTCTTCCCCCCTCGCCACTTGTGGCTGACGGGAGGACATGTTTGAGGGCATAAAACATATTCGGCTCAAGCTTTTCCCTCATCCCCACCCCCCAACCCCCTCTTTGCGCAGCGGGGAGGGGGAGCAATACAGAAATTTTTGAGGGAGGAATTAAAAGGTGTCCGCCCCTCAGCCACTTGTGGAGAAGGGGTTAGGGGGTGAGGTTTAACGCATCCCCAAAACACTCTACCACTTCAGGGAAAACCGCCCCAAACATCTCTGGATCGTCTAACCAACGGAGACTCTCCGGTGCGCGCTCAATAACCGCATACAGCGGTTCCGTGCGTGATAGATGTGCCGCCGGATAGTCCTCGGCGTCGAAAACTTCCAATTCCGCGACAGATGCATAACGTGGATTCGGTGTCCAGCCATCTTTTGTACAGTGATAGGCCGCGCCGCCCATCGCGCTCAAACCATCATAATCGCCGCGCGTCTCAATGCTGATAAAATCTGAAAACAAAAGCATCTCATCGCTGGCGTTGATCGTCAGGTGATGGGTATTGGGCGGAAAAACCACCTTGTCGCCCTGTTTCGCCCGCACCGCGTAACAAAACGGCGCGCTTTTGGCTTCAGCATTCAATGTCTGAAAATAGAAAATCGCCTCGCCCCACAGCACTTCGCACACTTCAGCATAATTCAGTGTGCCGTGGGCAGGGTAGGTGTGGATATGCCCCAACGTTTTCGAGTATTCGTTGCCCAATGGAGACGGATACAGCAAAGTCAATTCATATTGGATGCCCAGGTCGGCAAAGGCTTGGGCGTGCTGCGGCAGGCTGATACCGTTATACATCCAATACTGGATCGCCTCGGCGGGCGCGATTGCCGCGTCATTTGGGAGCACCGGGCGTAGCTGCCCCCGCAGGCGCGATTTGGTTTCCTTGACCGTCAGGCTGGGATCGAATCGGATTTCATCGCCCGTTTCATTCCAGGTGATGGGAATGCCCGCCCAATCCGCCAGCGATTTCGCTATGTGGCTCACGCTTCCGGCCAACCTTTGAGCGGCCATAGTTGGTGGATAATACTTTTAGCAACATCATAAGATGGGATCAGCGGATTCATCAAAAACGCTTGCAACAGTAAATCCGCCGAACTATTCAAAATTGCATTAACCAACGTCCGCTCATAAGCCGCGTTTGCGCCCAACATGCCCATCATCGCCGGTGGAGGCAGGTCAATTGGTGGTGTTGTGTGGATCAATCCTTCCTCAATTCGCGCCGAAATCTCGATGATCGTATCGTCCGACAGGCCGGGGACTAAGCCATTATTTTCAATGTTGACGGCTAGCCGAGCCGGATCGCCGAACGCCAGCGCTATCAGCACCGGCACGACCACCGCTTTATACCAGATCGCTGAGCGCTTGTTGACGGCTTCCGGTTTTCCACCGCCGCTGTAATCTGCATAAACTTTCAGCAAATCGCCCTCAAGCTGCTGCAATTCTATGGCGCGGGGTTGGCTGGCGCTTTTTTGCTTTTTCAACATGCGATCCGGGTGGAAAAAATAGCGGAAATAGGGATGCGGCAGCACACCAAGCGCCCGCCCGATTTCCGGTGCAATTCCCAGTATATTGCAGGCCGCGTCATCTGCTAAAACATCGGGCAAACGCTCGAATCCGTCAACTATCGCACTGGTGATCCAGCCAAAATGATGCATTCCAACGTATTGTGTCTCGACCTCCGATGGAAATACTTCTAACGATTTGGCAACCGTGTGATGCATGGTATAGGGTGCATCGCACAAGCCGATCACCTTTAAATGAGTCGTCAGGGCAATCGCCCGCTGGACAACGCTGCTCGGATTGCTGAACGTCAACAGTGTCGCATGAGGTGCGTGCTGCTCAATCGCGCGGCACAATTCCAGCACCACCGGGATCGTGCGCATCGCGTTGGCCGCGCCGCCGGGGCCAACCGTTTCCTCACCGGGGATGTCCCAGCGATGCGGGAAGGTTTCGTCGTATGCCCGCGCCGCCAAGCCGCCTACCCGCACCTGATTGAGCACAAATTCTGCACCATCCAGCGCCGCGCCCAAATTGGTTGTCGATTCTACCGTCAGGCCGGGGACAGCCTGCGCCATCCCTTTGCAAACCCGCGCCACCAATTCCAGTTTGTGAGCATCGCGCCCATGCAGCACGACTTCAAGTTCGCGCCCGTCATGCATATGCGGGATGATCGCGCTGATAAGTTCAGGGACGGCAACCGAACTGCCGCCCAATACCGTAAATTTAACCATACGCTTACCCGTGCTGCTCAAAATATGAGCGAACATGCGCAATCACATACTCCTGCTCATCGTCGGTCAATTCCGGGAAAACCGGCAGATTCAATACTTCCAGCCTGCCGCGTTCCGCCACCGGGAAGCTGCCTTCGCCCAATCCCAGATGGGCATAAGCGGGCTGCAAATGGACGCTGTTCGGGTAAATAATCTGAATCCCGATTCCCGCGTTGGTCAACCAGTTCATCAGCGCGTCACGCTGCGCCGGGTCAACCCGCAGCGAATACATATAATAAGCGTGTCGGTCACAATACGGCTGCTTGGCGGGCGTTTTCACCGGTAAATCGGCGAAGGAGTCGTTGTAACGATGGGCGATGCGTTCCCGCGAGGCATTCCAGCGATCCAGATAGCGCAGCTTTACACTCAATATCGCCGCCTGGATTTCGTCTAGACGCTGCTGAAAACCGATCACCTCATGGGTGTGTTTGACGCGCTGCCCCATGTAACGCAGCATTTTCAATTCGTTGAATAGGTGCTCGTCGCTGAGTGTGACCGCGCCGCCATCGCCATATGCGCCCAGGTTTTTGCTGGGATAAAAACTGAAGCAGCCTATATCACTCAAACTGCCTGTTTTCCGTCCCTTATACAGTGCCCCATGTGAATGGGCCGCATCTTCGATCACGCGCAGGTTGTGCTTTTTCGCGATTTCCAACACGGCGTCCATATCCACCGGATGCCCGTACAGATGCACTGGCAAAATCGCTTTGGTGCGCGTCGTGATCGCGGCTTCCAGTAATGCCGGATTCATGTTTAGCGTTTCAGAATCAACATCCACAAAAACCGGCGTCGCGCCCACGTAGGAAATGGCGAAAATCGTTGCTGCGTAGGTGTTCGGCACGCTAATCACCTCATCACCCGCGCCGACCCCACAGGCTGCCAGCGCGAGATGCAAGGCTTCTGTGCCGTTGGCGATGCCCAGGCAGTAGGTCGAGTCGCAGTAAGCGGCGAATTCGCGTTCAAATTGGGCGACGGCTGGCCCCAGCGTATATTTCCCCGTCGGCAGCACCTTTTGGATTGCCTCCATGACCTCTCCCGCGATCATCTGGTACTGCCGTGTCAAATCTTCATTTGGAATCGTCATTGTGGTAACAGGCGTATTCATTTTGGAACCTCAGAAATAATCGGGTGTGGAAGGGAATGCAGTGCAGCCCAGGCCGCGCCATATAGACCTGCTGTTTCGTCCAGGGACGCGCGCAAAACTGGTGTATCGCGCATCGACCAGTAATTCAAATGCTGCTGGACAGCCCGGTTCAGCGGCACATTAATCAGGTCGAACGCGCCCGCGCCGACCCCGCCGCCCAGCACAATCGCCTGCGGGTTGATAACCGTTATCAGGTTGGATAAACCGATACCCAGGTAAAAAGCCGCTTCGTTGAAAATTTCCTGCGCGACCTCATCGCCTGCGCGGGCGGCATCAGCCACATGCTGCCCACTGATGGAGCCGGTATGAGTTTTCAGACTCGTTTTCCTGCCCAGCGTGACGGCGGCTTCGGCTCTGCGTGCAATCGCTAAACCCGAACACAGCGCTTCCAGGCAGCCGTGTTTGCCGCAGCTACACAACGGCCCGTTCGGTACAATCACCGTGTGACCGATCTCATTGGCTGTCCCATTCGCCCCGCGCCACACTTCACCTTTGAGGATGAGTCCCGCGCCCACGCCTGTGCCGACAATCACGAACGCAAAACTGTCGTAACCGCGCGCCTGTCCCATCCAGAATTCGCCCAGTGCGGCAGCATTCGCATCCATTTCCAGCACAACGGGGATGCCGCTCCGCTCCGAAACCATTTCGCGGAAAGGGACATCCAGCCAGCCCATGTTGTTATTCATATAGACCCAGCCCCGCTCGACATTCAGCACGCCCGTGCAGCTAAAGCCCAATACGGCAAGATCCTGGCGCAGGCGGCCAATTTCAGCCAGCATCCGGTTCAGGCAGGCATCCAGATCAGCGATCACCGAGTCAGGATCAATCCGGCTGCCCAACGCATATTTTTCGTAAGCCAGCAGCTTTCCGTCGGGCGTCATCAATCCAGCCAGCATTTTCGTGCCGCCCAGGTCGCAGCAGGCGATGATGCGTTCGGTCATATAGTATCTTTTTGGATTGAATTGCGAATCATGGAATGATGCCTGTAACTCGAATATCTTGCTGATGATTTTAGCCCAATTAATGAATTTTGCGCGTCCGCTATAGTGCCAATCCTCGCGTATCGTTGGAGCGACATGGGGGAAGGGTTCCCAAGCAGTCCAACTGTTTTTGCAGCACGCTCTAAGGACATCTAAAATCACAGCACGATTGCTATAGCACTTCCGAAAGAGAACCTTATGCTGATCGTTGGTCTGATGTCCGGCACATCCGCCGATGGAATTGACGCCGCGCTTTGCGAAATTACGGGCGAACCCCCGAACTTACATGCCCAGATTATTCATGCGCTCCCCGCTGCCTATCCTGATGGTTTTCAAGCGCAGATTTTAGCCGCCAGCCAGCCCGACACCGGGCGCGTGGATGAACTCTGCCGCCTGCATTTCGCACTCGGCGAATTGTTTGCCGATGCAGTTTTGCGCGTGATCGAATCCAGTGGGCGCAAGCCGAGCGATGTCGATTTGATTGGTTCGCATGGGCAGACTTTCTGGCATAGGGTTGAACCGGATGGGCGGGTCAGTGCGACCTTGCAATTGACCGAAGCCGCCATTCTCGCCGAACGTACCGGCATCACGACCATCAGCAATTTTCGTCCGCGCGATATTGCCGCAGGTGGGCAGGGCGCACCCCTCACGGCTTATATTGATTGGCTGCTCCTCCGCCACCCGACTAAATGGCGTGCAGTGCAAAATATTGGCGGTATCGGTAATGTCACTTTTTTGCCACCGCTTTCTGATACGACCAGTCCGCCGCGCGCTTTCGATACTGGCCCAGGCAATGCTCTCATCGACTCGATCATGACTCAACTTTCAGGCGGGGCGCAGGCTTACGATCAGGATGCAAGTCTCGCCCGACGGGGGCGCATTGACGAGGATTGGTTGCAAGAACTGCTCGCCCATCCCTATTATGAAGCCAAACCGCCCAAAACCACCGGGCGTGAACTGTTCAGTAAGTCGATGGCCTCGGAACTCATCGCCGAAGGCCAGCGGCGCGGCGATGATCCCGCTACCATCGTCGCCACGATTACTACCCTGACCGCCCAGAGCATCGCCGATGCTTATCAACATTTCGCTCCAGCGCAGGTCGAAGAAGTGATCCTCGGTGGTGGTGGACGGCACAATCCGGTCATGATTGATTTGCTGCAAGGGTTGGTACATCCCGCCCGCGTGTTGACTCACGAGGACATCGGCATGGACAGCGACAACAAAGAGGCCCTGGTTTTCGCCGTCCTGGCCTATGAAACCTGGCACGCCCGCCCTGCCACACTCCCCGCGCTCACCGGGGCGGATCATCCGGTGGTGTTGGGGCAAATCACGCCGGGGAACAACTATGTGGACTTAATCCGCCGCACATGGACTTAAGCACAATATGACAGCAGGTTACAATACGTAAATGGAATCGCTGATCCGTCCCATGACTCGTGCTGATATGCCCAAATTGGCCGCCTGGATGGTCGAAGCCCCACTCTGGAAGCGCTACGACCTAACTATCGAAAAAGTGGTTGCCAATTTCGAAGGCGGGCTGTCGCGGGCTGATTGGCTCCTCGTCGCTGAATCTGACCTTCAAGCCGTTGGTTTTGCCTGGGCGATTCCCAAAGGTGCGTTCGGGCGCAGCCCCTATTTGCGGCTCATTGGTGTTCATCCTGACAAAGCCGGGGCAGGGATCGGCGCAAAACTGCTGGACGAAATCGAGCGCATGGCCCTTCCAATATCGCATGATCTGTTCTTGCTCGTGTCGGATTTTAACCAGGGTGCGCAGCGTTTTTATCTGCGTCAGGGGTATGAACAAATCGGCGCAGTTCCGGGCTACGTAATCCCGGATGTGACTGAATTGATTTTTCGCAAACGGTTGCTCGGATAGCTATACTGTCCGAAAACCAAATACAATTTTTAGGAGGACTGTTCGATGCGTAAATTTGTTTTGGCGCTGTTGTTGGGGCTGTTGGCCTGTTCATTCGGGCTGGCTGCCGCGCAGGACAAGGGTAACATTCTGGTCGTAGCCCGTGCGACGGATGCGACTGGTCTTGACCCCCACACCCAGACCGCGTTCGCTTCATTTCGCTTGCTGGAACTGATCTATGAGCCGCTGGTCACAATTGACCCCGGTTTGAATGTCGTCCCAGCGTTGGCCGAAAGCTGGTCATTCTCTGACGATGCTAAAACGCTGACGATGAACCTTCGTCACGGTGTGAAGTTCCACAACGGTGCGGATTTCACTTCGGCGGATGTCGTCGCGACGTTCAACCGCATTCTTGACGAAACCACGAAATCTGTGGCGCGTGCCAATTATCTGAGCATCGCCTCGATGGACACGCCCGACGATTATACGATTGTTTTCAACTTGTCCGAACCCAACGTGCCTTTCCTCGCTTCTCTGGGGACTGTCAACGCCGCCATTGTCGATTCGGCAGACATCGAAAGTGGCGATGTAGCAACCATTGCCAACGGGACTGGCCCCTTCAAGCTCGATAAATGGACACCCGACCAGACCACCACCCTGAGCGCCAATACCGATTGGTGGGGTGACGGCCCCAAGATTGACGGCATCGAAATCCGCATTATCCCCGACGAGTCATCTATTCTCGCTGCGCTCCGCGCGGGCACGGTTGATTTCGCCAACCTGAACGATCCGCTGGTTGCGACTCTCCTGGTTGACGACCCGACCATTGTTTTGAATCGCGTTCCGTCACTGTCATACCATGTGCTGCAACTGCGTGCGGCGTCCGCTCCGTTGGATAAACTCGAAGTCCGGCAGGCCATTTCCTGCGCCATTGACCGTCAGCAGGTGTTGGACACGGCTGCATTGGGCGAAGGTGTCGTAACTGGCCCGCTGACGATGGCGAGTTTTGCACTCCCCACCGACCAGCTTTTCTGCTACACCAAAGACATCAACAAAGCTAAAGATCTGATGGCACAAGCCGGTATGGCGGATGGCTTCACGCTCAAAGTCATCGCTGCCAATTCCGAGCCGCCGACGGCCTTGTCCGAGGCGCAAAATATCCAGGCGCAGTTGGCCGATATTAACATCAAGGTTGAAATCGAATCGCTCGAACTCAATACTTATGTGGATCGTTGGCTCAAGGGTGATTTTGACGCTGCTATTGCCCTCAATGGTGGCCGCCCCGATCCTTATACCATGTACGCCCGTTATTGGCCTTCTACTGGCAACCTGAATGTTGTCGCCGGTTACACCGACGATACTTTAGATAAACTTTTTGCCGATGGTCGTGCCGAAACCGACCCCAAAGCCCGCTATGATATCTTCGCCGAGTTCCAGAAGTACATCACTGAACAAGCCCCCTGGGTATGGTTGTATGCGGGTTACAACTACACAGCTCAGCAGCCTTATGTGAAGGGCTTTGTGCCGTCGCCAACCGATTCACTTTTGTCACTCACTCAGGTCACAATCGAGCGGTAGGCAAAACGCTGAAGGGGTGCTGCCTGAGCACCCCTTCAACCGACGATTATGATACGTTACCTCGCTCAACGAGCCATCGCATTTCTGCCGATTTTGCTCGGCATTTCCATTCTCATTTTTGGTGCGATTCGACTCATTCCCGGTGATGCCATCACCGCTATGCTTGGTACCGAAGCCGGGATGCTCACCGAGACCCAACATCAAGCGCTCGAAGCCTATTTCGGCCTGGATAAACCGCCCATCGAGCAGTATTTCTCCTGGCTTGGTGGTGTCCTGCACGGCGATTTGGGGCTGTCGGTGCGTTTCGGTCAGCCCGTCCTTGACTTGATTTTGCAGCGTTTCCCGGTCACACTCCAACTCGCACTCATGGCACTGGCGATTGCCTTAGTCATAGGTATTCCGCTCGGTGTGCTGTCCGCCGTCAAACACAATTCCATCATTGACCTGTTAGGGCGGCTGATCGCGTTACTGGGGTTGGCAATGCCCAATTTTCTCCTCGGCACGCTTATTATTTATGTGCTGTCAGTCTATTTCAAAATCCTGCCTAATTCTGGCGATTTTGTGTCTTTTGCCGATGATCCCGGTAAAAATCTCAGCCAGATGATTTTTCCCGCTGTTACGCTGGGCTTTTCGTTTTCCGCGTCGGTCATGCGCACTACCCGTTCTGCCATGCTCGAAGTGTTGGGGCAGGATTATGTCCGCACCGCTCGTAGTAAAGGTTTGGCAGAAAATGTTGTCATCCAGCGCCACGCTCTGCGCAATGCGCTCATACCGGTGGTGACAATTGTTGGCGTCGAATTGGGTTATCTGCTCGGTGGCACAGTCATCATCGAGGAGATTTTTGCGCTCCCCGGCATCGGGCGTCTGGTATTTAATGCCATCTCCCAACGGGATTATGCCCTCGTGCAGGGGATTGCCCTGTTTATCGCCGTCAATTTTGTCGTCGTCAACCTGATTGCCGATCTCGTCTATGCCGCCATTGACCCCCGAATTTCCTATGCTAAAGCCAATTAATTCGACCACCCCTGGCTTTTGGGTTCGGCTGCTTCGTAATCGAAGTGGCACAGTTGGCTTGCTCCTGGTCATTTTTTATGTCGTGGTTGGTCTGATGGGCGCGCTGGCGATCACCCCTTATCCGACTCTTGAGCAGCATGTGAAGGATCGTCTCAAACCGCCCAGCACCACCTATGCCCTCGGCACGGATTTATTCGGGCGCGATGTCGCCAGCCGCTTGATGGAAGGCGCTGCCAATTCTCTGCGTGTTGCGGTGCTCTCGGTGACGATTTCAACCGTTGTCGGCGCGGTGCTGGGCACGGTCTCCGGCTATTTGGGGGGTCTTGTCGATAATATCATCATGCGCATCATGGATGTTTTTTTCGCGCTGCCTGCGCTGCTGTTAGCATTGGTGATCGTCAGCGTATTGGGGGCGGGCGTGAACACTACCGTCCTGGCGATTGCCATCGTCTACACGCCGATTTTTGCGCGTGTATCTCGCGCTCCGGTGTTGTCGGTCAAAGAAATGGAATTTGTGACCGCCGCCCGCTGCCTGGGTTCATCGGACACGCGCATCATTTTCCGGCACGTCTTACCGAACACGCTTGCCCCACTCATTGTGCAGGTGAGTTTGGCGCTGTCCTGGTCGCTCCTCACTGAAGCCGGTCTGAGCTTCCTGGGATTAGGAACGCAGCCGCCCACACCGTCCTGGGGGGTGATGTTGAGCGAAAGCCGGGGCATCGCGGAAATGGCTCCCTGGTTGATGGTTTTCCCTGGTCTGGCAATCGTGCTTGGTGTCCTGGGATTTAACCTGCTGGGCGATGGCCTCCGCGATATTCTCGATCCCCGTCTGCGCAGTCAAAAATCCTAATTAAACCCCGCTGCCAATAAATCATGCAGCGCACGCCGGAAGGGATGGATGCCCTCTTTTTCGCGTCCCGGATACACCCGATTGGTTAAGCACGCGACAATCAGCTCGTTCTCCGGGTCAATCCACAATGATGTCCCCGTGAATCCGGTATGCCCGAATGTCCGCTCGCTGAAATGGTCGCCCGCCGCTGCATCCTGATGGGCTTTCAAAGCGAACCCTAACCCACGCCGTGCGCCATCCGTTTCGGCCTGTTCACGTTGGGCTTCGGCGGCCAGTTCTGGGTCAATCCCGAACAGCGTTTCGGCTTCATACAACCACGCCTCGCCGAAGCGTGCCACATCACGCGCGTCTGCGAACAACCCGGCATGTCCAGCGATCCCACCCACGCCGCAGGCATTTTCGTCGTGTACCTCGCCCCAGACTCGTCGTTTGCGCCAAACCGGATCATTTTCGGTAGGCGCGATCCCCGCCCGTGCGAAATGCCAATCCCGGATTGGGTTGAAGCGCGCACTCTTAAGCCCGGCGGCATTCAGCACGCCAACCTGAATCACTTTTTCCAGCGGTGCGCCAGCCAACCGCGCTGTTGCTTCACCCAGCAGCATCAGGCCGACATCGCTGTAGATCACTTTCTCCCCCGGCTGCCACACGAACGCATAATTGCATAACGCCGCCAATCCTTTTTCCCATCGCTGGGCGCGTGGGACTCTTTCTGGCTGCTTGGGTGGAGTCGGGGCAGGGCCAGCGGCATTAAATACATCCCGCCACGCGGGTAAACCCGATGTATGGGTCAATAGATGCCAGAACGTTACCTGTCCCGGATCGACTGTCTGATTTTCAAGCTGGGGCGGAGTCGGCAGATGAATCTTCGTGTGAGGGTCTTGTCCGCCATCCATCCCGCGCGGCGATGTGCTCCCAAATTCGGGAATGACCTTGATCAGCGGATCGTGCAGCCCGATTTTCCCCGCACTTACCAGCGATAAAAAGGCCGTCACCGTGAATAATTTTGTCACTGACGCTAGATCAAATAAAGTTTCTTCTGTAATTGGATAATCTTCGACATGCCCCCATACCACATCCAATACGCGCTGACCATCTTTAATGACCGTCACCGCGCAGGCTGGAAAAGTGTGTCCTAAATGATGTTGGAGCAGAATTTCGAGTTCGGATTGCGCCGCTGTGGGGAGATGGTTAATCATGTCCAGCCTCTCGGATGCCTATTCGGATCGTCCATGAAGGATAACATCGCCAATGCGACTCATCCACAGATTTCATCAAATGCACTGCGCATATGTTTCGTGCATACATTTTTTGAGAGGCAAAACCACCAGTCTGTTTTGGATTATCCCCCTCTCTACGAAGCCGGGAAGGGAATAGGGCGAGAGGATATGCTACCCCTTCGCGTAACTGTAGGCCGGAATCGCCCGCAGATTCGCGCGGACAGGTATTGCCCGCGCCGGTAGGGTGATCGTGAACAGGCTGCCCTTGCCCGGTTCACTTTCGGCGCGGATCGTGCCCGACATTTTTTCAACCAGCGTCTTGGCAATTGCCAAACCCAAGCCATAGCCATTGCCGCTGCGCGAGGGGTCAATCCGGTAAAAGCGCTGGAAAATGTGTGGAAGCTGTGCCTGCGGGATGCCAATCCCCGTGTCCCGCACCCGGATGATAACCGTGTCGCCGCGCACCTCTGCGCCCAACTCCACTTTGCCGTCGGTGGGCGTAAATTTGACGGCGTTGTCCACCAGGATTAAAAGCACCTGCTTGAGCAGGTCACGCCGCCCGACAACCTCGACATCTGGCGCGCGCGTGACACACAGGCTGCACGCCGGACGCAGACCGTGAATCTGTCTTTCGACCTCGGCCATGAGCGACGGCAGGGATACACTCTCGATGCTAATGGGGGGTGCATAATCCGCGCGTGCCAGCGTCATCAGGTCATTCACCAGACGGATCATGCGCTCATTTTCATCCACGATGTCGGTCATGACGGCTCGGCGATCATCAGTAGTAATAGGGGGTTCGCGTTGCAGCAGCGCCAGATTGCCACGCAGGGTGGTCAACGGCGTGCGTAACTCGTGTGAGGCATCCGCGATGAAAGCCCGCTGTGCTTCTAACGCTTGCGCGACCTGCTGGTAGCCCGCTTCTAATGCCGAAAGCATGTGGTTGAAAGTCGTCGCCAGTCGCCCAACTTCGTCCTGCGGCCCTTTGTAAGTCACACGCCGTTGAAAATTGCGTTCGCTGCCTATCATCTGTGCCGTCCGCGTAAGTTGATCAATCGGGCGCAGCGAAGCGCCTGCCAGCAGCCAGCCGCCACTGACCGCGATCAGCAGCGTGATTGAACTGCCGATCAAAAGTGCCGTCCGCAGCGTCAGCAGAGCCTGCTCCTGTTCGGCAATGGATCGCGCGACTTGCAAAATGCCATTGCCATTGTCGTTATGCACCTGCTTGCTGAAAACCAGCAGTGGCACATCGTTAATCCGCGTGACTTCATAAAGCGACAGCCCCGACTGAACTTTCTTAAGCCCTTCATCGCTTAAGGGTAAGGTATGGTCGCGCAGGTTTTCCGTGCGTCCCATGACATTGCCTTTTTCGTCGCACGCTTGCCAGTAGGTTTCGCCGCTCCCCACCGAATTCGCAGGCCACTTGGGCGGCGCGAACGATTGCATCCGCTCATTGGCGGCTTCCAAACGCTGCATTTCCGCGCCCAGCGTATTTTCCATGAATGCCCGCGTGGAATACGAAAGCGTCAGATACAGGGCAATGCTGAATACGCCCAGCGTCGCCGCCAGAATCACACTGTATAAAACGGTTAATCGCAATCGTATTGACATACAGCCTACCTCAAAATTCCATTAAACTTAATCGGGTATTCGCAGCACATACCCCACGCCGCGCACGGTTTGAATCAAACGGGATTCCTGGCTGGCTTCCAGCTTCGTCCGCAGATGTCCGATATACACTTCCAGCACATTCCCGTCACCACCAAAATCATACCCCCAGATGTCCTGCAAAATCCGTTCGCGGGCGATCACCCGCCGGGGCTGGCGCATGAAATAATACAACAGGTCGAATTCTTTGGGGCTGAGGGTGATCGCCCGTTCGCCGCGCCGGACATCGCGCGTAATCGGGTCGAGGATCAGGTCGCTATACATCAAAGTTTTTTCGACATCCACCGGTTCAGTGCGCCGCAGCAGCGCTCGAATCCGCGCCAGAAGCTCGCTCGGCTCAAATGGCTTCACCAGATAATCATCTGCGCCGCTGTCCAACCCCAGGATGCGGTCTTCCAGGCCATCTTTCGCCGTTAGCATGATAATCGGGATGCGATCCGCGCGGCTCACACGCCGTGCGACTTCGAGACCATCCACACCCGGCATCAACCAATCCAACACCATCACATCCGGGCGCTGGGTCTGCGCTTGAATCAATGCCTGCTGACCATCCATCGCCACCAGCACATCGTATCCCTCGTAGATCAACGTCCGGCGCAGCATATCAATCACTTTTTGGTTGTCATCAACGATCAATATTGTTGGCATCGCGCCATCATTCCACTTGCTTATCAAGTTTCTATCTTTACTCCCCTCTCTGCAAAGCGGGGATGGGGGTGGGGATACCCCATTCACTCATATTATACGCGCCCTGTAAATCCCTTCTGAAGATTTCCTGAAAATCACCTGAAATGGGGACTGTCCACCAGCGCCATTTATGTGTTAATATCGCCCAGTATTCAGTAAATGTTCAGCTATTCAATACCCATGCCTCACTTTTTCGAGCCATACTTAACCTATTTATGATTGATATTCCCCTGGAGAAAGAACGTGTCCAAAAACCGTATACCCGGAAGTAAACCCGCTCAAGGCAAATCAACCATGCAGAAGTTGGCTGATCGGTTGCCATTTGAGTTGACCACTGAACGGGTCATTGTCGGCGGGAGTATTCTCGGAACTATCCTCATTCTGGTCGTGATTAGTCTGGTTTCGATTCAGAAGAATTACACTGTGACGCGGACAATTGATGGTGTCCAATCGTTCCCCGGCCTGGTCGCCAGCCATGTGACCACCGCTGTGACCTATCCGCAAACACCGCCCGTCGGTGGCGCGCATAATCCGGTTTGGCAAACCTGCGGCGTCTATACCGAACCCCTCTCGAATGAACATGCCGTCCATTCGCTGGAACATGGTGTCGTCTGGATCACCTATCAGCCCGATTTGCCGCTCGATCAGGTGCAAACCCTCCAAGACCTGACACGGCGCGGTACGCATCGCCTCCTTAGCCCGTATCCCGGCATCGACAGCCCGATTATCCTCACCGCCTGGGGTTATCAACTGCGCGTGAATGATGCCAACGACAGCCGCATTGCGGAATTCATCTCGAAATATGAAGAAGGCCCAACCACGCCAGAACTCGGCGCTTCTTGCGCGGGCGGCGAGACCCGCGTCCTGAGCCAACTGCCCAACGGTTTCTAATCGCTGCGTTCAAACAGAGGGACGGCATTGCGTTGTCCCTCACTGTTACCGAAGGCAAGGTCTCCTATGGCATCTGTAATTCCTCCTGAGCCACCTGTTGATGAGCCACAATCACCCGCTCCAACCCCCTCCCGGCGTATTCGATTCGTAATCGTCATCGGCGCGATGCTGCTGTTTGCGCTGGTCGTGTTGTTTATGCTCACCAACAACAATCCCTTTAAGGTCACAACGACGGCTCCAGCGGAAGTGAGCTTTGCGCGTGATATGGTCGTCCATCACGCCCAGGCGGTGGTCATGGCGCTGATTCTCTATGACCATACTCAGAACGCCGATTTACACACCATTGCCCTGGATATTATATTGTCGCAGCAAAATCAGATCGGTCAGATGCAGGGGTGGCTGAACCTGTGGAACGTGCCAATGTCCGGCCCGGATTTGCCGATGGCCTGGATGGATGAGCCTACCGATGGCTTGATGCCTGGTATGGCAACTGACGAACAGATTGCCGCGCTGCGTGTCGCCACCGGCAAGGATTTGGATCGCATGTTTATCCAGCTAATGATCCCACATCACCTGAACGCGATTCATATGGCAGAAGCCATTCAGGAGCGCACTACCACCCCGGCTGTCCTGAATCTTGCCCGCTCCGTAATCGTTTCGCAAACACAGGAAATTGCTGCTCTCCAGGATATCCTTGACCAACTCGGCGCGAGCTAAGCGGGCTTAAAAGCTCAGCACGCGCGACTCAAATCACTGTCCTTGCAACTCTTTGTTTTGGCATAGAAGTCAAAACAATTTGTTTGTTTCTCGCTTACCCTTTCAATCCGCCGCCTGCGGCTAACCATCCACCATCCACCACCAGCGTATGGCCGGTGATATACGCGGCAGCCTCGGACGCCAGGAAAATCGCCGCACCCGCTACGTCTTCCGGCTTGCCCAACCGGTTCAGCGGGATTTTATTGAGTCGGCTCTCCAGCATGGCTGGGTCTTGGAGTAATCCTTCCGTCTGCTGGGTGATAATCGTCCCCGGCGCGATGGCATTCACGCGGATGCCATAATGCGCCCATTCCACCGCCTGCGCCCGCGTCATCGCCGTGATGCCACCGTTCCCGGCCACATACGCCATGATGTTGGGCACGCCGAAGAAACTCGATAACGACGCGATGTGGATAATCGAGCCGCCGTGTTCTTTCATCGCCCGTGCCGCCGCTTGCGCCAGGAAAAAACGTGCTTTGAGGTTCAAATCAATGACCGGATTCCAATCATCTTCTTCGATGTCTAGCGCCGGTTTCCGCACAATCATCCCCGACGATGTGACCAAAATGTCTAATTTTTCCAGCTTATTCAGAACGGTTTCTACGAGTTGCGCCGCACTGCCCGCTTTACTTAAGTCTGCTGGGATGCTGACGACGCGCTTTCCCGGCGTACCTATTTCGGCGATTTCATCCGCTGTAGCCGCTAATTCGGAATTGGTGCGGCTGGCTATCGCCACATCTGCGCCCGCTTGCGACAGCGCAACCGCAATCGCTTGCCCCATCCCACGACCTGCACCCGTCACCAGGGCAGTTTTGCCTTCGAGCGAAAAAAGTGCGTTCATAGTGTTACCAATCCGCGA
This sequence comes from Chloroflexota bacterium, assembly GCA_039933955.1. Taxonomy (GTDB): domain Bacteria; phylum Chloroflexota; class Anaerolineae; order Aggregatilineales; family Phototrophicaceae; genus CFX2. The sequence continues at coordinate 93,911 of JBDTNB010000003.1, forward strand.
CTGAGCTGTCTTCGTGCCAGAGTCGGGGTGTCTCCCAGGTTCCATCATCAAGTTTGTCGGCTAGCGCTTCCTCATCGAGTTCGATGCCCAGGCCAGGGCCATCCGGAACAGGAATAAATCCATTTTCGACTTTAAACGGCGTTTTGATGTAGCCTTCGCCCAGGGTGACGTGTTCCTGACACAGAAAATTGGGAATGCAGGCGTCCAGTTGCAGCGAAGCGGCCAGCGCGATTGGCCCCAGCGGGCAGTGGGGCGCAATGGCTGCGTAATAAGCTTCAGCCATTGCCGCTATTTTCCTGCACTCAAAAATGCCGCCCGCGTGCGAAATATCTGGCTGCAAAACCGCCGCCGCCTGCTTTTCCAGCACCTCGCGGAAAGCCCATTTGGTAAACAGCCGTTCCCCGGTTGCAATCGGGATCGTCGTGCTGCGGGCGACCAGCGCCAGCATATCGACATTTTCCGGCAAGACGGGTTCTTCGATGAACATGGGATAATAGGGTTCTAGCGCCTTCGCCAACCGGATCGACATCGCCGGACTGACTCGTCCGTGAAAATCAATCCCGACCTGTACGCTGGAACCCACCGCGCTGCGAATCTGGGCGAACATTTCGACCACATCTTCGACGACTTTTTGCGTATCAATGATGTTGACCGGGCCGGGTACACCTACTTTGAATGCCGTGAAGCCCTCGTTTACGCCCACTTTAGCGCTCTCAATATAATCGCCATACGATTCGCCGCGAATCCAACCGTACATGCGGATTTTGTCGCGGACAGCGCCGCCCATCAGTTGATAAATCGGTTGGCCGAGCCACTTGCCGGTGATGTCCCACAGGGCATGTTCGATGCCGGAAAGGGCACTGGTCAGCACCGGGCCGCCGCGATAAAACTGCCCGCGATAAATCGCCTGCCAGTGATGCTCAATTTTGCGCGGGTCTTGCCCAATCAGGTAGCGCCCGATTTCGTGGATGGCTGCCGCAACGGTCTGTACTCGGCCTTCGACAATCGGTTCGCCCAGGCCGACAATACCCTCGTCGGTGTGGACTTTTAAAAACAGCCAGCGCGGTTTGACGAAAAAGGTTTCTAATTTGGTAATTTTCATGATAATCGTGTCCCTTATGGCGTCTAAATATGCCGTATATGTACCATATTGATTCGCGATGTGATAGGTCTGCCATCGGTGGTTATCTTTGCTGGTCAAACCGCAGGGTTTCTGGTTATACTTATTTTCTTTCTAAAGATCGCGAGTTCAAAAATGGCAACTGCTGCAATTGAAAAACAAACTTATGGGACAACCGCCGCTGGGGCGACTGTCGACGAATACACGCTGACCAATGCCAGCGGTATGGAAGTCAGAATTATTACTTACGGCGGGATTATTGCCTCCATCCGCACGCCAGATCGTAACGGCAGCCTCGCCGGTGTGACGCTGGGCTTCGATACATTGGCCGATTACACCGGGAGGCATCCTTATTTTGGCGCACTGGTGGGGCGCTATGGCAACCGAATCGGTGCGGCGAAATTTACACTGGACGGCAAAGAATACAAGCTGGCGACTAATGATGGCTCCAACTCCCTGCACGGCGGGTTGAAAGGTTTCGATAAAGCGATTTGGGCGGCCAAAGAAATCAAAGGCGACGGGGAAGTTGGCCTGAAATTGTCGTTTGTCAGCCCGGATGGTGACGAGGGCTATCCCGGTAATTTGTCGGTGACGGTGGTTTATACCTTGACGGCCGACAACAGCTTGCGCATTGACTACCATGCCACCACCGACAAAACAACCGTTGTGAATCTGACTAATCATACGTATTTTAACCTGGGCGGGAATGGTTCCGGCTCCGTTTATGACCAAATCATCCAGATCGATGCCGATCACTATACACCCGTCAACGAAAAATTGATTCCGACAGGCGAACTCGCACCGGTTGAAGGGACACCCTTTGATTTCCGCACGCCCAAGCAAATCGGCGGCGGTATTCGTTCTGGCGATGCCCAAATGGTGCGTGGGCGCGGTTATGACCATAACTTTGTCATCAACCGCCAGGATCATTCGTCGTTGGCGAAGGCCGTCTGGGTCTATGCACCCTCCACAGGCCGCACGATGGAAGTCTGGACAACTGAGCCGGGAGTCCAATTTTACACGGCCAATTTCCTGGACGGGACATTGGTTGGTTCCAGCGGTGGCATGTATCGGCAGGGGGATGCTTTGTGCCTGGAAACGCAGCACTTCCCGGACTCGCCCAATCAACCGAATTTCCCGTCCACAACCTTGAAACCCGGCGACACCTACAAGTCCACCACCGTCTATGAATTCGGGACGGATTGATATTGGTAGATGATGACTGAAGATATTCTTTAGCTCCCCTTCACGAAATCACAACAACTTTTATAGTGATTTTAAGCCCCTCTACACGAAGTGGGGAGGGGTTGGGGAGGGGATGGAATCAATAAAGGGCTAAGGCTATGCGTATTGTCTTAATCGGCGGCGGCGGGCATATCGGCACGTATCTTGCACCGATGCTGGTCGAACGTGGACACGAAGTTATCAATATTTCACGCGGGCAGAGCCAGCCTTATGTGCCCAATGCGGCCTGGAGATCGGTTCAGCAAATAGTGGCTGACCGCGACCAGGAAGACAAAGCGGGGACATTCGCTGGGCGCGTGCGTGACTTCAAACCCGATGTGGTGATGGACATGATCTGCTTCACCGAGTCCTCCGCGCGCCAGCTTGTCGAGGCACTGCGCGGGCAGGTGCAGCACTTTTTGCACTGCGGAACCATCTGGATTTACGGACACAGCGCTCAGGTTCCAGCCAAAGAAGATCAAGCCCGCCGTCCTTTTGGCGACTATGGTATCCAGAAAGCGGCCATCGAAGCCTATCTGCTGGATGAGTCGCGCCGCAATGGCTTCCCGGCGACCATGCTGCATCCCGGTCATATCGTCGGGCCAGGATATGCCCCGCTCAATCCGGCGGGGCATTTTAACCCGCAGGTTTTCGCTCAGATTGGGCGCGGCGAAACATTGGTGCTGCCCAATTTCGGCATGGAAACCGTGCATCATGTCCACGCGGCGGATGTTGCTCAGGCATTTTTGAAAGCCATGACTCATTGGAGTACCAGTGTTGGCGAAAATTTCCATGTGGTATCCGGCGGCGCGGTCACGCTGCGAGGTTATGCCGAAGCGATGTATGCCTGGTTTGGGCAGGAGCCGAAGCTCGACTTTTTGCCCTGGGAAGCATGGAGCAAAACCGTCGCCGAGGGCGAGGCTCAGGCCACCAGGGAGCACATCACGCGCAGTCCCAACGCCAGTATCGAAAAAGCCCGCCGCCTGATCGACTATCAGCCGCGTTATACATCGCTTGAGGCCGTCTACGAATCGGTCAATCGGCTGGTGCAGAACGAAAAAATTACGATCTAAGGTTGACGATGAAATTTAAGAAGCAGCCGCAGTATCAAAAGAAAACCCTGCGCATGAAGGACAACCACACCTGGAAAGCGCCCCCTGGTTACAAAATTGTCGTGCTGGATCGGGGTGCGGTCAGCTTTAATGTGCCGACGAGTTGGGTGGTGGCGAAGACCGAGCCGTTTGAAATGAATGATGCCGAACCACCCGATGATGACGCCCGCCTGACAATTTCTTTCTGGCGTTTCCCGTCCACTATTGATTGGACTGGCCTGCCGCTTGCTCCGCTGCTGGAACAATCCACCACTGAGGTTGAGAACAAGCACAAAGTTCTGGAACAAGGGCCGGTGATGAAGTCGCCGCGCACTGACCTGGAATTGGTATGGCGTCAGGAGCGTTTTCAAGACCCGGTTGAACCGCGTGAAGCTTTTACGCGGATCGCGGTAGCGCGCGGCTGGGGCATCCATACGCTGATTACGTTTGACTATTGGGTGGATGACGCACGCCGCTTCAAACACGTCTGGGATGAGGCGATTCGTTCACTGCAACTGGGTCGCTTGATCGAAGACCCGACCAGAGGCCCGCTGGAACATTAGGTGAACTGAAAACCCCTCAATCGTGTAGGGGTTTTTGTTTGTGAAGTTTTGATTTTAGTGTGCACTGGCCGAATCGTTCATCCCTGTAATGACTTTTTCAACTTGCTCAATGGTGGTTGTCTTCGGATCAATATCATCAGCTACTTTTTTGCCACGACGCATGACGATGATGCGATCTACAACTTGAAAAACGTGATAAATATTATGCGCGATGAAAATGCAGGAATGCCCGGAATCGCGGGCACTGCGGACGAAGCGCAGCACACCTTGAGTCTCTTCCACGCCCAGGTTGTTAGTCGGCTCATCGAGGATGATGAGTTCGCTCTCAAAATACAACGCGCGGGCGATAGCGACAGCCTGCCGTTCACCGCCGGATAGGGCGCTGACAGGCGTGGTGGGCGGGATATTTTTTGAGATGCCGACCTGTTTGAGCAGCTTGCTCGCCACATCATTCATAGCGCCTTGATCCATACAGTTGAGGAAGCGCGGCCCCTTAACCGGTTCACGCCCCATAAACAGATTGCGCGCGATAGAAAGCTGCGGAACCAGCGCCGAATCCTGATAAATGGTTTCGATGCCGTTGGCGATGGCGTCCGAGGTATTGTGAATATTCGCCTTGCTGCCATGCACATAAATGTTGCCGCTGTCCGCCGTGAGCGCGCCCGACAATATTTTAATCAGCGTCGATTTACCCGCGCCATTGTCACCTAAAAGTCCAACGATTTCGTTTTTGTTGACGGTCAGCGTGACATCATTGAGGGCTTGCACCCGGCCAAAATATTTATTGATATGCTCCATGCGGATGAGTTCATTTTCGTTTGCCATGTGGATTACGTCCCCGTGTTGTGTCGGCGTTCAAGCCAGGAATGGAGTGACATCATGCCCAGGATGATCGCGCCAATGAAAATGTTGTAGGCCAGACCGGGTACGCCGATCAAAACGATGCCGTTACGCATCAGACGTAAAATAAATACACCCAGAAGTGTGCCGATAATCGTGCCGCGCCCACCATTAAGCGCCGTGCCGCCAATCACCACCATCGCGATAACTTCCAGTTCATAGCCTGTGCCGCTGTTGGGGTTGGCGGTTGATACACGGATTGAACTCACGATTCCCGCAAAACCAGCCATGACCGCTGTCAGGATGAACAACCAGATTTTGGTGCGTCCCACGCGCACACCGCGTCCCTGCGCTGCGCTGGCGTTGCCGCCGGACGCCTGAATCCAGTTGCCGACTTTGGTTTGTGTCAGGATGTAACCGAGGACAATCGCGAACCCGATGAACCACAACAACGACGTGTAAATCCGAATCTCGCCAATCGTGAAGTCACCTGCTAGAATTTTGAGCAGCGGCGAGTCCGAAGTCCAGCGTGCCTGGGGGAAACCATCTGTGATATACAAGGCGCTTCCACGAACCACCAGCAGCATCCCCAATGTAACCAGAAACGAAGGTATTTTCAGCTTGGTGACGAACCAGCCATTGGCATAACCGATCAGCACAGCGATGCCCAACGCAATCACGAATCCCACTTCTAACGAGGTTGCGCCCGTGTTATACAAAGTCCACATCACGATGGGGGTAAAGCCAAACACCGAGCCTACCGACAGGTCGAATTCGCCGGAGGTCATCAGCAGGGTCATCGCCAGCGCGATCATGCCCAATTCAGGCGCGAAGGCCAGCGAATTGCCGATGTTCAGCGCCGACAAAAACGCCGGATTCTTGAAGGCAAAGATGGTGATTTCGACCACGAGCAGGACGAATGGCCCGAACTCTGGTCGCCCGATGAAGCGCTGTAATAAGGTTTGTGTGGGATAGGTCTGTTCTGCTGGGGTGTTTTCTAAAAGTGTTTCATTCATCAGATTCAATAGTTTCTTACTATTTGTTGTAGAGTAGAGGCGCACGATTCTGTGCGCCTCTTGATGATTGTTACAGTGTGGGCTGGTAGGGGTTGTCGCTGACAAACCCCTACGGATTCTACCCTTAAATCAAATCAGGAACTATTTATTTTTCCCGGACAGGATGTCGTCGTAAACCTGGGCGGTGTCTTTTTCATACAGCGCGCCGGTGATGACGTTGAATCCTGGCGGAATGCCGTCGGAGGCCATCGCTGCCAGCGACAGACCAACATAGCTGGTGGCCTGTGGGTCTTGCCATTGGGCGGCGTTCACATAGCCGTCGAGGACTTCCTGGGTGGTGTCGAGCGAGTTGCCCCAACCGACGACGGGGATGTCGCCCGCCTTGAGTCCAACTTGATCAAACACGCGCTTGATGCTGCCCATCACCAGATCGCCCATGCCGATGATGGCCGTGATTTTGTCACGGTTGGCGGTCAGATAATCGCTCATACGGGTGATGATTTCAGCCTGATCCAATGTGGCTTCGGTCACTTCCCAGGTGATATTCAGAGGTTTGAAGACTTTCGAAATACCTTCTTCTTCCTGAACGCCATAGGTAGCGCCGGGGACTTCAACTGGCATCCAGACGAAATCGCCTTCTTTAACCAAGTTGTGATCGACCAGATACTGCGCCCAATGCTGTCCGAAGACCACATTGTCGCCGCCGACGTAGGCATTGAAGTCAACTGTCGGATCAGGAGTATTTATGTTGATGACCGGGATACCGGCGGCGCGGGCTTCGGCTACGACATCGACCAGGCTGCCCGGATCAGGGCTGCTAGTGACGATTCCGTCAGCGTTGGCGGCAACCGCTGCGCGAATGGCATCCTGCTGCGAGGGCACATCGCCGCTGTGGAATGAGGTGCGAACTTCGTTACCAGTATCTTTCGCCCATTGTTCAGCGCCCGCGAGGAAATATGTCCACACCGGGTCGGCTGGTGAACCATGCGAAATCCAGTAGAAAACTTTTTTCTGTTCTTGTGCGGAACTGGCTAGTGGAACGGCGAGAACGATGGCAGTTACAAGCGTGAGGACGATTAGAGCTAATTTCTTGAACATACGAATTCCTCTCACAAAACTAATATTTATCAGATAGCGGGGCAGAATATTCTTTATGGGTGAGCGGCGTGATCCGCTCCTGGATGGATTGCACTCCTTTCTTCATATTTTACAAACTGTCCCATCATTTAAATGTGCGGACATTCGGAAATTATAGACATATCCCGTTGTGTCGTCAAGTTTTCTGAGCAAGATGAGTCAGTTGCGAAGATTGTCAGTGCGTGTTATGTTGATGCAATCGATTGCACGTTTACTTTAACGGATTGTCGTAGACTGTGCAATCACCTTAGTTCAGATTTGAAATTAGTGTTTTCTTGGGGAAATTAAAATGGCTTCATTAACTGCTGCCGTTGTCGGGACGGGTTTTATCGGCCCAGTACACGCCGAGGCTTTGAAACGCGCGGGTGTGCAGGTGCGCGGCATTCTGGGGTCATCGCCGGAAAAAAGTCGTGCGGCGGCGGATGTGCTGCGCCTGGATGTCGCCTATGACACTTACGAAGCGTTGATCGCCGACTCTGCGGTGCAAGCCGTACACATCACCACCCCCAACAAAGACCATCTCGACATGACCAAGAAGGCGCTGGCGGCGGGCAAACATGTCATCTGCGAGAAGCCGCTGGCGATGAACACGGCTGAATCGGCTGAGTTGGTCGCGCTGGCAAAAGCACATCCTAAATTGGTCACAGCCGTAAATTACAACATTCGTTTTTATCCGCTGATTCATCACGCCCGTGATCTGGTGCAAAGCGGTGAATTGGGTGACATTTATGCCATACGTGGCGGCTATATTCAGGATTGGCTGTTGTTCGATACGGATTGGAACTGGCGTTTAGTCCCCAGTGAAGGCGGCGATCTGCGCGCGATTGGCGACATCGGCACGCACTGGATGGATTTGACGGCCTTCGTCAGCGGCTTGCATGTCGGATCACTGCTGGCTGATCTGGCGACCTTCGTTCCGCAGCGCAAGAAACCGCGTCAGGCCGTCGCGACTTTCAAAGGCAAAGAGCAGGGTGGGCCAGTCGAATATGACCTCGTGGATATTAAAACCGAAGACTGGGGATCTGTGCTGTTCCAGTATGAGGGCGGGGCACGCGGCTCGATGAACGTGTCGCAGGTCAGCGCTGGACGCAAAAATATGCTCAGTTTTGAAATTTCCGGCTCGAAAGCATCCCTCGCCTGGAACTCTGAAAATCCGAATGAATTATGGCTGGGTTATCGGGATCGTCCCAACGGCTTATTGATTAAAGACCCCTCGTTGATGAGCGATAGCGCCCGCGCAATCACCAGCCAACCGGGTGGTCACGCCGAAGGGTTCCCCGATACGTTCAAGCAGCTCTATCGGGCGATTTATGGCTATATCGAAGCCGGTGATTTCAACGCGCCCAAACCCTTTCCGACCTTTGACGATGGGCATCAGGAATTGGTACTCTGTGAGGCCATCGCCGCCAGCCACAAAGATCGTCAGTGGGTGACAGTGTCGTAGGGGTTTGTCTCCAGTCAATTGACTGTATTAATCTTTTGACTATAGACCAAAAGCTAACGACTATCGACTTTTAAAAGGAGTTTTAAGATGCGGCTGGGTTATGTGACAGCAATTTTGCCGGATTGGACGCTCGAACAACATATGCAGTTCGCTGCCCAGAACGGATTTGACTCGTTAGAAGTGATGTGCTGGCCGGCGGGTAAAGCCGAGCGCCGTTATGCCGGTGTCACGCACATTGATGTGAGCAATTTTGGCAGTGCTGACGCCGAGCATGTGAAAAGCCTGATGCGCCAGTATAACATCAGCATTTCAAGCCTCGGTTATTACCCTAATCCGCTCACGCCGGTGGTCGAAGAACGCCAGACTTATATCGAACATATCAAAAAGGTCATCTTGGCGTCGGCGCTGATTGGCATCAACATCATGACCACTTTTGTCGGGCGCGATCCGTCCAAAACGATTGAAGACCAATGGGACGATTTTGAATCCGTGTGGAAGCCTCTCGTAGGATTCGCAGAAGCCCAGGGCGTCCGTATCGGCATCGAAAACTGCCCGATGTTATTTTCGCTGGACGAGTGGCCGGGGGGCAAAAACCTTGCGATTTCGCCGGAAGTCTGGCGGCGGATGTTCGACAGCATCCCCAGTGAGCAATGGGGGCTGAATTTTGATCCGTCACATCTGATCTGGCAGCATATTGATTACGTGCGCTGCATAAAAGAATTTGGCAGCCGCTTCGTCCATGTCCACGCCAAAGACACAAAAATCGACACTGATTTGATCTACCAGCGCGGGATCATGGGCGTGAAATGGCATCGCCCGAAATTACCAGGATTAGGCGATGTGCAGTGGGGCGCGTTCTTTTCAGCCTTAAACGACATCGGTTATACCGGTGATGTCGCCATCGAAGTGGAAGACAAAGCCTACGAAGGTTCGCAGGCCGATATTGAACGCTCGATTACGCAGTCCAAACGACATCTCGAACAGTTCATGCGCTAAGGCGAGGTTTGGGTGATAGTGTATTCGTATTTGTCAGCGCGGTAACAGGTGACGCTGGACTCAATGATTTCACCGTTATCCAGGTAGGCGCTGGTGTTCACGACCAGCAGCGGCGCGCCTAATTTGACCTGTAATCGCTCGGATTGGTTTTTATCGGCGATGGTCGCGCTGACCGTATGGGCGATTTCAGTAATAACGAGATGGTATTCGTTCGAGAGAATTTCATACAGCGAATGACTGGCGAAATCCGAATGTTCCAAACCGCGACAATGTTCCAGCACAACAAACGTGTGCTGCAAACCGATGGGTTCGTCATTGCCCAGCCGCAGACGTTCCATAATCAGGCAGGGCGCGCCAATTTTGCTGCTCAATGCGCGCGGATCGCCCGCTTGAATCGAGCGCGTTTTACTGGCGATGACCACCGAACGCGCCTGCAAACCCATCGCCGCCATTTGATGCGTGAAGCTGCGCGCCAGCGAAAATTCACGGCGGTCTTCATGGTCTTTGACCACCGTGCCATGTCCGGCTTTGCGGACGATCAGGTTGTCGTTGACGAGACGGCTCAACGCGGTGCGGATTGTATGGCGTCCCACGCCGTAGGCTTCGGCCAGTTCGTGTTCGGTGGGCAGCAAATCGCCCGGAGACACGATTTCACTGTTGAGCATGGCACGCAAATCCGCCTCAACCTGATAATACAACGGGATTGGACTGGCGGTATCAATTGGCCTGATTTGCAGGTCACTTAAGCTAATCTGGTGAGCACACATAATTTGACTCGATTGTGCTGCGCCGCTAAAATGTGCGGATATACGGAACTTTGCAGAGATTGTACTACAAAGGGCCGATGTTCACAAACAAATAATTATCGTCTAATTGAATGTCCAAACAGCTTCTTACTGCCCAAACACCTTCAACACCTCGATCAGCGTGGATTTGAGACCATAAGACGCAGCGGGCAAATCCGGCGTCGTTTCCAGGCGGAAATACAAGCTGCGTAGGAAATTTTTGCTGTTCAACCAGGGTGCATGTGTCGCAGGTTTGAAATCGTCGCCCTCCGGTTCCGGCCTGCTTGTTTTCCATGTTTGGAAACGCTCAATCCAGGTATTCCAGGCATCCGTGCTGATGGTCTCCCGCTTGAGAATGTCGATTACCACCGACACCAGCCGTTCATCTTCGCCATGCATATAGATCGATGTGACCGGCAGGATCAGCTTATCGACCATCGCGTCTAACATGCGCTGATGGTCGTCAGCCTCGCTCAACGGATTCCGCGCCAGAAATTTGAGTGCATCTGCCGTATGAGCTGCCGAATGTGCCCAACCTTTATCGCTGGTATAGCCGCGTAAATCCTGCTCGGCAGCGAAATACCACAGCACTTTATCGACCAGTGCCTTGATTTCATCGCGCGTGAAAAATGATTCTTGATTGTCGCGGTACACCAGGATCGACAGCATCAGCACTGAAAACGAACGCAGGAAAACTGAGTCCGTCCCATTTTCGCCGATGCCTTTTTCCAGGTTAGCAACCCATGCATCACGGAACGCACGCAAATCCTCAGGCGTATACTGCCGGTCACGCACGATCCACAATGTCAAAATTGTGTAGCCGAATGGATCACGCACAGTCATGTCTGTCGAGCCGAGAAACGTCAGCAGTTCTGGCGTTAATTCCCGGACGCTCTGCCCTTCAGGAACTTTGTAATCGCTATCCACAATCGCCTGCCAGAATGCTTTATCCATGCGTCAACTCTGTTAAAATTTTTGCTCGGTTTCTTTCGCATCTGCACTGAAAATAGTCACCTTTTAAATGACGAAAACCTCTAACTGCAAATGTTTCCCGGCGGGTTTGAGTCGGTTTTAACCGACTTCCTGCTGGAACAAATAGCCAGGGGTTTGAACCCCTGGCGGCGCAATCGCAAATGTGTTTCTTCCTGACGAAACCCTACGGTTTGCTGCCCACAATGATGATGTAATGGTGGTCAAAAGCCGCGTCAGCCGTGCCTGAATACTGCGGATGTATTGCGGCAGCCACGGCCTCCGGCGCTTGTCGAAGCATCACCTGCAAACGCTCGATCACGGCGGGCGTGCAGCCCTGACGTTCCGCCCAGGGAACCAGTTTCACATCCGCTTTTGTCAGTTTTTCGACATGCTCGACCACCAACCCGGCGTCCAGGAACATTCCCTGCCATTCGTAATCCGCGAATGCCCGATAGTGGCTGGGGTCGCGCAGCCGTTCCAACGAGTCGATGTACCGTGCGGCGCGTTCGTCGTCTGGCATAACATGGTCTTCCACCACGAGCCGTCCGCCGGTTTTCAAAACCCGCGCGCACTCCTGCACAAAGTGGAAGCAGTCCGGGAAGTGATGCGGTGCGATCCGGCATGTCACCACATCGAAGGTTGCATCGGCAAACGCCAACTGTTCCGCATCTGAGGCCGCGAACGCTACATTATAGATACCCTGAGCTTGAATAAAGGTTCGGGCTGCGTGCAGCATTTTGGGTGTCAAATCTGCCGCGATGACATTTTTTGCGCTTGCTGCCATCTTGAGCGCGGTATGCCCGCCGCCCGTCGCGACATCCAGTACACACGCGTCTGGTTTAATCTGGGCGAGTGCGGCGATCTGTTCCAGGTCTTCACCGCTGGCATGACTTTCGCTCTCGACATAACCCTGCGCGAATTGGCCGAAGCGCGCCCGCGCCTGGGCTTTTACTTCATCTTGGGAAGCCATACAATCTCCTGGATATTCTGTACAAGTTAACCTATTCCCATCTGCTGCTTATTTCCCCTATAATGTTAATGTCTAATTGACATCCACATAAAAGAACAAAGATAGAATTCTTTGTATACGCCGCACAACATTTCACAATCTAACGCTGTACTTCCTCATCATATATTTCTGGCGTACAAACGGTCACAATAAACTTATCCGCTTTATTGTTGGCAAGGAAGAAGGATTTATGTTATCGGAGCATAAAATCGTCGCTCGACATCTCACCGACGATGTTTGGAACAACGGCAAACTGGCGGTAATTGACGAATTACTCACACGGAATTTCACCTATCACTGTCCCCTGCGCCCGGATAGTATAACGGGGCGCGAGGCGTTCAAACAATGGGTTACCGATTTTCGCGCGGCCTTCTCCAATTTTCGGATGACGCCATTAGGCTTTTTTATCGGTGAGGGTGAACAGGTTAGTGGGCGCTGGCGCATGACCGGTGTTCATACTGGCCCGCTGCTGCATATTGAACCGACCTATAGGGAATTTAACATCGAGGGGATCGCCCTCTATCGTTTCATCGACGAAGAAATGACTGAGGCCTGGATGAGCTATGACCTGTACGGGCTGATGCATCAGCTTGGTCTCGCGCCCGAACTGGACGCCATCGAAGCATGATCCAATCCCATTTTCAGGGCAGCCGAAGCCTCGTGGTATCATGAATCAACAGGATACACGAGGCTTTTATTTTGGTGCTTTTTTCAGCCGAACAACTCAAATCAAAAGCTGTCGAATTTGGTTTTAATCTGGCAGGGGTGACACCCGCCAAACCGTCGCCGCGCCTCGACGCTTATTTGCGCTGGGCGGATGCCGGGATGCAGGGCGAAATGAACTACATGGTGCGCCCGGATCGTCAGTCACGCCGCCGTGACTTGAACGTCATTTTGCCGGGAGCGTGTTCGCTGGCGGTAGTCGGGCTGGATTATCGCGCTTTCACCATTCGCGATGAAATCCTGACCGATCCGTCGCGCGGGCGAATTGCGTCCTACGCCTGGGGGTTGGATTATCATGACATCATGACCCCGCGCCTGGAAAAATTGGCGGCATGGCTTCAGACCGAAAGCGGACAGTCCATCAGCCACCGTGTCTATGTCGATACCGGCGCGATTCTGGAGCGCAGTCACGCGCATGAAGCTGGATTAGGTTTCACCGGCAAAAATACTATGCTGATTCATCCTCGACGCGGCAGCACTTTTTTCCTCGGTGAAATCCTGACTGACCTCGAATTTGACACTTATGACTCGCCAGGGCGCGAGACCATGTGTGGAAATTGTACTCGCTGTCTGCGCGCTTGCCCGACCAATGCTTTTCCCGCGCCGCATGTGCTCGATGCCCGCCGCTGCATCAGTTATTTGACCATCGAGCATAAAGGCTGGATTGATCGCGATTTGCGCCCCTTGATGGGCAATTGGGTTTACGGCTGCGATGTATGCCAGGATGTATGCCCATTTCAGCGCTTTTCCCAGCCTACCAGTGAACCCAACTTTTACCCGCCGGACACAGATCGCGCTGCGCCCTCCCTGCTCGATTTGCTAGCGCTGGATGACTCAACTTTCCGCGCCTGTTTTGCCGGGTCGCCGATTATCCGCATCAAGCGCGAACGGCTGGTGCGCAATGCCTGTATCGCCGCTGGAAATTGGGGAAATGCCGCTGCAATCCCGCCCCTTCAAAACTTGCTCGATGATGCTAGCCCGCTGCTGCGCGGTCATGCTGTCTGGGGGCTGCGCCAAATCCTCGGTGACGAAGCACAAACAATCCTCAAACCGTTATACAACCGCGAGACCAATCCGCAGGTACTCGCGGAAATTGATATTTGGACGCCCTGAGCAAATTTTCCCTGTAGAAACGGCGATTTGTATAGCTGGTATGCGATCTCCCGGCTTTACAGGATGGCTGATTCGGCGTAAGATTTCCTGTAAATGGTATGTCCAATATACGTGGAGGGGTATATAGCCCTGATCCATTTTCTGAACAATTTTCATGCATACCATAAAAGGGAGTGTACTTATGGAACGCAAGACTTTTCAAGTACCCAATATCGGCTGCGATGGCTGCGTCCGCACCATCCAGAACGAAGTGAGCCAGATTTCGGGTGTCAAAGCTGTCGAAGGCGTCGTCGATACCAAAACCGTCACCGTCGAATGGGATAATCCCGCGACCTGGCAGAAAATCGCCGACACCCTCACGGAAATTGATTACGCCCCCGCGTAATTGTTGAGATGTTGTAGGGGCACGACATGTCGTGCCCTAGATTTTGACATCCTTTGCCCGCGCTTCGGCGATAATGGCGCGCGCCTCATCCAGCGTCGTTGCAAATCGAATCGAGATAGATCGCTGCATGACCGTTTTGAATAAATTCTGTACGGTTTGCATGATCGCTGTGAGGTAGCTGTTCGCCCCCGCGAACACAATGATACCCGTATTTTCCGGGCGCTTGCTGGCATATGAACGAACCCGACTGATTGAACCCGCCGGGACATGCGTGGTCTGGGTCACGTCAGCAATGGCGTCCACACGATGCCCGACTTTAGTAACCTCGTCCCAAATATTTTCATAAGAGCCATAAAATTCGTCCCACGACCATTTCCCGGTCATTTCGAACCGAATCGTGGTTTGTTCGGCATCATCCCAAATAATTTGAACGGGCATTTTGACTCCTATGAATCCGTAATTTGTAAATCAGCTTTTTACAGGCTGCGTTCGGTCTGTTTTTCCGCAATTATTGCCTGTGCTTCAGCCAGCGTTTTGGCGAACTGCACGGGCAGCGCCCCCAGGGACATGCTGCGGAACAACTTTTGCGTGGTCTCCATAAACGCAGTGAGAAAGCCATTGGCTCCGGCCAGGACAATAATCCCCGGATGTTTGGGGCGCTTGTTGGCATATTGCCGCACCTGATTGAACGCCCCGGATGGTATCCCGCTCGTTCGTGTCACATCGACAATCGCGTCTACCTGTTGATCCGATTCCGCGATTTCATCCCAGAAGCTTCCGTAGGCGAGATAAAATTCTTCCCATGTCCACTTACCGACGATCTCAAAACGAGCCACACTATGTTCGGGATTTTCCCACACAATTTGAATCGGCATGTCTACTCCTAAGCAGCTAAGGTAAGTACGATTTAGGAAATGATTGGACTTACAGGCTGCGCTCGGCCTGTTTTTCGGCAATGATCGCGTGCGCCTCGTCCAGCGTTTTGGCGAACAGGACGTCCAGATCGCGTTTAAGGGTCGCCGCGAAAATCTGCCGGAAGGTTTGCATCGCCACGGTCATGAACGTATTCGCGCCGACAATAATCATGACGCCGGTATTCGGGGGGCGGTTTTGCGACAACGAACGTACATGGGTCATAGCGCTGGGGGGCAAAGTCTTGGTTTGTGTGAGATCGCTGATCGAATCAATCACGTGATCCAGTTGAATAAACTCATTCCAACTGGCACGGAACGATTCGTACAGTTCGTCCCATGTCCACTTACCCTCAAATTTGTAATGGGCGACCCGTTTTTCGGGATTGTCCCAGGTGAAATGAACTGGCATACAGACTCCAATTAATAAACAGGTGACAGAATTTCATTTTAATGCAGTTTATTGCAATCAAGTGTGATTTTTGTGTGAAAAATTTGGGGAGCAGCGTGGTCGTATTCTGCCCCCGCACAACGAATCCGAACTCAGGCATCGGCCAACTTCAGACCACGCAGCAGTTGTGCATTAATCGCCACTACAACCGTGCTAACCGACATCAGCGCCGCGCCCACTGCTGGAGCTAGTGTGATACCCACTGGCGCGAGGATACCCATCGCCAGTGGGATCGCAATCACATTGTAACCCGTCGCCCACGCCAGATTTTGGATCATTTTGCGATAAGTCGCGCGGCTGAGGCGAATGATCTTCAAAATGTCCAGTGGGTTGGAGCGCACCAGAATAATTCCGGCGCTCTCAATCGCCACGTCGGTTCCCGCGCCGATAGCGATTCCTACATCGGCTGTGACCAGCGCCGGGGCGTCGTTCACGCCATCGCCGACCATCGCGACTTTTTGTCCGCCTTTTTGCAATTCGCGCACTTTGTCGGCCTTGTGTTCCGGCAGCACTTCGGCGAAATAGGTGTCGATGTTGAGTGCTTTGGCAACCGCGCGCGCAACCGCCTCGCTGTCGCCGGTGAGCATGGCGACTTTCAAACCCATCTCATGCAATTTTTGTACGGCTTCCTGGCTTTCCTCGCGGATGACATCGGCAATCGCGAACAGCGCCACCACACCCGACGATTTCGCCAGATAAACAACCGACTGTCCAGCGGCTTCGGCTGTCGTTTTCGCTTCTGCCAGAACTGACGGAATTGACCAATTCTGTTGTTCCAATAGGCGCGGCCCGCCCACATAATAGGTCTCGCCATTGACCGAGGCTTGCACACCGCGTCCTGACAAACTGTTAAATTGAGTGACCGAAGCCGCTGTGAGATTGCGTTCAGCCGCTTTGGTGCGGATAGCCTGTGCAATCAGGTGTTCGCTGTCGCCTTCGATGCCTGCCGCAATCGAGAGCGCGTTGGTCTCGCTCATTCCATCGGTTGCGATGGTCACGACACCTTGTTCACCTTTGGTCAGCGTCCCGGTTTTATCGAAGATTATCACGTTCAAATCTTTGGCGGTTTCTAAGGCCATCCGCTGCCGGACGAGCAAACCATTCCGCGCCGAAAGCGTAGTGGAAATCGCGACCACCAATGGCACAGCCAGCCCCAGCGCGTGTGGGCAGGCGATCACCAGCACCGTCACGGCATAGCGAATCGCCAGCGGCAAATCCTTCGCGCCGATCCACCACGCAAACAGCGTGATTAATCCTGCGCCCAGCGCGACCATCGTCAGGTAAAAAGCCGCCCGCTGCGCCAATGTTTGCGCGCGCGATTTGCTATCCTGGGCTTCCTGAACCAACCGCATAATCCCCGCCAGTGCAGTGTCTCTGCCCACTTTTGTGATCTCGACCCGCAGTGAACCGGTTTGGTTCACCGCGCCGCCAATCACGCTCTCGCCGAGGTGTTTATGAACTGGCTTGCTCTCGCCCGTCAGCATTGACTCGTTGACGCTGCTCTCGCCATCAACGACTTGCCCGTCTGCCGGTATGCTCGCGCCGGGGCGAATGAGTACCTTGTCGCCGACGATAAGTTGACTCACAGGGATCGTTTCAGTTTCGCCGGATGGCAAAATCCGTTCAGCCTGATCGGGCAGTAACTTTGCCAATTCGCGCAATGCGCCCTGCGCCTGCCCGACACTCCGCATTTCAATCCAATGACCCAGCAGCATGACATCAATCAGCGTCGCCAATTCCCAGAAGAAACCCTCATCCCCCGATTGCAGCAAAAATACCGCCATGCTGTAGACGTAAGACGTAGTGATGGCTATCGAAATAAGGGTCATCATCCCCGGCTGGCGCTCCTCCAATTCACCGCGCGCCATGCTCAAAAAGACCAGCCCGCCGAAGATGAAAATGAGCGTGCTAAAAACCGGCGGAATCCACTCCATCAGCGGCAGGACGGGCGGCGTAAAGCCCAGCCAGTTCTGGAGCGCGCTTGAATAGGCCAGCACCGGAATTGTGAGTGCTAGCGACAGCCAGAAACGATTCCGCATCAGGGTCGCGTGGCCTTCGTGCATCCCGCCGTGTCCGGCATGAGAATCACGCTTAGGCGCGGAATCGTGCGCCATATGATCGTGAGATTGATGTAGCTGTTCAGGTGTGTTTGGCTGTGTCGCCGCGTGAGAATGGTCGTGCTGCATTTCTCATCTCCCTCTCTATAATCAACGATGAGGTATGTAACCTTAGACTACTCCCGCTTGCGCACTATTACGTCGGTAAAATGACGTAAATTTTTTACGGCTCCAACATTGTCTGTCCTGCTGATCCGGTCAGCAGGTAGCCGCCATCCACCGGGATAACCGTCCCGGTGATATATGCCGCCGTATCCGAAGCCAGAAAAGCGACTGCCGCCCCCACATCGGTTGATGTTCCAGGGCGCGTTACCGGAATCCCGCGTCGGATATGTGCCTGAATATCCTCGTTCAACACCGCCAAAGCATCCGAATCTGTCCAACCCACCGCGACCAGATTAACCGTAATATCTTTCGGCGCGAGATCAACGGCGATCATTTTGGCGATGCCCCACAACATCGTCAGACTCACGCCAGCGGCGGCGGTTCCGGCGAAAGGCATCAAACCCTCGACGCCCATCAGAAAAATAATGCGCCCGCCATTCCCGCGCGCGATCATCGACTTCGCCACCGCCTGCGCCACAAAAACCGCCGACTCGAAATTGGCCTCAATCGCCGCGTCCCAATCTTCCGGCGACGAGTCGAGAAATCGCCCCGCTTGCCGCCAGCCTGCGTTGAAAATCAGTATATCAACCGCGCCCATCGCCTCGATTTGCTCCCGCAGCATATCGGGATTTTGGGTATCGAGTGTGACCGTTTCGTGCGGCAAATCGCCCCATAATGGCGCTTCATCCGCTGCGAAAATCTGCGCGCCGCTCTCATGTAGAGTCTTTCCTACTGCCGATAATGTAGTATCTATAGTCCCCGTCAATAAAACTTGTTTGCCAGAAAAATTAAACATTATTTTTTGCGGCTCCGAATTGCTCTCCGGTTTCGGTGTTCTCGGTGGTTCAAATTGCTTTATTTTCCAGGCGCGCCTGAATATTTACTGATGCCCAGCCCGCCATCTACGCGCAGGAATGATCCGGTGCAGTAATCGCCATCCGCCGAGGCGAAATACACCACTGCCCGTCCCATTTCCTCGATATGTCCATCACGTTTGAGCGGCACGGCCAATCGCTGCGATTCAACTCCGTCAGCGCTCTGCAACTCTGGCGAAATATCATTCAACGGCGATTGCACCCAACCCGGCCCGATATGATTCACGGTGATGTTATAAGGTGCGAGTTCCAACGCCATCACGCCCACCAGTGTATGCGCCGCTTTTTTTGTCGCGCCATACACGGGCGTAATCGGAAATTGCACATCACTTTGCACCGATGAGGTGAGGATGATGCGTCCATCGTCGCCTTGCGCGATCATCTGCCGCGCCGCTGCTTGACAGACCAGCACATTCCCTTTGATATTCACGTTCACAATTGCCCGTAAACTCGTGGGCGTGATGTCTAAAAAATGCTCCCAGCGGATGATCCCGGCATTGCTGGCGACAATATCTACGCTCCCCAATTCTGCGACAGCCTTTGCGAACATCGCCGCGACCTGATCCGGCTGCGTCACGTCGGCGGGCACGGCGACACCGCGCCGCCCCATAGACTGCAAATCTTCAACCCGCTGGTTGAGCGCCTCCAACGGCCCGATGTCATTCACCGCCACATCCGCGCCTTCCGCCGCCAACGCCCGTGCGATTCCCCAGCCGATGCTGCGATCCGATGCCGCGCCCGTCACCAACGCCACTTTTCCTTGTAAGCGCATAGCTGCACTCACCCTAATGACTCGCTGGCAGCAGCAGCGTCTTGATCGCCGTTTTGCGCTCAAAACCCTCGAATGCATCCTGCCAGCCGGTCACAGGATAGCTGGCCGTGATGAGCGGTTTGGTCTGCACGTTGCCGCTTTCGAGCAGTTGCAGCGCCCGTGTCCACGCGCTTGGCACGCTGGCGTTGCTGCCCGTCACTGTCAACTCGCGGAAGCACACCTGATCCAAATCCCAGGCCACCGGCTTGCCGAACAATCCAATTTGCACATACCGTCCGCCGCGCCGCGCCAGCGTCAAAAGCTGCTGTGCCGCTGGCCCTGCGCCGGAGCATTCATAGACCACATCCGCGCCGAAGCCTTCTGGCGTGATTTCTTTAACAAGATTTTCGGGGTTTTCCTGGCTGACATTGATGACAAAATCCGCGCCCAACTGCCGCGCCAATGCCATCCGCGCCTCGTCGCCATTCGTGCCAAGCACAACGGCTGTTGCGCCCGCCGCCTTCACGACTTGCAGCGCGAGCAATCCAATCGCGCCGGGGCCAGCAATTACGGCAATATCTCCCGGTGAGACTGTACGATTCGTCAGCACTGCATGACACACGCAGGCCAGCGGCTCGGTCAGCGCACCCGCCTGGAAATCGACACTTTCTGGCAAATGATGAATATTTCGCGCCGGAACGACCACATAATTAGTGAATCCGCCGTTGACTGCCGAGCCAATCGAGCGCCGGTTCAGGCATAAATTTTCATGCCCGGTGCGGCAGTAAGCACATTCGCCGCAGGTTGAAAAATAAGTTTCGGTGGTCACACGCTCACCGAGATTCAGCCCTTCAACACCCTCGCCCAGCGCATCAATCTCGCCGCTGACTTCATGACCCAGCACCACCGGCGGAACCGAGCGAAATTCATCTTTGTAAATGTGTAAATCCGTGCCACAGATGCCTGCCGCGAGCACCTTAATCCGCACCTGACCGGGGGCAGGGGTCGGTTCTGGGATGTCGCGTAGTTCGACGTTGCCCACGCCGCCTGCCACTTTCATAACAGCTTTCATGTATAAACTCCATTTTTTCGCGTCTTTATACCGCGATTGGCGAGGTTATGCAATCGATTGCATCCTTCGTATTCAGCAGAATACGTTATACTGGTGGCGAAGACAATCCGGTCTGCATAGGTTACTTGAGTATATGACCAACCGTGTCACCATCGCCGACATTGCCCGCGCCGCAGGAGTTTCGCCCTCCACCGTCTCGCGTGCCTTGAATCACCACACGGCCATCCCCGAAAGCACTCGCCAGCAGATTCAACAAATCGCCTCCGATTTACATTACCGTCTCGATGTGCGCGCCCGCAATTTTCGTTTGCAGCGCTCACAAACCGTCGCGACGCTTTTTCCCTTTCAGGATGCCAGCCGCCGCCCGCTGTCCGATCCCTTTTACCTGGAAATTGTCGGCGCAATCACCGATGAACTTGACCGTCACGGTTATGATTCGCTGATTGCCCGCGTGCATGTCGAAAGTGACGATTGGTGCAGCCGCTATGTGCTCGATAAACGTGTCGATGGCATTTTGCTGATTGACCGTGCTGTCGAAGATGCGGGCATCGAAACCCTACAATCCCTGGGCGCAAATTTTGTCGTGTGGGGCGCAACCGTTGAAAATCAGGATTATGTGACCGTCGGCTGCGACAGCAGGGCAGGTGCGCGTGATGCGGTACGTCACTTAGTCGAAATCGGGCGTCGTCGAATCGCGTTTATCGGCGGCTTCGGGCGCATGGTCGAAACCGATGCTCGCCGTCGCGGCTACCTCCAGGGCATCAGTGAATCCGGTCTCCCGATTGACGACCAGTTGATTTGCTACACCGACTTTACGCCCGAAGCCGCCGGGAGCGCTGTCCAAAACTTACTGGAATGCGCGCCTGATTTAGATGGGGTGTTCGCGTGCAGCGATTTTATGGCGGTTGGCGTCATGGAAGTGCTGCGCCAGCGCGGGCGGCGCGTCCCCGAAGATGTAGCCGTCATCGGTTATGACGATGTGCCCCTCGCCGCCTATTATGCGCCGCATCTGACCACCATTCACCAGCCGATTCATGAAGGTGGCCGCCAAATGGTGCAAAAACTTCTCGCCCTGATCGACGGCGACGAGGTTCAATCTGCGATTCTCCCGCATACCCTCGTCATCCGCGCTTCAACCTCGGCAAAATAATATCTACGTTTTACCATCCTCATAATGATAATGCTCTTGATAAGCCGAAGAAAATCGCCCAATAAATTCCGAAGTTTTATGACGATCCTCTTTCGGTTTAAAAACGCTCTTCCCGATAGCCCATTCGTACACGCCAGTATCAATCGGATATAGGGTGAGGGTTCCCGTCAGCTTGTGTTTTGCAATCCATTCCTCAGCAAGTGCCTGCGAGGTGAAAACCCCGCTCGGAAAATGACTACCTATCCCGTTAAACACCCATATTCCTTCAGCCATCATACACCTTGATAGTCAACTGCTTTTGAATTTTGTCTTTTACTGTGTACTTTGTACTCAGCACTCTGTACTCTTTTTATCTCACTGTCCATCCGCCGTCCACCGTCAGCACCGCGCCCGTGATGAACGCCGCATCATCCGACAGCAAAAATGCGGCAGTCCCGGCGATGTCCTCTGGTGTGCCCATCGCCCCGGTGAGCGGCTGCAACTGCGGCAAGCGCGATAAAATATGCTCGTCACTTTGTGCCCGCTGGCTCATCGGCGTGGCGATCAACCCGGCAGCGATCACGTTCACCCGCATCCCGCGCGGTGCATAGAACGACGCCATTGCCCGCGACAAACCCACAACACCCGCCTTCGCCGCTGCATACGCATGAGTCGCGAAATCTTCATCACCACCCACCAACCCCAGCACCGATCCCAGATTCACGATTGCCCCGCGCGTTTCCAGCAGAAATGGCGTCGCATATTTGCACACCAAAAACATGCTCGTCAGGTTTAAATCGAGCGTCGTGTGCCAGCCTTCTAACGTGCAGCTATCCACTGGCCCATCGCCGAAGCGCCGTCCACTGCCGCCCGCCACATTGAAAACGCCGTGCAGCGCGCCCCACTGCTCGACAATTTGCTTCACCGTATCCTTGACCGCCGGTTCGTCGGTGAGGTCGAGCATACAGTCCGCGCAGATGTCGCCCGCGTCCTTAATCAACCCCGCCGTTTCGCGCAAGCCCTCTGCATTCCGATCCAGCAGCGCGACTTGCGCCCCCTCCGCCGCGAATCGTACCGCCGCCGCCCGTCCGATCCCGCTTGCCGCACCCGTCACCAGAATATTTTTGCCCGCCAATCGTTTCTTATCCATAAATAGATTTCCTATCAAAAATTAGGTGAACAGTGCTTGGGGCTTATGATTTCAATGTTCTCGCTAGCTTATGCAGAACCCAGGTTGAGTAGCACAAGAATATCATCACAGCTTTCGGCTGGTGATTTGTCCCCCGTGTAAACGATGTATGTGGCGAGACGGGCATTCGCTGGGTTCTCAGTGAAATGGCGGTTGAGTTCAATCACCTGCTTCAAGTCGTCTTCGCCACATTCCGGCACGAGCTTTCGAAAACGCTCCGTGAGGATATGCACCGACTCACGCACATCCGTTGAAGGTAGGAGCAGAATGATATAAGGGTAAGGAGCAAGTACCCTCTCTGCCCGTTCCTGATGCGCTGGATCGTCGTACACCGAATTGCCCGCGCCAAACGACAGCACGTATCCCGCCGGATAATCCTGAAGCATCCGCTTGACGCTGTGTATCTCGAACGGCTTCCGATAATTGCCCCGCGCCCGAATGCCGCCCGCGCGCCGAAGCTGCTCCGCGTGCTCTGGATCGTAGCCGATCTCCGCGTAGTAGCTCCAACGCAGGTCGTCCAATTCCAGCGCGGGGATGTTGAGCGCGGCTCCGAGCAGTTTTCCAATGGTACTCTTGCCCGTTGCCAGTGGCCCAATCAAAATAATGTTGGTGTCGAGCATGAGGCTTTATTCTCCTGACCAGCCAATTAAATATGCTTTACGCGCCACTTAACTCCCGCCGTACAATCTTTGCACCCTCGACCATCGCCACCAGTTTGCGCCGTGCAGCCCAACGTGCCGTCTGGCTGAAGCCGCAGTCCGGCGTGATGCTCAACTTTTCCGGCGCAACATATTTCAGCGCTGTCCGAATCCGCTCGGCGACATCTTCCGCCGTCTCGACATAATAATTTTTCACATCGACCAATCCCGCCGCCAGTTCCTTATCATTCGGGAACGATTTCCACAGGTCAATTTCGGAAAGCTCCCGGTTGGCGAATTCCAGTGCATATTGGCTGACGTTCATGTCGAGAATGTGCGGGAACAACGGTTGATACGTGCGTTTGGCAACCGGACGCCCGACAAAATTGCCGAAGCACAAATGCACACCGATTTTTGCATCCACCCCGGCAACCGTTGCGTTGAACAAATCGACAAACGCTTTCGGGCTGTGAGCGTGAACCGCATACGATGGCTCGTCCACCTGGATAAAATCCGCGCCCGCCGCGACCAACGCTTTCATCTCGCGGTTGATGATCGCCGCCAGCGCATAAGCGACTTCGACGCGATCTTTGTAGATCGTCCCCGGCTTGATGCGTCCCGCCAGCGTGTACGGGCCGGGAATCGGCATTTTGATTGGATGCTTTGTGCGTGTTTTGAGGTAATTATATTCCTCGACCAACCCCAGACCATTCGGTGCTTCGACTTCCCCGGCGGCTTCATAACTTTCACGCTGGTCATGTCCGACCACGCCTAATTTACGGCGCGGTGGTAGTTCGTGCAGCCCGGTCATATGACCGTAAAATTCTGCCGTGAAAAAACCAATACGGCGCATTTCCCCGTCGGTGATGATGTCCACTCCCGCCGTTTCCTGATCGCGTACCGCCAGATCAACCGCGTCATCCTGGGTTTCTTTCCAATCATCCGGGCCAAAATCACCCTGGCTCGCTGCCGCCAATGCTGTGGACAACCATCCCGGCCACGCATACGAGCCAATTACACTTGTGTAGATCAAAGGAACTTGATAATCTGACATTATTTCCACCTTTATCAAGGATAATAAACTGATGATTCAACCCGTCTTAAAAGGTCAGGCGCTACTGGATGACATCCATGCCGCGCAGCCTAAACCCGGTCAGCTTTGCGTCTGGTGGCTGGGGCAGAGCGGCTATGCCTTAAAAACCGCCTCGCAGCTCATCTACATTGACCTGTATTTGTCCGAACATCTTACTCAAAAATACGCCGCGACGGAAAAACCGCACATCCGTATGACCGAAGCCCCTTTCCGCGGCGCGGACATCACCAACGCAGAATGGATTTTCGCCAGCCACAAACATTCCGACCATCTTGACCCTGGAACCCTGTCCGATCTATTTGCCGCCTCGCCCGACGCGCGCTTGATTTTGCCCGCCGCCCTGGTCGATTATGCCGCTTCGTTGGGCTTGGATCGCACCCGCTTGGTCTCCACCTGGGGCAGCGAAACCATCCGCGCCGGGAACATGCTCATTCACAGCATCCCGTCGGCACATCCCACTTTCGAACACACCGAAACTGGGGGCTATCCCTTCCTCGGTTATGTCATCGAGGTTGATGGCCTGACGATTTATCACAGCGGCGACACCCTGGCTTATGACAGCCTCGACGAACGTTTGCAACCCTTCGCGCCCGACATTCTATTTTTGCCCGTCAATGGCACAGACGCCCGCCGCGATGCGCTCCACGTCCCGCCCAACATGAACGCCGCCGAAGCCGTAGAGTTGGCGCAAAGAGTCGGCAGCGGCCTCGTCATCCCCCATCACTACGATATGTTCACCTTCAACACCGCCGATGTGCATGACTTCGTAACCCTCGCCCAGGCCGCCCATATCCCCTTCGCCGTCCTTAAACCCGCCGAACGCTGGACATTCACCAAACCCACTGCAAAATAATCATCCTGCATTTCCCCGTGCGTTTTCCTGAACCGTCAATTTCCCCTCACAATTTTCTGTACGCCTCCCCTCTCTACGAAGTGGGGAGGGACTGGGGGAGCTTACAAGGGTAGGTTTTTAATTTTCAATAAAAATGCGACATTCCAAAATCCACATGGCGTACAAAATGGCCTGCTCTGGCCTTTCTAGCCCCTTCAGTGGGCTTGTCTGGCAATCTAGCCGGGGTGCTTCAGCCCCCGGTGACTCAACCGCACAAACCCATTTCTGAAAAACCTACCCTTGTAAGTGCTGGGGGAGGGGATGAAATGGGTTTCTACCCCCCATACACCTTCTTCACCCGATCCCGATAATCATCATACGTCCGCTCGAACAACTCCGCCGACGCCTCGCTGCCGATCAGCACACCGCTTGTCAGCACCAAAGGCGGTTGCCCCAAATCGGTCAATTTCTGCGCCAGTGAACATTTGAGAGCGTTCACAATCGCTGCGTAACCGATGGTCGAGCCGGGGCCAACTGGGTAATCCAGCCCGTCGATCTGCACCAGGGCGTCGCCCGCTGGGGTACAGTTGTCAAGCGTGATGTCGCACACATCCGGCAGACGTTTGCCGCTTTTGTGGCGCGGCGGCGTCGCCAGACAATGCTCAAGCGAGACGACGCCGATGACCTTCATGCCGCGCTCTTTCGCGCCGATGGCAACATCCATAATCACATTATTGACGCCGCTGTTGGAAAAAACAAAAAAACAGTCATAGGTGCGGAAAACAAAATTCCGCAAAATTTGTTCACCCAGACCTTCCATTTTCTCGATATACATGGCCTGTCGCTGCCCGTTCGACCCCACAACCTGGGTATGAAAGGTCATCGACAGGTCGATAATCGGGTGAAAACCGGGGAAGCTGCCATGACGCGGAAACATTTCTTCCACCGGAATCCGCGAATGCCCCGTGCCGAATAAATGCGCCAACCCGCCTTGCCCTATGCTGTCCGCGCACACCTGCGCCGCCGCCTCGATATTGTCCATTTGTGTCGTGCGGATGCGTTCCATGATCTGATCCGCCGCATCCATGAACGCGAATGCCGCCTGCCGTGAATCCATAAACCTGCTCCCTTAAGTTGCCGCTGCGGCCACTGTCGCACCGGAGAATAACGCGCCGTCCGCGCGCAGCCGATTTTGTAAAGTCTCGATTTTCAAATCATGCGGGGTGATTTGTGTCCGCGCAGCCAATGCCGCCGCTGACCCTGCCGCCTGACCCATCGCCATACACTGCCCCATACTGCGTACCGAGGCGTGGGCGTCATGATCCGCCGACAGGCAGCGCCCCGCCACCAGCAAATTATTCACGTTCTGTGGCAGCAGCGCGCGATAGGGGATGTCATAGGTTCCCCCGTCCGGCACATACTCCCAGCGGGTGCTGTTCCCGGCGTGATGATCCTCAATTGGCGCACCGCATTGCGCCACCGCATCCTCAAATTTCCGCGCCGTGAGCACATCTTCGCGTGTCAGCCGGTACTCACCCCAGATGCGCCGTGTCTCACGGATGCCGATTTGTGTGCTGAAATTCATCAGGTACGATTGTTCATAACCAGGGATTTGTTCGCGCAAAAAGCGTGCATATTCCAAACCCTGTTTGCGCCCTTCAACCTCGGCTTTGGTCAATTCGACTGGATCAGTCCCATCGACATACGCCACCCGCGTCATATTCGTTGCCACCACATCGGCTTGCGGTGTGCGGTGGACGCTGCCTTCTTCGCGTGGCAGCCGATAATCGCCGGACACATTCGCGGCTTTCATCCGGCTGACGAGTTCATCGTGCTTCACACTTTTCGCCTGTTCCAGGTTAACCCCGCCCAGCCGAAAGGTCGTCGTCAGCGATTGCGCCGTTTGCCCATCGGAACCGGCTGCTTCAAACGGTGCGCCGCTGCGAAACACCAAATCTGCATCGCCGGATGCATCGACAAATACTTTCCCTTTAATCAATCCGAGTCCGCGTTTGCTGGCAATCACCAACCCGGCAATTTTCGCGCCTTCCATCAGCACATCGACGCAAAACGTGTGCAGCAAAAGTCGTGCGCCCGCGTTCAACGCTGCCTGTTCCCACACCACTTTGAGCGTTGTCGGGTCATACGTCACCGCCTGACCCGCGCCGTAACTGCTGGGGCGTTCAATCACCATATCGTAGCTGTAAAGCCGCTCGACAATCTCCCAGGGGATGCCGTCCACAACTCGAATCGCTGAATCCGCCGGGGTATAAAACCCGTAAAACGTGTCCAGCACCATCGTCGATGTGCCGCCCAAAAAACCGTAGCGCTCGACCAGCAGCGTATCCGCCCCGGCGCGCGCCGCCGCAATCGCCGCCGTCGATCCCGCGCTGCCCGACCCCAGCACCACGACCTCGGCCTCCGCCACCACCGCCAATTCTTGTGAATAAACCACCATTTCGTTCACTTCCTAACTTGGACATGGCACGCCGTGTCCCTACTTGCTTTATTCCCCCTCTCTGTACACGGGGAGGGGGTTAGGGGGAGGGGTTCTGCTGACTCGCCCAGATCGCCGCGCCAATCACGCCCGCCTCGCCGCCCAGCGCCGCCGGGACAACTTGCAGCCGATCCAGCGGCACAGTCTTGACGCGCACCTTCAAGGTCTCGCGGATCGGTTCCATGATCCACTCGCCCAATTTCGCCAGTCCACCGCCGATAATCACCCGCTCCGGCGCGAGAATCGTAATCACGTTGGCGATCCCCGTCCCTAGATAAAAACCCGCTTTTTGCAAAATTTGTTTGGCAATGTCGTCGCCCATTTCTGCCGCGTGGGCGATCACTTCCGGCGTGATTTGGTTCAAATCAAAATTGACCAGTTCGCCGATTTTGGTCGTCGCGCCCTGTGCCACAAATTTCATGCCCATCGCTGCGATGGCTGGCCCACTCGCCATGCCTTCCCAACCGCCGGGATTGCCGCTGCCGTCGGGTAGACCATACAGATCAATACTATGATGACCGAATTCGCCCGCCGAACCGGTCAAACCGAGATATAAGCGCCCGTTAATCGCGATTCCGCCGCCGATGCCCGTCCCCAGCGTGATACCCACGCACGAGTTCGCGCCGCGCGCCGCGCCAATCGTCGCTTCCGCCAGCGTGAACGCCCGCGCATCATTCACCAGATACACCGGGCAGCCCAACATTTCGCGAAGCTGTTTGATGACCGGCTTGCCATACCATTCACCCGGCAGATTCGGAATCAGCCAGATCACGCCTTCGTCAACATCAAACGTTGCCGGGACGCCCAACCCGACGCCCGGAATATCCGTCGCTTCCATGCCGACCTGTGTGCCCAGTTCGCGCACCAATCCGGCGATGCGTTCCAAAACCGCGTCCGGCCCTAGATGCCCCTGTGTCGGAATCGTTTTTTGCGCCGTGACCGACAATTTTTCCGCGTCCCACACTGCGCCCGCGATTTTCGTCCCGCCCAGGTCAATCCCGATATACAACGTCATAAAACCGCTTCTCCAACCCAGATTTTTAGCAGCTAACTCTCTGTGTCTCTGTGGTTCAATCTCTTGCTTTTTTCTTGATAGATGGCAAATGTCGTCACACAACTCTCTGAATGACTTTGCCGCCTGACTTCTCTTTGAGGATGAGTTTTACCCGCCCATCTGGCATTTTTTCTTCTTTAATCAGGTAATGCTGGTCATCATAATCGCGCAAAACGCTGCCCGTTTCCGCCTCAGTATCGCCGCGCCAATCGGGTAATTTTACTGGCTCCCACTGTTTGCTTTTAGCCGACAGCAGCGCCGCATCCATGATCGCGTTGACCACGTAACCGTCGTAAAAATCTTCAATTGGTTTTTTGCCATTGTCGAGCGCATTCAGCATATCGGCGAACATCTCCACATAACCGAGTGAGCCATTTTCGTCGCCAACCGGGAACATCCAACCGGTTGTTTCTTCAGCTTTTTCGGCGACATAACCGCCTTCACCGACTGAGGTGAACAAATCAAATCCCGTCCTCAGCCAGTGATTCAGCCAGATTGTGCCTTCCGTACCTGACACTTCATCGCGCAAATCCATCCCGCCTCGGAATGTCCAACTGACTTCAAACTGCCCAACCGCGCCGCTGGCATACCGTACCAACCCAACCGCGCTGTCCTCGGCTTCAATTGGATGTACCTGCGTGTCCGCCCAGCACATCACTTCCAGCGGTTTCACATTTTTGCCGATGAAACTACGGCTGATTTCGATGCAGTGGCAGCCCATGTCGATGATCGCCCCGCCGCCCGATTGTTCTTTGTCCCAGAACCAATCGCTGTGCGGGCCGGGATGCGTCTCGCGTGAACGTGCCCACAATATTTTTCCGAGCGCGCCATTTTGCGTCGATTTGATGGCTTTCAACGTCTTGGGCGTATAAACCAAATCTTCTAAATAGCCATGAAACACACCCGCCGCTTCGACGGCTTTCAATATCCGCAGCGCTTCCTCGGCATTGCGCGCCAGAGGCTTGGTACACAGGATCGCTTTTCCGGCTTTCGCGGCAGCCAGAGCCGCCCGTTCGTGCAGATTATTCGGCAGGCCGATCACCACCACATCTGTTTCCGGGTCATTGATCGCTGCGTCCATATCGGTTGTCCACTTGGGGATATTCCACTCGCCCGCGAATTTTGACGCCCGTTCCTCCGAACGTGAATACACCCCCGCCACCTGATCGCGGCTGCGTAAACCGTGCAGCGTCATCGTATAAAACATGCCGATCAGGCCGGTTCCCAGCATCGTAATTTTGTGCATTAACGCCTCCCAAAGGACTTTTTCGCAATAAAACGTCATTTATCCAAATGTCTAAATATCCGCATATTTAAGATAACACAAATTTTTTGCGCTTGCCAAGCAATAGCAATCGCGTATTCAAATTTTAATTATTCAGGTTTTTAAGTTTGTTTGGGCTGGACTTCAAAAGTGAGTTGAGAGCGAAAAAAGCACACATGAAATTCAGCGAAAAAGTTCACATGTCCAAAGATTAAGGGTGTGTTTTCAGATTTTGTCCAGGCAAAAATGAGGTTTACAGGATTATAGTCGGCCACTGTAGCAGTGAGGATAAGCGCATGGGCGTCAAAATGCGCTAGGTTTCCGGTCAGTCTGATGGGAGTGTTTACGTCATCGCATGTTGCGCCAATCCCAACTGGTAAGAAAGCACATTGACCGTTGCGCCTGTGTCAAGTAGTCCCTTGCCATGTACTCGTTGCCCTTGATAAGTCAATTCTATAGGCAGCATTGGCATCAGACTTGAGTCGCCAAATCTTGAATCAGCTTGATTAAACGAAAACCTTGCCATTTATTCGTGAGGATCCGATTGGTTATGTTCGTCCAATAATTGTTGCAATGCTTGGGCCGCTTCGTAAGCATCATAGGGCGACCAGATAGCATATTCGGTTCCGGGTTTGAGCGTCAGTGTCTCCTCTTTTTCTAATTCAGCAGCTAAAAATTGGATTGCACGAAGTTTATCGGCACGGCTGAATTCTCTGAGTGTGGGAATCAGGTTTTCTACGGTCATCGGATAATCCTCTATTTTGCTCCTAAAAGTATACCCCATACAAAAATGGGACACATCTATATCCCGTTTGAAGTCTCCAATGAGTCCTGATATGTTTGTAGGGGCACGACATGTCGTGTACTGCATATAAAAACGGTGTCACTCATCTTATAGCCCCCTCGGCGGGCTTGTCTGGACACTAGCCGGGGTGCTTCAGCCCCCGGCGGCGCAATCGGCGAAATTTGGCGTTCGGACATGCATCGAACTTCTTTCAGGCCTGTCCGCGAATGAATCTGGCCGCAAACCCTTATCGGCAAACGCCCTCGTCGTTGTTGGGCGCGACATGTCGTGCCCTTCTTAATATAGAAACCAGCGCCACTATTTGCAGCCCGCTTCGAGCGGGCTTATCATCTTTTTGTAGCTGGAGGGCTTTCAGCCTCCAGCGGTTTGTGTCCGAAACATTCTAGACTAAGCTGACGAATCAATTTCCCCCACCAGCATACGCCCGCACGGGAGCATCCCTGCTCTTTGCAACGTGGCCCGCGAAGCATGGTTATCGAGATTGCAGCGCGCGGCTGGCTGCTTGCCCGCCTCATAACAAACCCGTTTCACTTCTTGTACCAGATAACTGCCATATCCCCGCCGCCGTTCGGATTCCGCCACTTCCATGTAGACATCGCCGTAAGGTGGGTTGTAGTGCGTCAAAAATCCGCCCGTCGCGACAACTGCTCCATTCACGTCAAGCAGCCAATCCCCAACCGGCTCACTAGAAGATTGCGAAATAGCAGCTTGGTCTTGCGCTAGCGTTTGCCGAAACACACCGTTTGGGCAGGATAGGGTAGTCGTGAGGGCATCCTCAAACAGGATAACCCCGCTGCTGATGTTGACCGTGCAGTCGTACAACATGAGCAGCATCAACGGCATATTCGTCTGTGCTTCGACATGCGTGGCCTCGCTGACCGCCAGCAGTGCGCGGCACATCGGCAACGCGAAAGGGCGCATGTGGGGCAGCGTATAAAACTCGGTGAGCTGCTTGGGCGGATATGTATTCCCGATCCCGCCGTATCCGGCGACCCGCCCATTGACCAGAATCAAATACGGATCGGCCAGCTTGCGCCCCATAAACGAGTCGTGGATAATCTGGCAGTTCGCTTCCTGGCGATATAATTCGCGCATGGCCTCGACCTCGCCGTACTCGCCCCGCCGAACTTGAATATCTATACACCCTCCGCCCATTTTTCTGATCACAAATACGCGAAATGTTAACCATTTTCAAATTGACAGATAAGAATATTTGTTCTATTATTGATGATCTAATATACCTGCAAAAATAGGATTCGCTGCACGAAACGGGGTTTCATAGGTACAAGGCACGCCGGTAGCACGGTAGAATACGGTGGAGTCGTATTTTTATGGTGAATTTCACTGCTTGCTTGAACCAGTCGTGCTATCAGGATCCCAGAAGACCCATCTTGCTCCCCCTCTCTACGCAGTGGGGAGGGGGCTGGGGGGAGGGGATGGCTCTCCACGCTATTCTACCCACCTACCGGCACGCCTTGTCCGTTTGGGAAATCCAAGACGACGGGTATTGCAACCATCGCCCTACGCTATTATGCGGTCAATAATTTTTACAGCAACTAAAGCGGCAGCACACCTCTGAACAACATTTTCGGCATCAATCAGATGTTTTCCCGCCGCCAATCCTGACCGGAAAATAAGCGACGGCAGTCCCACCCGCCGTCGCCGCCGATTATCAAACGTCGCCGCCGATTATCAAAAAACGAAATGGGCGAATTTTTCGCGTTTCGCTTTAGTCGTCGTGCATAGCCGCGTTGCGAATGTCGCCTATTGCTCGACCAGGGGTTTTCATCCCCATTTTCCTCAGGGCGCGTGGATGATGATGGTCTCGGTGGCACTCCAGGTCGTTGTCCCTGCCGCCCGCACATGCCAATAATAGATGCCGCTGTCGAGTGTGCTGGTAGTGAAGCGGGTCGTCGCGGCATTCAACACCGACGCTCCAGCAAAGCTGGAACTGTGGCTGATTTGCAGGTTGTAACCCGTTGCTGATGTGATGGATGTCCACGTCAACGTCGGTGTGCTGGTCAGATAGTAATTTTTGGATGCGGCCAGGGTAGGCGCGGAGATGATCGACACCACCTCGAAAGCTGTGCCGGGAATTTTATCTAATTGGTCGTGATGGTTCTGGTCATCCCAGCAGCCGGGGTTGTTGGAGTTTGCTTCGCCAGAGATGTACCAGTTCGAGCCATTGTCAGCTAGCATCATGCCGTATTTCTTGAGCGCTTTGGCGATGGCTAATGATTGCCCGCTGAAACCCGAAAGGTCGTAATTACCTTTAAGCCGGAAACGCAGTCCCATCGGCGGATAACCGGGATCAGTATTCCCCCTTGTATCGTGGCTTGCTGGATAAACATAGGCTTCACGAGTCTCATTTACCGTAAAGCGGAAAGCATGTTTGATCGTTCCCGATTCAGCTTCATCACAGCGTGCCAGACCGGGGAAAATCGGCAGTCCGGCAGCATCGGCGGAAGTCCATCCAAGAGGCCGCTGTTGAACAATCGGCGAATTTAAGTCCCAGATAACACTCTCGAAAACTGTCCAACTGTGCGCCGCATTGTTTTCATAGTGTGCATTATAGAGTTCATATAATGTGCAGGTGTCAGTGTTGATGACGATTACATGGCGATCTCCATCTGAATTATTTCCGCCTTCGACAGGGGCATTCGGCGGGATCGGATAGTCGCCGAGATCGCTCTCGTCGGGATAACCAACAGGATCAAAGTTAATTGTCACAAGGGGTTGTGCGTTCGTCACTGTCACATAGGGAATACCATCGTTTGGCTCAGAAGAATCGAAATCTGCATGAACAGTATCGCCTCCATGAGCATTGATGTTGGCAATGTATGTAGCTGACATAGGATCAACCGGCAGTGCCGATACATCCATATTCCAGGGATTGATGCTAGCGGGATCGCTGACATTCGCCGGAAAGACCTGACAGCCGCCAATCAACGGATCCGCGTGCGCGACCAGAACCGGCAGAAACAGGACGACAATAAAAATCGTCAGGGGAATTTTACGCATATGAGCCATCTAAAATACTCCACAATGAATTCTAAAGAATCAATTCATTATGTCATGCTTTAAGATGGCTGTTGATAGAGATTTGTGGCTAGCGCTCTTGGCTGCTCAGTCCCGGCTCACCGATTCGGCACGCGGATTCAGGATCATTTCCAGTGCCTTTGCTGCCGCATTTGCGCCGCCCAATGCCGCGAAATCGGCTGCCAATTGTTGGGCATTTTTCCGGGCGGTATCGTCGTTGGTGAGCGCCCGCGCGCCTTCCAATAATGCGCCATGCCGGACATCGTGCGCCGTCAAACTCACGCCCACTTTGGCCTGGGCGATGCGCCGCGCATTCCCGCGTTGGTCGGCTGCATGTGGCACAGCGATTTGCGGAATACCGTGAATCACTGCCGCGTGAGTCGTGCCCATGCCGCCGTGATGGATCATGAGTTGGGTGCGCGGCAGCACATGGTCGAACGAGACCCAGTTCAACAGGCGCGTCGAACCCGGAAGGGCTGCTTTCAATTCAGCTTTTTGCTCCGGCGTGATCGGGTTGCGGCCTATGACCACAATCGGGATGTAACCGCAGCGTGCGACAGCGTGGGCCGCCCAGCTAAAAAAGCCCAGATCGCCGGTGAAGACGCTGCCCAATGTGACCAATGCCAGCCGCGCATCAGCCGGGATTTCCGCCAACCATGTCGGTGGAGCATCAAGCGGTGTACTAGGCTGCCCGCCGACGAATAAATTCTGAGGCAGCAGGTTTCCGGCGTCAGCCTGATACCAGAATTCGCTGAAATAGCTGATGTGGATGTGGGGGCTGAGTATGGAAGGAGTCGCACCCTTTGCGAAATTCACGCCTTCCAGTTTGAACTGCTCACATAAGCGCGCGATGCGTTCGTGACTGTCCGAGGCTAAAGTTTTTTGTACCGGGAACAGATAATCATCGTTGAGTTCGGCCTGAGCAGGCCAGCCGCAGACCGCCAGTGGGACATCCAATGCTTCTGCCGCCAATGCCGCCGCGCTCAAAAAAGGATCAGCCGCGATGACGTCTGGCTTGCCAGTTTGATCGGCCAATTCGATCAGCGCTTGTACACCTTCCGCGACCAGATTCTCACTCAGCCAGGTGTCCAGTGCGCGTTTGTAACGCAGCATCACCGCCTGCTGTGGTGGAATAGTTGAGAGATCAGGGGCAGGGGGCGGCGGCCACAGCCAACCCGTCCGCCGGATAGGTGTGAAAGGGACGCCCGCACTCGTCACTGACGCTCCAATTTGTGCTTCGCTGATCCAGGCGACATCGTGACCGTTTTGATGAAGCTGCTGCGCCGTTTTGAGAAAACCGCCCCAATCGAGATGCCCCGATAATGGTGCGGAAATGAACCAGAATTTTGCCATGTGGTTTCTCGTTTCAGGATTTTCATGAAGCCCAAAGCCCCTGGGAAACCGCTTTCTTAGCAATTTCTCATGATGGTTTAGGACTTTTGATGGGTATTATTGCACCCGGTTTATGTATAAGTTAATGCGCTTGGGAGGATAATGCTGTAACAAAAGTCTGATTCTGGGCTGATGTGTGAAAAAATTCCGAAATTACCTTGCCTTAAGCTTTCTTACGACTCAACTCACTATATAATAAAAACAGTGAAGATTGATGAAGCGTAAAGAAAGGATTAATCAAGTGGCCTGGTTCAGTCCAACACCAATGGAAATCTCAGCAATTGAGCAGATCGAAACCGCAATTCAGGATATATCCTTATATGAAGAGCAGCGCGAATCGCTGATGAAAAAATTGTGGGCTAACCTGGAAAAAGCACACGGCAGCCGTGTGTTAAGCCTGGTTTCACCCGAAGGCATCGTTATCCAAAGTCCATTTGAAAACGCTTAGTCATCTACCGGAGTAATCGTAATGCAGTTCCAAAAGCAGTACCGTCGTCTTTTAAACCTGGCCTATCTCGACAAGAATAATCCGCCCCCCCGTTGGATGACTTTTCTCGCCAGTGTCTACCTGGGTATGCTCTTGTTCCTCGCAGCACACTTGATACATCTGATCTAGTACCACCCGTTCTCATCAGCGCATTTATTGTAGAGACAAGTTACAAACTTGTCTCTATTTTTGCTTATGCAGTGGGGACGAGGTACTGAAAGACGTTTTGTCCCAGGGCTGCTATTAAGAAATCTCTACTTTACCCTCTAACCATGCGGGTTGCAATTTGGCCTGCGGACTGTTGAGCATCCGGTATAACTTTTGTGCCTCATCCCACAAACTTGATGACCGTTCTGGTTGTTTGAGCGCGGCCTGCTGTTCACTGTAGACGCTTAGTGCCTCGGCAAGTAAACGTCGCATATCAGCTTGGCGCGCCATGCCAGTCGCCTCGTCTAAGGCGGTTGTCACGCTTTCCGGCTGATTTTGCTTGAGTGCCACCCGTGCCAGCCCGATCTGCCCCCGAATAATGAGTTCAATATCGCTATCATTTTGGCCTTGCGCCAACCCGGATTCGAGCAGTGCGGTGGCTTCCGCTATTTGTCCCATCGCCAGCAGGGTAAGCCCCTGGTTGATTTTAAAGCTGTATTCCCAGTGCATATTTTTCAGTGGGATGGCAATTTCAAGCGCTTGTTGGTGATACTCAAGCGCCTTCGGATAATTGCCCAGACTGTCGTAGGCCAAGCCCAGGTTATCCATCTGGATAGCACTTTGCAGATCGAGATGCATACTTTTGCTCATACGCAGGGCATATTCCAGCGCAGAAATCGCCTGCTGTGGTTTGCCTGTTACGAGCAAAAACCAGCCGTAATTGCCGCGCCGCGTCGTCTCTGCCGCATCGTTTCCCAACCGCCGCGCGATAGCAATCGACTCGTTAAAAAATGAGTCAGCAGATTCCATGTCGCCCTGATCAACGTAGGCATTGGCTGCATTTGACAATACCAGACCGCGCGTTTCCCAATCGTCGTTGAGCGTGTTGAGTTTCATCAACGCTTCTTCATAATCTTTGAGTGCGCGCGGCCCTTGACCCAGATATTTACGCGCCGCGCCCATGTCGCACAGTAACCGCGCGACCTGCGCTCCCTGGCGTTCCGTATCGTAGATGGCAAGGGCGGCTGTCCATTCACGGATGGCGTCGTGCATTTTGCGCTGGCGTGCGAACAGCAAACCAAGATCGCGCCGGGTTTGTGCCAGTTCTAAACGCGCGCCGGTTTTTTCCGCACGATCTGCCGCTTGTTTGTAAGTTGCGATGGCATCTTCCGGGTTGGTTTCGGCCTGTGCCGCTGCCAGATTGCGCAGGATGTCAATTTCACTCACGTCAGCTTTCTGCGCGGCATATTCCTGCGCAGCTTCCTGCAAGTAAGGGATAGCATCGGCGAATTTTTTGTCCGCCACCAACGCCATACCCAGGACGCCCTTTGCACGGGTTATCAAAGTTTTGTCGCCCAGACTGCTGCTCATCTCGACAGCCTGCCATGCGTAATCCAGCGCTTCGGGGATCTCTCGTAAGCCCAGGCACACACGGCTCATTTGGCACAGCACATCGGCAGTTTCCGGGGACGGAATTGTTTTATCGGCCAGCTTGAGGAAGTGCGCATATTGTGTGGACGCATCTTGAAATCGGCCTTGTGTCACGGCTCTTTTCCCTAACGCCGCGCTCCACAGGCGTTCATACATCTGATAACCCATTTGCCGCGCCAGCCGCTGCGCTCGATCCAACAGTTGATCGCCTTCAACTTCGCTGCCTGATGCGATCATCGCTTCACCTAGCCGCCCTACGAAAAAGCTGCTTAATTCGATGTCGCCGGTCATATTTAATTTGGGCAGCGCCTCGCGGAAAAGATGCGCCGCATAGCTGGCATTCGCGTCGTGGAGATATGTATCCGCGAGAAAACCCAATGCGCGGCCTTCCGCACCCAGCGCATGACCACCTCGCGCGATGTCTAGCGCCTGCTCATAATTGTCGGCTGCACTTTCCCAATCGCCCTGGGCTTGTGCCAGGGTTCCCATCGCGCTCAGGAGATAGGCCATCTGCGTTTTCTGATTAGTTTCTTTCGCGTTCTGATACGTTTTCTGCAAGAGTTGATCGGCTTCCGACCACTGCTTTTGCCGGATATACACATCAGCCTGGTTGAGTGCGATCACGGCAACCGCCGTCGAATCCTGGGCGGTGTGCGCCAAATTCATGGCTGCCTGGAGGGTTTCGAGCGCGCGTGGATAATCTTCGTCACGTTTCGCGCGCTGTCCGGCGTCCAGCGTTTCGCGCAATGCATTGGTTTCAGGGTTAGGATGCCCTGGGGATTTCTGTCCTGTTAACTGCTTAAACTGTTCAAGAATATTCATTAGGCCAATCGTTCTCGGTAGGAATCAATGCTATCTATTCTAACCGTATTGAGAGCCATTAGTGACGATTTCGTTCGTATGAAACAAACAAAATGAGGGTGTTCATTTGAACGCCCTCATCATTCATTCAGATAGGTGGTTTGAGATTAGGGATAGAAACCGCGCGTCGTCAGCGCATCTGCGACCCGTTTGATCGCCAGCATTTGCGCGGCTGTACGCATATCGACGCCGTGTTCTTCCGACATATGGGCGGTGGCGTCATAGCTGCGGACGAGGATGCGTTCCAATTGCCGGAAAACCTCTTCCGCGTCCCAGAAGAACGACTGCAAATCCTGTACCCATTCAAAATATGAGACGGTTACGCCCCCTGCATTCGCCAGAATGTCCGGCACCAGCATAATACCCCGGTCATTGATGATGTCATCGGCCTCGGTAGTGGTTGGGCCGTTCGCGCCTTCGACAATCATTTTGGCGTGGATATGGGGTGCATTTTGTTCGGTGATCTGGCCTTCCATCGCTGCCGGGATCAAAACATCGCAGGGCAGGGTTAGCAGTTCTGAGTTCGTTACGGTTTCGGCATTCATGAACCCCACTGGACTATGATACTGCTTCATGTAAGCCATGACTGCCGGGATATCCAGGCCTTTTTCGTTGTAAATACCGCCGTCAATATCGCTGACTGCCACGACCTTATAACCCATCTCATGTGCATAAGCCGCTGCGTATGAGCCGACGTTGCCGAAACCCTGGATGGCGACTCTGACGTCCTGAGGATGAGCAATACCCTTGCGCTTCAAGGCTTCCATCATACAAATAATTACCCCGCGCCCGGTGGCTTCCGTGCGTCCCTGGCTGCCGCCGATGTTGATTGGCTTGCCGGTGACCACCGCTGGAACAGAGTAGCCAACGGTCATGCTGTAGGTATCCATCATCCAGGCCATTTCTTGTGGCCCGGTTCCCATATCAGGAGCAGGAATGTCGGAATGAGGGCTGATGAGGGGGATCAGTTCTGAGGCATATCGGCGTGTCAAACCTTCGCGTTCACGCATACTGAGTGATTTGGGATCAACCAGTACACCGCCTTTTGCACCGCCATATGGCAGATTGACGAGGGCGCACTTCCACGTCATCCACATGGCGAGGGCGCGAACTTCATCAAGCGTGACATTCATACTATAGCGTACACCGCCTTTTGATGGCCCCATGACCGTACTGTGATGGACACGATAACCCGTGAACATCTCGATGTGTCCGTCATCGCGCCGAACCGGGAAGTTTACCGTGAATTCTCGGCGCGGCCATCGCATGTATTCGACCACATTGTCATCAATGTCCAGACGTTGTACTGCCCTCTCATATTGGGAGAGGGCAGTCTGGTATGCGCTCTGGATTTCGACTTCCTTGTGGACTTGATTGAGTGAAACTACCATACAGAAAAAGGCTCCTTCACCAGTTTATTCTGGCGCTGGTTATACTGGTCATTCTGGATAATAAAATCCTATTTCTTTTATTCAGTATAACCACAGAATTAGCATAAAGAAAGTAAATAATTGATTAATTTATGCAAATAGCCGAATAAATGGCATTTGCAATAGGGCAAGATGCACAAATGGAAGTTTGTGTCGTTTTTACTCCAACTTCCATCAGGAAAATGCTGTTTTGGGCATCCAACTTTAAGCTGAAATCGATTTTCAGTCTAAATATGGAGTAAAAATCCGACCATTAAGGCAGTGCTGTATTTATTACTGTGCTACAATTTCAATTAGATTGCGCCCAATTACACTCAAAATCGGTTCTCTTGCACAAATTCTCGCGTTCAAGAAGGAGATATTCAATGCTTCGGAAATCACTTTTTGTTTTGCTTGCTTTATTTTCGGTTCTTGTACTGAGTCTGCCAGCGTTGGCACAGGATTCAAAATCAACTAATGTCGCCGAAGGCTTGTCCTTCCCACGCGGAATCGCCTTTGATGCCGATGGCAATTTATATGTCGCGGAATCCGGGTTGGGCGGGGAACAAAAGCTGCTAGTCACCGATGATGTAACGATCACCGGCGGTTTGACCGGGCAGATCACCAAAATTGCGCCCGATGGCACGACCTCGACTGTGGTAGGTGGGCTGCCGAGCCTGTTTAACCCGAATGAAAGCGCTGCTGTGGGCGTGTATCGCGCCGT
The DNA here is from genome assembly GCA_039933955.1 of Chloroflexota bacterium. GTDB lineage: Bacteria > Chloroflexota > Anaerolineae > Aggregatilineales > Phototrophicaceae > CFX2. The sequence goes on from JBDTNB010000003.1 coordinate 134,602, forward strand.
TCCAACAGCCGATTCGTTGTGGTTGGCTTTTACCGACGATACCAGCCTGACATTATTCAGCGATTCAATCGTCGAGATTGACCTCGCCACGAGCGCTGTTAAACATTATATTGATTTGTCTGCCTATGAAATTGCCAATAACCCAGACGGCACAGACGAAATACTGAGCAACCCTGCGGATATTGCGATAGGGCCGGACGGTACACTCTACATCGTCGATGCCGGGGCAAATACGCTGTATACCTGGACTGAAGCTGGCGGTTTGAATGTTGTTCATGCCTGGAAAGATGATCCGGTTCCGACCTCAATTGTCTTCGCTAAGGATAAAAGCTACTATGTTAGCTTCCTGGGTACAGGACTTGTTCCCGGCGCTGGACACATCGAACATTGGGCGGCGGACGGTAGCAAAATAATCGAGACCTTCGCCAATCTGACCACGCCCACCGACTTGCTCCTGACCGATGCGGGCGACCTGTACGCTGTGCAAATCATCGTCGTGGGCGATCAAGGGCCGCAGCCGAATTCCGGCAGTGTGGTCAAAGTGACTGCCGACGGCGCGACGCCGATCATTGAAGGTTTGAACTCACCATTTGGAATTGCCCAGGATGCCGATGGCAATTTGTACGTCAGCCTGGGTGCAGCCTTCACTGAACCGGGCAAGGGATCAATCATCAAGATTCCGAAACCGGCATAAGCTCAGAGTTTAGGTTTTGCATCGAGGGCGTGAGATTGCACGCCCTTTTTTATTTCTATAATTTGATTATGAGGCGGATGCGATTTGGTGTGCGATGAAATCCCGCGACCAGTCGAAGACCTTTTGCATCTCTATGTCCAGCGTCATGACATGTCCACTTTCTTTTAAGAGGCGTGTTTCGATCACGCGGCTCCCGGCCTGCTCACAAATGATCTGCTGACTGGCGAGTTTGACGGTGGCGTCTTTTTCGGAAAAGATCAACAGGAGCGGGGCGTTCACAGCGGGAAGACGCTGTATGACGACCTGCTGCAAGCGCAAAAATTGTTCGTAGCCTGCTGTAGACCACAAATCGTAACGCACCCGTCCGACAGCGGCCTCGCCACGTCGGGTTTGTTCCGTGAGGACTCGTTGAGGGAGGACGGACATATCGGCCTGGTTGGTGAAGCCCATCACATATTTCAGTAATCGCACGAGCGCAATATTTTGTGGCCTGCCGTAAATCACCAGCGGGGCTGCCAGCGCGATTACCCCGTCCACAGGCAGTTCAGCGCTCAAAAATAACGCCAACAGCGCCCCCATTGACAGCCCACACACGAAAATCTGGTCACACTGCTGTTTCAGTAGATGATAGCCGTCGAGCGCACTGGCATACCAATCTGTCCAGCGGAAGCGGGCCAAATCTTGCGGGATTGTGCCATGCCCCGCCAATCGCGGCACGTAGACCGTGTGACCGGCTTCAGCCAGATGCGCCGCGAACCAGCGGACTTCGGCGGGCGAGGCGGTAAATCCGTGCAGGCACAGGCATCCGGTGCTGCCGCCGCGTTGAAAATAAGGTTCTGCACCGGGCATAATTGTCGATTTGATTGGCATTAGGAGTTCAAACTCGTGTAATTGTGGACTACAGCCATTATAACGAGGCTGGCGTCAGAAGTGTTCAAATTCGGGGTATGAAAAAGGCGCTTAGATCAAAAATACACTAAACTCCCAAGTACGCCGAGAGAAAGCAAAATTTAATCCCCAAGAGGCGAGACTAATTATTTTTTTCACCTGTCTTCAGATTTGACACGATTGCCCTCGAAAGGAAAAGGGCATGTCACCGACATGCCCCAACATTGTCATTTTTACCCGCATTATGCTGAGTTTTTTACTGTGTACTTTGTACTCAGCACCCTGTACTTTTTAGGCCGTTTCCGGCTGCTCGAAGTATGGACGCAGATATTTGCCGGTAAAGCTTTCGTCAACCTGTGCCACGTCTTCGGGCGTGCCCACAGCGATAATTTCACCGCCGCCGTCGCCACCTTCTGGCCCCAGGTCAATTAACCAATCAGCGACCTTGATGATGTCCAGGTTGTGCTCGATGACCAGCACGGTATTGCCGTTATCGACCAACTGCTGCAAAACCGCGATCAAACGCTTCACGTCGGCGGCGTGCAACCCGGTTGAGGGTTCATCCAGGATATAGAGCGTTTGCCCAGTAGCGCGCTTGCTAAGTTCGCGGCTCAACTTGATACGCTGTGCCTCGCCGCCGCTAAGGGTCGTCGCGGGTTGCCCGATGCGGATGTAGCCCAGGCCAACTGAGTCCAAAGTCTGCAATTTGACCAGAATCGTCGGGATGTTGGCGAAGAATTCCAGCCCTTCGGTGACGGTCATATCCAGCACATCGGCGATGCTCTTACCCTTGAACTTCACCTGCAAGGTCTCGCGGTTGTAGCGTGCGCCGTGACACACATCGCAGGGGACGTAAATGTCGGGCAGGAATTGCATCTCAATTTTGAGCTGTCCCTGACCTTCACAGTGTTCGCAGCGCCCACCCTTAACATTGAAGCTGAAGCGTCCCGGTGTATAACCGCGAATTTTGCTTTCCGGCATATCAGCGAACAGCGTCCGAATCTGGTCGTACATTTTGGTGTAGGTTCCGGGATTGCTGCGCGGCGTCCGCCCGATGGGGCTTTGGTCAATGTTGATAATCTTGTCGATCTGCTCGATGCCCTCGATGGACTCATGTGCGCCGGGACGTTCTTTGCTGCCGTTAATGGTTTGCGACAGTTTGTTATACAGGATGTCCACCATCAGCGAACTTTTGCCGCTGCCGCTGACACCGGTGATACACACCAGCTTGCCCAGCGGAATGTCCACATCGACATTTTTCAGGTTGTTTTCTTTCGCGCCGCGCACGGAAATGAATTTGCCATTTCCCGCACGTCGTTTTTCAGGTATATCTATCTTTAAACGCCCTGACAGATACGCACCTGTGATGCTGTCTTCGACCTGCATGACCTCGTCGGGCGTACCTTCGGCGATGATATAACCGCCGAATTCCCCGGCTCCCGGCCCCATGTCGATCAGCCAATCGGCGCAGCGCATGGTCTCTTCATCATGTTCGACCACCAGGAGGGTATTGCCCAGGTCACGCATACTTTCCAGCGTTTGGATCAACTTGGCGTTATCGCGCTGATGGAGTCCGATGCTGGGTTCGTCGAGCACATACAACACACCGGTAAGACGACTGCCAATCTGGGTTGCCAGCCGGATACGCTGGGCTTCGCCGCCAGAGAGCGATCCCGCCGAACGCGATAGTGACAGATAATTTAGGCCGACGTTGTTCAGGAATCCGACCCGCGCTTCAATTTCCTTTAAAATCTGATAGCCGATTTGTTGTTCGAGATCATTCAAGCGTGCGGATTTGCCATTGATCCCACGCAGCGACTCGACCCAATGTTGCAGTTCGCCCACTGGCAGCAGTGAAATGTCATAAATCGACTGCTCGACCACCGTCACCGCCAGCGCTTCTGGGCGCAGCCGCCGTCCCTGGCAGGTTTGGCACGGGATTTTCGACATAAATTGCTCGAACATCTCCCGCATTCCCTCAGAGTTGGTCTCTTTGTAGCGTCGCGACAGGTTGTTGACGATGCCTTCAAATGAGGTGTTGTAATCGCGCGAGTCGCCGCGTGAGTTGGTGTAACGGATGCGGACTTTCTGCCCGCCTGTGCCGTACAGGATGATCTTTTTGTGTTCGGGCTTGAGCTTCTTCCAGGGTATGTCCATCGAGAAGCCATAGACCTCGGCGATGCCGCGCATGATGCCCGAACCCCAACTGCTGTCATCTTCAAAATTCCAGCCGTTGCCATTGACCGCGCCCTGAGACAGGCTCAAGTCCGGGTTGGGCACGATCAATTCCGGGTCAAATTCCAGCTTGAAGCCCAAGCCCTGGCAATCCGGGCAAGCGCCTTTGGGTGTGTTGAAGCTGAAGGTGCGCGGCTCGATCTCTGGTAAGCTCCCATGACCATTCACGCACGCCAGATTTTCACTGTAGAGGGTGTCGGTGGGTTCGGTCTCGCTCAAATTGTTGACGATGACCACACCTTCGCCCATTTCCAGCGCCGTTTCAATCGCTTCGTTTAAACGGCTTTCAGAACTGCGGGCTTCTTCCGACTTCGGATCATCAAACTTGCGGATGATAAGCCGGTCAATCACCACTTCGATGTTGTGGATAACGTAGCGATCCATCGTAATGTCGTCGCTGACTTCGTAGAGTGTGCCATCCACGCGCGCCCGCACAAAACCGGCTTTGCGGATTTCCTCAAACACTTTTTCGTGTGTGCCTTTGCGCCCTTTGACCAGCGGCGCGAGGATTTGAATACGTGTCCCATCCGGCATGGACTGGACTTCATCTACGATTTGCTGCGCGGTCTGCGCCACTACTTCCGCGCCGCACACCGGGCAGTGGGGGATACCGATGCGTGCATACAGCAAACGGAGATAATCATAAATTTCCGTCACCGTGCCGACGGTAGAGCGCGGGTTCTGGCTGACACCTTTTTGGTCAATCGAGACCGCCGGACTCAAGCCTTCGATCTGATCGACATCTGGCTTTTCCATCTGGCCGAGGAACTGGCGGGCATACGCGCTCAGGCTCTCGACATAGCGCCGCTGGCCTTCCGCGAAAATGGTATCAAAAGCCAGTGAAGACTTGCCTGAACCGGACAGACCCGTAATCACCACGAGCTTGTTACGTGGAATTTCGACATCAATATTTTTCAGGTTATGTTCGCGTGCGCCGCGAACGACAATTTTGTCCTGAGTCATCTAAACCTGCCTATGCGTCTAACCGGGCAGAATGAGGGGAGTACAAACGTTCTATTATAGGCCACTACAGTCCGAATCACAAGGGCAATAGTATCAACATCTCATAAAGATTTGCTTGACGAAATATGAGAATGTGCCAGAGTCTTCCTAAACGCGGCTCAGTATAATTAATTTCAGGATTCAATAATGATTGATCTAAAATTTCAGGTGAGCTATGACAATTACTATTGTTGAAGAACGTCCCGACAGCGCCGATGCAACTCAACTTATTATGGAACTCGAAGCGGTGCTTGCGCCCTTATATGCTGTCGAAAGCCGTCATGGGTTCAGCATTGAAAAACTGTTGAACCAGGGCGTGGCTTTTTTTGTCGCCCGATATGATGGTGTCCCTGCGGGTTGCGGCGGTATCAAATTGTTCGGTACGGAGTACGCCGAGGTCAAACGCATGTATGTGCGGCCTCAATTTCGCGGTCATGGTTTGGGCAAAGCGATGCTGACTCATCTTGCGCTATATTCGACGCAGCACGGCATCCGTGTCTTACGCCTGGAAACCGGCATTCACCAGACTGAAGCCATCGGCCTGTATGAGCAATTTGGCTTTCGGCGCATCCCCCCGTTTGGCGATTATTTTGATGATCCGGTGAGCCTGTGTTATGAGAAGCGACTTGATCTATAAAACTCACTGCTATAATAAGGATGAGTGGATGAAAGGATTTTGCGATGATTAACATTTCGCTTCCTGATGACATTGCCAAACGGCTTGAGGAAATCGCCCAGCGTGAAAAGCGGCCTGTTGATGAAGTCGTCGCGTCGATGGCGCAGCACTACACGCCAAAATCTCACTCACGAGAAGAATCTGATGTAGCCTGGGAATCCATTCTAGGCATATATCACGATGATGTAACTGATCTGTCAATGACGGTGCGCGAAACCATGCACAAGTATTTTTATGACAAATATGGTGATTCCACCGAGGTTTTGAATAGACTTGAGGATGTTGCGCGGCGTGAAAATCGCTCACTCATTGATCTCCTTTCCACTTGGATAGATGACCACATTTCGCGCGACATTCAAAAGAAGGCTGCGCCCAATTGGGATAACATAGTCGGCATTGGCGATGAAAATGTAACCGATATGTCCACCACTGTGCGCGAAACTTTATATAAGAAGCCTGAATCATAATGGCTGACACCGAGATGGATTATACCGACACTTTTAAAGGTGCCCTGGCGAAACCTTATCCGTTGATGGTGTTGCGTGATGCGCTTATTCAACTGCGTTCGTATGACGTTGAAAAGGATGTTTTACTCGCAGCCCTGGAATCCTTTCGCGGCCAGCTTGACGAGCAATATGAGGATATTGTCCTTGACGCGATGGATTTGCTCGTCGGCTTTTGCAGCCCACACATGCGAATAGAATAAATTCAATAACAGGTGACTTCAATGCGAAAGTGGTCTTCCCCCCGCCGAAAAATAATCATCATTATTGGCGTTCTTATTTCGCTGTGGCTCATCAATCGGATATTTTTCGGCATATCATTCGATTTCTTTGCCAAGCAGCGATTAGATGCTGCAAAAGCGGCCTGGGAAAACCAACATATTCGGGACTATCGCATGATAATTGAAGTCAGAGGTGGGTTTATACTTCCTACCCAATATGAGGTGACAATCCGTGATAATCAGGTGATCGACGCCGGACAGCGGCTTGCAATATCTTTAGTTAATCCCGACTATGTTCCTTCCAGTGAGCAGTTTTCGCCTGTTCCGGTTGAAAATGCCAGCCAATATACGATGGATAACCTGTTTAGCTCTGCCAATTCGAAAGTGGCGAATGACGCCTTCGTCCATATCAATAATGCCTGTAACCGATACGTTGTGGATTTTGACCCCAGGATGAGTTTCGTCAATCTGTACGCCAACAAGTGCGATGGCAGTCTATTGGGATGTCAGATGAGGGAATGCGAATCCACCTATCGTGTGATCGAATTGGAACCGCTTTCGGCTGAAAATAACTAGATTATTCTCTCTTTTTCTCTCGTCTCATAAATCAAATAGGTTTTGACAGTTTTTCCCTGCTATAGTATTGAAACCCTCATTGTGAAATATAGCACTAGGATAGTCTCACATGCGCGATGTAGCCGTCATTGGAATTGGGCAAACGCCGATTGGTGAACATTGGGATTTAAGCCTGCGCGAACTCGCTGCCAAAGCCGTTCAGGATGCCGCAGCCGACGCGGGTATTGAAACGCCGGACGCGCTGTATGTGTCCAACATGCTCGCGCCGCGTTTGAGCGATCAGGCACATCTGGGCGCACTCATCGCCGATTATGCCGGTTGGCGCGGGATTGAGGCGACCACTGTCGAAGCGGCCTGCGCATCGGGCGGCGCGGCGTTTCAGGCGGCCATCCGCGCGGTGATGAGCGGCATGATTGATGTGGCGGCGGTGTGCGGCGTCGAAAAAATGACCGACTCGACCACCGGGGCGGTCACATCGGCGCTAGCGACGGCTGCCGACGCCGATTACGAAGGCGCGCACGGGGCATCATTTGTCGCGCTCAACGCCCTCATTATGCGCCGTTATATGTACGAATACAATGTGCCGCATGCCGCTTTTTCGGGCTTCAGCGTGAACGCCCATTGCAACGCGGTCAACAACCCTAATGCTATGTTCCGCAAAGCGATTTCGACGGAAACTTATAATCGCGCGCCGATGATTTCCGACCCGATCAATTTGTACGATAGTTCGCCGATTTGCGATGGTGCGGCGGCGTTGATTGTCTGCCCGTTGGATATGGCGCGCGAGCTGAAAGTGCCATTGATTAAAATTCGCGCCAGCGCATCAGCCACCGATTCGCTGGGTTTGGCAGATCGGCATCATTTGCTGGCGTTGGAGGCCGGACGCATGAGCGCGCAAAAAGCTTATAGACAGTCCTCGCTGAAACCCGCCGACATCGACGTGTTTGAAGTCCACGACGCCTTCACGATTATGGCCGCCCTCAGTCTGGAAGCCTGTGGTTTCGCCGAGCCGGGGAAGGGGACAACGCTGGCGCAAAACGGCGACATCGTGCCTACCGGGCGCATCCCGATCAGCACGATGGGCGGCTTGAAAGGGCGCGGCCATCCTGTCGGCGCGACGGGCGTGTATGAACTGGTCGATCTGGTGACACAGTTGCGCGGCGCGGCGGGCGCGAACCAGGTTAAAGATGCGGCCATCGGCATGACGCAAAATATCGGCGGCACAGGCGCGACGATTGTGACGCATATCCTGGAGCGGTTGGCGTAAAATTTTGCGCTGAGAGGGCGTGGAATTATTTCCCCATGCCCTCTAATTTTGCTTTCAAGCTGCTCATGCGCTGATGCAAACCCTCAATTTCCGACTCGCTAAAACACGACCACGCATCGAAGAAATACTCATCGGTTAGCCGTTCGACATCCGCGCGGATTTTTTGGCCCTCATCGGCCATCTGATAGCTATCGCCATCCTCGGTTTTGATCCACCCCCGCTCGGCGATTGTGCGAATTCCAATTGCAAATTCGGTGTGCGAATAACCCCGGTAGGGCAAGGCGTCGAAAATTTTCTGGGCGGTGTTTGCTGCCCCGCGCCAGATGTGGCTGAAAGCTTCCCAGGCAAAGGCGTCTATGCTCAACGGTTGAAAAGCAGCCATATGCGAATCGTCGCGGTAAGCGTTGAAATCAGCACAATATTGAAATAACTTGTGGACAGTGGGTGCAGCATCGGCTGGGGTGCGCCGCCGTGAATGCGCCAGACTCCAGGTTCCGGGCGGTTTGCTATGTTCAGAACTCGCATCCAGGCCGCGCCGCATTAATTTTTCCAGCGGCTCAACTTCATCAGGTGTCAGGGTGGTAATCAAGGGCGCAAGAATCGTGTGCCGCCGTTCGGTCAATTCCTGAATCACCGCGCGCCCTTCGTCAGTCAGGTGATAATCCTCGCCCACGCGATCCAACCATTTTTCACTCGCCATCAAATCCAGGATCGCCGCTACGATGCGTTCCGATGACCAGACTGCGCGGACACGGATGCGCTCCACAGAAAGCGGTTCGGGATCAAATTCCTGCGCCTGTACCAGAAACCACGCCGGACTTTCGGCATAACCACGCCGTAGTTGCAGCAGCGTATTATTGGAAGCTGGTGGTGCGCCCTTTTCGAGCACCGCCATCCCACCCTGAAACAACGCACCCTGGAAATTCTGAGTCAATTCGTAAAAATCGCTGTTCAATAACATGCTCATATTTTCTCCAAATAAAAAACGGGTAGTCTTCATCAAACTACCCGTTGCTTAGTATTCTGGTTCGTATTTCGCGGACTACGAGGGCGCAGGCGTGAAATTCGGATCGGTGGTGGAGAAGGCTGTTGGTGTGGCGTTCGCGAACATCGCCGCATCAGTAGCCTGCATGTCGGCTTTGTCTTCCGACACCAGCACATCGCCGAAGCCGCGCACAATCGAAATCCAGGTGCGTCCCGGTTTCATCATGATGGATTGGTTGTTGCCGTAAATAATCTGCAAAGCGGTTCCAGGTTTTTTGTCCTGACGCCGCCAGTAACCCTGATAGAACTGGCCGTCGCGGAACAGGTAGGCGCGGCCTTGATCCCACAATTGGATTTCCAGCGAGGCGGTTTTGCTTTCCGGTTCGAACAAATCCGGGCGGTCAACGTGCGGCACTTCCAGGATAATCAGGTTATCCGCCCACAACTGCTGCCCGTCGGCCAGATCAATGTGCGGCACACCGTCCGTCCAGCGCAGATAATGGCCGCTGGTGGGATCATACTGCCAACGGGCATCAGTCTGCCCATACCAATCGACAAAAATATCGTTGGCAGGTGTGCCGTTGGGATCGGGCTGGTCGGCGAAGGCAAAACCGCGTGCTTTGTAACCATCATTAACGTTGCGCCGCGTCGCCAGATCGTACAGCTTGCGCGTATCCAGGAACAGCGTGTGCTCGAATGCCAAGCCTTCACGCGGGAAGCGGCAGAATCCGGCGTCGGTGCAGTTATCGCCTTTGAGGGGCGAGAAGGTCTGGTACACAAAATCGGAGTGCAAAATCATTTGCTGGATCGGATCGCTCGTGCCGGAGTAGGCCAGCAGGGCATTGAACATCGGTACGAGTTCCAGGTCAATCAGGCGTGCGCTCCGTACCGAGCCGACGTGATCCGGCATGTTATTGCGGAAAATGGCGGCAAAGCGGGTGACGCCGCCTTCGGTTTCATATTCGACGACCAGATCAGCCTTGTTGATGTTGCTCTGCGGGCGCACAACCGGCGGGTAATTTGAAATTTTTACGATCAAATTACGCCGTTCTTTCGCGGCCTCATCGGGATACACTTGCCCGGTCAGCGGATTTACATCTTCGGGATACGAAAACGGCCCATTGGGGGTTGGCGTGGGTGATGGCGTATCCGTCGGTGTGGGTGAATTGGTAGGGGTGAAAGTCGCGGTTGCGGTATCCGTCGGCGTTTCCGTCGGTGTCAAGGTCGCGCTGGGCGTGGCGCTCGGCCCAGCGGGCGTATTGGTCGCAAACGAGAATGATGTTGGGGCGGGGGTGTTTGTCCCCGGCAGCGTAATTTCAATTTGATTGGCTGGGCTGCTCATTGTCACACGCGGCATGGTCATCAACCCCGCCGCTAACAATAGGGTCAGCAGTATAAATCCCGGTAATCGGCGCATAAAAGACAACCTCATCAGTGTTCCGATTTTTTTGTACACGGGGCAAGAGTATACGTTCTGTCAGTCCACTTGCATAGGTGCTATTCACAGAAAACGACCCCTGATGTATGATTCGTAGGGCAATCGTCGTCTTGATTAGAAATTGATAAGTCGGACGACGATTGATTCAGATTCCTGTGTTCACCTGTCCATTTCGACCAGAGCCAAAAGCCAACCGCAATCGGTTTGAGGAGTTCCATCTTGCCAACCCGCCGCCTCTTATTTTCGCTTGCCCACCCCGATGATGAAAGTTTCGGCTCTGGGGGCACGATTGCCCGCTATGTTGCCGAAGGTGCTGAGGTTTATTATTTGTGCGCCACCAATGGCGATGTGGGTACGGTAGCGCCCGAAAAACTCAATGGCTACAACTCTGTCGCGGAGCTTCGTATCCACGAATTGGATCAGGCATCCGCAGTATTAGGCTTCAAAAAAGTGATCCGGCTGAATTATCGCGACAGCGGCATGATGAATTCCGATACCTCGAAAGACCCGGCCTCACTGTGGCAAGCCCCGCGCGAGGAAGTTGCCCGTAAAGTGGTCGATGTCATCCGCGAAATCAAGCCGCAAGTCGTGGTTACATTCAACAAATACGGCGGCTACGGTCATCCCGACCATATTGCCATCCAGCGCGCAACCACCGATGCCTTTAAACTGGCCGGTGATCCCAGCTACAAGACTGACGCTGCCCCATATCAGCCGCAAAAGTTGTATTACACCGGCGTCTCCTCTGCGATGTTTAAACTGATGCTGCCTTACATGCGCCTGCGCGGGATTGACCCCCGCAAGGTAGGCCGTAATCATGACATCGACTTCGTGGCGATTATGGAAAATATTGAGCCGGTACACACTCGCGTGGAAGTTGCCCGTTATTTTGAGGTCTGGGATAAGGCAAATGCTTGTCATGCCAGCCAGCTTGGCGGCGGTGCGCCCCGCTTATCCTGGTTGCGTAATTTCATCGGCAGGACGCAGGGCTTTACGCGCGTGCATCCAGTTCCTCAATATAATAGAGTAGACGAACATGATTTGTTCGCCGGGGTAAAACTCGACTGATCTTGAGTCTCGATGTTGAGGATGCTTGAATTATGTCCGAGCAAGAAGCGGCTGCGGATCGTGTTGACCGCTTGATGGATGCAATTGATTTACTTAAAGAAGATCGCCGCCGTGAAGCGATTCAAATCCTGCGTGGGCTGATCCGCGAAGACAATAATTTTGAAGATGCCTGGTTGTGGATGAGCGTTGCCGTCGATTCGCTCGATCAGAGTTCGATTTGCCTGGACAATGTGCTCCGCATTAACCCCCACAACAGTGGGGCGGCGGGGGCGCTCCACCGCATCCGGGGGCCGGAAATGCTCGTGGATAAACGGCGTGGACGCATCCGCATGTATCGTGATCTGTCGATGATGAGCATGTGGTTGCTGGTTGTGTCCCTTTTGTACGCCATGCTCTTTGTATTTTTGCACGTCGTGTGATTCGTGTGGCTATGGGCGCAGAACTGGCGCATAATGCTGTGCCACTACGGTTTGTCCTTCCTGGCTCTGAATCCAATAAATGAAATTCCGATAATCGCCTTCCGGCTCTTCCAGTCCGATAACGTAAATCGTTGAACGCAGTGGATAGATGTTACTGTAAACATTCTCCAACGTGGGCGCAGAATCGTCAATTGTGAGCGCCTTCACACGCTCATCCACAAAACTCATCGACACATAACCGATAGCCCCTTTATTCATCGATACCCCTTCGACCATCGCCGCGCTCGATGGTGCGAGTTGTGCCGATTGAGTGGTCTGCCGCGTCCCCATCACCAACCGTTCAAATTCCGCCCGCGTCCCAGAGCCATCTTCGCGGCTGAAAACCGTGATGTCCAGGTCGTCACCGCCCACATCGCGCCAATTGGAAATATGCCCCAGGTAAATGCTGCGTAGCTGTTCGGCGGTCAATTGCTTGACCAGATTGTCCGGGTGGACAATCACAGCGATTCCATCCTGACCAAGCGGCCACGCCATCACCTGTGTATTGACTGTATCGTCGGGCAGATGATTGGTGAGCATGTAAGCGCCACGTTCCGAAATCACCTTGTCGAGCATAGTCTGAAAATTGCCCGTCAGAGTGTCGAACACAAAATAGGGGTTGGCCTGGACATACCTGGCGGTCAGGTCATGCAGCAGCGGGATCATCGGCGTAGTTGCATAGAGCTTCAGCGTCACCATGTCATGCGTTGGCGTCGAAGCCGGAACAATCGTCGTGCTGCAACTCACCAGAGTGAAGGCCGCAATCGCCAGGGCGCGTTTGGTTTTGCGCACAGGGCGCAGCGCAGGGCGTATCAATCCACTATACCCCCAAATCCGCGCCGATAAATTAGACAGCGCCAGCCTGGACGGGATAAGGTTCGGATGGGACAGGGGGTTCGGTATTCGGACTTCAAAGGTCGCGCATCCTCAGGTGAGCATCAGGCCAATTGCAGGTATGTCTGTAAGAAACTATCGGTATAGGCTTGAAGATCGCCATCCAAAATGGCAGCCCGCATGGCCTGAACGTGTTGGATCAAAAAGTGGATATTGTGGATGCTCAATAAATACGCCGCTAGGATTTCCTCCGCCTTGACCAGGTGCCGTATATACGCGCGGCTGAAGTTCTGGCAGCAGTAGCAGGTGCAGCCTTCGTCAACCGGGCTTTTATCGGTGGCGTGGGCGAGGTTGCGCATGTTGATACGCCCGTTGTGTGTCATAGCCGAGCCATGCCGTGCCAACCGCGTTGGGATCACACAGTCAAAAATATCGACTCCGCGCGCGATACCTTGCGCCAGATCATCCGGTTCGCCGACGCCCATTAAATAACGCGGTTTATTTTCCGGCAGCATCGGCAGTGTGACATCTAATGTAGCGTATTGTTCAGTTTTGGATTCGCCGACGGCTAACCCGCCCACCGCATAACCCGGAAAATCCAGTTCGTGCAGCGTCGTTGCCGATTCCGCCCGCAAATCTTCAAATATGCCACCCTGCACAATGCCGAATAGTGCCTGCCGGTTGTCGTCCGGATGGGCTTCGCGGCAGCGCTGCGCCCATGCGCTGGTGCGTTTGACCGCTTTTTCGACCTCAATGCGGTTAGTGGGTGTGGGGCATTGGTCAAACGCCATGATGATGTCTGCGCCCAGGTTTTCCTGGATTTGCATCGAACTTTCCGGCGTGAGGCGGTGTTTGCTGCCGTCCAGATGGCTGCGAAACGTGACGCCCTGATCGTCAATTTTGTTGATCTTGGCGAGGCTGAACACCTGGAATCCGCCCGAATCGGTCAGGATTGGCCCCGGCCACGCCATGAATTCATGCAGCCCGCCCATATCGCGCACCAATTCGTCGCCGGGGCGCAGGTGCAAATGATAGGTATTTGCCAGGATGAGTGAGGCATCTATTTCCTTTAAATCGCGCGGCGGCACGGCTTTCACGGTGGCCTGTGTGCCGACAGGCGCGAAAACTGGCGTAGGAATATCGCCATGCGGCGTATGCAAGACCCCAGCTCTCGCTCGGCCTTGTGTTTTTAAGACCTCGAAATAAAATGACATGTAGGCATGTTCCTAGTTGAAACCCGTGCTATTATAACATAACAGTAAGTTTTAACTGCGGTTGCGATTTGGAGGGTTAGGGACAAGTCCTGATGTTGTCTCTATACCGCTAACACGAGGGGATTCCGATGATTAGCCTCTATGACATTCTCGAAGCCTCCAACGGCCAATTGTTCGGTGAACCCGCCGCTCACATTTTTACCGATTTTTGTTTCGATTCGCGCCATGCCGCCGAGGCGCAGCTCTATGTCGCCCTCAAAACGGATCGCGGCGACACCCACCAATTCATGCGCGAGGCTGTCGAGAAGGGCGTCCTGGGAATTCTGTGCGTTCATCCGCCCGATTTTGATACCCAGGGTATTTCTGTTGTCATCGTAAAAGACACCGAAACGGCGCTCATGTCCTGGGCGCATTACGTGCTGGATAAGTTGGGGACTCAGGTGGTATGCATCGCCGGATCATCCGGAAAATCACTGGCAATCGAAGCCATCAGCCGCGTTCTGGGAACCCATTACTCTGTCCATCACAACCCGGATGCCGAAGGCCGCCTGGGATTGCCGCGTGCCTTAGCGGGACTCGCGCCAGAGCAGCATTTCCTCGTGCTGGAATTAGGCGCGGAGCGTCCTGGTGAATTGGCTGAAATCATCAGTGCTGTGCAGCCAGATGTCGGCGTACTGACCAATTTTAGTGAAACCCACCTGGATACCTTTGCCAGTTTACAAGAATTTATCGACGAACATCGTATTTTGCTCGAACGCCTTCCGACCTCCGGGTTGGCTGTGCTGAATTCCGATGACGATTTTGTCGCGACGTTGAATGGTGCATCCAAAGCCCGCGTGCTGACCATTGGCATGGAGCGTTTCGGTGCGGATTTGATGGCCTATAATGTCCTGGCCGGGTTGACCAAAACCGGCTACGACCTGCGCTTTGGCAGCGAACGCTATCTGGGACGTTGGACGCCCTGGTTGGGCAAGCATCAATTGTATGCCGTGTTGGCGGGGTTGGCGGTGGGTATTCATTATGATGTGCCGCTTGACGAAGCCATCCGCGCGTTGATTGACATGCCTTATCTGGCGGGGCGTATGAACCCCCTCAATGGCCTGAATAACTCGATGTTGATTGACGATACTTACGACTCAACCCCCCAGTCGAATTTAGCCGTTCTGGATTGGTTCCAGGCCGTGAATGCTGAACGTCCACCAGAAAGTCGTCATCGCCTGTTTTACATTGTCGGTGACATGGATTATCTCGGCGATTATAGCCAGACTGGTCATCGCGTGATTGGGCAGCGCGCCGCTGAAGTAGCCGACGTGCTTATCACAGAAGGTACAGATGCAGCGTTAGTAGGACGGGCGGCGCTGGATCGCGGCAAAGAACGCGGCACTGTATTTATGACCTACAGCGTGCAGGATGCGGTGGCCGTCCTGCGCGAGAATTTTGAAATTACGGCCAGCGACACCATCGTCGTGACCGGCGGCATTTCCGCGCGTATGGAACTGGTCGTGCAGGCGCTTTTGCGCGACGAGGCCGATCGTGTGCTTCTGCCGCGTCAGGGGTTTGAATGGGAAACTGCCGAACTCGTGCAGCCCAACCGTCCCAGTTGGATTGAAGTCGATCTCGAAGCGTTAGCATCCAATGTGAAAGCCATTAAAACCATGATCGGCGCGGTGGCGCTGATGGCTGTCGTTAAGGCTGATGCTTATGGGCATGGCGCGGTATCCGTCAGTCGCACGGCGCTTCTCAACGGTGCGGAATATCTGGCGGTTGGCTCGATGACCGAGGCGCTCGAATTGACCGAGGCCGGAATCGACGCGCCGATTTTGGTGCTGAATTACACGCCAGTCAGTGCTGTCCGGCAGGCCATCCGTCAGCATATCACCCTCACCGTTTATGACCTCGATATGGCGCGGGCCTATGATCGTTCGGCTCGTGAATTAGGCGGAAAATTATTGGTTCATGTCAAGGTCGATACCGGTATGGGGCGTCTGGGCGTCCTCGCGGCGGAGGCCTTACCGTTTTTTCGCCACCTGTTCAACTTAAAATATCTGGAAATTGAAGGGATTTACACCCATTTCGCCTCGGCTGACGAAGACCCGGAATTCACGGCGCAGCAGGTGAAAACTTTCAAGGATATTCTGAAACCCTTGCGCGCATCGGGTTTCAACTTCGCCTACACCCATGCGGCCAATTCCGCCGGGACATTGTCTTCAAAAGAAAATCATTTCAACATGGTGCGGGTTGGGTTAGCGATGTATGGACTGTCGCCATCGCCAGCCGTGCCCGTCCCGCCCGAATTCCGCCCCGTGTTGTCCTGGAAAACTGTGATTGCCCAGGTCAAAATCCTGCCCCGCGGTCATACTGTCGGCTATGGACGCACCTATGTGACCAGCGAGGATGAGCGCATTGCCGTGATTCCGGTGGGCTATGCCGACGGTTTCCGCCGTGCGCCTAATCATTGGGGCGAGGTGTTGGTTCATGGTCAACGTGCGCCGATTGTCGGGCGCATCAGCATGGAAAAAACCACCATCAACGTCTCGCATATCCCCGATGTGACCATTGGCGATGAAGTGATGCTGCTCGGTTATCAAGGTGATGAATCCATCACGGCGGACGATGTGGCTGCCCGCCTCGGCACGAACAATTATGAGGTGATTACCACGATTTTGCCTCGTGCTGCCCGTCGTTAACCGGGTCTCCTAACTTATTGGTGCTGGCAAATTCCCCTCGACATTCAAATATAATTGCATGTCTTTAGCCCCTCTCCCTTGAAGTTAGGGAGAGGGGGCTTACAATGCTGGGTTTTTAATGTCTCGCAAAATAGACCAGCAGAACGCCCGGAAATGGCCTTCTCTGACCTTTATAGCCCCTTTAGTGGGCTTGTCTGGTAGATTAGCCGGGTGGCTTCAGCCCCCGGCGACGCAACCGCACAAATCATTCCTGGAAAACCTACCCTTGTAAGGAATGGTTGGGGTGAGTGGTAAATGTAACATCTTTAGGTATTAACACTCGCGCCGCAGCTTTCACATAGGCTGTGATGAGTGGATGCGTTTTGCCTGTCAACGCCGAGCGCTCCGGTTGGAATAAAGTCCCCATATAGAAGGGATGTTCTTCCAGTTCCAGCGCCCGCACATCCCCATCGTGGTCATGCCCGCAGAAATGCAGCGCCGACCCCGTGAACAGGCTGACATACGCCGGGTTCAAGCCGTAACTGCAATGATACTGCTCGACAACTTTATTGACCCCATAGATGCTTCGCATCCGCGACCCTTCGGCGAAAATGATTTCGCCGTTCTGTTCCACCAGCGCACAGGTCAGCGGCGCGATCAATGCGAAGCCCAACTCCGGGTCACTTTCGGCGTGTTCCGAGTCTTCATAACCCAGCACATTCCGCGCATATTCCAGGATCGCGTGCTGGACGCCGCCGCACGTCCCTAAAAACGGCGTTCCCGATTCGCGGGCATAACGGATTGCCGCCAGCGCACCTTCCGTATTTTCATAGGGACTGGCGGGCACGCACCAGATTGCGCTGAAATCCTGTAAGAGCGGTGCAGGGTCTGGTTGGATATTTTTCGTCGCCAGCCAGACCGCTTCGGCTTCACAACCATTTTTTCGGCTGCTAATTGGATCGCTTTCGGGATGGCCTGATGCGCCGTCACACCGGGGTTGAAATCACCGACGAGTCCGATACGAATATCCGCCACTTTTTCTGCTCCTTAAGTGATTGACCGAAAAAGAGCTAGCCCTGATTTGCCCGGTCTTTGTCTTTTGACTTAGCGAAGCGTAGCGAGCGACGAATGATTATCGACTTCATTACGTACTCAGCCGCGCCTGAATATCCTGTGTGATGACATCGGTTTCAGTTCCGTAGATATACAATGCTACCAATTTGCCATCCTGATCCACCAGATAAGTGTTGGAATTGTGATCCATCAGATAATTCTCGGTGGAACCGCTGGCGTCGGCGCTCTTGGCGAAGTACAGATCATAATCCCCGCCCAAACGTTTGAGTGTGGCCTCGTCGCCCGTCAGACCGATGAAGCTGGAGTCAAATTTATCCACATAAGTTTTTACCACAGCGGGCGTATCACGCGCGCCGTCAATACTGATGAACACAAAGTTGACCTGACTGCCTTGATTACCCAGTGCAGCCTTGATCGTTTTGTATTCCAACAGGGTTGTTGGGCAGACATCCGGGCAGTGCGTATAGCCGAACAGTATCAGTGCCATTTTGCCCTTGAGGTCGCTCAGGCTGAAGGGTTTATTATCCTGGCTGGTAAGTGTCCACGCTTGCAATTGGCGCGGCGGCTCAACTGGTTGTACGCCAGTGAACGTATCTCCTTCAACGATGGCTGCCCCGCCGTCGGCTTGGTTGGATACAGGCTTATTCCCACGACTAAATAGCGCGAACAAAATGATCGCCGCGCCGACGACTGCTACGACAATCGTCCCTAACATCAACATCCGTGAATTTGAGTTGGGTGTTTTATTGATTGGTTGTTCAGCCATTAGAATGCTCCATCCACTTAAAACTTACAAAGTAACCGCGCCCATTGTACCGCATCCCCTTATGACCAAAATTGAGAAGTTGGTAAGGGTTTTCGGCATGGTTTGTATTTCGTGCAATTATGCTATACTCTCGCTGGAATTTTTGTGAACTTCGGAGCAATGTCCATGAGGAATTTTGAGCTGCTGAATCAGGTGTCCGTAGATACTGATTCGGGTGTAATCACCCTGACGACTTTGAACGATAATTCAGGCCACCCTGTCGTTGCCTTGCGCCGCGAAGGGGGCTATATTGCGTTGTCGGCTAGTTACGGCCCGCTGGAAATCGCCCTGCGTCCCCGTTTTCAGGAATTGTCGCGCGTGTTGGCGCGTTTACAACCTGTAGAAGGTTTGCAAACGACCCGCCAGGTCGGGACAGGACAGGCCTATCTCGCCGTTGGCCTCAAACCCGATGGTGTGCTGCTCATGCGCCCGACCATCGTCGCCGATGCTACCGGTCACATCGGTTTCAATCTCGCTCTCAGCGATGCCGTCCGCCAAGCCCTGTATGAATGGCTGCCCGTCGGCGCAGAGTCTTAATCACTCCTGTAAGACTCGTTGGGGTTGTCAAATAGAATCGTTCTCGCTACAATGTTGCCTGTCGTCAAAATCGCATAACAGCCTGCGGAGAGAGTTCTCACACGAGACGCCGAAGGGGCAAGTTTCCCGGTATACTGGCCGGGTCACGAAACTCTCAGGTTCAAGGATTCGCCGGTCTGCATCTCTGAACGTAACCCGTTACCAACAGAGCGCACAGTGTCTATTCACATTTGTGCGCTCTTTTTGTTTGGATTGCCGTCACTATATAATCTTGTCTTTGTTCGTTGTATTCTGGATTGATCTTTCGCTAACTGCTAATGGTTAACCGCTAAAAACTACCAGGAGAACCCATGCCCACCTTGAAAGTGCCGTCAGACCTGAAGTACACCAAAAATGATGAATGGCTGCGGATCGAAGGCAATTCGGCCACTGTTGGCATTACCGATTACGCCCAGGATCAGTTGAACGATATTGTGTATGTCGAATTCCCGGATGTCGGCGTGGAAATCGCCCAGGGATCAACATTGGGTGTGGTCGAATCGGTCAAGGCCGCCTCCGATATTTATATGCCTGTCGGCGGAACCATCACCGAGGCCAATGCTGCCCTGGAAGATGCACCGGAACTCATCAATTCTGATCCTTATGGCAAAGGCTGGCTGGTGAAATTCACCCTCAAAAATGCGTCCGAAGCTGATAGCCTGATGGACTCCGCCGCCTACACCACCTACTGCGAAAATCGTTAGTAATCGCCTGTAACTACCACATCCCCTTTTGCATTTTTGCTCCCCCTCTCTACGCAGTGGAGAGGGGGTCAGGGTGTGAGGATAGGCCTGGGACGAGAAATTTAAGGTAAAACCACATATGTCTTATACACCCCATACTGATCTTGAACGCCAGCAAATGCTGTCTGCCATCGGCGTCACCACCATCGAGGACTTGTTCGAAGCTGTGCCCTCCACGCACCGCTTCCCCAACCTCGACCTCCCCAAGCCCATGAGCGAAATGGATGTCATGTCTGAGCTGCAAGGACTCGCCGAAGTCAACGAGCATGGCGGCGATTTCGCCCTGTTCCGGGGCGCGGGCGCGTACCATCATTTCATCCCGTCGGCGCTGAATCATATCCTCCTGCGCGGTGAATTTTATACCGCCTATACACCCTATCAGCCGGAAGTCAGCCAGGGAACACTCCAGGTCATCTTTGAATATCAAAGTATGATGTGTTCGCTGACTGGCATGGACGCCGCCAACGCCAGTCACTACGACGGCGCGACCAGCCTCGCCGAAGCCGTCACCGTCGCGGTGGATGTTTCACGCGGCAAACGCAAAAAAGTCATCCTCAGTCCGGCGATTAATCCCCAGTATCGCGAGGTCGTCCGCACCTATAATCAGGGGCGCGATGTCAAAATCGTCGGCGACAAAGGTACTGCCGACATCACCGATTTGATCGACATGCTCGACGAAAACACCGCGATGCTGGCGGTTTCCTATCCCAATTTCTTCGGCCAGATTGACGATTTCTCAAAATTGGCGGAAAAAGTTCACGAGGCCGGGGCGCTGCTGGTGATGGTCATCAATCCCATCGCGCTCGGCTTGTTCAAATCCCCCGGCGAACTCGGCGCGGACATCGTGGTCGGCGAAGGCCAGCCGCTTGGCATCCCCATGAGTTTTGGCGGGCCATATCTGGGCTTTTTCGGCTGCCGTGAAGAATATGTCCGCAAAATCGCCGGACGCATCGTCGGCGAAACCCTCGATCAGGATGGTCGCCGCGCTTATGTGATGACCCTGCGCCCGCGTGAGCAGGACATCCGCCGCGAAAAAGCCAGCAGCAACATTTGTACCAATCAGGGGTTGATGTCGCTTGCCGCCTGTATTTATCTGTCCTTGATGGGCAAGTATGGCCTGCGTAAAGTCGCCGAACTCTGTTATCACAAGGCGCACTACGCCGCTCAACAAATTGACGCGATTCCCGGTTATAAAGTGGACATGAGCAAGCCGTTTTTCCACGAATTTGTCGTCAAATGCCCGCGTCCTGTCGCCGAGATCAATGAATTGCTGATCGAGAAGGGTATTACCGGCGGCTACGATCTGGGCGCAGATTATGCCCATTTGAAAGACCATATGCTGCTGTGTGCCACCGAGGTCAACACCAAAGAAGAAATCGACGCCCTGGTTGAGGGTTTTAAGGAAGCTGTGAAATGACCGAACCACTCATCTATGATCTGAGTTCGCCGGGGCGCAAAGGCGTCCTGCTGCCGGACTGCGACGTACCCGAAACTGAACTGCCCAAAGATTTGATGCGCGCCGAGCTAGACCTACCCGAAGTCAGCGAATTACAGGTTGTGCGCCACTTTGTGAAGTTGAGTCAACTCAACTACGCCATCGACAAAAACTTTTATCCATTGGGGTCGTGTACCATGAAGTACAACCCCAAAATCAACGAAGACACCGCCCGTCTACCCGGATTTGCCCACCTGCATCCGCTGGCCGACACCGAAGGCTCACAGGGCGCGCTGGCCTTGATGTTCGAGTTGCAAAAATGGCTGGCGGAAATCAGCGGTTTCAAGGCTGTGAGTTTATCCCCGGCGGCGGGCGCGCAGGGCGAATTCGCCGGAATCTTGATGATCCGCAAATATCATCTGGATCGCGGTGACACCAAACGCACTAAAATTCTGATCCCCAACAGCGCGCACGGAACCAATCCCGCGACGGTCACGATGGCCGGATTTACCGCCGTCGAACTCCCTGCCGATGCCGAAGGTGATGTTGACCTCGAAGCCTTGCGCGCCGCCTGCGATGATACCGTTGCTGGGATGATGATTACCGTCCCCAACACACTCGGTTTGTTCGAGCGCAAAATTCTGGATGTGATTAAAACCGTCCACGACTGCGGCGGCCTGATGTATATGGACGGCGCGAACATGAACGCCCTCATGGGTGCGGTCAAACCGGGCGAACTCGGCTTCGACGTGATGCACTACAACCTGCACAAAACTTTTTCGACCCCTCATGGCGGCGGCGGCCCCGGCAGCGGCCCGGTAGGGGTGGGCGAAAAGTTGATTCCCTTCCTTCCTGGCCCGATTGTCAAGATTGTCGAAGAAACCTCGCCGGAAGAAGATGCGCCGTTGTATGGCCTCGTGATGCCGGAGAAATCCATCGGGCGCTTGAAGTCCTTCCAGGGAAATTTCGGGATGCACGTCCGCGCTTATACCTACATTCGCATTCATGGCGACCAGGGCATCAAGGACATCACCCGCCATGCGGTTTTGAACGCCAATTACATCCGCGTGATGCTGCACGGAACCTACAAAGTGCCCTATGACCGCATCTGCGCTCACGAATTTGTGCTGGAAGGGCATTTCGAGGATGTTGAGAATATCCATGCGCTGGATATTTCTAAGCGTCTGATGGATTTTGGCATCCATCCTCCGACCAATTATTTCCCGCTCATTGTGCCGGAAGCCCTGATGATCGAGCCGACGGAAACTGAGGACAAAGCCACCCTCGATGAGTTCATCGACGTGATGAAAAAAATCGCCGGGGAAGCCCATAGCGACCCTGATTTGTTACGCAGCGCGCCGCATACTGCGCCGGTATCGCGTCTGGACGAAGTGCGTGCCGCCAAGCTCCTGGTGCTGTGCTGCCGTCCCATCCCTGAATACGAAGCCTAGCAACCGATCTAATTGCGGGTCAATCATCAATCAACCGCCTTCCTGATTCCCCTCTCTGCGAAGCGGGGAGGGGCAGGGGATGTAGGGACGCTGCGTCCTATTTATGTTCTCTGAACCACCTGTCGTCTATCTCATTTCGGGCTATAATAGGCCATAATGGTTTCAAAGGGATTACAGAATGGCCGATTTGCTCACTTATCGTCGCGGTGAACTGCTGCCGCCGCATTTTTATTTTCAGGCGGAAGCCGCTATGCGCATCATCTTCGAGGAAAGTGAAGGCGAAGAACTGTCGCCGCAGCCTGATCCGCAGCGGATGTATCTCCTGATCGCGGAAGGGATAAAATTGATCGCCCATACGGGAATCATTTGCACGATGATTGAACATCAAGGTGCGACTTATAAGTGCTACGGCTTAAGCGGCGTTTTTACGTTCCCGGCCTATCGAAAAAAAGGCTATGGTAGGCAGCTTATTGAGGCCGCGAACAAGCTCATTCGCGAAGATGCCTCGGCAGATATTGCGTTGCTGTGGACAGCCAACCACAATGTGTCTTTTTACGCCCAACACGGTTGGGAACCCATGCCGAATATGCAGACCTTCGTCGGCGATCCTGCACAGCCGACACTCTACAACGATGAGAATCGCTTAATGTTATTTCTGTCTGAGAAGGGCAAACAAGGCCGCGATACCTTTGAGCGTGGGCAGGTTTACGTCGGCGCGGAAAGCTGGTAAACCCAGAAACGTGGGTGTTTCTTTTGTAGGGACGAGACATGTCTCGTCCGGTTTCTTCGCCATATGCAATTATGTTTTACCAATCCCCCGCATATCCTGGATCATAGGGCGCGTACTGCGTCAGCCCATACGCCCATTTGAGTTCGCTCAACTGCCGCAGATGCAGAATATCGTGCGCCGCCCACGAGACCAGGAAATCCCCGGCGCGGATGCTGCCCCAGGAGGCCGTATATTTCGCTTCCCAATCAGCGTCTTTTAAATCCTTCAACCATGTCAGCGAATCTACCCGTTCGCGCGCAAAATCGGCAATTGACGCCGCTAAATCACGTTGATTGTAACCGCGTTCGATCACCCAGCGCTGCGGATCATTGGGTTCCGGTTCGCCCTGTGCGCCCGCCAGCACGAAGCGGCTGCGCGCCCGAAAATCGTGCCGTTCTTCGTCCGCCAGATGGTTGATGACTTCCAGCATTGACCAACTTTCGGCATCCGGCTTCCAGCTTGCCTGATCCGCGTCCACACCATCCAACATCGCCTGAATTGCGCCCGCATTGACGCGAAGCTGCTTGAGGCAGTAATCAAAATTCATCTTTACTCCTTTAGTTGGGGCGTTAATAGCTAGCACTATACAAGCGCTTTTAACTCCCGACTAGACACTGAAGTGGAATGGGATGCACCTCATAATTCCTTTAGCCTACTTCAGTAGGCTTGGTTTTCGGCAGCCGGACGTTTTAACGTCTGGCGGGACAAATCGAAAAATCTGATTGCAATATTATTATAGCGTCGATTCGGAGATTTAGCTCAAGCGTTCTCTAGCTGCCGCAGGACTGCAATCACTAGTCGTTCTTCGGGGTGCAAACCATTGTCATGTCGGAGCCATTTGAGATGGGCTAATACATCGGTCAGCGTACCATCCTGATAAGCCTCAATGACCAGTGGATGCACATAATATCTGCGGCACACGGCGGGCGTGTTGCCCAATGCCTCCGCCACTGCCTTGACCGTTGCCGTCACCTGTTTTTTGGCCTGATTGAAACTTTCGCACGGTTCGCAGTCGCGGAAAGCCATAATCGCCAGCAGCGTCCCGCCCCAGGTGCGAAAATCTTTGGCCGTAAAATCCTCGCCTGTGATCGCGCGCAGATAATCATTCACATCGCCCGATGTGATCGGATGCCGCCCGCCATCTTCGTCAACATACTGGAAAAGCTCCTGACCCGGCACATCTTTGCACTGCCGCACAATCCGCGCCAGCCGTTGATCCTGGATGTCAACTTCATGTTCTTTGCCGCTCTTGCCGCGAAAATGAAACCGCAGCGTCGAACCCTTGACCTCGACATGCTTGTCATGCATGGTCGTCAGTCCATAAGATTGATTGGATTTCGCATATTCAATATTGCCTATGCGGATATGGGTGGTATCCAGCAGTTCGACTAGCGTCGCCAGCACTTTTTCGCGCGGCAGTCCCGGCAGTCTCAAATCCTTTTGAATGTGTTTCCGTAATCCGGGGAGTGCCTTGCCGAAGGCGATCATCCGGCTGAATTTCACGAGATTGCGCCGCTGTGTCCAGCGTTCATGATAGCGGTACTGTTTGCGGCCTTTCGCGTCGCGCCCAGTAGCCTGGATATGCCCATTGGGGTAGGGTGAAATCCAAACCTCCGTCCACGCGGGCGGAATCCGGAGATGATTAATCCGATCAATCTCATTTTCGTCGCGGATTGGTTCCCCCGCCGCGTTGACATAACGAAAATGCTTGCCAGTTTTCTGCCGCGAAATCCCCGGTTCATCATCCATGACATAACGCAAACGTGCCGCTCTTGCGGCCTGGAGGGGATCAATTTCTCTTTCAGTTGAGGACAATTGAGTTTGTACCATGGCTCATGTTCAGAGAAAGTGAAAACGAGATAGAATTGAGAGATGGACTTCCCA
>JBDTNB010000004.1:0-151644 GCA_039933955.1 Chloroflexota bacterium
AAAAGTTGGGCCGGTAATCAATTTGAAACTCCGATTATTGGTGTATCTACAAACGAGGTGACACGGTTGACGATGCCTGATTCACATCGAAGGCAGGCAAGGGGTCTAAAACCCTAATGTGGGGCTATTCTACATGATGGTCGCGTCTTCGTCATCTATCTGGAGTTCTTGCTCCAGGGCGCGCATATCGTTCTGGACATCATCGCGCCGCCGTGCCAGATTGCGGTAGCGCTCAATCATATCCGGGGCCATATTTTCGGTATGACCGCCGTTCGCCATGATGAGTTGGTCGATTTCCTCGTCCAACGCCTCGTACACCAGCACAAGCTTACGATACTGCTGCACTTTATGAATCGCATCACGGTTATACTCGGCCATAGAAACCCCCACAGTCTCTTTTAAATTTCCGGCGTAGGTTCTGCTGGATGGGCTATAGGTTCAGCCGTCTCTTTTTTGATCTCACCCAGATTCGCCGTTGAAGCCACAATATACAGCGGGCGTCCCCGCACTTCGTCATAGATACGGGCGACGTACTGCCCCATCATGAACAGGAAAAATAACTCAAACGAACTGAGTAAGAGCATCAACACGATATTCGTCGCCTGACCACCCAGGAATTCATAACCCAGCGCCAGCCGCAAAATCGCAATGATCGGAATCGTCAGCACGGCCAATACGCCCAGAACGAAACTCACGTACACCATGATTTGCAGCGGAAAATATGAAAATCCGGTCACCGCATCCATCGCGAAACGGATCATTTTTCGCAGCGGGTACTTGGTTTCGCCCCAATCGCGCGCCTCACGCACATAGGTGATGCCGGTTTGCTTGAAGCCAATCCAGCTCGTCAGACCGCGAATGAACCGGTTATGCTCCGGCATCGAGTTCAACGCATCGACAACCTTGCGATCCATCAAACGGAAGTCGCCCGTATCCAGTGGAATATTCACGTCGGTGAGTCGGTTAATCACCCGGTAAAACAACTTGGCTGTGAACAGCTTGAACCAGCTTTCGCCCTTGCGTTCCTCACGCACAGCATACACCACCTGATACCCAGCTTTCCAGCGCTCGATCATTTCCAGAATCAGCTCCGGCGGGTCTTGCAGATCGGCGTCAATGACGACCATAGCCTCGCCAGTCGCATGATGTAAACCTGCCGTCACGGCCAATTGATGACCGAAGTTGCGGGCAAAATTCACCAATTTGATGCGCGAATCTTTCGCGGCCAATTCCTCAATCAACTGTACCGATCCGTCACGGCTCCCGTCATTCACCGTCACCAGTTCCCAGGGTTCGCCGGTAGAATCCATTACCGCCGAAATACGGTCATATAACCTTTGAATATTGCCCTCTTCGTTGTAAATAGGGGCAATTATCGAATAACGCGGTGTCTCACTCATTTATCCTCACTCTAAATGCAAAGCTTGTCGCACGGAGTCAATCGTCGGCTGCACCCGCAAGCCTTGTGCAACCGATTGTTGGGCGCGTTTAATGTCTTTGAGGCCGTTGCCCGTAATCAAGAGTGCAACCGATTCGTTTGTATTTATTAACCTCGATTGTACAGCAACTTCTATACCAGCGAAAACCGCTGCGGCGGCTGGTTCGGCAAACACGCCCGTCAACCGCGCCAGCCGCGGAATGGCCGCAAGAATCGATTCATCCGATACAGTAACAAATGCGCCTTGCGTCTGCTTTACAGCCCGCAGCGCCTTCGCCCGGTCACGCGGCAGTCCAGCGGAAATGCTGTCGGCCACTGTCTGCGCGTCAATCGGCTGCATCTCCTGCGCACTGATGCCGTCTTTCCAGGCATGATACAGCGCCGCGCTTCCTTCAGCTTGTACACCAATCAGGCGCGGAATCCGTTCTATCCACCCCAATTGCAGCAGGTCATAAAAGCCTTTGTAAACCCCTGCGATGATGTTGCCATCGCCCACGCTGACGACCACGACATCGGGAACTTCCCATCCAAGCTGTTCCGCTATTTCATAGGATACGGTTTTTTTGCCTTCAGCAGTATAGGGATTCATGCCTGTGTTGCGGCAGTACCAGCCTTCGCTCAGGCACATCTGATAACACAGATCAAAGGCTACATCGTAGGTAGCTTCGACCAGCAGCACCGTCGAGCCATACACCAGCAGTTGAGCGATTTTGGCCTCCGGCGCGGTGGCGGGCACAAAAATAATTGTGTTCATCCCCACCGATGCCCCTACCCCTGCCAAAGCTGCCGCTGCATTCCCAGTGCTGGCCGTGCTGACCGTGGTAATCCCGGCTTCCATCGCCCGCGCGACGATCAGCGCACTCGCCCTATCCTTGAACGATCCGGTTGGATTCTGCCCGTCGTCCTTCACCCAAACTTTTTTGAGTCCCAATTCCGCCGCGATTCGTGTCGCATCATACAACGGCGTCCCCCCAACCTTCAATGGCGGTACGGTTGACTCTGTTCCAATGGGCAATAAATTTTTATATCGCCACATCGACTGCTCATTTGTACGCAGCCCATCGCGATCCAGTTGCGCCTTGAGTGCATCATAATCGTACAGCACTTCCAGCGTGCCGACCTCCCCACAAATTGGGCAGGTATATTGCACTTCATCCGGCGCATAACTTCGACCACATACCGGACATTTCAATTCCAGAATTTCAGCCATGTTTTTTGAACCACCGAGACACCGAGGTCACAGAGAGATTAAGTTAAAACGAGTCTTTTCACGCCCTGTTTGAGCACAGGAACATTGAAATTCATTAATGGCCCAACGGGATAACCTGTGGTTTTGAGATATGAAATAAGTTGTGCTGAGTGAATCGGCAATAAGGCTTCCACAGCTTTTAATTCCACAATAAGTCGATTATCAACCAACACATCCAACCGACCTTCACCAATAGGTTGCCCTTTATAAGCGACAGTAATGACCTGCTGTTGAGCAAATACAATATTTCGTGTTCTAAGTTCAATACAAAGTGCTTCTTCATAAACTGATTCTAAAAATCCCGGCCCTAAAACGCGATGAACCTCTATCGCTGCACCAATTACCGAATGACTGAGCGGATTAAATTCTTTTTCCTTAAACATTTTCTCCGTGTCCTCGGTGTCTCGGTGGTTCAATTGATCTTTTCAAAATAGGCACGTAATTTCTCCGCATACGGTAGCCGTTCTTCACGGGTTGTCAGACGGTGCTCGGCGTGGCGCAAGTACAATTTATCCCCCTCATAGCGCGGGAACACATGCAGATGATAATGAAACACCTCTTGATAGCCCGCCGGTTCGTTATGCTGGCGCGTACTCGTCCCATCACAGCCGTAGACTCGCTTGAAGGCAATCGCCACTTGCCGCGCGGCCTCATGCACATGCACGGCAATGTCCGGCGTCAAATCATAAATATTCTCGATATGCCGGTTCGGGACAATCAGCGCATGACCGGGGCAGTTGACCCACCAGCGCGTATTGATAAAAGCCGTGATATGTTCCGTCTGCCAGAAAACATCCGATTGAGTATTCCAACCTTCGTTTTCCAACCCATTCACAATCCGACAAAAATGGCACTCATACCCTTGCGGCGCGTGGTTATACATGAAACTAGATTAGCCCTTGTGGTTGAAAAAACGCAAAAAGAATCATGAGTGTGACAATGATGCAGAAAAGAACAGCAAGTATTCGGAGATACTTATTTTTGATTCTCATGGCAGATTTCAACATCTCGACTATGCTTACTGAATTGCTCTCTGCGTTCTTGGCGTCTTGGCGGTGAAAATGTTTTGTCTTTATCCCGGCAAAATCCGTGTGCCGGTTTCGCCGCGCAGCGCCCGCGCCAGATTCGGCGGATCGGTGATGATCGCCAGCGGCCCGCCCATGCGCATGAATTCAACTGCCGCCTCGATCTTGGGCAGCATACTCCCCGGCGCGAAATGCCCCTCGTTTATATACTGCTGCGCTTCGGTCAGCGTCATCGAATCGAGCATCCGTTGATCCGGCTTATTGAAATTCAGCGCAACTTTTTCCACACCCGTCGAGATCACGAACAAATCCGCCCGCAAAATCTGCGCGAGTAAGCTGCTGGCGCGGTCTTTGTCGATTACCGCAAAGGTTCCATGTAGATCGCCCGTTTTATCCCGTACCACCGGGATACCCCCGCCGCCGCCCGCAATCACGATATAATCACTTACGATGAGCGCCTTAATCGCATTAATTTCCTGAAAAGCCAGCGGCTTGGGCGACGCCACCACCCGCCGCCAACCCCGTCCCGCGTCCTCGACCACTGTCCAGCCCTCTCGCTCAAATTTACGCGCTTCTTCCTCGGTCATGAATCCGCCGATGGGTTTGCTGGGCTTCTGGAACGCGGGATCGTCGGGATCAACCCGTACCTGTGACACTACGGTGATAATCGTCCGGTTGATGCCCAGCCGCCGCAGCGTGTTGTCGAGTTCCTGCTGAAGCATGTAGCCAATCGCGCCCTGCGTATCGGCGACGATTAAATCCAGCGGCACAGTATGCACCTCGCGCGAGGCCAATTCCGCCCGCCGCAAAATATAACCGACCTGCGGGCCGTTGCCGTGCGTGACCACCACGTTCCAGCCCTCGGCGATCATCTGCGCGATGTGCTGGCAGGTTTCACGCACTGCGTTCCACTGGTGCGGCACATCCGGGTTTTTGGGGTCTAAAATGAGTGAATTGCCGCCGATGGCAACCACCGCCAGTTTTTGAGTCATAAAATAAGCTCAACTTTCAAGGCATATGTTAGTCACACCCAATTCATTCTATATTAAAGATAGTAGCGAAATTAGGAATGAATTGAGTGACATCAATTATTTGCACTCTATCCTGAGGCCAGTGCTGATAATATTCTGAAGTTTTAGTGTACTGTGTGCCATAATTTTTCTGAAAATGCTCGGAGAGGGTTTGATTTTTGCTCATTACGCTTTTAAGTGCTCGACTACTGTTCAAAAACTTCAATGGAAACTTGTCACCAATAACATAGAGACATCGCCGTTTCAGAGTATCAGCCTCAGCAAGATAATAATAATCTTTGAAGAGACTGTTCTGACGAATGGTTTCCGAACCGCCTTTCCACTGGATAAATTTGAATTCCGCAATTTGGTAATTAGTCTCAAGATCAAACGCTTTTCCTGTATTTCCAGCACCTAACGACAAATACTGAACGATTTCGTCTTCAACCAAAATATGAGACAGTAAAAGGAGCATTCCTGATGAGTGAATAATCTCGTTTATCTGACGAGCAACACTTTTCATCATCAGAGCCGAGTCAAGTAGCGTCATATTGACATTGGAACTTTCGCAGATACTCTGCGCTGATTGTCTATCTAGTCCTCTAACACTCGCCTCAAGGAAACTCAATTTCTTTCTCAACGAACCATCACTAAATGCTTCTATGTGTCTTGCAGCTTCAATTAAAGTAGCCATTCTTGTTACCTGATATTGCTATAAAAATTTAGAGCACGCTCTAGCAGGCAAATTCTCTCACTTGACATCGTGTTTTGTTTTTCAGCGGTTGGTCATAGTTACAGATAATCCGCAAGAAAATTTTGAACACCTAAAAGCATCTGCTCCACGTCTTGGCGATTAAATTTTACAAACTCGCCATGAGCCGCAGCATTGCGAATATCCGCCCACGAGCGCAATTGTTTGGCCTTTAATTCATTAAACACATTCGCTTTTTTGAGATCGTCAATAAGCGGGTTGAGGGTTTTGGGTTCACCTTTTGCATTAACAAGAGGTATTGGCGGATTTTGGCGTTGGCAAAGCCGATGCAAGGCATCTTCCAAAATCGCTCCTGTCAAAACCGATGCCGGGACATGATCGTATTTCCCAGGTTGTCCCTCTTTTAATAGTTGTTCAGCTTGTCCTAGATAATCAGCGGCAACATTCGCTTCAATCATCTCGACCAGCCCATCAAGCATTCCAGACTCATAATCATCTTTTAATCCCAGAATTATTCCTACTAGTTTCCGAAGAGATGAGGCTGAGACATTTTCATCAGTGGGAGAAATGGCTCTAACATCATTTAATAGTTGTGGAGATTGTTTGTTCGATAACAAACTCAACAATGAGACAAAATTAGTCTTCAAAGTATGAAACTTTTGAGCTTCTGGTGCATTTAGCGCCCATTCTGATTCCCACTTCCCTAATTCACTTGCCTCATCGGCTAATTTAGTAAACCTATCCCGTACTTTTTTGTCAATTTCAGGTGGTAAAGGCAAGATTGGACTCCCACTTATATTTAGCTATCAGCCGAAAACAAATTTAGAGAAATCCTCTTTGCTTAATCCTTTAACTCCACCGCGATAATGCGCAGTTCCTTGTCGCCCACATTTTCCAGCGAGTGCGGCGGCAGTGCCGCGCCCCACATATACTCCGCCGGATGTTGCAGCGCCTCAACCTTCTGCGACTCCACCAGGATATTGTCCTTGTCGTCGCGGCGGATGAAATGGCTCCAACTCACCACCCGCAGCACCCCCGCCCAGCGATGGGTATGCACTGCCGTGCGCTCCCCCGCCGGGATGCGGGTTTCAATCACCCGCACCTTTTCATTTTCCCATAACAGTGTGTGATGCTCCGCCGACGCCACCAGTGCATCCAGCGTATCATCCCATTCTATTTCGTTCATCTTGTTATCCCATCTCAATAAATTTTAGAATCGGACGAGATTGACCGTTCTTTGGTCATCTCGTCCCTACAAATGCAAATTTTTAAGCGGAAACATCCCCCCAACCCCCTTTCCCCATGTACAGAGAAAGGGGGTTGAGGGGATAGGGGTTCCTACCGCATCGTCAAGGCCATCGCCGCCTTCTGCACATGCAGACGGTTCTCGGCCTCGTCGTAGACTACGCTCTGCGGCCCTTCGATTACGCCGTCCGTAACCTCAATGTTGCGGTCAGCCGGGAGGCAGTGCATATAAATCGCGTGCTCGTTCGCCATCGCCATGCGCTGTTCGTCGGTGATCCAATTGGTATATTTTTTGCCAATCTTGCCCGATTCGTCTTTGTCTTCGGTGGTCATCCAGCAGCCCCAGCTTTTGGCGTAGACCACATCTGCGCCCTTAAATCCAGCGTCGAAATCATCCATCATCTCGAATGAACCGCCGCTCTGACGGGTATTGTCCTTCGCCTGCTGCACGATGTCCGGCATCAGCGCGAACTCCGGCGGATGCACCAGCCGCACATTCATCCCATAGCGCGTCATGAGCAAGATCAGGCTTTGCGGCACGGACAGCGGCTTCTGATAGCTCGACGCATAGGCATAGCTCACGTCAATTGTCTTGCCGCGCAAATCACGTCCAAACTTTTCCTGAATCGTCATCAGATCGGCCAAAATCTGGAACGGGTGATACACATCGTCCTGCATATTCAGCACCGGTACGCGGCTGGCTTTAGCCACTTCACGGATATAATTATTCCCGAACTTCCAATCGCACTGGCGGATCGCGATGCCGTCATTGTAGCGGCCAAAAATCTCGCCGATTTCTTTGGCCGTGTCGCCATGAGAAATTTGCGTCGTCTGGCTGTCGATAAACTGGGCGTGACCGCCCAACTGCGCCATACCCGCCTCAAAACTGGCGCGGGTGCGCGTGCTGGTGAAGAAGAACAGCATCGCCAGCACTTTATCGCGCAGATAAGCGTGCGGTTCGCCCACCGCACGTTTGCGTTTCAAATCCCATGCCACTTCCAGCAGCGTATCAATTTCGTCGCGAGTCCACTCCTGGGTCGTAATGAGGTCGCGGCCTCTCAAATCGGTCTGCATATACACTTCCTCCAAAGGGGATAAATCGAATCGTAGGGACATAACGCCGCTATGTCCCTACAAAAATAACCTGATGACTTAATCTTACTCGATGAGTTTAACCCGCTTCAAGGTGTTCGGACAGATCCCACGAACGGCAACTATAGGGGTGGCGTAAACGGATCATAAGGATGTTTCCAAGAATAATGAGCGATAGGCAACAAGCCGAGATGCATTAATTCGCATTTCACTCGTTACTCATCACTCATTACTTTCAACTGCTAGATATTGATCGTGCGTCCCTGCGCAAAATCCTCGATGAAGGTTTTCTGCACATCCGACAAACCGTTGAAATCGCAAATCGCCCGCTTTAGAGTCACCTCATATTTTGCGTCGGGCAGGCAGTAGCCTTTGAGCAGAAAATAAGCGTGCAAAACACAGCCCGTCCGCCCCTGCCCTGCGAAACAATGCACTAAAACAGGTTTACCCTGCGCTGCCATTTCGTCGATAAAAGCAACGGCTTCTTCAGCCTGTTCCGGCGTTGGCGGGGAAAAGTCATCTATCGCGATATTTTTGAACGTCATCCCCAACTTTTCGCCAATGTTATCCGATACACTCCGTTGTGCTGTGATCGGTTTTTCGGTCAGCGTCAGAATCGCCCGCACGCCCCCATCATAAAGCGAGCGAATATCGGCGTCATTTTTCGGCAGCGGACTCGCCGCCAACACCCCATCGACAATCCAGTCAAATTTCATCAGAAATCCTCATCATTTGGATTTGCGTAAAGCGCAGCCAGCAGTTCCAGAAAGACTCGCTGTCGATCTGAAAGCATCAACCACTGCGAAGCCAGTCTCTTTGATTTTACTGCGAGTTTGGCTTCCTCCAGACCTAACCCTTTGGCTAGAAAATAGGCATGGAGCATCGTCCCCGTCCGCCCGACACCCGCCGCGCAGTGGATTAACACTGGCTTGGATTCAGACTGTCGCGCCCGAATATAATGCATCACATCCGTGATTTGGACTCGCGTCGGCGGGAACTGGTCGTCAACAGCTATATGAAGCGTGTCCACGTCGAGTTGTTTCAAGATTTCCGGCGTAATTTCATTTTGGCTGATGAGCGGATGCTCGGTCAGCGTGACAATCGCCGCGATGCCCTGTTCCTTCAAAAATTGCAAATCCTTGACGCCAATCGGGATGCTGCTGGCCGCCAGCACCCCGTCTTCAATCCAGTCAATTTTCATGGGTGAAAGCCCGACTTAACTCAGCTTACTATCACGCTTGTCGAGGCGTTTCTCTTCGCGCAGGCGCAGTTTTGTGCCGTCTGGCTCAAATTGTTGTTTATACGATTGCGTCAGCGTGCGTGCCTTGACCTGTTCCAGAGTCACCGGTTGACCATTTTTTTGCACGTACAATTTCTTTTCATTTACCGCGTTGGCAATCGCTTCCAGTTCCATCCACTCGTTATTACCGTCTTTTAAAACGGTTACGATGGCATCGTGCAATGTCTTTTTTGGCTTCATTTCAATAACCCCGGCAGCAGCGCGTACCATTCCGTCGCGCGTACCACATCATCTAACGATACTTGATCCAGCACGGTATGTGCGTGGATTTCATCCCCAGGCCCGAAGCCGATGCTCGGAATCCCGGCCTTGCCCGTCCAATAGGTTCCATTGGTGGAGAAGTCCCATTTGCCAGTAGGCATGGTTCCACCCCACAATAATTCCCCGGCTTTCACACCAGCCTGCACATATGGATTATCGGCTGGCAGCGCCCAGGCCGGATAAATTTTGTCCACCGGGAACACGAATCCGGTGTAGCTCGGATCGTCATAAAACAAGATCTTCGCTTCAATATCCGTCCGATCCCCGACGATATTTTTGATCCGTTCCAGTTCGGTCTGCGGCGCTTCGCCGAAAGTCACACGCCGGTCAATATAAATAAACGCTTCGTTAGGCACAGCATTGATGCTCGGCGTCTTGACGTGCATATCGGTCACAGTGATGCGCCCGTGTCCCAAAAATGGATCGTCGCCCAATTCCGGCTCCAATTGGCTGATTTTTTCGATGATTGGCAGCAGCTTGTAAATCGCGTTGTCGCCCAGGAAATTGCTGGCGGCGTGAGCGCTCTTGCCTCGCGCCAACACCTGCATTTCCACGCGCCCCTTATGCCCGCGATACACCTGCATCTTAGTCGGCTCACCAATAACTACGAAATCCGGGCGCAATCCTTCGGCTTCGACCAGCGCGTGCGGCGCGATGCCATCGCACCATTCTTCCATGTTGCCGAAATAATAGCCGGTGAATCCGTCCAACAGACCGAATTCTTTTGCCAGCGCCAACCCGTAGATCATCCCCGGCGTGCTGCCCTTTTCGTCGCAAGCCCCACGCGCGAAGAAAATGCCATCTTCAACCTTGCCCGTGAATGGATCCCATTCCCATTCTTCAATCGCGCCGATGCCGACAGTATCAATATGGCTGTCGTACAGCAGTTTGGTCGGCCCATCGCCGATCCGCCCCACCACGTTGCCCATCTTATCCCACCACACTTCATCGAAGCCCAGCTTTTTCATCTCGGCTTCGGCGCGTTCCCCGACAGCGCGAATCTGGCTGTCATAACTGGGGATGGCGCACAACTCTTTCAAAAAGCTGATGATCTCCTCGCGTTGTTCCGCCACGCGGGTCTTAATCGCGTCAATTGTTGCTTGTTGAACCATGTTGCTCACTTTCGCATAAATAAGGGTTCAAATTTTACCACTTACTGTTAATTATATCGCCCATCGAAGCCGCGACGATGTGGATATGATACCAGTAAATCCCGCTGACCAGATGTAGACCACAGGCTACCACACATACTACAGCCATCAGCGAGAATTTTCGCAACCGCACTTGTTGGACAAAAAAGATCGTGCTGGCGATAAATAAGATCAGCAGCGCGATTTGGGCGCTCCAGGTGAAATTGCCGTCATCCAGGCGGCTGCCACTTTCGGCCAGCAGATAAAAATAGGCTGCCCCAAATCCGAAAGTAATCCAGGCCAGATTGAGATAAATGTCGTGGCGAGCTTGCCGGAAATAACCGATATAAACTACCAGAGGAAATAATATCGACAGCAAAAATTTGAGTATCAACCCCTTTGGTGCGTCTGGATTGATACTCGCCCAACTATTCAATACAGCCAGAGGTGCAATCAGAAACCCTTGCGTATTGCCGAAAATAACCGCCTGACAGAATAGAATGAATCCGGCAGAAAAAATAATAGCAATCAGCAGCGCCCAACGGATCGTGTGACTCCGAAAGTAGGCATAAATGGTCATCAATATCAGCGCGGGCAGCAGCGCCATCACATAATTTGGTTTTGCCAGCGTACAAAACACAGTCGCTAGCATGACTAACCCCATTCTTTGTTTATGGCTGGTCGGCGATTTCGATAACGCGGGTTTGATAAAAATCTGTACCGCGAAATAAAACACGACCACTGCAAATGGCTTCAGGACAACCATCGTTGGGCTGTGATAAACATTCGTGGCGATATAGCCCAGGTACAAATTGGTCGGCGTGAAAATATCGACGGGCATCACCAGCATCAATCCCACCGTAACCAGAACATGAATCGCGCCCTCCCAAACATTTTTTGGTCTTCCCAAATGGCGCACCATCAGCCAAAAAATCGCTGCCCCCAAAAGCAGGTAAAACGCCACTGCCACCCGCGCGCCAGCGTCCTCTATTGTCGCGCCTGGAAAAACTTTAAATGTCAGATACGTCAGCAAATGGAATAGAAAATGCGGGAACATCCCCAGCAGCCGTTGCACAGCGGGCCAATCCATGTCTGGCTTGAGATAACTCAGGTGATTGCCATAATCAACGGGATTGTGTGCGGCAAATTCCACAATCGGGTGAAAGATGAGATAGGTTGCGCTCAGGAGAGCAAAAAGCAAGGTCGTAGGGATTCGCTCTCTGCCAATAAACGCCACAACCTCACCTATATTCCTGACTATGCGAATATAACATCCTCACTTATTACCGTATGCGCAAAGATTTTAGTTCAAGGTAGAAATGACGTGCAGTTTCAGACGAACAAATCGACGACTTTGAACTGCTCCACATCCACCAAGCCGACATCCGTCAGCTTCAATTTGGGGATCACTTCCAGCGCCATAAAACTCATCGCCATGAACGGATCGGGCATGGTGCTGCCCAATGCTCGCGCGTGACCGATCAGCACGTCATATTCCTGCCGCACCTGTTCCAACGGCGCTTCGCTCATCAATCCTGCCACTGGCAGCGACAAGCGCCCCAAAACAGTTTCGCCGTCCACCGCTACCAATCCGCCGCCCATCTCGACCAGCGCCCGAACCGCCGTCTGCATACTGGCATCGTCCGCGCCGATCACCACCACATTATGATGATCGTGCGCCACTGTCCCGGCGATTGCCCCGCGTTTCAACCCGAACCCGCTGATGAATGCCTTGCCGATGTTCCCGCTGGCGCGATGCCGCTCGACCACTGCCATCTTCAAAATATCGCGTGCGGGATCAGCCACCGCCTGACTACCCTCGATTGTAGCTGCTTCGATGGTATGTCCCGTCACCACCTGATCGCCGATACCGCCAATCACGCGGATTTTTCCGTCCTGCGCCGGGATCGTGAAATCCAGCGCGTCAACCTTAACGTTCATCGTCCCGCGCAGGTCAATTTTGCGGGGCGGTGGCTTCTCGCCCAACATCACGCCGTCCTGCGCCACCAACTGCCCGTTACGGAACACCATTTCCGCCCGCAAATCCTGCAAATCGGAGAACACCACCATGTCAGCGAATTTTCCCGGTGCGATCACGCCGTAATCATGCAGCCGGAAATACTGCGCTGTGTTCAGCGTCCCCATGCGGATCGCCATGATCGGGTCAATGCTATGTGCAATTGCCGTCCGCACCATGAAGTCAATCGAGCCTTCGTCCATCAGACTCCCTGGTTGGCGGTCATCGGTGCAGAAGCACAACCGCGTATGATTTTCCGCCGTGATGAGCGGCAGCAGCGGTTTCAGATTGCGAGTCGTCGTCCCTTCGCGAATGAAAATCGTCAACCCCAGCCGCAGCTTTTCGCGCGCTTCCTCGACGGTTGTGCATTCGTGTTCGCTGCCAATTCCTGAAGCGACATACGCATTGAGTTGCTTACCCGTCAGCGCTGGGCAATGCCCATCCATCACTTTTCCCTTGAACAATTCCAGCTTGTCGATCATCCCCTCGTCACCATACACCACGCCGGGATAATTCATCACTTCCGCCAACCCCAAAACCCAATCGTGGCTCAGGAGCGGTTGCAAATCTTCGGCTTCCAGGCGTGCGCCGCTGGTTTCCATATGTGTCGCCGGGACGCAGCTTGAAGCCATCACGTACATATTCAGCGGCCCATGTTTCGCCCGCTCCAACATGAAGCGGATGCCTTCCAACCCCAGCACATTGGCGATTTCATGCGGATCAGTCACCACCGTCGTCACACCATGCACCATCACCGCGCGCGCGAATTCCGGCGGCGTACACAAACTGCTTTCGATATGCACATGCGCGTCGATAAAGCCGGGACATACATAACGCCCTTGTAAATCAATTTCCTGTGCGGCCGTGTAGCCCTGCCCCAGCGCGATAATCCGCTCGCCCTGGACGATAATATCTGTCGTATAAATTTCACCCGTCCACACATTCACCAACTGCGCATTTCGCAGCGCCAACGTCGCCGGGGCATCCCCGCGTGCAGCCGCCAAACGGTCAACCAATCCCATGCGATTTCCTCTCGTTCATGTCGATCATGTTATCGTCTTTAGTAATCGTTTCTGATTGCGGCTGGATATTCCAAACGGCGTCCCTCTGATAAGTGGCCTTCACCCATTCAACATACTCTGCATCCAAACCGTTTAACGGGGCTGTCCGCGCCATTGACCAATCCGCATTGCCGGACAATTCCGCTTCTTCCATCGTCGCTGCGAAAATTAATTCCACTGCGCCCTTTTGCCTATCTTGCCATAATCCGACCCACTGAAACGTCGGTTGAATGCCACAATCTTGGCGCACAAAATTGGTCAGCGCCACCCAGGGTGCGCGGCCCCCATCACAAATGACGCGCGGCAATTTATCACCGTCTTTCCCAGTGATTGTCACAACTCGCAAATGGGCTTCATCATATACAAGCCCCACCGCCGATACCGTAAAGCGGGGAAAACGTGGTTCAGGCCGCAGCATGAGCAAATTTTTCGCCCAGCGTCTAGCCAATTTTCGCTTGACCTGCCGCAGTTCACCTGGTGGCGTTTCAATCACGCGCGGCATCGGGCGAGCATCCGACACCGCATCAAATAATAACCATTCCCAGGTCACGCCCTCTGGCAGCGCTCGCAGGTCAAAATAGGCATTTCCCTTCGCTTCCAATGTTCGCGCCTGCAATGCCCCGCCCAACGGCCACGCTGAATAGAGTACATTCAACCGTTCCCAACCCTGCAAATAATATAAGCCGACGGCGTGGTCAATGCGTGCGACAATTCCGGTTTCCTCGCGCACTTCCCGCGCGGCAGCGTCTTCTAACCGCTCGCCCGAATCAACCCGTCCCCCCGGCAGATTCCACACATCCAAATCCCCGCGTCGGGACAGCAGCACCCGCCCTTCGTCATCCACCACCGCGCAGTTCACACCCAACCGCAATAAGGATTTCGCGCGAAGCGCTTTAATATTTCACCTTCTCCCTGACACGCTTCCTGATTTCATCCCACGCAGCCTTAACGTCAGAATCAACATCCGGCGTGTACTCCTCAATGATGTCGAGGTCTTCAAGAAGCTGCCGCAGTTCAAATGGCCTGAAATTAACTAACCCATAAATGACCCACGATTTATTACGCGGGTCATTTTCAAAAAGCTGGTCGCGCAAAAACTCAAATGCTTTCGGCAACGACGACAAACCAATCAACTCAATAATCCAATCCTGTATTCTGGCATTTTCCGGCTTATCAAACTCGACAATCAGATCGTCGAAAATTTCATTCACCCGCGTGAAAAGCCAGTGATAGCCCTCTTCCTGCATCATGCCATTGCCTTTTTTGCGCAGCAAATCCATGCAGACTTTAAAACCAGGAAATTTTGTATATACAAGGGGTTCAGGGCCATATTCACGTTTACGTTTCATCAATCAATTCCCGCGACAGTTTATTATGCTGCTCGACCAGCACCGGCAAATCCGCCGTCGTCAACTGTCCTTCTTGTACGACCACTCGCCCATTGATAACTACCACATCCGCGCGCGGCGATCCGCAAAAAACCAGCGCCGCCACCGGATCATGCTGCGCCCCTGCGAATGCGACATCATCCAACCTAAATGCCACGAAATCCGCCGCCATCCCCGGCGCAAGCACGCCAATATCATCTCGTCCCAATACCGCCGCCCCGCCGCGAGTCGCCATTTCTAACGCCTCTCTAGCTGAAAGAGCATTTGCTCCTCCCCTGAATTCGGGGGAGGCTGGGAGGGGGTTAACCCGCTGCAACAACATCGCCTGACGCGCCTCGTTCAGCAAATGACCGCTGTCGTTCGACGCCGATCCATCCACACCCAAACCGACCTTGATCCGCGCATCCAATAGCTGCCGTACCGGCGCAATCCCCGATGCCAGCCGCATGTTGCTGTTCGGACAATGACAAACGCCCGTCCCCGTCCGCGCGAACAAACCGATTTCCTGTGTGTCTAACTTCACGCAGTGTGCATGCCACACGTCTTCACCGACCCAACCCACATCCTGGGCATAATCCCCCGGACGGGAACCAAATGTTTCCAGGCTGTAAGCCACATCATTGTCATTTTCCGCCAAATGGGTATGCAAATGTACGCCATAGCTTCGCGCCAAGGCCGCCGATTCGCGCATCAAATCCTGGCTGACCGTGAATGGCGAACATGGCGCAACCACGACTCGCAGCATTGAGTGACGTTTCGCATCGTGATACTGTTCGATCACCCGCCGCGTATCCCGCAAAATGGCCGCTTCATCCTCGACCACTTTGTCCGGCGGCAGACCGCCTTTGCTCTCGCCCACACTCATCGCCCCACGCGCCGCATGAAACCGCATCCCGATTGCCTG
Source organism: Chloroflexota bacterium (assembly GCA_039933955.1). Taxonomy (GTDB): domain Bacteria; phylum Chloroflexota; class Anaerolineae; order Aggregatilineales; family Phototrophicaceae; genus CFX2. Next base: position 15,833 of record JBDTNB010000004.1, read on the forward strand.
CGCCGCCTGGATTTCATCGTCAATTTTCGCGTCATTGGGATAAATATACAGATGGTCACTCGATGTGGTGCAGCCCGACAAAATCAATTCAGCCATCGCCAGTTTTGCCGAAACATTTATCATCTCGCCCGTCAGCCGCGACCAGATCGGGTACAGTGTTTTCAGCCAGCCGAATAACTCGTCATCCTGTGCCATCACCCGCGTCAAACTCTGGAACATATGATGATGTGTATTGACCAACCCCGGCAGCACCACATGTTTCGACAAATCCAGCACGACATCCGCCGTCTGTGCAGGCATCTCATCAAGTGTCCCGACAGCTTCGATCACCCCATCGCGGACGAACACCGCCCCATCGCGGATTTCTCGCCGCATCGCGTCCATTGTGACCAACATCTGAATATTTTTTGCGAGTAGAGTTGTCATGTTTACTCATGGCCCAATCGAAATTGCAACGACCCGAAAACCCATAACCGCCCCAAAGGCTTTTGGATTATTATGAATCCGGCTGTTGATAGTCGCTTCCTCGGCGAAATTATCCCACGCGCCACCGCGCAGAACCCTTTCCCCTGCGCTAGAGAGCTTTATCTCGCTTGTTCCCCACTCACTTAAACACCATTCCCAGACATTGCCCGCCATGTCCACTACACCAAACGGGCTTGCACCATTTGGATACTGAGTTACCGAGGTTGGTGAGCCAATATTACTTTCGGTAGTATTGCAAAATGTGGGTTCAAATTGGTTTCCCCAGGGGTATTCACGCCCATCGTCTGATTGTGCCGCACGCTGCCATTGTTGTTCCGTAGGCAGCGTAATAAGTGTGCCACCAATCAAGGATTCTGAAATACCTGGTTTCGTTTCACCGCCATGATCGTTCAACCATTGGCAAAAGGCAATTGCTTCATACCAGGTAACATTTGTTACAGGCAAATCCTGCCCTTCAAAAACTGCTTTTCTGGGCTGCCTATGTTCACGCCGCCAAAACTTCGCCGCATCTGAATAACCCCACCATTCAGGGTTTTGATAACCGCTGTCTGCATCCAAAAAGACTTGATACTGGCTGTTGGTGATCGGGTATTTAGTGATAGCAAACGAAGGCACATTTGATGCTGCTTTTGCGCGTGGTGTTAATCGTACCGTAACCTCACCCGCCGGGACAATGCTCCACTCAAACGGCGCTGGCAAAATTGCAGATACATCCGGCGGGATCAGTGGTTGCTGCGCTTGCTCTTTTTCTGAGAGCGCCTGTTTCAACTTGGAAAAACGGGCAAGCTTCGCATCAGAGACCGATGGTTCAGCAAGGGGCGAAAGACTTCCCGTGACATTTTTCCCGGCAGACGAAGTGCGCGGCGCGCTCCGCTCTAACTTCGCGTAAAATCGTTCCATCGGCAGCTTATCCCCGCGGGCGTCTTCATATTGCTTCCCGATGAACAACGCCCACAATTCACTGGCGTGGAGGTCGCCTTTCAACAAAATCGGGAACATCGGCTTGCCCAGTTCGTCAGCCAACATGACCTCGCGCTCAACCCATCGAGATGTCCCCGCTTCAGGTGTCATAATGACCAGAAACGCGACACATTCCCGAACCGCGCGGACGATCTTTTTCCACCATTCGTCGCTGGGTTCGATTTCGTCATCAATCCACACGTTGAATCCCTGGCTGATGAGATGATCGGCCAGTTTCCGCGCGTACTCTTTATTCTGTTTGCTGTAGCTGATGAAAATGTGCGCCATCGAAGATTGTGCCTGCCTGTCCTGCGTCCCGCCTCTGCGTTCAGGCACATTATAGCGCAAGATCAGTAGGCAAACGGGTTGTCTGTCGGAGCATTAGCTCTTTGATAAGATAATTGTCCTGAAAAACAGGGCGGAACAGGGATAAATTGAGAAACAGTCAGGAATCCGTTGGGCATCGGTTTGTCTACGAGGAAATTTTACCCTGTTCAATCGCGACTACAGATTATTAAATCGCAAACGCCCGCGCCGGATTCGTGACCGTCATCAATCGAATTGTCTCGTCCGAAACACCACGCGCTTTCATGGCCGGGATGAACTGCTCGAACAGTGCCGTGTAGCCGCGCACGCCATCTTTTGGCAAGCCGCCCGCTTGCCCCGGCTCATACCAGCCTGCATCATGTGACAGCAAAATATGGTCAGCGTACCCTGCCTCGATGAGTGCCAAAACCGACTCCAACAATTTATCTTGGGGATGCCAGCTTTCCGCGCCGATTGCGTCGAACTCCACCCACGCGCCCCGTTTCGCCGCCTCAGCATGAATCCCTGTATCGGTTTCGGTATGCGCGTGTACCCAGATGAATCGTCCCAAATCCAAACCCGCCCCTTCCAAAATATCCATCTCTTCCCGCGCCGCCCGCCCGCCAATCGTATGGCTGGCGACCACTGCCCCTGTGCGTAAACTCGCCGCCGCCGCCGCCTTTAAATTCCGCGTTTCGATAGCGGTTGGCCCATCATCCACCAACCCCACTTTGATGAACCCCGCGCGGCTGTCGGTTCCGTCCATGCCCTCGGTGATTTCGCGCGTCCACAATTCCGCCAGATCATCTACGGTAGCCGCTTGCAGATCGCCGGGAATGAATCCTTCCTTATACACACCTGTCGGCGCGACAATATGAATCGACGTATGATCCGCCAGATAGCGCAGCACCTCCACATTCCGCCCTACCCCCAGCGGCGCGCAGTCCACAAACGCCGTCACGCCAATTTTTTCGATAGCATCCAGATACGGCTGCATCACCTGTCGCACCTGTTCGGGATCAGCCTCGCCATACCCCTCCACAAACGGCCCGCGCAGATCGACGAATAAATGCTCATGCGGCAGTATCAATCCCAAAGTATCCACCGCCACATCGCCCTTGAGCGTCCGAATCTTGCCAGCGGTCATGCTTTGCTCCTGAGATGAGTCGCCAATATGTCGAGATTATACTCAGTTTGCAGCTTGAATCCCGCAACATTCAAACCAAATTCTAATTGACGTATAAGAATTTTTGTTCTACAATGGACTTATAGTTATAGTGAGTGTCAAAACTAGAGTCGAAAATCAACCGTCGCCAATCATACGGGGAAAATCAGCGACGGCAGACCGTTCCGCCGTCGCCGCCGATAAATCGTTTGCCGGATTCAAGTCATTTTCGCATGATATGGCGGAATTCAGTTTGGTCTGTAGTCTCGTCGCCGCCCTCGCCCATCCGGCCAAAATGGGCGACAGATTCGCCAATTCGTCGTCGTCGCTTTCCTCGCTTTTTTCCCGTAAATCATGGTGAAATCGGCGAAAATGACGGCAACCGCAGCACTTGACAATCCCGCCCTTTGGATCGCATCGCGCCGCCGCTACAATCCTGTTCTCGTTATCTGCTGCCTCAGTACCCGGTACTCATGTCACGCATTACTCACCGCTTCTTTTGGCGCTTCGTGGCCGTTCTCTTTGTGGATCGTAAGCACGCTGTCGATTAACCCATATTCCACCGCCTGAGCCGCGTTCAGGAAGTAATCGCGGTCAGTATCGCGCTCGATGACCGCCCGTTCGCGTCCGGTATGCCGGACAAAAATGTCGTTCACCTGTTCCCGCAGGCGCACAAACTCGTTCACCTGGATCATCATATCGCTCACCTGCCCCTGCGTCCCGCCCAACGGTTGGTGCATATGGATCGTCGCGTTCGGCAGTGCATGACGCATCCCTTTTTGTCCGGCGGTCAACAAAACCGTGCCGAAACTCGCCGTCCGCCCCACTGCGACTGTGCTCACAGGTGCGGCGATCTGCTGAATCGTGTCGTAGATACCCAACCCGGCATACACCTCGCCGCCCGGTGAACTCACGTAGATTTGTACCGGTGTTTTGGGGTCTTCGCGGTTCAGATATAACAGTTGCGCGATGGTCAGGTTCGCGCTCGGTTCATTGATTTCTGAACCCAATATAATGATTCGACCCTTCAACAGGAGCGAATAAATGTCATACGCCCGTTCCGCATGACCGTCCTTTTCAATCACCATCGGGATTACGCTGCCTACAATCATGATGTTTCCTTTCCGTCAATGACGAATCCAAAGCCTATCGACGCGGCACAGAACCGCTCGTAAAAACACATCGCTACTCAATTTTCTGATTTATCTGCTTGCTACATTCCCTCTCTCCTTCGGCTGGCGAGAGGGTTTAGAGGTGAGACTTCTATTGCAGGGGCCTCCCGCTGGGACGCCCTGCTAAACAGCCAACATATGTGCTTGACGACTCCATTCCGCCTGCACTTTCATCAACAGCAGACCAGCCAGCCGCGTCACCAGGAATTCATCAGCCTCATATAACAGATCAATTTGCCCATATGCCGTATATACAGGCATCAGTTCCGACCATCCATTGGAAAGTGCGGACACAATCGAGTTGGAATTCGGCATACTCGTATCCACCCAGACCTGCGGCGAAACCGCCGACACAAATGTCTGAGCAAATGTTTCGGCATATTCCCGGCGCGGCTGCCATTCCGTTCCCGGCAAACTATCGCGCAGCGCAGGCTTGAGTCCTTCAAAGTTGTCGCTCAAAATGACCTCAACACCTTCCAGCCCGCGCTCCAGCAGATGATCGAGGAAGGCTTTCCAAAAGGGTCGTCCTTCAGCATAGCGGGTGACTTCAAAGCCCAGGATTTCCCGCGTCCCGTCCGCTTGAATACCCACCGCCAACGCCAGCGCAAATTGTGCCGCCCTGCCAGCACGTTGAATATTCAGATTCAGCACATCAATCCACAATGAGGGGTAATCGTGGTCAAGCCGCCGTTCCCGGAACTCGTAGACCATTTCATCCAGTTGGCTGCTCAACTCGGAAATCTGGCTCGGATGGGCAGGCGCAACGCCCAACCGTTTCAAAGTTTCTTCAACCTGCGGGTTGCTCACGCCTTGCAGATAAGCATCCTGCACCAGCGCCAACAGCACCTGTTCGGCTTCTTCCAGCGAGTCGATGAAGCTGGGATAGTATGTCCCTTTGCGCAGCTTTGGGATGCGCAGTGGAATCTCGCCCAACGCCGACTGCCAGACATGCTCCCGATAACCGTTCCGGTAGGCGCGTCGGCTGTCGTTGCGCTCGTAAGGGCTGGCATCAATCGCCGCCCGGACTTCCATCTCCATTAAAACCTGGAGCATCACCCGCAGCGTTTCCCGCAGGAAGCCGACGTCCATCTCGGCTCCCAATGCATGGAGGTAAGTCAACAATGCGCCGCTCGGCGGTTCAGGTCTGGTCATTGTTTGCTCCTTGAATGATCTGCATAATCTGATTCAACACCAAACCGAGACACGATTCAAGTTTTTACACCACTTTTGAAAACTTGCAGTAAAACAAGTCGCGGTTTTAGGGCAAATTATCTTCGTAAGGGCGAACCGCTGGTTTACCCTCTGATACCGGACAACTCCAAATTCACCTCAATATTATTTCTCCACCAGTTTTCGCGCCGCCTTCAAGGTATTGCTCAACAACATCGTAATCGTCATCGGCCCTACCCCACCCGGCACTTTGGTGATCGCGCCTGCGACCTGCACCGCCGACTCGTATTCCACATCGCCGACATACTTGTAGCCTTTTTCCGTCGAGGCATCGTCAACCTTGTTTGTACCCACATCAATCACAACCGCGCCCGGTTTCAACCACGCGCCTTTGACATATTCCGGCTGTCCAATCGCCGCAATCACAATATCGGCTCGACGCACGATGTCCGCGATGTCCTTCGTGCGGCTGTGGCAAACCGTTACTGTGGCGTTGGCCTTCATTAACATGAGCGCTACCGGCAGCCCGACAATATTGCTGCGCCCAATCACAACTGCGTTCGCACCCTCAATGACAGCACCCGCTTCCTTGACCAGCACCATACAGCCCGTCGGCGTGGCCGGTGTGAAAAACGGTTCGCGCCCCTTCTGCGCCAGCAGCCCAACATTGATCGGATGAAACCCGTCCACATCTTTTTCCAGGCTCACCAACCGCAGCACCCTTTCTTCATCAATTCCCTTTGGCATTGGGAGCTGCACCAGGATGCCATGTATAAGCGGATCGTCATTCAATGATTGCACCGCCGCCTCAATCGTTTCCTGGCTGCTGTCGGCAGGCAGGATATGCCCCACCGAATGCATCCCAACTTTATCGCACGCCTTACGCTTCATGCGCACGTACATATGCGATGCCGGGTCGTCCCCAACCAGCACCACGCCCAGACCGGGCACATAACCAGTCTCGACCTTAAATTGCGCGACCTCCGCCGCGATTTCACTTTGCATACGATCCGCAACCACTTTTCCATCGATAATAGTAGCAGTCATGTTTATTGTTCAGTCCTAAAATGCTATTGAACGCGAGATAGCAGCAAGGATACCATAGCGTGCAGGTCATATCGAATATCAGACATCACAAGCATTAACGATGAATTGTCAACGCATTTGAACAACTCGCGGACAAAAATTAAACTGCTATTTGGGAATAGTCGAGTAACATAGAGTCAGGGAAGGAATCTTTCCGAATGAATCAGTCGAAAACAGCCTATTCGGACTGTGATTGGACGAGGGATGAAAGATATGGTTGAAAAAGGAAAACCCCGAAAGCCGTTATGGCAATCTGGTGCACCCGGTCAGGCGCTGATGGAATATGCCCTGATTTTGGTGCTCGTTGCTATCGCACTGGCTGCTGCGCTCATAGCCACTGGCCCTGCGCTGGGTAATGTATTCAGCAACACGGTCTACAATTTAGTCGGTGAAAACGGCACACCACAGGGAGATTTGTTTAGCAAAGGCGGGGGCGGTACGGCCTTCTGGCTGACGATTACGGCTGTGGCAACCAACCCACCGCGTGACCGCGCAGTCCCTACCAATCCACCTGCCCCACCACCCCCCACGAACACGCCTGGGCCATCGCCGACACCATCACCAATTACGCCCAGCCCCACCCCGTCATTTACGCCAACAGTCACGATTTCCCCCACGCCGGTGGATATTGGACATCAGGCTCCATTTGTGGATCCGATTGACCATCCTGAATGGTGGCGTGTCGATAGCAGCGTTTGGCTCGGTGGCGATGATTGGCGTGGTGAGTATTACCCCAATCGTACACTCACCCCACCCTACGATACCGTTCTATATAACGGTGATATCAGCGCCGACGCCCGCTTTAACATAAACTTCGACTGGGGAACGGGCAGTCCTATCGCCGGATGGCTCTCGGATAACTTCTCTATCCGTTTTACCCGTAAGGTTTATGTCTATGGCACGAACCCCATCAGTCTGAACTTTAACATCCAATCCGATGAGGGTGTCCGCCTTTGCGTGGACTCGACTGCTACGGATAAAGGCTGTGCATCGGTTCCAAAAATCGTCGATCAATGGAATACACGAACATTCAACGATGTCTCGCTGAATGCAGTCACAAGCTTAAGCCCCGGCGCACACACGCTCACCCTGGAATATTACGAAGCCACGGGTAATGCGGGCGTCATCATGGATATTTCCAGTTACAAGGGCAACGTCCTGGCCGACCAGGCGCTCCCCTCTGGCCCTGCTAACTGCCAATGGGCGCGCGCAACTGGAAGCCAGCCTAATACTATATCCTGGGCATGGGAACAAAGCGCTGTTCCAGGAAATGGTTTCCCCCCCAATATGCGTTGTAACCTGGAACTGCGTGGTTGGGTTGACCTCGCTGGTCTGACCGCACCGCAGTTATCATTCTGGGAAGTTTGGGATTTCAGCGCTGCCGCGAGTTCAAAAATACAGATTGCAGAGTACGCCCCATACAACGCTGACGGCACAGGCGGCCCTAGCTGGGCAGCCGGTACGACTGTCGCCCTGCGTTCGGGCGGTAAAAATTACGCCTGGATCAAGAACACAGTGCCTATCCCTGCCAGTTTGATCGGTAAAAAGATCACCTATCGTATTGTCCTGGACAGCGGTAGCGGATCGGGTATACGCCGATATTATATCGACGACATCGAACTGAATGATCCCCAATTGCGTAACTTCACTGTCTGGTGCGGTAATTCAGCACAGTGCCCGGATGGCGCATACTACAACATGGATACAGCGGGCATGAAAGACAATTTCATCGCCTCTGGTCGTTGGAGTTTGACCGCCACCAACACGGCAGAAAATTCGCCACTGTCCTGGGACGCAGGCGCATTCGACAGCGGCAAATATGTCCGCTTTGGCCCGGAACAGGGAACTGGTGACTACCGTATTCACTCTATTGAATTCAACGGTGATATCAGCACGCCCTATAACGCAGACGGCACAGGCGGTTTGCCCGATTTCGAGGGCGACGATGGCTTCCCGCAACTGACGTTCTTCCAAGCCTGGGATTTGGATAAGGGCGAATCTCTGGAGCTTCAATGGACGCGAGATGCCCGTGACGCCGTGCCGGACAACTGGACAACCCTGACATCGTTCGTTTCGACGGGCGCTGGCACTTCGACACAAGCGATGACCCAAATTTCGGTTCCATTAAATACTATTCCAAGTTGGAACTCGACGCCCTTCCGCCTTCGTTTTGCTTTCAAGGTTGACAATAACTACAACGACAGAGGCGGTTGGTGGATTGATAGTATTGTCCTCGAAAGAATAGGACGCCCGAAATTTGGCAGTTATCCATTCTGCGAAGACGCTGAAAACGGCCATAACCAATGGTTGTTCAGTGGTCAGTGGGGCGAATCAGTGGGTGGCGCATTCGGCAGTTCCCGTGCCTTCACCGACAGCCCGCTGGGCAACTACATTGTCGGACAAGAAACGGCGATGGAGCAGAAGTACGTTACCGATTTCAACAACGATACGCCAGAAAACCACCAGGCTCCTGCTACCGGCAACCGCGACTGTTCCGGCAATTCTTCAGGCGCGGCTACTCGACCCATGCTGACGTTCTGGCAGCACCGCTCAATCGGTTCCAGCCATACGATTTCGGTTGATTTATATCGTCCGGCTGGCCCAGGCACACTCGCCATCAACTGGACTCCGGTCTGGAAGTACACCTACGTCAATGGCACGAGTGTCCAGACTGCCTGGGAGCGCGTTGTCATCGACTTGCAATCGTCGATTGAAGGGTTAACCGGCCAAACATGGGCGGCATTGATCGGCAATGGCAATCCATACGACGATGACTTCATGTTCCGCATCCGCCTCGACACGCGCAGCGGCTCCGGGCAAAAGGATGGCGTCTACATTGACAACATCAACGTCGGCAATTACACCGAAGCTTCTCATAAGCTCTGGGATCAAGGAAAAACCGTAACCTTCCCGGCAACGGAACCACCCGGTGGTGGTGGCAGCGGCGGTGTCTATACCGACGATATTGATAATCCTGCAAACTGGTGGGATCGCTGGCAAACGGGTGGCGACTGGACAGCCATTAGCTGGGATCAGCATAGTGGTTCCCAATCATTCCATGACCATGGAGACGCGGCTACGACTTACGCCGATGGGCAGTTCTCTGTTCTGGAAATGAACGAGATTATCGACCTGCGCGGCACGGTGAAGAGCGATCTGCCTACCCTGTACTTCTGGGATCATTACGACATCGGTAATGGCGATCTCGGCGTCGTTCAAGTTTCCGTCGAAGACAAAACGCGCACGACCCAGAATTATGACTATGTGCGTGGTTGGGGTTCATCGACCTCTTATGGATCGCCGAACACCTCATCGTGGCAGCCCATCATGACCATCCCATCGCTCACGCGCGTCGATACCTGGGATCGCGAACAACTCGATTTGAGCCAGTTTGCCGATGATCCAACGACACCCGCCACGAACGAAGGCAAGCGTATCCGTATCCGCTTCGTCCTGAACACCTACAGCACCTCAAATGGTCTGCGCCAGGGCTGGTGGATTGACGACCTAGAAGTCAAGCTCCGCAATCCGAGGATCATCGGTCTGCCCTTCTTCGACGGTGCGCAGAACACGTCTAACTGGGTAACTGAAGGTATCTGGGGTCTTGCGCCGGATAAATGGCGTGGTTCAGGTGGTGGCCCAGCGGCCCTCGGTACAGACCTGTATCATGCAGTGTATTTCGACTGCATCCGCTGGGGAACCAACTATTCACCACCGGCAAAAATAGCCCCGCCGGTTCCGGCAGTAGCAGATCTTGCCCAGACGAGCTGCGATCCAAACAATACGAATCTGTTCCTGAACAGCGTACCGCGCGATCAGGCTGGACAGAATGCATGGCTGACGGCACGGCCCAGCTACCCAGTGCTTCAAGGTACGACCAGCACGGTCAACTACGACTTCGGTTCTACCGGCAGACCACCGGGTGCGCCAGCCGGATCGCCAAGTACCTGGGACGACCATTACATGGGTCGCTGGTATCGCAAAATCAGCGTTCTGGCGGGTGACTACACCTTCATCACAACCTCTGACGACGGTGTCCGCCTCCTGCTGCGTCCTTCCGGCAATGGGGGGTTCCAGTATCCAATTGACAACTGGACGAATCACGGACGTACCGTTGACTTCGGCACGGTTACACTTGCAGCAGGCAATTATGACCTGGTGTTGGAATGGTTCGAAGCCACAGGTGGTGCGACCATCATCCTGCAAGTAGGTAATAACAACTTCTCGTTCAGTGATAGCCCGAAATCGAGTGCGGCTCCAACTGTACCGGCAGTGCTGTCCATTCCATATGGCAATTCGTCGCTGATCCTCGATGGGTTACTGAACCTGAACGATCCCGGCTTACCAGCGGGTACATGGATACCCAGGCTGCAATACTATACGTATTACACGCTGGGAGCCAGCGGCAGCGCTCAGGCCGAAGTAACGATTGACGGCGGTTTTACCTGGACGAAAAGCAACTTGAGTAACAACTGCCCACCCATCAGCGGCATACAGTGCAATCCGACCATTTCCAACAATGCGGTATGGATGGATACCAATGGTGACTGGCAGTTGCGGTCACACGACTTGCGATCCTACGCCAACAAAAATATCGGCTTGCGCTTCCGGCTCCTTACCAGCAGCAACGTGAGCGACGGTTGGTGGATCACCGACATTCTGGTCACTAACTAACACTCAGTAACATTGGGCGCATTAATAGATGCGCCCTCCATATCCACACATAAAGGCAGGCTCGATTTCGAGACCTGCCTTTGTGATTCGCTAATCCAAATAGCTATAGATAGACTCTGCGCATCCTGTTAAACTATAGTCAGTAACACACAACTGTTTTGAGGGAAGGTTGCTTACATCTATGACTTCACAACGGCGAATGGGATTGTTATTCGTGCTGGTCGGCCCTCCGGGCGTGGGCAAAAACACCTTGATGAATACTGTCCTGGGGCGTCTACAAAACCTCAAACAATTACCAACGGCCACCACCCGTTCTGCGCGTCCCACTGAGCAGCAGGGCCGCGAACACTTGTTCGTTACTCATCAGGAATTTGAGCGTATGAGCGAGGCACACGAACTCCTGGAACAGCAGGAAGTGCATGGCGAGTGGTATGGGATGCCGAAGCTAACGGTTGAAGCAGCTATCGCGCAGGAACAGGATTTAATCGCCGATATTGACGTAAAGGGCGCAACCTATCTGCGTGTGATTTATCCTGATAATGCCATTCTGATTTTCATCCAACCTGCTTCAATTGATGACCTGAAATCGCAGATGCAAAATCGTGGCGAGAAGACACAAGATATCGAAAAACGGCTTCGCCGCGTCAACATGGAAATGCAATACGCCCCACTGTGCGATTACCTGATTACCAACGAGAAGGGCAATATCGATAAAGCCAGCGAAACCCTTCACGGAATTATCCTGGCTGAACGCAGCCATCGCGCACTCCTGAATCTCCGTGCCGAACGGGATTTACCGCGCCGGAAATTTACCTATATTTCAGCCGTCGTACCGATGTGTGGTGACGAAATTTTGTATCATTCTACGCTGCCGCATTTTCCAACTGCCGCATTAACACATGGCGAATTCCCGCATGACGCTGCCATGCGCGCATTCCAGCAAAATTTAGGCATCAGCGGCAGTTCGCAGTCACTCTTTCAAAATGAGGAATGGGCAGCAGACAACTTCATCGTCCCACTGTCTCTCGAAAATCAAATCGAAGAGCATTACCAACAAATCACCTTCTATTATCTCTATCGCCTGGACACGCGCATTATGCCACCGCAGGGTTGGGACTGGATTGCCTACGATCAGGTTTCACTCCCCGAGACAATTGTCAGCGCGATTCGCAGCCTCGTCGGTGATGTTCCGACGTCGCGAAGCCTGGAGTCTTCTCATGAGCCTGCTTGACACCCACACATCACAGGGCGCAGCCGTCGCGCCAGATGGCATTCCACTTCATTTTGGCGACCTCAAAATTGAATATAAAGCTGCACTCGAAAACGCGGTCATCATGGATCGCTCGCATGAAGGCCGCCTCGAAGCGCGTGGGCGAGATCGCTTTAATCTGATCCACCGGATTTCCACAAATGATGTTTTGAAAATGGCATCCGGCGAAGGTCGCCCGACTATTTTCACTAATGCTACTGGGCGCATTATTGACCGGATTATGCTGTATGATCGCGGTGAAACAGCTCTTGTCAGCACCGAAGCCGGACGCGGAAATGCCGTCTTAAATTATCTCCAGCGGCAAATTTTCTTCAACGATGAAGCCTCATTTATGGATTTGGCTTCGTCCACCCACCAATTCGTCTTGCATGGCCCCAAAGCGGATTCAGTCGTTGATGCATGGGTTCCAGGCGCTAGCAGATTACCAGATTTACATGGCATTAATGTGACTTTTGCCGATGCGCAAGTATTTCTCGCCCGCCGTAAACCCGTCAGCGGGGCACATTGGGCAATCGTCGTGCCGCTAGAGCAAGCCGAGCAAGTGTGGCTGAAAATTCTGGATCAAGGTGCAGCATTCGGCTTAAAACCTGCGGGTTCGCTCACCTATAATGCGCTCCGCATTCGCGCAGGCCGACCCGCCGCAGGCCATGAACTGACGCAGGATTTCATTCCGTTGGAAGCCGGATTGTGGGATGAAGTCAGTTTCACAAAAGGTTGTTACACCGGGCAGGAAATTATCGCGCGGATGGAAAGCCGCAGCCGTCTCGCCAAAACGATGGCTCAGATGCGGCTTACCGGCTTTATCGAAGCGCCGCAGACCCTTTATGTGGATGGAAAACCCGTCGGTACGCTCACCAGCAGTGTCCAGACACCTGACAATGAAATTCTGGGGATCGGATTTGTGAAAGTCGCGGTAGCAGTTCCAGAACAGACATTTGTCGTTGGGGAAACCAGTATACAGGCTGTCCTCACCGAACTCGCCGGGACACAACCGCCACAACTGGTCGAAAATTAAAACTTGGGCGGTGGACTGTCGAAGAACATCGCCCACCATACTTGCCAGGGTTCGGGTTCCGGCGGACGGGTCTCGATCTCAACGGTGGGTTCGGGAGCAGCGGTGGCTTCCGCTTGCGCCCCGGATGGTACGGGAACGACCAGCACTTCACCCGGCATCACCATCTTGCCTTCACTGCGCGCCCATTGGGCAACAAAAGCATCACTCTGGGCAAAATCACGTTCTTGTATCAACGCGGACTGTTCCTGCTGCAATTTGTCGATTTCGCCGTTAACCTGCTGGTAAAGTTCCTGCAGCGGCTGACCGGAAGCGATCAGGCTGGTGAAATTTAGTCCCAGAATCAAGCCGATTGCCAGGATAGCAGCAAACATAATTTGCAGGCCGGATAATTGTCCGGTGCGTTTGCGTTCCGGACGTTTTCCTTTTTCAACCGCCATGTGCCAGTCTCGTTAAAACTCTACCATTTCACATTATAATAGCCGAATCGGGGGAAATAAAAAACCCGACATAAAGCCAGGTTTTGTGCCGACGGTGGGAGTCGAACCCACACTCCCTTGCGAGAACTACGCCCTGAACGTAGCGCGTCTGCCAATTCCGCCACGTCGGCTGAGGTGAGAAGCATTGTAGCAAAGAAAATAACGCTGTCAATATCTGAATTCTCACGATTTACATCATTTTGGGCGAAAACAGCCGTGATATAATGCGCGGGATTAGGATTTGAATTGGAATCGACTATATATGAAAAAACGTTTGACATCCTACTATACGATCTGGTGTGTGCTGATTATTGTCTGCATGTTCCCTGCGCTGGTTTCCGGGCAGGATACGGGCGTCAGCGCAGAAGCCCAAATTCGTGCCAACCTACGTGCGACAACGGATGTGAGTTCGATGCTGCTGGGCGAAATCACATCTGGCACCCGTTATCCGGTAATTGGACGCAGCGAACTCTATCCCTGGTTGCTGCTGGGTGATCCCGTCAGCCAACAGCCGATTGGTTGGGTTTTCCAGGATTTGGTTACTATTTATGGCAACGTCAATACCGTGCCTATTTCGTCATTTGTGGTGAGCAATGCCCTGCCAACACCAACTTTTGCCCCAGCCTTGACACTTGCGCCCAGCGAGACCTTTCAGTTACAGGGTGTAGCACTGCCGACGGCAACCCTTCCGGCAGCGACTCCCACTTCTGTGAGTAGTGTAACAGGATTGGTGACGGGTGAAATTAACATTCGATTCGGCCCCGGCATCGATTATCCGCGAATCGGCGTTGCCCGCGCGGGTGAAACGTATGAAATCACCGCAAGGCACACCCAGCTTCCCTGGGTACAAATCCGTTATCCCAGCGCGCCGAACGGATTTGGTTGGGTAGCCAATGACCTGATGGAAATTCAGGGTGATATTTACAGTGTTCCGGCTATCAGCCAGCTCAATTTTGATTTGCCGACTCTCACGCCCACCCCTCCAGTAGTGCAGCCCAGCACTTTGTTCGAAACCACGCCTATACCCATCAGCCAGCCGTTCCAAAACCTGGGCGACCAACTCTGGGGCATGATGCTCAAGGCGAATTTTGCGCCGGAAACCAGCCGTCTCGCCGCATTATTTCTTATGAATTTAAAAACTGGTGAGGCCATCACCTTCGGTAATCAAATCGCCTTCAGCGGTATGAGCCTGAATAAAATCGCAATCCTGGCCGATTTGTATAGCAATTTGAATAATCCGCCCAATACTGAAATCGCTGTCGATATTGCCAATATGATGGTATGCAGCGAAAACAGCGCGTCGAATGCACTCCTGAGTTATATGGGTAGTGGCGACGCCTACCAAGGCGCAGCATCCGTCACTACATTTATGCAGAAACTTGGATTAGGCAACACTTTCATCGTCGCACCCTTCCTGGTTGACCTGAATGCAACGCCCGAAGCCGTGCGTGCGCCAACCACGAACGCCGACCAGGTGCGTGCTCAACCGGATTATTCGAACCAGATGACGGTGGATGATTTAGGCTGGCTGTTGAGCGGGATTTATCAATGTGCTGCAACGGGAACTGGCCCGCTCATGGCCGCCATGCCGGATGCTTACACACAGGGCGAATGCCGCCAGATGCTGGATGTGATGAGTGATAACAATATGGGTCAACCGCTGCTCATGAGCGCCGGTGTACCTGCGGATACGCGCGTCGCCCACAAGCACGGCTGGACGGCGGATACACATGGTAACGCCGGTATCGTGTTCAGTCCTGGTGGCGATTATGTGCTGGTGGTTGCGCTGCACAATCCAACCTGGCTCGATTTTTCCGAGTCGTTTCCGTTGATTACCGAGATTTCACGCACGGTCTACAATTATTTTAACCCAACCGCCCCGGTTGAAAAAGATCGCGAGCCTTATATTGTGAAGGTGGAAGACTGCAAAGTTGCGGGGACATCCATCATTGATGATCTGACATCAGTGAATTTTGGGGGATAAAGCCTAATCAGTCAGAGACTGCCATTCTCGGATGGCAGCCTCTGTCCAGTAACGACTTAACTTTTCACACTGCCCGCCGTCAGGCCGGAAATCAGATATTTCGACTGCCAGATGAACAGCAAGAGCACTGGAATCGTCACAATGACGGATCCAGCCGCATATTTCGCCCAATCGGTATTGAATGTGCCGATCAGGTCATTGAGACCCAGCGACCATGTCCACACGGATTCATCTTTCAGGATGACTTTCGCCACGATGAACTCTGCCCAGGCTCCCAAAAAGTTGAACAGGAATACAATCGAGAGTGCTGGCGTGGAAAGCGGTAGAATAATGCGGTAGAAGGCTTCCATGCGATTACAGCCATCCACCATCGCGGCTTCTTCCAAATCCGGCGGAATCGTGTCGTAGTAGCCCTTTAGAATCCAGATACTAAACGGGACAACGGTGGTGATGTACGACAGCATCAGGCCCAGGATGCTGTTGTTCAAGCCTAGCTGTGACACAATTACGAATATGGGAATAAGCAGCATTCCCGCCGGGATAATCTGTGTGGTCATCAAGAATATCAAGGCCGGACGCCGCCCCGGAAAACGCCAGCGGCTGAAAGCATATGCGCCGGTTGCCGCAATCGCGACACCGATAATCGACACCGCAACCGTGATGAGCGCACTGTTCCAGAGCCAGCGCAAAAAGGGTTCCTGGGTAATCAAGTCGGCAAAACTTTGCAACGTCGCGCCAACCGGAATGAGTTCCAAAGACCGCGACAGCAAATTAGATGTGGGCCGCAGTGAGATGCTGATTACACGCAGTACGGGATAGACCGAAATGATCGAATAACCAACCAGAATGCCATGCAGCGGCTTCCAGACCAACAAGGCGATCCACAGTGCAATGAAGAACCAGGCAATCTGAAAGTTATCGATCAGCGTGAATACAACGCCGCCAATGACAATGATTCCGGCAATGATCTGCCGTAGTTGGAGATACATGCCATCGGAGAACTTGGCCTGGCTTGGTGCGAGTGTCGTGGGTTTAGCTAAGGTACTCATCGGTCATATATCTCCTTTAAGCCACCACTTGACCAAATCCAACCTACAGCAAAAAGGAACAGGATCACAAAAATAACGATTGAGAAGGCCGCTGCAAACCCAAGCTGTTGGGTAGCTGCCTGACCAAAAGCTGCATTATAGAGCGCCGTCACGAGAATATTGGTGGTCTCCTGAGGGCCACCACCCGTCATGGCGATAATCAGGTCATTTTTGTTGAACGTCCAGATCACATCCAGGGTAATCGCCGGGATCAAAATGGGACGCAGCAGTGGAATGGTGATAAATCGGAAACGCTGCCATGCGTTGGCTCCATCCATCGACGAGGCTTCATAGTAGTCCGGCGAAATACTTTGTAGGCCGCCTAGCAGCATCACCATATAAAACGGTACGCCCAACCAGATGTTGACAAACGTGACCGCAATAAACGCACTGGTTGGATCGCTTAACCAATTGACGGGAGCAATACCTAATGCCCCAAGCGCAACATTGACAAAACCATATTGGGCATGAAATTCCTGCTTCCAGGTGAGCGCTACGATGATACCCGGTATAGCCCAGGGAATGACGATTAGCGATCGATAGATCCCTTTGAAGCGTATTTTCTGGTTCATAATGAGCGCTAACGACATCCCGATTGAGAAGTGGAAAATGACGTTGAGAACCGTCCAAAGCACGGTACGCCCTAAGAGCACCGTGAAAGTTGAATCAGGTGTCCTTAAAAGCCGCCCCTGACCTATGACTTGCCCCGTATCATCAGTCCGAACAAAAACGCGCGTGAAATTGTTCACCGCATAATCGAGGCCATAGAGATGATCCAGTTTGCACTCAGCGCGCGAAATCGAACTGTAACAGCCAAAGGTACTTTGTTTGAGATCGGAAAAAGCCAACAATACGTTAAAGACGAGAGGGTAAACCAGGAAGAGAAGTAAAGCAACCACTGCCGGAGACAGCAGCGTAAAAGGCAATGCATGTCGTGTTTTGACCACTTTGTTGAGAAACCAATACAGTGCCAATTCCAGTATTACGATCCCAACCAACACACCCACGACAACCGGCAGAACTTGCCCTAACGATCTTGCGATGATCTCCCCGGATAATCCACTAAATTCCATAAAGAGTCTCCCGCAATAAATGGGGATGGGGCGATTGAACGCCCCATCCCAAATAGTTTGATTGAGCGAATCTGTTTTACGAATTCGCGAGACAGTCTTCCGCAGCGATTTGCGATTCCGACGCGGCATCCTCAGCGCTCATGGAGTCAGAGTAGACAGCTTGCAAATTCGGCTTCACGCTGTCCCACATGCAGCGCAGGCCATCCGAAGGCATACCCACACCGGTTGCCAAAGCCGCGGCAGATTCCGCCAGGACGGGGAAGGCTTTTTCGTCAACCGTGACGCCAGCGGCGGCGGGCAGACGACCTGTGTCAATCGAGATGGCCTTGACTGCTTCGGGGTCAGTCGTCGCCCAGGTTACGAAATCGACGGCGGCATTCAATTTGTCGCCTTCAACACCTACCGGAATGCTGATGAATTTACCGGCTGTATAGGGTTTTGGACGTTCGCCATTCGACAGTGTCGGCCAGGGAGCCAATCCCAGGTTGTCGGCACCAAGTGCAGGCGACTTTGTGGTGTCGAGATAATCGTTGATCGCCCAGTCACCGTTGAAAATCATGGCCACGCTGCCTTCTTTGAAGAAGTTATCAGCGCAGGCGTAATCGCATTCGGTGGGGATTACTTTGTCAACAAATTTCAGATCATGCACCAGTTTCAGGGCATCAATCCAGGGTTGAGTATTGATCGAATACTTGCCATCGGCATCCCAAACCGTGCCGCCGAGGCCAAACACAATCGGCACAAACCAGAAGGGTTCGGTTTCGTTATAAGCCAGACCGACAACATCGGGGTGGTCTGCGGTCACTTTTTTCGCGGTAGCGATCATTTCGTCCCATGTATCTGGCGCAGTCGGAACCAGACTCTTGTTGTACATCAACATGAGGTGATTACCGCTGGTGATGGGGATCGCATAGGTTACGCCGTCAAGCTGCCCCGCTGCCAGATTGGTCGGATACTTGCTGGTATCAAACAAATCGTCGAGCGGCAGCAGCAGACCATTGGTCACGAACACACCAATGGGATCGTTCGGGCCAAGAATAAGATCGGGCAATCCTGAACCGGCCAAACCTGCGGTCTGGAAATCGTTACGCAAATCTTCGGTTGGTTTGTTTTGAATGTCCAGGGTTGAACCGGGAGAACGTAGGGCCGCCCACTTGTCGAACTGCGCCTTCAAAGCGACATTGTTCACGTCGTCATCTGAACTCCACATGACGAGATCGACTTTCGGCAGCGTATCCTGCGCGAAAACCTGGCTGATACCACTGAGCACTAGTGACGCCAAAAGCATCAAAACGAATAGTTTACTGCGTTTCATACAACAGATGTCCTTTCACACTAAACGATTAATTTACTGATCTTTTTCTACGCAAATTACGTGTAGAAACTAAGATCGATCATACCGCCATCGCACCCCCAAAGCAAGAAAAATGGGCAGATTGCACGTAATAATCGTGACAATTGTGCAACGAAAGCCAGAATATTTGTACAAAGTGCTTATTTTCTATTGTGGAATGTGACCGATCACACCAAAACCAGGGAAACCACTTCGAATCCGGCTTTTCGAATGAATCTAGTGGATGAAATGGCCTGATTTTGATTCCCAGGAATGTAGGCCATAATGACGTGCAGCCGTTACACTCAGGCCATCTGTCCAATCCAGGATAGAATCCAGGATGCTCTCGGTCATGGCTTTATCATCGTGTAACTGGGCAGCCATATCCAATGACGAGTCCAGAACTTTGCGTAAGAGCGCTTGTTCCTGGACAGTCAGTCGGGGGTTCTGCTCACAGGCGTGGCGCAAGACTTGATCCGAACTCAACAAATGATATTGTTCCAGCGCATCCGGTGGCGCAATTGTGCTCAAATTGACTTGAAAATCTTTTTGCAGGGTTTGCAGGACTTGATTGCGGACATCGAAATGGTATTCGCGCAGCCCTAGCAAACGTTGGTGTAAGTCTTCGGCCACCTGCTGGAGCAGATCAATGCGAGGTGGTTCCTCAATAATCTGCTGTTCGATGAAAGCGTTAAGGTAATCTGGACATCCTTCAGTCAAACAGCGCTCGAACAAATCCATTGCTTCCATCCGCAAATAGTTATGCTCGGCAAGGGCAAATAATTCAAATGCAGTCATGTGATTGAGCATAACCTTAGCGTTCCCCTGCCGGACATAAGCGCCGTAGATAATCCCAGGTATAGATACCGGTATGATGCCCATCATCCCACGAAGGCTGCAATGCATAATTGCCCACCTTGTTAATCGTATTGATCTGATAGGATCGTGCTGGCTTTAGCGTAAGAATATCTTTGGGATCATGTTCACGCCCCATAAACTGATGCCCTCCCCTACATTCGACACAGGGGCACGCCTCCCGAAGTTCCGAAAGCGGGTATTTGCATACCTCATCGTCACTCCAGACGATTTCCAGGAAATGCTCATTCTTATTTAAGACAATCGATTTTGGCAGTGTTACACCGGTCAACACAATCTCCAAGTTCTAACAAATCAAGGTTGTGCGCATTAGGCACTTCATTAAGCGCGTGCCTGAGCTTGTTCAATCCATTTTTCGCGCTGGATACGTTCGGCGGTAACCCGCGCTGACATCTGCGACGCAAGTGTCTCGGCTCTCTGCTGTGCCAACTGAACGAAGGTCGATATGCCTAAAGCATTTAAGGCACGCTCGTAGGCGGGGCCAATTCCCTCAATTTCAGTCAAGTCGTCTTTGGATTTCGCCTTCGTCTGACGAGACGTTGATGGCGGGACAGGGGGTGTTTTTACAGCCTGAGTTTCAGTCGCAGGTTGTTCGGCATTCAAGTACCAGGATAACAACACCCCTAAGAGCAGACCAATCAATAAATATCGCAGTTTGAGCATAGGTTTCTATCTTATAGTTGAGTAACCACTTTGATGATTTTACGTATTCACATTTTACCACAGCTTACCTGCAAATCCGTTGATAAATGTACGATCAGCCGACGCGGACTTGCAGGACAGTGGCGGTCTGATACAATCGGACTGCTGCCAGCGGCATTCAGATTGTTCTTAACAGTCTGATGAGTGAACAGCCCAAAATTGACCTCCTGGGAGATAACTATGCGCTACCGTCTGTCCATTTGTCTGAGCCTTATCCTGTTTGTTGCAGCTTGCCAGGGGCCTCCCCCCACTCAAATTGTTCTCGTCGTCACCGCCACATCGGAAAATCAACAGACACAACCCACCTTAACGACAGTGGAAGTTCAACAGGCGGCAACCCAATCCCCAACGGTGGTTGCAGCAACGGCGATGCCCCAAGCGTCTCCCACTTTTGACCCATTCCCCACACCAACCGTCAGCCAAATTCAGGTCGCCGAGCAGGTTTTTGAACATGGCCGTATGATGTGGATTCAGCCACGTAAACAAATCTGGGTGATGGTGGATGACGGTTCCGGCAAAGGCAAATGGTCGGTATTTGAAGACACCTTCCAGGATGGAGAAACTGAATTCGATCCCAGCCTTGTGCCGCCTGACAACAAATATCAACCGGAACGCGGCTTCGGCAAGATCTGGCGCGAAAATCAAGCCATCCATGATGGGCTGGGGTGGGGCTTAACTCCCGAATTTGGATACGTCAGCAATTATGAGTATCATCCAGGGGGAACCGTCACCCAGGGGCAATTCGTTCCAGGAGCGGGCTACCATATTCTATTCAGCCTGTCCCAGGAAAAGTTTCAGTTTAACGAAGCCGATTACACCTGGAAAAAACTTTAACCATCTGACTCCATTGAGGGGAAAGTGCGATGACTAATTTGCACCGTTGGCAGCTTGACTCGACGAGTCCATTTTCCCTGCATATCGCCGCTGATGCGCGTTTAAGCCAGACCGATTACGCAGACGATCAGATATGGGAGCTGCTATTGGGCAGCGGCGAATCCCCTGCGCTGGCGTTGCAAACCCATTATGGTGGTCGAGCGGGTTTAGCCAGCATCGTCCCAATGTGGTTCCACGAAGGCCGCATGATATATCAAGCCCAAGCCTACGCGAAACCGCCATCCGTGACGGCATTCGCACCGGGTTATTTGCGCACTCAGGCGACACTGAACCTGCAACTCGCCCTCCAGGCGGAATATTGGGTGATTGAATCGCACGTCGTCGGGGCACGCTATACGATTGCAAATGCCCACACAGCGCCAGTGGATTTGCGGCTCGATATGCTGGGATTTGTAGGTTCAGGCGGCAAAGAACAGAAAGTCAGTCTCGTCACGACTGCCGACGGCAAAAACGCACTTTCGTTGGGGTTGGTTGGTAATATTTTTCCGATTATCCTCCTGGAAGATGGCGTGCCTGAAGCTGATGCGGCTCCTGGCAGTACAAAAATCGGAAAAAGCGTGACCATCCCTGGTCGCAAAAAAGTTGTATTTCGTTGGGTACATGCCGGGTTAGGCGATGTCAACAAATCGCTGGCGTTGGCTCAAAAATATCTGCAACAGGATTGGGATGCCGCGTTTAAGAAGATTGAAACCGCCAGCCAAGCGATCCCGATAATTGAAACTGGCAACCGAGACTGGGATATCACCATTGCGACTGCCTACCAGCAGGTTGTGCAAGCCTTTCTGAAACCTACCGCCAGTTTACCGAACGCCTCATTTGTCGCTGTCCGCGACTCGACTCGTGGTTTTAGTCCGCGCGGTGGGAGCGACCATGATCGCGCCTGGAGCGGGCAAAACCCCACGCAGGCCTATCTCACAGCACAAGCGATAGCCTCTATCGACCCAACATTGGCCGAGGGCATTATCCGCAATTATCTGGCGGTTCAACAAGCAGACGGGTGGATCGACTGGAAGCCGGGACTCGGCGGGCAGCAGCAAGGCGTCCTCTGTATGCCGATTCTGGCGCGTCTGGCCTGGGGTATTTTCCTATACACCGAAGATGCTGCATTTCTGAGTGAAGTTTTCCCAGGACTGCTCAAGTTTTTTGAGCGCTGGTTCAAACCTGACCTCGACGGCGACGGCGATGGGTTGCCTGAATGGCAAAGCGAGAATCAGACCGGTTACGTTTTCATGCCAACCTTTGCAAGCTGGCAGAGCTGGGGACAGGGTACGGATATTCGGCTGGTTGAAACACCGGATTTAGCGGCCTATTTGCTCTCCGAAGCGAAAAGTTTACACGAAATCGCCTATTATTTGCGCGATACCGCATCACAACAACGTCTGGATGAACACATTAACAGCCTGCAAACAACGCTTGAAACCTTGTGGGATGCTACTGAAAAACGCTATACATACCGTGAACGTGATACCCATACGTCCACCAATGCCGTCAAAATCATCGAGGATGCGCGCGGAACCGACGACTTAATCCCAGCCTTCAAGTTATCGCCTGCAAACCGGCTGATTGTACGGGTCACAGGTGGCATGGATACGGCTCCGCAATTTACGATGCGGCTAGCGGGTTCAAATCATCGGGAGCAAGCGATCAATGATGAAGTACCCTCAGAGCAATTCGTCTGGAGTCATGGGCGGGGTGTTTATACGAGCCGCAGTATCTTTTCGCAAATTGATAAAATCACTTTTGAAGGATTGAGCCGCGTGTATCGCGTGGATGTCCATACGATTGATACCACACGCCGCGATATGAATGCTTTGCTACCTTTATGGTCGGTGGGCATTGCGCAAGAACGGGCTGACGAGCTTATCAAGACGGTTCAAGATACCGCTTTCTGGCGTCCAACTGGCGTGACGATGTGCGCAGCCGATGACCCCAATTTTGACCCCAGCAACGCGGATGGCAGCGGTGGTGTCTGGCCCTACTGGTTGACTTTGATCGGAGAAGGTCTGATCGAAAACGGAGCGTCTTCAGCGGCGTATGACCTCCTGAAACGCCTGCTTACTGCCCAAACGAACGTCTTAAAAGATAAAAAGTCGTTCAGCGAGTTTTATCACAGCGACGAGGCAATCGGACTCGGAGAAAGCGGTCACATCAGTGGCATCGTGCCACTCCATTTGCTGATGCGACTGCTCGGTACACGGATTATTTCTCACGCAAAAGTGTGGATTGGCGGCCCATTTGTCTGGGAAAATCCCGTCATCATTCAGCAGCACGGCGTAACTGTCAGCCGGAACAGCACTGGAACTCATGTTGAGTTTCCTTCGGGTTATGCAACCGATGTGAGCGGCGAGTTATGGCAAGAAATCCGCGATCCCAACCCGCTGCAACCGCCCACTCCGCCACCAGCTCCCATCGATTTTACCGACCTGGAACCTGAACTGGATTAACTATTTATTCAGCCGAACGGAATTCAGAAGCATGTCAACCGACCATGCGTCACAATCTTACGGATTCATCTTTCGGAGCACATCGGATGGCATCCTCATCGCTAGCGACAGCGTCATCGAAGATGTGAATCCGGCTGCGGCGGCCATGCTTGCCCTTCCTGTTGAAGATTTAATCAGGAAGCCTGTCGAAGAGGCTTTCCGCCAAAATCCTGCCTTGCTCAACCTGTTCAACCGCAGCGGCGACCAGACATTTGAAGTTCATTTGCCCAAGCGGCGGCTGGCCTTTGGTATGGCAACCACGCTCACAGAAAATAAACGTCTCGTTCTCCTCAAGGACATCACGGAAAAACAGGAGCTTGAATCGCGACGCGAGGCGCTCATCAATACAATGGCGCACGACCTCCGCAATCCGATTTCAGCACTGAGTGGCTTTGCAGAACTGGTGGAGAAATTCGGCGAATTAAATCCCCAGCAGCAGAAGTTTATGACACGCATCCGGCAAACCGCGTCTAAACTGTACGATGTCGCCGGGTCACTGGTTGATCTGGCCTGGATTGAAGCTGGTATGCCTCTGGCGCACAGGCCAATTGAGATTGGCAAACTCATTGACCATGCCGTTGGGCAGTTGGGCAAAATGGCGCAAGAGAAAAAAGTAACCATCGCGATTTCAGTGCAAGATCCGATGCCTACCGTGATGGGCGACCCGAACCGCATGGAAATCGCCGTCTACAATGTGCTCCACAACGCCGTTTTGTATTCGCATCCGGAGCAAAGTATCGCCATCCACGCCTGGGGCGATTCACGCGAAGCCTATGTCAGCGTTGCGGATCGGGGAATCGGCGTCTCGGACGACGAGATCGAACTCATTTTTGACCGGTTGTACCGTTCGCGCGATGAACAAGTCCGCGATACACCTGGCGGCGGGCTGGGTTTAACAATGGCGAAAACCATCATCACCCGGCACGGCGGCGACATCTGGGCAGTGAGCAACCTGGGCGTTGGCAGCACGTTTACGTTTGTGCTTCCGGCTGTACCCGACTAGAATCGCCATCAGGGGGACATGGGTTTCGTTTCCCACGCAATCATTAAAGCAGGGATCGCCCAATGCACAAAGTCAAAATTACCCTTCCGGCAACGCTTACCAATCTGGGGCCAGGTCTGAACAGCCTGGGGTTGGCGGTTGGGTTGTATACCAGCATCGAAATCAGTAAACGCGAGGACGACAGTCTCGTCGTCGAAACGTCTGGCGAGGGTGCTGGCAGTTACGGAACGGGTTTACGGCATCCCGTCGTGCTGGCACTGATGCGTATTTTTCAGAAACAAGAGCGCGCGATCCTGGGGATGAATGTAAAAATCAGCAACAATATCCCCCTGGAAAGCGGCCTGGGTGCAGAAGCGGCCTTCTGGGTGGCGGGCGTGATTGGCGCGAATAATCTGCTCGGCGCGGGTTATAACCGGGAAACTATCCTCGAAATTGCGGCGGAAATTAGCCATGCGCCGGATCAAACTATTACAACCATTTTGGGCGGTCTCACGGCCAGCATTATCCAGTCGGACAAGCTCATCCACCGTTCTTTACCGGTGACCGGGCTGAACCTCATCATGGTGCTGCCAGAAATCGAAAATTATGCGGCTGAGGTATCGCGGGTCAAGCCAGAACGGGTTCCCTGGATTGATGCTGTCCACAATTTAAGCCGGATGCCACTGCTGGTCGAAGCCTTGCGATCCGGCGATATAGCGCTCATTGCGCAGGTCATCGAAGATCGGCTGTATCTACCTTATCTAAAATCGCATATTGCGGGTTACGACCATGTTGTCGAGATGGCACGGCGCAGCGGCGCACAGGCCATCACACTCACCGGAGACGGGCCAGCGATCATCGCCTTCGCCCCGGATAATCACAAAAAAATCGCCACCGCAATGGAAGTTGCTTTCGAAAATGCGGGCGTGAAAGCGCGATCCTGGGTACTGCCGATTGACCGGCAGGGCGTCGTCATCAGTGTCGTTCAGTCTTCGTAAAGATGTCGGCGCAATTGTTCCACAAAATTAAACCCCAGATATATCTGATTGTTATTGGCTGTGCCCTGTTCGCCTGCACACCGCAAGCGCCTGTGAACACCAGCGGCTTAGAGGCTGTCACCCCGGTTCCAACCCAGGAAAAACAGCCGACCAAAGTCAATCAAATCATACAGGATGTTGTATCGGTAGTATCAGTATCCCCTACTCCAACGAACATATGCGATGAAGCAGCATCAACGACGCAAGCAACCCTCCCTGCTCTTATTCCCAGCAAAGGTGCTTTTGTTCGCATTCAAAACAACCGCTTTTCGTTAAACGGACGACCATTACGTATTTATGGCATTGATTATTATCCGCGTGATACTCCCTGGCGGCGCTTCCTGACCGAAACGGATGCGAAAAATTTACCGCAGGAATTCGACTTAATACAGCAAGCAGGGATTAATACGCTGCGGATTGCGCTGCGGGATGATTTACTTTTCCAATGTGCGGGCAGCAGTCTGATCCCAATTGCAGAAAATATTGTTCGTTTGGATCATATTATTCAAACCGCAGCACAGTATCATTTTCATCTGATTCTGACGCTCAACGACATGCCCGATTTAAGTACCCACCCTCTCTATACCGATCCACAAATTAGTGATGGGCAAATGATCTATCTGGCGGGGCGCTACCAGAATGAACCAGCGATTATAGGCTGGGATTTACACGACTCTGGCGACCTTGATTATCTTTATGGTTCATTTGACCGCCAAACTGTTTTGACCTGGTTGTCTGATACCGCCATAAAAATGCGGCAAATTGACCCCAATCATTTGATTACCGCAACCTGGAGGCAGGACATCACAGCTCCAATTGGCATCGTGGATTTTGTGAGCGTCCAGGTGCGGAGCAATCTAGAAAATCTGCGCCAACAAATCGCCCTGCTGACGGATGCAACCGACACCCCTATCATCCTGACCTCAATCGGTTACAGCGCTTTTGGACGCAGCGAAGAAGGTCAACGTGATTCCCTGCAAGCCGCTTTGGACGCCGCGCGAAACAATCGTCTGGCAGGCTGGTTCGTGTGGACGGCATTTGATTTCCCGCTGACCGTGACCTGCTACACAGAGGGCTGTATCAATACGGACAGCGATGACCATCATTTCGGGTTATGGACAACCGATTACAAGCCCAAACTTGCTGTTGATGTGATTCGGTTTGCGACCAACGCACCCTAAATTTTCCGCCTAGCAATACCCCGTTTTTAGACCCAAAAAAGCAAAGAGTCCAAATTTAATGACGTTTTCAGCATTCCGGCGTATCATATTGTGCTATTCATCACAATAGATAAAGAGAGTTTTGCTATGTTTGGTCGCAGACAAAGACGCCCAACAGTAGATGCTGATGCAGAAGTACCCGATATTCCTATGAACTGGCGACGCCTGATTGCCTATCTGAAGCCGTATCGAGCACGGATGGCGGTTGCGATCCTAGCACTCATCAGTAGCGCGGCTTTGAGTCTCGTATTCCCCGCCGTGATTAGCAGCGTGATTGATTCAGTTTTGCAGCAGCGCAATTTGCAGCTCCTTGACCAGATCACCGCCGGATTGTTATTCGTATTTTTCCTGCGCTCGGTCACGTCGCTCCTGGAAAATTACAACCTGAACTATATCGGCGAAAAATTGGTAGTCGATCTGCGTTTGCAGCTTTACAGCCATTTGCAGACGCTTTCGCTGGGTTTTTTTGCCTCGCGGCGCGTGGGCGAACTGGTGTCGCGCTTGTCGAGCGATGTCACTGTCATGCGGACTGTTCTGACCAATAATGTCAACGTTTTGCTGGAACAGACAGTCATTTTGATTGGATCAGTCGTCGTGATGTTCGTTTTGAACTGGCGACTCACATTGTTCATCGTGGCATTGACGCCCATTATTATCGGGCTGGGTGCGGTATTCGGGGTTTTCCTGCGGCGCACCAGCACACAAATCCAGGATGAACTGGCTGGAGCCACTACCGTCACTGAAGAAGTGCTGCAAAATATCCGCGAAGTAAAAAGTTTCGTGCGCGAAGCTTATGAAATTGAACGCTACGAAAATGCAGTGGGCCGTGCTCTAAAAGCGGCGATAAAACTGCTGCGGGTGCGGTCTTTATTCGGCCCGATTGTCGCCTTCCTGGGATTCGGAGCCATCGCGCTTATTTTGTGGTTCGGCGGACGTGAGGTGCTGGATGGGCGGTTGAGTGGGGGCCAACTGATTGGGTTCCTGGTATACGGGGTCACTTTGGCGGGCGCATTAGGTTCGCTCGTCAATTTATATACATCAGTACAGGAAGCATTAGGCGCAACCAAGCGCGTGTTCCAAATCCTCGATACTCAGCCTGATGTGATCGACCTGCCCAACGCGAAAATTATGGAAAAGGCTGAAGGACGCATCAGTTTTCAGAATGTGCGCTTCAGCTACGAGGAACGGCAGGAAGTGCTGCACGAGATCAATCTGGACATTGCGCCAGGGGAAATCGTGGCATTGGTTGGGCCGAGCGGCGCAGGCAAAAGCACGATTTTCAACCTGATACCACGTTTTTACGACCCAACCAGCGGCCAAGTCTGCATGGATGAAATCGATGTCAAAACGGTCACGCAGGCCAGCTTGCGCGAACAAATCGGGGTTGTGCCCCAGGAAACGCTGTTATTCGGGGGCAGCATCCGCGAAAATATCCGCTACGGACGCCTGAATGCCACCGAAGCGGAGATTATTGAAGCGGCCAAAGCGGCTAACGCTCATGACTTCATCATGGAACTGCCCGACCAATACAATACCCTGGTGGGCGAACGTGGCATCCGACTGAGTGGTGGGCAGCGGCAGCGAGTGGCGATTGCACGGGCGATCCTGAAAGACCCGCGTGTGCTGCTGCTGGATGAAGCCACATCGAGCCTGGACAGCGAAAGCGAACATCTCGTCCAGGATGCGCTCGCACGGCTGATGCAAAATCGGACGACGGTTATTATCGCTCACCGTTTGAGCACGATCAAAATTGCCCATCGAATCGCAGTGCTGGACAAAGGCAGCATCATCGAACTCGGAACACACGACGCATTGATAGCAAAAGATGGATTATATGCCAAGTTGTATCATATGCAGTTTCGCGAAGATTTGATCGAAAACAGCGACAATGCCCTGCTGCAATGAAAATTGGCACGCATCATGGACTTAATGGCGTGTGCTACACTGTGAAACGTTATCGCTCCGTTTGAGTTTGTTCATATGGTAGAAACGTCAACACATGACCACTGAAATCCAGCAAGAACCGCCCTTGCCGGACGCCGATGTCGCGTCCATAGAATCCGTCCCAGAGACCCCCGTTCCGCATGATCCGTATGCGGCACTGCGGTTCCGCGATTTTCGCCTACTCATTTTCGGGCGATTTGTCGCAGCGTTGGGCGAACAAATGGTCAGCGTCGCCATCGGTTGGGAATTGTACGAACGCACAGGGTCGGCTTTTGCGCTGGGATTGGTCGGCCTCGTCCAGATATTGCCCGTGATAACCCTGGTTTTCATCTCCGGGCATGTAGCAGATCGCTTCAACCGGAAACGTATCGTCGTCATCACCCAGATTTTATTGGGATGCTGTTCACTTGGGTTGGCGGCGCTGACTTTCACACAAAGCTCGGTGGTGCTTCAATTGGAAATGTGGCGTCCAGATAAGCCAGGACAGTTGGCGGCGCTTACGCTGACTCAAGGTTCGCTGTTGCTGGTGTATCTGGTGCTGCTGATGGTCGGCATCCTACGAGCGTTCAATAATCCAGCGGCCTCCACCCTGCTCCCGCAAACTGTACCGCCGGAAAAATTCACCAGCGCGGCAGCATGGAGCAGCAGCGCGTGGCAGTTCGCAGCGGTTTTCGGCCCAGCAGTGGGCGGTTTCATGATCGCAATTTTCAACAGCGCGGCAGAAGTCTTCATGCTCGATGCAGTAGCAGCGACAGTCTTCGCCATTCTGGTTGTTCAGATTCACGGGCGGCAAATCGCTATGTCTAAAGAAGCTGCCACGCTCAAAACTGTGCTGGCGGGTTTTAGCTTCGTTCGTAAGTCGAAGGTCATCCTCGCGGCAATTACGCTGGACATGTTTGCGGTACTATTCGGCGGCGCTACAGCCCTCCTGCCGGTTTATGCGAAGGATATATTACAGGTCGGCCCGGAAGGACTGGGATGGCTGCGGGCAGCACCCTCGCTGGGTGCGGTATGTATGGTGCTGACAATCACCTATTTGCCACCGTTCAAAAAGGCCGGAAAAACGCTGTTATGGGCGGTGATTGGTTTCGGCGCGGCGACAATCGTCTTCGGGTTGTCGAAATCGTTTATACTATCTTTGGTCGCGTTGGCGCTGTTGGGCGCGTTTGATAATATCAGCGTGGTCATCCGCAGTACGCTGCTGCTCGCAATGACTCCTGACGAGATGCGCGGGCGAGTATCAGCGGTGAACAGCGTGTTCATTGGGATGTCAAACGAGCTAGGCGCTTTCGAGTCGGGTGTGGCAGCGGGGATTTTAGGCCCGGTGCTGGCTGTTGCAGCCGGTGGCGTGGGAACCATCCTCGTCGTTTTATGGGTGATGTGGCAATGGCCGCAAATGCGACGGTTGGGCAGTTTGGCGAGCCTATCCAGCGAGACAACGTAAGGCAAACGATATGACATTGGCAGGTAAAACCGTCCTGGTCACAGGCGCAACCGGATTTCTGGGGAGCGCGTTGACGACACGATTAACACAGGATGGTGTACGTGTCCGCGCCTTAGCCCGTAGCCCTCAAAAAACCAAATATATTGCAAGTCTCCCCGGTGTCGAAATCGTATCCGGGGATATTATCAACGCTGACCAGATGCATCAGGCTGTACGAGGCTGCGAAATTGTCTTCCATGTCGCGGCGTCTATGGGCGGTTCAATTGATGGGCAGCGCCAGATCAACACCATCGGTACACGCAATGTGGCAAAGGCAGCCGCAGGTGCAGGAGTGCTGCGCGTGGTGCATGTCAGCAGCATCGCGGTCTATGGTTACAATCAAAGGGGTGATGTTACCGAGGCAACTCCACCTAATCCCGGCCAAGACCCCTATAACATCACGAAAGCTGAAGCTGAGGCTGAATTACGGGAAATCGCCAGTGAAAATCACATGCCCTACAGCATCATCCGACCTGCTATGATTTACGGGCCGTATTCAGGTATGTGGACAGGCAAGTTCTTCCGGCTGGCGAAATTACGCCCTACTTTGTTTATCGGGCGCGGTGACGGCACGACGTTCCCGATTTTCGTGGGTGATGTGGTTGATCTGATGGTTTTGCTGGCGCAGCATCCCGATGCTGTTGGCGAAACTTTTAACTGTGCTCCTGATCCCGCACCAACCTGGCGCGAATTCCTGAGTGCATATTCCAAACTGGCAGGGCATCAAAGCTGGCTAGGCATCCCGCCGGGGGTGGTTTCACCTTTCGTCACACTCGTTGGGGCACTGGCACGACCTAACACACAACTCAAAGAACTGCCGAATTTGCTACGGATGGCATTGGGACAAGTGACTTTTAAAATGACCAAAGCGCGCGAACGGTTGGGTTGGGAACCCAAAGTTGACCTCCAAACCGGGATTGAGCGCTGCGTACCCTGGCTGCACGACAAGGGCTGGCTGATGTGATCGGTGAAATTTTAAAGCTGGTTGGGCTGGGATTCCTCATCGCTGGATTGGGCGTTTTACTGTGGTGGCTGCTGATCGCCAGCGAGGGCGTGTACCTGGGGCGGCGCGTGGTCATCTGGCTTTATGATTTGTATGCCTTCCGCTATGACGGTGTAAAAAATTATTACCGCGAATACGAACAAATGTATCTGGCGCAGCCGATTATTGAAGCCATCGCGCCGCATAAATCACCGCTGGTGCTGGATGTCGCAACCGGGACGGGACGAATGCCGCTGGCGATGATGCGCCATAACAGTTTCCAGGGACGGGTTGTGGGCATTGATTTGAGCAGACAGATGCTGCATTATGCGGCGAAAAATCTTGATTTGTACGAAGAACGAGTCGACTTTATCTGGTCGCCCGCCGAAAAATTACCCTTCGCGGACAATACGTTTGATGTCGTAACTTCGCTGGAAGCCCTGGAATTTATGACCAATCCGAAAGCCGTTTTAGCCGAACTGGTACGGGTGCTGCGTCCGGGCGGGTTGCTGTTGGTGTCACAGCGCCAAAACACTCGCTTTATGCCCGGCAAAATCTGGTCAAGCGGCGAAGTCCAGCCCATCCTAGGGGGGATGGGCGTCGAGGATGCCAAAGCGCAAATCTGGCAGGTGGATTACCGCAAGGTATGGGGGCGCAAATCCGGGCAATCGAACGTTACCGGTGCGCGCCCACTCGAAGAAATTTTGCGCTGTCCCAAGTGTAACCAAAACCTGATGCAACGGCAGGGGGAAAGCTGGGTCTGCGAAGGCTGCGGGGGCACAGCGACGATTGGCGATGATGGTGTGATTGAATTGTTCCCCCTGGTCTGACGCGCCAACCTCAGCTTGCCAAGCAAGATAAATTTGATAGAATGCCAACTTACAGGGGCGTTCAAACTCATAAACGCCCCTACCCATATCCGGTTTGAAGGATCACAACACCTTGAAAGTCCTCCCACACGAACTCGCCGAATCGGTCACACAGGCTATCCAAAGCGCACAAGCCGCCGGGGATTTACCGCCCTTTGAAATTCCGGCGATTGAAGTCCGTCCACCGAAAAACGCCGACCAGGGCGATTATGCCTGCGCGGTGGCGATGCAATTGGCAAAACCAACCGGACGCAATCCGTTCGATGTGGCATCCGTAATCGCTAACCATATGCCCAAGACGGATTTAATCGGCAGCGTAGAAATCGCCAAACCGGGATTTATCAACTTCCGTCTGAGCGAGGCATGGCTGAAAACCTGTGTTGAAACCTTCATCGCGGAAGGCGCAGCACTGTTTCAACTAGACATCGGGGCGGGTAAACGAGCGCAGGTGGAATTTGTGAGCGCCAATCCTACCGGGCCGCTGCACATCGGGCGGAGCCGAGGGGCAATGGTCGGTGACACCCTCGCGCGTATCCTGGAAGCCGCAGGATATGACGTGGAACGCGAATATTATTTCAACAATGCGGGCGTTCAGATGGTCAATCTGGGCAATAGTATGCGGATTCGCTACCTGGAAGCACTGGGTTTGCCGGTGGAGATACCAGCCGCTACGGACAAAACCTTTTATCAAGGTGAATACCTGAAAGACTTCGCACAGGACTTGATCGCCGAAAAAGGGAAGACGCTGGTCGATGCTGATTGGAAACCCTTCAAGGAATACGCCGAGCAAAAAATGTTTGCGATCATCAAGACGACCTTGAAGCGCGTAAACGTTATCCATGATGTGTATTTTAACGAGAACAGCCTGTACGAAGATGGAGCAGTTCAGAAAACACTAGAACGGCTAGAAAAAGCCGGAGTCGTTTACCGGGCGGAAAAACCGGAAAATGCCGGTGATCCGAATAAGCCGCGCGCCAACAAAGACCATGAAGCTAAGGGCGTGGCGACGTGGTTCCGCAGCGCGGACTGGGGCGATGAAGAAGACCGGGTGCTGATTAAGAGCGATGGCAACGCAACCTATACCCTACCAGACATCGCTTATCACCTCAACAAGATTGATCGCGGATTCGATATGCTGGTGAACATCTTAGGCTCGGATCACGGCGCGCAATATAAAGTCGTGCAATATGGTCTGAAAGCGCTGGGATACGATCCGTCGATTATCAACGTCATCATCATCCAATTGGTGAAGACGATGCGCGACGGTAAAGAAGTGAAGATGAGCACCCGCGCAGGCACATACGACACGCTCGATGACCTGATTGACCTGACGAGCGCGGACGTAGTACGTTACATGCTGCTGGCGCGCAGCCCAGACAGCCATCTCAACTTTGATCTCGATTTGGCGGTCACACAGAGCAACGAAAACCCGGTGTATTACATCCAGAATGCCCATGTACGGTGCGCGGGTATCTTCCGCGAGGCGGATGCACGCGGATTGACTGATGACGGCGCGGATGTGAGCCTGCTGGGCGAGGCTGAACTGCGTTTCATCCGCAAAGCGTTGGAACTGGGCGAAGTAATTGAGACTTCAGCGATTGGCCTGGAACCGCACAAAATCGCGTTTTACGCCTATGAACTGGCGAGCGTTTTCCATCCCATTTATGATGAAGTGCGGGCGATGCACGGCGATATTCCGCCGGACGTGGCGAAAGCAAGGTTACGGTTCTACCGGGCAGCGCAAGTGGTGTTCAAGCGTGTGCTGGATTTGATGGGCATGAGCGCGCCGGAGCGTATGTAGGGCGAGTTAAAAGTTACGAGTTGAAAGTGAAAGATCAAGAAAAGACTCAACGCAAGG
This sequence comes from Chloroflexota bacterium, assembly GCA_039933955.1. Classification (GTDB taxonomy): domain Bacteria; phylum Chloroflexota; class Anaerolineae; order Aggregatilineales; family Phototrophicaceae; genus CFX2. Next base: position 50,421 of record JBDTNB010000004.1, read on the forward strand.
GCGCAAGGGTTGAAATTGTCGCCGAAGTGGCGGGCGGGAAGCACGAGAAGCGCCGCCGCATTGCGAAAATAGCGCGGCGGGAAACACGAGAAGCGCCGCTGGGTTGGCAGAAAAACGGCGAGCACCAGAGAGAATGCTGCCGCTGCGGCGGAGTCGCGCTGTCGCCATTGCCAAGTTGGTTTCCTGCCGCTCAAAGTCAGCCGATTTAAGGGTCACCAGACACTCAAAGGCGTGTCAGCAAGTCATTTTTTCGCCGGTTGCGCCGCCAGACGCTAAAGCGATCCGGCTACCGGTAAGAACAAGCCCACTGAAGGGGCTAGAATGGGACTGTAGCCGTTCCAAATTGACCTGTTTAAGGCTGCAAAATCTATATATGGACACGATATGTAGCCATTGCGGATTGTGCTCGGAACTTGAGTCTAGCATGAAACGCAGCACGGATGTGAAACATTTGTTTGAACATTGGGTTAGAATTTTGAAATGTAAAGCAGTGATGAGTAACGAGTAATGAGCTATAAGTGAAAGACAAAAGCGGATCAGCGCTTTGGAATGACCTAAGCAATAACATTAGCAGCTAGTGTGAGTTCTTTACCGGCTATTTGGGGAGGACACGATGGGATTAAAACCTGACCGTTGGATACGCAAGATGGCGCTGGAACACAAAATGATTGAGCCATTCGTGGAAAATCAGGTGCGCGAAGGCGTTATCAGCTATGGCGTGTCGAGTTATGGCTATGACATGCGGGTGTCCAATCAATTTAAGATATTTACGAATGTTTATTCCGCCATCGTCGATCCAAAGAATTTTAGTCCACAGTCGTTTGTGGATTTTGAAGGCGAAACGTGTATCATCCCGCCAAATTCCTTCGCGTTGGCCGTATCTGTCGAATACTTTCGTATTCCACGCAGTGTATTGGCTATCACTACCGGGAAATCAACTTTCGCACGCTGCGGGATCATCACGAATGTTACGCCCCTCGAACCCGGTTGGGAAGGATTTGTGACACTGGAAATCAGCAACACGACTCCCCTACCGGCGAAGGTCTATGCCAACGAAGGAATCGCGCAGGTGCTTTTCTTTGAAGGGGATGAGGAATGCGAAACCTCGTATGCTGACAAAAAAGGGAAGTATCAGGGTCAGATCGGTGTGACGCCGCCGAAATTATAAGACACAGTGACATTCTTTCCGAACCTAAAGCATAGTAAAATTTAGCTGTAAATAGGAGGTTCGGAATGAAGTCCGATAAACGCATTGAAGCTCGTCGGCTTAGACAAGAACTAGGTCTATCCATAAATCAAATTTGCAAACAGTTGGATGTAGCAAAATCATCAGTCAGTGTATGGGTACGCGATATTCAACTGACCGACGAGCAGAAACAAGCACTTGAAAAGCAACACTACGCCTATCGAGCGCAGGCCAACGGCGGGGCTACCAACGCACGAAAATTCCGGGAGATCAGGCGGCAATATCAAGAAGAAGGGCGCATAAAAGCCCGCGCACATGATTCACTGCATATTGCGGGATGCATGTTGTATTGGGGAGAAGGTACGAAATCAAGAAATTCCCTAACACTCGCAAATTCTGACTCGGCTTTACTTTGTTTTTATCTTCGTTTCCTCCGACAAAGCCTCATGGTTCAAAATAACCAAATCACTTTCCGCATCATGTGTTATACAAATAATGGCCTTAGCCAAGAAGAAATTGAAAGCTATTGGATTGAAATGCTTCAACTACCCAAGGAATGCTTGAAAAAAACGGCAGTCAATATGCAACCCAGAAGCAGTCAACAAAAGGGACGCAAACTGCTGTATGGAACATGTGAGATTGCGATACATAGCACTCGGCTTATACAGCATGTGCTTGGGGCAATTCAAGAATACACGGGTATTGATAAACCAGAGTGGTTGATGTAAAGTATATATAAATAAGGGCTGTTAGCTCAATTGGCAGAGTACCGCATTTACATTGCGGGTGTTACAGGTTCGAGTCCTGTACGGCCCAACTCCACCAGCGCATACAAAAACTGTATGCGTTTTTGATTCCAGGGCAAGATGAGTTGCGGCGAGATTCATTTGTGCTCATAATAGCGGCGTTACGCAAGTTGGACGCCATCCCCTAAAGGACATCTTATGTTCCAAGCTCTATACGCGCGGCTCATTGACCCCGCCCGTCCGATCACCCGTGCTGCGCTCATTATCGCCTGGGCAATCATCCTGAACGCGGTTTTTCTGCTGCTGCCGAATTTTATCCGGGGCGGCGACGCAGCTTTCCACATCTTCAATACCCAGCAATTCGCGGCGGGATTACGGGAAGGCGTGTTGTATCCGCGCTGGTTCGGCGATTTCTTCAACGGCTATGGCGCGCCGGTGGGGGTCGGTTATGCGCCCCTCACCTATTATGCTGGCAGCGCTTTCATGCTGGTGGGATTTTCAGTATTCACGGCGCTCAAACTGCTACTCACGATTACGCTGGTCATCGGCGGATTGGGTATGCAGCGGCTCGCGAGTCGATTCCTGCCGATTCCGGGGGCGCTGGCAGCCGCACTGGTTTATCAGGCGATGCCCTACTACGTGATTGATTTGTATTCGCGGGCAGCGCTGGGCGAATACATCAGTTTCGCATGGCTACCGTTCATTTTCCTGTTTGCGTATCAGTGCATCAAAAAACAGCGGCTACTCGATCATGTTTTGCTGGCGTTTACACTGGGCGGGCTGGTGCTGACCCATATTTTGACGGCGTATATGGCGGCCTTCGGTGTCGCGATATTTGTGATCGTTTTGATCGCGCAGGAACCGCGCGGATGGCTGTGGAAATTGGTGCGGTTGGGGTTAGCAGGCGGGCTGGGTCTGGGTCTGGCGGCGATTTATGTGCTGCCGCTGTTAAGTGAAACCTCATATCTGGACACAAATCATCTAACCGAGACCACGTTCGGCAATTATCAAAACAATTTTTTGTTTAACGCCTGGGGTTATCTGGGCACAGAGCGCACTGCAACCTTCCTGGAAAATACGATGATCGGCGTGGGCGCACTGCTGAGTATTGTGCTGGTCATCACGATGGCAGTGACTTTGTACCGGAACTGGCGTGGATATGCACCGGGACGACGGCCAATCGCACTGGCGATGATTTGTGTTTTTGGGTTCAGCATGTTCATGTCCTTCAGCCTGTCGAGTCCACTGTGGGCGATCCTACCCAGGGCATCGATGCTGCAATTCCCGACCCGCTGGCAAACGTTGAGCGCCCTAAGCGGCGCGTATGTGGCGGGCGAAATCATCACATGGCTGCTGGAAACGCGGGGCAACCGACAACAACTGCCCACGCGCCAACGCCGAATGCTGCCCTTATTTATTGCGCTGGTCATTATCGGGCATGTTATTTACAGCGCAGGATTGGTGGGGGCGCTGGCTTATTTGCGGCGAGGCATTCGCTCCGATTTGGCGGCACAATTGAGTGGCGCAGCACCGGTCACGTCGGACAATTTTGGGCGCGTGTTCCCGTCCGAATATAAGCCGCAGTGGGTGGCGACATTAGATACCGCTAAATCGAGCCAGGTTGACCCCGCACAGGGCATCATTGTCAGCGACGCCGCAGCACAAGTTGATATGCAGTCATGGCAGCTTTCGCGGCGGGTCTTCACGGTCAATACACCGAGCGCTGCGACAGTTGATTTACAAACATTCTGGTTCCCCGGCTGGCAAGCAATCATTAACGGGCAATCGGTGGAAACCCAGGCACGCTCAGGCGACGGGACTATCGAATTTCCAATTTCGGCTGGCACCTCTGAAGTTGTGGTGCAATTTGAGAACACACCCGTGCGTACAACCGGGAGTATCATTTCGATGATTTCATGGATCGTGTTAGGGGTGCTTTTTGTTTACAGTATGATACGCAGAAATAGCATTCAAACCTAAAGAAGCGTAGTAATTAAGTTTGAATTCATATTTCAATTGTTGGTGTTCGCTTGCGCTTTATGCAGAAAATAGGCTATGATAGGTTACATATCGGTTAGATAAATGTTTCAAACTTGTGATGAACGTTATTGGTGTGAGTAATCCGCTATGGTGCTGACGCAAGACAGACAAATCCTGATCGTTGAGGATGACGAGGAAACGGCTGAGGTCGTGTGTACGCTGCTGAATCAAGCGGGATATAATGCCGTCGCGGTTGACCGGGGCGCAATCGCCTTGAACGAAATCGCCAATGCGCAGCCTGATCTGGTACTGCTGGACATCGGTCTGCCGGACATCGACGGCATGGAAGTTTTGAAACAAGTGCGTACTCATTCTTTCCTGCCGATGATTGTTTTAAGCGGCTACGGGCGGGAACGCGATAAAGTCAGCGCATTGGAAGCGGGTGCGGACGATTTTATGGCGAAGCCGTTTTCGCCAGAAGAATTGGTCGCACGGGTTGGCGCACTGCTGCGACGCATCGATTGGACACCCCAACCGGAAACGAAATTGATCGTGCGGCAGTTGGAACTGGACATTCCCCGGCGGCAGGCGATGATTCGCGGTATCCGCCTGCACCTCACCCCTATCGAATACGGCATCCTGGTGACAATGATGCGGAACGCCGAACAACTGGTAACGCATGACGAACTGTTGCGCGGTGTCTGGGGCGAGCAGTACGAAGGCGATTATTCGGTGCTGCGCGTCAACATTTCGCGACTGCGGCAAAAAATCGAACAAAATCCACGCCATCCCACATATATTGTGACCGTGCCGGGACAAGGCTACCGGATGCCACTTGAGCGCCCCGCTTAATCAGGCGCGACGCTGAGATAGGCGCGACGGGTTTCACGAACGCCCCATTTTGACCATCCTCTATCACCATTGGCGGTATGGCTCACGAGTAGCTTATTCGCCGACTTTGTGCTACGCTAACGAAACAAAATTCTGATTAACCTTGGAGCATTTTCCAGGGATTGGCGAGGGGAAAACTCTGTGCCAGGAGATTATGCTGTTCTAGCGCCGATATATGACAAGATTGGTATGGGTGACTTTGCCCAAAACATCACGTCACGGCTGATTGATTATGCCCAGCATATTGACTGGTTGGGACGAAGAATTATGGTGCTGGGCTGTGGGACTGGGGCAAGTATCGAATACCTGTCACAATATCCCTATAACCTGACGGGGATAGACAGTTCTCCGGAAATGCTAGACAAGGCGCGGCAAAAACTGGACAACCCTGATCTGAACATCAAATGGCTGCAACAGGATATGCGCGAATTGGGGGCGAACAGTGCCAACGCTGACATGGTTTTGGCGCTCAACGTCATGAATGAATTGAACAGCCTGCGCGATCTTGAAGCCGTGTTTGGTGGCGTGCAGCACATCCTCGAAGCCGGGAAATTATTTCTATTTGATATGTACACGGTGCAGGGTCTAACTGAAGATGGCAGCAGCGATGGGATGGTTTATAATGATCCCATGTCGCTTACGGTATTCGGCAGTAATGAATACGATTACGAGCGGCAAATGCATACCCGCCAATTTATTGTGTTTCAACGGAGCAGTGATTTGTGGGTGCGAGCAGAAGCCAAACGGATTTTAAGAGCCTTTCCTGTGCAGGCCGTCGGCTCGCTTTTGCAGCGCAGCGGATTTACGATTAAAACCATTCTCAATACCAACCTCGAAATTTATGAGCCGGGAGTATCACACGCACCGCGTGTGATTTTTGTAGCCGAGCGACAATAAGCCATGAGTGAAAGTATAATCAACACCCCTTCTCTGACAATCCCTGTAGACAGCGAACACGGCGCATTACGCCTGAGCGTCGTGGGTATTTTTGTAGGCATCTGGCTGGTCATATTTGCGGTATCGAACAGGCTCGTTACGAGCGAGGGTTTTAACCTTATCGCGTTTTTCCTGGCTTTTGTAGTAGCTGGTGTGGCTACCCGCGTCAGCGAACAATACCTACAAAAGCGCTGGCCGAGCGGGCGCGTCGTTGAGATGAATGCCGATAGCATTGAGGTTAGATCCAAAACTAAGGTTCAGGATAAAATTGACGCGCGAGAGCCATTTAGCGTGCTGTTGTGGCGCTTCCAGACTAAAAAACGTTCGCGCGTGCCAAAGGGCTGGTTTGTGATCGCCTGTGCGTTAGAGCAGGATGATACTTATTTGTCGGTCTACACTTTTGCATCGCCGACTGACGCCGAAATGCTGCAAAAGCAATTCAAATTTACGACACTTGCAAGTGAAAAAAACGCCAATGCAAAAGATGTTCGTCAAGATTCCCTGCGTTTCGCCGGAGAGCAGCGCCGCCTGAAATTGGCGGAAACTTTCCGATGGAACAGCGGAGCCGAGATGTCGATGGCGGATTTTGAAACCTTCCTCAATCGTTTGAACGGACAATTCTCGCAGTGGATGCCCTCAAACCGATAATTCGCGCTAGCATGATTTGTCTGGCATGGCTGCTACTGGGCGTGCCAGCTTTGGCCCAGGACAGCAGCGGCGGTTCACTGGCCTTAATGACACCAGTTGAAGGCAGGTTGAACGCGAATGAAAATGCAACATGGACGTTTGACGGCGTAAACGGGGAAATGCTGTCTTTTTATGTGAAGGATCTGTCTGGCGGGTTCGATCCTGTTTTGCAGATTACGGACAGCGGCGGCGATGTGTTGGTCAGTAATGATGATTACAATTATCCCAGAAACGGCGATTCGCTTCTGGAAGGCATCACCATTCCACGCACAGGCAGCTACAGCGTAACGGTTTCCGGTTTTAAGGGACAGGCAGGTGTGTTCCGGCTGACAATGCTGCCCGGATTCGCCCAGGTGCAAACCACCGAGCATTTTGACGCCAATCTGACCTGGAAAGCACTGGCAGAACCAGTCACCGTGAGTGCAGCCAATGGGAAATTGTCGCTGGCACTGGATGGAATGCGCCAACGTGGCATATCGGTCAGCGCGAAACCTGCTGCCCCCATCACCTATTATGCCCAAGCCAATGTGACCGTCAGCGGTGGGACGGACGGTTGGGTTGTGGGCATGGCGACACGATTGGAAAACGGCCAATATTACGTGCTCAATGTGAATTCAAAAGGCCAATGGCGTTTCCTACTGCATCACGGTGATGCGGATCAAGTCATCCGCGATTGGACGCCGCACCCCGCACTCGTTCCGGATAAAGCCAGCTTCATGTTGGGAATACTGGTCAACGGCGTTGGATACGACTTCTTTTACGATGGGCAATTGTTCGGACGGCTGAGCGACAGCACACTCCAAACTGAGGGTGGATTTGGGTTGGCAGTCGAAACTCAAGGCAGCCCGACAAGCCAAACCACTGCCCTATTTGACGATCTTGTAATTACCGTACCAACACTAGTGAATAACAAAGTTCTGATTCCCGCACAGGTGGTGGTTGGCAAGCCGAATGAAATGGTTCAAGAGTTACAGCGTCGCAATCTGATCCCTGGCGGCGGTGAAATGGCGCTGACCGTCAATGAGAGTTTTGTGGAATCGCGACATCCTGGCGTAGAACGCTTGATGCTGGGACGCGGTGAAACCTATCAAAATTTTGCGTTTGGTACAACGGTGGGCTGGCAAGCGTCCGCACAGGGCGTGGCCGGCTGCGGCGTCATCTTGCGCGCAGCCGATGAAACCCATTACACGCTGGCCTATCTTGACCAAACGGGGGGCTACGGCTTATCTCCCTTAGATGGCGATTCATTTAAACCAGGGATTTTTGGCACGACACCCGCATTCAGCACTGGTAAACATCATCTACTGGTGATCGCACGCGACAACAACCTGTATTATTATGTGGACGGGCAGTACAAAGGCATATTGGAGAATAACGCAATTGAGGGCGCAGTGGGCGATGCGGTTGTTAATTTCGATCCAATCAGCACATCCTGCGCATTCACCGATACCTGGCTTTGGCGCTGGAAATAAAACTAGATCGAGGATTTTGAGCGTATCGTATTCAGTTGGAATGTGTATTAATCCCAAACTAGAGGTCAGTTGTTATGGAAGCGATTGAAGCGGCCATTTTACGGACGGTATTGTACGCCGATTTGTTTCATTTCCCTCTGACGATACGCGAAATTCATCACTTCCTGATCCATGATGAACCGATAGACATCGAACAGATCAGGCAAACACTTGCTGAATCCAGCAATCTGCAACCCTATCTCCAGTGCATTGACGAGTATGTTATATATGATGGGCAAGAGCAGCTTGTGACGCTGCGGCAAATGCGCGAGGCTGCATCCGAACACCTGTGGCCCTCGGCAGTGCGATACGCTAAGTGGCTGGCGCGGTTGCCATTTGTACGCATGGTGGCACTGACGGGCGCGTTGGCAATGCATAACGCCGCCGACCATGATGATGACCTGGATTATATTCTGGTGACCGCGCCCCGGCGGGTGTGGCTGGCGCGGGCTTTCTCGATTGTGTTGGTGCGACTGGCCCGTTTGCAGGGCACGGAAATCTGCCCTAATTATGTGCTGGCGGAAAGCGCACTCGTCCAGGACAAACACAACATTTTTATGGCGCACGAAATCGCGCAAATGGTTCCGCTGTACGGACTTGGCCTTTACGAGCAATTCCGTCAGGCGAACGCCTGGGTGAGCGAGCAGCTCCCCAATACGGCGGGCGCTTTTTATATTGAGGCGGAATATACTCCCACAGGCGTTGGTTTGATGGGCAAACGAGCCATCGAATTTTTGTTGGGCGGTAACCTGGGCGATTGGCTGGAACACTGGGAATACCGGCGCAAGCTGCGCCGATTCGAGCCGGATATGAAAAAGCCACATTCATCGGCAAAACTGGATGACAGCCATGTCAAAGGACACTTTGACGATCATGGTCATCCGGTGCTGCGGCAGTTTGAAGAACGGCTGACGCAATTTGGGCTGGATGCGACAAGCGCAACGCGGGCAACCGTTCCCGGTGATTGACAATAGCAGCACGTTATGAGGGTTGAGTTCCGAGGCAAAAAAAGCAGTTATTAGCCGCTAGACAAGGAAATTTGATGGCAACACCGCTTCAGTTTGACCACGCGGTTATTCTGGTCAATGATCTTGAAAAAGCCAGCAGCGATTATCGGGCATTGGGCTTTAATGTGTTTTTCGGTGGTGCACACGCCGACGGCAAAACCCATAATTCTCTGATTGTATTCCGCGACGGAACCTATCTCGAACTACTTGCACCGACCAACCCTGCCCTGCTCGATCAGGTCGATCCAGAGGATAGAAGCAGCTTCCTGTTCATGTTTGCACATGGAGAGGGATTCGGCGGTTATGCCCTGCTATCGCCGAATCTCGAAAGCGATGTCGCCCGAATGAGGCAGCGCGGCCTAGCGATTCAACCGCGTCCACCAGGTGGACGCGCCCGCCCCGACGGGCAAGCCTTGCGGTGGCGCAGTGCAATGTTGGACGGGACGATGACACCGTTTTTCATCCAGGATGAGACGGCTCGGAATCTGCGCGTTCCGGATGATCCCGACAAAATTCAACATTCCAATGGCGTGACGGGGGTGGCAGGCATTATGGTTGCCGTCAACAATCTTGCCGATGGGATTTTAAAATACAGTGCAATCCTGGATGCGCCGCCACATCAGCAAGATGATACAACAGCCGATTTTGCACTAGGGGATCGGACAATCAGCCTGAATGCGCCCACGCAAACTGACGAAGAAAATGAGCTGCACGATTACCTAGCGCAGCGTGGCGAAGCGCCGTACAAGTTATGGTTATGGTCGGAAGGTGGCGCAGAGGACGGTTCGTTGGATGTCGCGCTGACGCATGGGGCGCACATTGAATTAATGGGATAAAAGTCGTTAGTGGCTGGTCAAAAGACAAACAAAGTCGATTGACCAGAGACAAAAACCGTATTAAGTGCAGTTTGCAGGGTTTTAAAGGAATAAAAAAGCGAGGCGCTCACTTGAGCGCCTCGCTTTTATTTCAGTTATTTCTTCATGACCGCGCCGAGCGCATCGCAGGCAGGGCAGGAGCCGCCGGGACGGTAGATCGCGTAACCACCTTGCGGATCGTCGGCTGTGTAGAATGAATAATCGACATTGAAGACGACCATCATGCGGACTTTGCCGCTCTGGGCAGCCAGCGTGGCAGCCTCAGCCAGCCAGGAAGCCTGTTCAGCAGACGAGGTGTTCTGACCCCAGGCAAAGTTGGCCGGGAGCGGCGTCGGATAGCCATCAGGCGAGAGATAACCCAACTCGGTGAAGCACACCGGTTTGCCGCCAAAGGGCGAATAGCCGCGACTGAGCATCGAGCCAAAATAGCGAGTCGGGTATTCACCACGCGGGTCACCGCTGCCAGTCGACGGCGAAACAATGCCTTCATTATAGTGCAGACCGACGCAGTCGAGATATTGTGCCGCGCCAGCCTGTGCCATCTGCGACATAAAGGTATCATCGTTGCAGCCATTAGAGGTGCAGCCCGCCGCACCAAAGAAGCCCGTCGGCGCAGGCGCGCCACTAATTACAATGGTGTTGGGATTCTTGGATTTAACAGCGTTGTAGGCTGCTGCCAGCATTTTGGTATAGCTGCCGCCGTTGATCTGACCGGCAGGCCATTCGCGGTCAATATTCGGTTCGTTCCAAATTTCGACGGCATCTGCACCGAGACCGGCAATACCACCGACAAAACCAGCAAAACTGCCGACGAAGCCGTCAAAATTGCTGCTCAACTGGTCACGATTGCCGAGGATGCTGAGGAGCACTTTATACCCGTTAGCGTGGGCGGTATTGATCTGCCCTTGGGCCTTGCTGGCATCATCACCCTGATTATAGCGCACCTGCTGCTTCACCCATTTCATTCCGGCACGCGCCATCAAGCCAAAGGTGTTCAGGTTCATATCGAGCGCTTGACCGCCAAGTTCAAATCCACCGGCTACTGCGCCACCAGGGATAGGGGTTGGCAGATTGGGGTCGGGCGTGCCACCGGGAACCGGCGTTGCCGACACAACCTGATCGCAAACGGTGACAGCTTTCAGATCGAAACTCACGCGACCCTGGAAAATTTCGCCACGCAAGCTGGTAATCGTGAATGTCCAGCCAAAATAAACCTTGCGCGCCGAAGCAGGGTCATCGGTGGCCGCTTTGGTGCAATCATCAATGCCAGTTTTCCACTCGCTTTGTTCCCAATCGTAGGATTTGATGATGGTCAAATCGACGGAGCGATCTTCTTCAATGGCGCTGCGAACGGCTGAAAATGCACGCCAGATGGGGTCATTGGGGGTAGCAGTCGCATCTTGCGCGCCTACCGGGACAACCGCCTGAAGCGATAACGCCACGAGGAGGAGTGCCAACAGCGCCAAAATACTCACTTGCGTGATCGAACGAGAAATTCTTCGCATTACGAAACCTCTTTACTCGATGCTATTTTTATTACCTGGAGGGCGCATCCGCGCCGTTAAGGCCAAACTGTACTGCAAGACGGGCATTTTACCAAATAGGACATTATGGGTACAGCACCAAAGTGTTAGAGCGTAGGGCAATCGCCAAGTACGGAATCAAAAAGGCGCACCGGGGTACGCCTTCTCGGTTAGGAAGAGTGGTTATTAGCCGAGCACCTGAGCGGTTTCGTTACGGACAAAGGCCAAGCGTTCGAGGAGCGCCGGATTGCCTTGCGCGGCAATCTGTTCTTCAACCGCATCCATCGCTTCGATCAAACCCGCACCAAATTCCCCGGCGTGCTGAGCGACCATTTCGCGAGCAGCATCATCGGAAGGTGCGGACAGCAATTCATTCACAAATTGCAATTCAGGAGGCATATTCTCCTGAAGAATAGCTACCACACGATTATAAATGTCTTTCAGGCGCGCACTGGCATTCAAATCGCCGCGCCGAGTCGCTTCCTGGACATTAGCCGACAAGACCTGCATGAAGGTGTAATCCACGAGCGGCAGATTCTCATAAATGACCTCATCAGGATTCGGGCTGCTAAGAATATCTTGCAGCAATCCAGCGGCTTCCTGAAGGGCCATTTGCGCCTGCTGATCAATCAAGGCTGTCAATTCGATCAGTTTATCACGCACAGTTTCCAGGCGTTCGCGCTGGTCTGCGGGCGCTTTGCCAATTTCGACGGTCAATTCCTGGAAAAAGGTGGCGTCGAAAGCCGGACGAATCAGCCCGACAAGTCCCTGCAAGCGTTGATCGTCATCGGCGTATTGAAAGGCGAGGTTAAGAAAATCTGAACGTTGGGCTTGTTGACCGAGTGCGTTGACAGCATCGGCGACCTCGCGCACAATTTCTTCCTGAACGCCGCGCTGCTCCATCATATCTTGACCGTAGCTGGAAAGCTGTTCAACCATCCCCATTGTTTGGATTATATGCTGGGCGACACCCTGGCGGCCTTCCTGCAAAAGCTGCTGGGCGATGAGGGTCATGGTCTGGAAAAATTGAGCGTCAATCTGGAGATCGAATTGGCGAACAAGTTCCGGCAAATCGTTTTCCTGCGCCTGAAGGAACTGCTCGACAAGGCGCACGCGCGCCCGTTGAGCCTCCATCATTTCCGGCGTGACGCCATCAGCCTGCAAAACCTGGTCAATTAGGCCTTGCATGGTGAGCGCTTGGCGCGGTTGCAACAAATAGGCCTTGAACGAGCCTTGCGGAAGCTGACTGGTCAGTTCGCGCATCATCTCGCCGATCATTTTCTCCTGCGTCTCTTTGGGCAGTCCCAACTCCATCGGCACATAGGAAAGCAGCAGTTCTTTGGCAGGGTCGTGGTACATAATCGGTGTTAGCACGGTGTTGGGTGCGCCACAGTTAGGGCAAACGGTGACATTCAAGCGCCCGCTGAGTAAATTGACTTTGGCCTGTGGGTCTTGTGAAGCATCAATGAGGGTGTTTACCGTCACGCGCACTGGCTGGCCGCACTGGGCACACTGAATCGTGGTCTGAGTAGCTTTAGGCATTTAAATTTCTCCCTGGGTGGGATCGTTTTCAGATGGGAATGGTTTGATTATAGAGGAATTGTGAAATAAAAAGTAGAGCCGACGCCCGGTTTACTAAATACGCGAATACTGCCGCCATGCGCTTCGATGACGGCCTTGGCGAGGTATAAGCCCAGACCCGTACCCTGGGTTGTACGGCTGAGTGCGCTGTCTACACGGAAGAAACGGTCAAAGACTTTATCCTGGTCACGTTCGTTGATTCCGACGCCCTGATCGCGCACATACACGGTCACAAACTGCGGATCAACTTCGCCGCCCACAGTGATTGTCCCCCTATTGGGCGAATATTTGATAGCGTTATTCACCAGATTATCAAGCACCTGCCGAATACGTACTTCATCCGCCGCTACAACCGGGAAATCCGGCGGAAAAGCGAGTTCAAAATGATGAGTTTGGGTCTGAGTTTTAAAACGCTCTACGACCTGACCGGCCAACTGATCGAGATGAAGATCGCTTAGGTCAAGCTCCATGCGCTGCGCCTGCAATTTGCTGGCGGCCAGTAGATTCTCGATGAGTCCAGCCAAGCGATCCGCCTCGTCTTCGATAACCGCGAGACTCTGGCGAATGGTGTTCATATCCCATTCAGCGTCTTCACGGCGTAACGTCCCCGCATAACCTTTTATGAGCGCAACGGGGGTTTTCAGCTCATGAGAGACAGTGGAAATAAACACACTTTGCATTTCCTGGGCGCGTCGGAAATTGGTCACATCACGAACGTTGGCAATAATATTCGCTAACTGATTGTCAGCGGTCATCAGCGGTGCATAGGTGATTGCGATACCCAGAGCCATACCATCGCGGCGCAGTAAATCGCCCTCGACATACAAAATTTCCAACGGCGCATCAGCCGCCAAGCGAAACGGCCATCCATCAGCAAGGGCGCTGCTCAAATCGCCTTTCTCGACCCGTTTCCAGGTAATGACTTCATCCTGGAAGCGACCCATCGCATCCACCGTTGACCAGCCAGTTAAGCGCTCCAACGCACGGTTAAACCCCTGAATGCGTAATTCACCGTCAAGAATCATGACACCATCGGCACTGTTTTCCAAAATGGCTGCAAGGCGTTTACGCTCATGGTCGATACGCGCGTATAACTGGGCGTTATTGACGGCGATAGCGGCTTGATCGGCAAAGCTCTGTAAAACCTGGAGGTCATTTTCAGTGGCATTGATCCAGGAGGCGCGGAAAACGATTTGCAACCCCACTGGTTCACCAGCGATTACCAGCGGCAAAAATAAGGATTGGCGCAAGCGGGGATCAAGTGTGAGGGCCATTTTATTGAGACGGACGTTCAAATATTCGCTGTCCAGCCCAATACCGGCTTCGTCCACCAGTTTTTGTAACTGCTGATTCACTTCATCAAAGCGCTCGCCTTCGATACCAATGGTCGCACGTATACTGTAAAGACCATTGGCATCACGCAAGGCGACCAAACCGACCTGCCCTCCCAACATGACGACAGAAGCGTTTAATACCAAACGCAGCACTTCGTTCACATCGAGTTGAGCGGTGAGGGCACGCGAAATTTCGAGTAGAAAATCGCGCTGGCGGACTCGGAAATCAGGGAGCATCAACATACGCGCATTGTAGCACGGAGCCAACGGGGAAAAAAGTCGAAAGCAATATTTCTACGACATTTCTTACGCAGACATTTTGATTTATGACGATTGGCCCATCAGCGTCTTCTGAAACGCATTCAACAATTCCTTCGGAACCGGTGTTTTAACCAGGGAATTACTCCATAGACACCACTCATCCGTGCCCATATTGCGGCAGGAAATGGCGCTGAGCAGTTGAAATTGGTGGAGGAAATCGCGCGCGGTTTGAAATCCAAAGGGAGCAAAAACAGGATGCTTTTTTTGCTCAGCGTTCAGGCGCAAAGTATTCATCACTGAAAGCAACTTCGCGTCGGTAATCTCCAGATTGGAAACGATGAGCAGAAAATTAATCGATCCGGAACGCATCTGCCCCAGCTTATCGCCAACCAGATCGGTCAGTTTACGGGCAATGACCGCTTCGAATGCTTCTTCGATCAGCGAATCGGCCTGAGGGGTGCGCAAGCGCGTGACTTCCAGGTTAAAGATGGTATTCACCCGAAATGCAACCGTAAAATCAGGCGCACGCTCCTTGAGTAGCCCATGTTTTTCGTATTCCACGACAAAGCGCGGGTCTTGCAGCAAACGATAAGCCGTTTCCAGTTCGAAAAATAAATCAAGGAGTCCGGCTTCGTTTTGGGACGTGCGCAATTTCTTATGGATTTTGTCGTGATAGGTTTCGGCGAAGGCGCGATAACGCCGGGACGAGCGCACCCAAGCTTCAAACTGGGCTGCCCAAAATGGCCCTTCATTGCCTAATATCGTTTTGAGCAGATCAGCTATCGTCATTAGGGCACTTTGTTATTGTCTGGTCATCCGCGCTATGGCTTCGGCAACATCCACCACACCGCCGCGCGTAACCACCAACGACGCCGCGCCAATCAGGCTAACGTTTTCACCGAGTGTGGCCTGCTCGATACGCAAATCGCGCCAATAGGATGAATCAAGAGAGTAGGTTTCAATGGCCTCGCGCATGGGGTCAAACAGTAGATTACCGATGGCACTGACGCCGCCGCCGAAAACCAGAATTTCAGGATTAAACAGGTGCAGCAGGCTGACCATTCCCAGACCAACGATGCGCCCTGCATAGCGCACGACTTCGAGCGCCAGTGTGTCGCCCTGATGGGCAGCCCTGCCAACAGTTGCGCCGCTAATATCGTCGAGCTTGCCTGCGACCATTTCCGTGATAAGTGATTTTTCACCTTTTTCGATACGCGCACGAGCTTTGCGTGCCAGCGCGGGGCCAGCCGCATGTTGTTCGAAGTCGCTGACCTCACCGTCCACGACGAGGATGATATGACCACCTTCGGCTGCCAGTCCTTCTTTACCGAGCAGCATTTTGCCATCACAGATCATGCCCGTACCGATGCCCGTGCTGAGGGTGGTAAAAATCACATGGCGGAATCCACGCGCCGCGCCACGCACGGTTTCGGCCAGACCGGCGACATTGGCATCATTGCCGACATAAACTGGAACACCAAATTCAGCGTGCAGGATGTCGCCGAGCGGAACATTGTGCCAGCCTTTGAGATTGGGCGGCGCGACGACCACGCCTGTGATAGGATTCAGTGGCCCTGGCGCGGAAACGCCAATCCCGGCTATTTTTGACCCATCCTTGGGCAACACCTGATGGATCATTTGTTTGAGGGTTTCCAGCGTCGCACCAAGACCACGCTCATCATCAGTCAGCGTTTCGTGGCGTTCTAAAATTTCCAGATCCTGGCTGAGACGGGCGGCACGAACGCGCGTCCCGCCCAGATCAAGGCCGATAATTGCTTCAGACATAATTTCCCTTTTCGTATGCGGTTTTATGCGGAACGTTCGAGGCCGTCCCGGCGATCATTTCAATATCGCTAATTATGGCTGTTGAAGGCAACACTTGCCACTGATAAAATACATGGACTTTGCGAACATTTATTCCGATACCAACATAGGAAAATCTTATGGCGCGTGTCACCCCGCTACGCCAGCAATATCTGGACATCAAAAAAGAATATCCGGATTGTATCTTATTTTTTCGGCTCGGCGATTTCTACGAGACCTTTGACGCCGATGCCGAGGTTGCCGCACGCGAACTCGATCTGGTGCTTACAGGTCGCCCGGTCAGCAAAGAAGAGCGCGTGCCAATGGCGGGCGTGCCACATCATGCGCTGGAGAGTTATATCGCGCGGCTGATCGAAAAAGGGTTTCATGTCGCAGTCTGCGAGCAGATGAGCGAACCGGATGGCCGGGGCATCGTCGAGCGCGAAGTGACGCGGGTAATCACCCCTGGCACGATTACTGAGCCGGAGCTGCTGGTTGAAGATCAGGCGAATTATCTGATGGGCATCGTACCGGTTGGCGACCCGGAATCCGGCCAATGGAGCCGCGCGGGGTTGGCCTACGTAGATATTTCGACGGGTGAATTCGCGGCGACCCAACTTGAGGGCGAAAATGCGGGAGTCCTGGTGCTGGAAGAACTGGCACGCCTCAATCCGCGCGAGGTCATTATGCCGGAAAGCTGGGTGCAGCGCGGGGTGTCATTTCCGCAGGGTGTTCATTTGACCTCGGTGGCGGATTGGCGCTTTGAAAAAGGCAACGCTGAGCAGGCCTTGACGGCTCATTTTCATGTGCGCACGCTCGATGGTTATGGATTAGCAGAAATGCCAATTGCGGTCAGTGCGGCGGGAGCGGTACTGCATTATCTGCGCGATACACAGCGCGGCAGCCTGAGCCAGCTCACGACGATCCGCGCCTATTCAACAGCCAATTTCATGGTGCTCGATCCCTTTACACGGCGCAACCTGGAACTGACCGAAACGATCCGCAGCCGAAAAGTTGAAGGCAGTTTGCTGGGCATTCTGGATCGCAGCGTGACAGCGATGGGCGCGCGTTTGCTGCGGACGTGGATCAGCCAACCGCTGCTCGACCTGGGGCGATTGAATGCACGTTTGGATGCTGTCGAGGCATTGACGGCGAACGAAGCCCTGCGCGAAGAACTGCGCGAGGCTTTGAAAGGCATCTCTGACCTGGAACGGCTGACAAACCGTTTGCTCATCGGCAAGGCAGGGCCACGCGATTTGCTGGGTTTGCGCGCCAGCCTGGAAATTATTCCGCATATTCAGCAGTTGATCGAACCGATTCCGGCGCTGGCCTCGCTCATCAAAACGATGCACGCCTGCGAAGATGTGTGCGAACACACAAGACGGGCGCTGACCGATGATCCGCCTGCCGTCCTCAACACCATCGGCGCAATCCGTCCAGGATACGCGCAAGAACTCGATGATATTTTGAACGCGACCAGTGAAGCCCGTGAGTGGATCGCCAACCTGGAACCACAGGAGCGGCGGCGCACGGGCATTGCCAGCATCAAGGTCGGTTTCAATAAGGTGTTCGGTTATTACATCGAAATCAGCAATGCGAATGTGGGCAAAGTGCCGCCGGATTACATTCGCAAGCAAACACTGGTGAATGCTGAACGCTATATCACACCAGAACTCAAAGAATACGAAACGCTGGTGTTGAACGCCGAAGAAGAAATTCTAGCCGTCGAAAAACGGTTGTATGAAGCGCTGTGCAAAGAAATCGCGCTGGCCGCGCCGCGACTCCTGCAAACCGCGCGGGCAGTCGCGCACCTGGATGTATTTTTGTCGCTGGCAGATGTGGCGGTACGCGAAGGTTATATCCGCCCTACCCTCACGGATGACGATTTACTCATCCTGAAAGACGGGCGGCATCCGGTGGTCGAAAAATTGCTGGCTGGAGGCATCCGATATGTCCCCAACGATGCTCATTTTGACAGCATGTCGCGACTACATATCATCACCGGGCCGAACATGGCGGGGAAATCGACTTATATCCGGCAGGTGGCGATCATCACCTTGATGGCACAAATCGGCTGTTTTGTCCCAGCCGATGAGGCGACGATTGGCATGGTTGATCGGATTTTCGCGCGGATTGGGGCGCAGGATGAAATCCACGCCGGACAAAGTACGTTCATGGTGGAGATGGTTGAAACGGCGCGGTTACTTTCTGGCAGCACACGGCGAAGTCTGCTGATTCTGGATGAAGTTGGACGCGGGACATCCACTTATGACGGACTGGCAATTGCGCGGGCGGTGGTCGAGTACATCCACAACAACCCACGCCTCAACTGCCGGACGTTGTTCGCGACTCATTATCATGAATTGACTGAACTGCCGAATATTTTGCCGCGTTCGCGCAATTACAATGTGGCGGTCAGCGAACAAGGCGATCAGATTGTGTTTTTGCACAAGGTTGTCCCTGGCGGCGCAGACCAGAGTTACGGTGTGCATGTGGCACAGTTGGCAGGAATGCCGCGCCCGGTGGTGGAACGCGCGCGCGAACTTTTGCACGAATTGGAAGAACAAGGCAGCGATTTCAAACTGGCGGTTGCCAAAGCGGCGACAGTTTCGCTCAAGCAAAAAGCACGCGAAGATGCCGGACAAATGCGACTGTTCAATGAGTCGGAAAATCCAGCCCTGGCAGCGTTGAAAAAGTTGGAAGTCGATAACCTCAGCCCATTGGAAGCTCTGACCAAGTTGTACGAGTTGAAACGCATGGCAGGCGATAAGTGAGGGTATAATAAGTGTAATTTTAGACGAGGGAATAATCATGAAACATGAATTTACGGCGGTATTTGAGCGTGGTGACGGCGACTGGTGGATTGCGACTGCGCTAGAAATTCCGGGTGCATTCTCACAGGGGAAAACTATAGAGGAAGCCCGTGAGATGCTAATGGACGCGATCCACGAATTAATGTTGGCTGAACGGGAAGAAGCAGAACGCGAATTGGCCGGGAAGCCCGATATAATTCGCGAAACATTGACCATTGAACTTGAATGAAACGTCGCCAACTGACCAAGCATCTTGAAAAGTGCGGATGTATTGTGGTGCGCGAAGGCGGCAACCATACAATCTACCAAAACCCTGACAATGAGCGCAAAGCACCTGTACCCCGTCACAGCGAAATTGACGATAAGTTAACGCGCAAAATCTGTCGTCAACTCGATATTCCGCCTGCAAAATGATTTGGTAAACAATTTGTTCAAGCAAAAGCGTGAAGGTTCCCTGCGATAAATAGGGACACAGAATTTTCTATGTCCCTACCCAAAATACTAGTTGGTTTTCACAGCGGCTAACGTCGGCGAGACCGCTTCCGGGCGGGGTTCGGGGATGGTGAGCGCTTCGCGTGCCAGCATTCCTTCGGAAGCGAGGACATGATTGAAAGAAACAATCGCGACTTCAATCATGTGCAGGTCAGGCTGGCGAGTGGTCAGATGTTGCAGCATCAGATTCGGTTTGACGATGATGGCGACAATCGGATTCTTGATGTTGCGGGCTGTCCAGCGCAAGAGTTCATAGGCGATCCCGGCGATGACCGGAATGAAGATGATGCGCGACAGAATCAGCAGCAAGAACGGCGGACGCCCCAGCAGCGAAAAGACAAAAACGCTGACGAATACAACCGTCAGCAAAAAAGCAGTACCGCAGCGAGGATGTTCAATCGGGTAATTGGCAACAATTTCAGGCGTGAGTTCCGCGCCAGCTTCATAGGCGTTGATGGTTTTGTGTTCCGCGCCGTGATAACCAAACAAGCGTTTAACATCCGGGATGCGGCCAATCGCCCAGATATAGCCCACCAGCAAACTGAGTTGAATCACACCTTCAATCAGATTGATGAGGAAGGCATTCAGGCCAATGGCAGCAGTGCCGTCGTGGCTGAGGCCCAGCAAACGGGCAACGCCGGTTGCCAGTGTGGTCGGCAGCAGGAAAAATAACCCGATGCCCAGCACCAGCGAAAAGGCAATCGTCGCCCATCCAATCGGGCCGTTGAAATTCACCGATTCTTCTTCCTCACCAAGCGCAACGTCCGCCGCCCACATGAGTGCGCGTGTGCCGAGTCCAAGCGCATCATACAGTCCAATAACGCCGCGCACAAACGGGGTTCGGGCGATGCGTCCGCGATACAAGGTCGCGTTCAAAGGCTGCTCGTGGACGACGATCTGTCCCTGGGGATCGCGGACGGCGATGGCGGCATTGTGTGCCCCGCGCATCATAACGCCTTCGATAACAGCCTGTCCGCCGTAGGAAAATTTAATCTCGCCCTTTTCATTCACGCGCCCATTAGGGTCACTGCCACTGGGGGCGCTGTGTCCGTTTTCAGACATCCTGATCTCCTCTATTGAAACATTAAATCGGTCAATTGGCCTGACCGCACTTCTTGAATGGTCACATTCCCTGGCGGCAGCACGAGCAATTGCGCATTGCCGCCTACCGCACATTTATCGACGTTGTTACAGCGCGCCCCGACTAATGACAATTGATACCCATTATTGACGGGTTGAAGCGGCGCTTCATTTCCATACTGGTCGAGCAAGGTCGCCGCGCCATTGACGCCGTTGACCTGAAGCTGAACCGCGTTCGCCGTTTTCGTCCAGGCGATGAGGGTTTGATGACCATCATTATGGGTCAATTTCACGACATCAACATCATCAGATTGGGCGCGCACGGCCTGTTTCATATCATTCAAGCGCTGGATAATCATCGCCCAGGTGTCAAAAGCCGGACGGCGCGATCCATCGGCGCGGATGAGGCCGAAAGTCTCACTACCGGGCGGTAAGTTCCAATCATAGAACTTATAGACCGCCATGCGTTCCGCGCCCGCCGCCAAACCCAGGGCAACTGCCTGTACCAGATACGCCGACTGCTGCGCGAGATCAATCTGATACTGCGGACGAATAACCGGCCAAAGCGGGTCATCGGTTGGGCCAGCATTCATCTCGTTGATCCAGATGCGCTTGTCTTGCAGGCCATATTTATCCAGCAATTCGCGCATGGCATGAACAATATCATAGACGGTTTCTGCCCGGAAATAAATATGCAGGCTCAGAACGTTAAAGTAATCATTATTTTTAGCCGCGTCAGGATCGGCCTGAATGCGCTCCAACAGACGGTCTACATAGAGCCGCCTTCCGGCGTTGACATCATGCCAATATGTCGTCCCAGCGAGGATGATTTCGGCGTCGGGGTTGCCTTCTTTGATGGCGAGATAAGCAACCTTAAGCATCTGAAAATAATCATCGAGTGAACCTTCAAACTCAAAACCGTAGGTATCCTGGGTGATGTCCGGTTCATTCCAGATAATGAAGCGGGTCACGCCGCGCGGCTTGTAGTATTCGGCGCTTTTGCGGACGAAACGCGCCCAATAATTGCCGGGATCATCCACCGGGAGATACAACCCTTTGGGAACACCTGGCCCCGGCGTGCCGTCGGTTGCCCAGGCGGGCGTATGCTTGAAAATAGCGACGACTTCGCGGTCACAGGCGCGGGCGGCGGCCAACCAGCGGTCATCGACATTGAGTGTGTACCAGTCATCGGGGCCGTCCGGTTGGTGCTGCGACCAATCGAAAATAATCCGTTCCCAACCGGGATGCAGTTCGCAAACGGCATCGGGCAGCCAGAAACCTTCGACCACGCCGTAGATGTTGCTGTTGCTAGGGGGCGTGGTGCTGTCTTGGGCAGAAATATGGAGTCCGGGCAGGAGCAGAAATAACACCCAGATTACAAGTATTTTCGGCAGCAATCGTGGCAGTTTTTGGCCGAAATTATCTCCCCCGCACCCCCTCCCCACTTCGTAGAGAGGGGGAGTAAAGCGAAGTTTGTGAGCGGGGTACAGATTTGCGAGCCTGTTTCTGACGACAAAAACGTACAAGGCAAGCCTTCTCCCTACGAAGTGCAATCTTTGGAAAGGGGGTTTTGTAGTCATCGTGGATCAGTCGAGGGACGGATGTCCTGGAGGTTAAGTTGCAGGTTGCGATAGCCATTCCACTCGTTGATTTCCAGTTGATAGGCCACATCGATACGATCCAATTTTTCGTGTGCCCACTCACCGAGACCAAATCCAATTGCATCCAACGGCGGCTGACCAGCACGGGCAATTTTGAGCTTGAGATGATTATTATCTTTGCCGACGGTGCGCGTTTCCAGCACTTTGACATTGCGCGACATCAAGGTGGGCGTAGGGTTCATAAATCCGGTGGGTTCCATCAGGGCCAGTTCGGCGACCAGTGTTTCCGATAAATGATGGATGTCGGCCTCCATGTCGATTTCGAGCGTAGGACGGAGTTCCTGACCGGCCAAACGATCATAAGCGAGTTCAGTCAAACGCTGTTTCAACGCAGGGATATTTTGATTTAAGACAGTGAAACCGGCGGCCTGGGCATGTCCGCCATGCCGCACCAGCAAATCGGCACATTGGTCGAGCGCACGGGTGATGTCGAACTGCGGGATACTGCGGCAAGAGGCGCGGCTTTCGGTATCGCCCTCCTCCATCACCACCGTCGGGCGGAAAAATTCTTCGGTCAACCGTCCAGCAACAAGGCCGACAATGCCAGGGCGAAAATTGCGATCCGACGCGAAAATGAGCGGGACATCGGACTGCTGCTCGTCGATCCGTTCGCGAATAAGTTCCTGAGCGGCGCGGGTTAAATCCTGGCGCTCATTGTTCAACGATTGAAGCTGATGGGCGAGGTCTACAGCCGAAGCTTCATCCGGCGATGACAGCAAATGATAAGCAATCATGGCGCTTTCGAGGCGTCCGGCGGCATTGATGCGCGGCCCCAGCGAAAAGCCAATGTTCATAGCACTGATGTTCCCCGGCTTGATACTAGACACCTCCATGAGCGCGCGCAAGCCAGGACGATTGGCCGTGTTGATGACTTCAAGTCCCTGGCGAACGAGTGCGCGATTTTCGGCACGGTTCATGGGTGCGAGATCGGCCACAGTGCCAATGGCAACCAGATCGAGCAGTTCTTCGGCCAATAAATGAGGTTTTTGTTTGTCATTGGTATTGGAGACAGTCAACAATGCCTGGGCGAGTTTGTATGCCACCCCTACCCCAGCCAGCATATCTTCGGGGTATCTGCAATCTTCCTGCTTGGGGTTGATAACGGCGTAAGCTTTGGGGATTTCCGGGCCGATGGAATGGTGATCGGTAATGATGATGTCCAGCCCGTAGGCTTTGCCATCTTCAACATCTTCTACTGAGCGTATGCCGCAATCGACAGTGATAATTAATTTCGCGCCTGCCTGCGAAAGCTTGAGGAGCGCGGCACTATTCAGGCCATAGCCTTCGTCCACACGATGCGGAATATAGGGTTTGACGATTGCGTTGAGGGCGGTCAGGGTTTGGACGAGCAGCGTCGTCGAGGTCACGCCGTCGGCATCAAAGTCGCCGTAGACGATAATCAATTCCTGGTTTTTGATGGCGCGGCGGATACGGGCAACGGCTTCATTCACGCCCTTCATTTGAAAAGGGTTAAAATCGGTCTTGTCCGCATGTAAAAATTGGTAAGCGACCTCAGGGTCAATAAAACCCCGGTTATACAATGTCTGCGCCATGAGTGGCCCCATGCCCCGAAAGCGTCGGAGCAAATCGGCGGGCGCGGGCGTCGCAACAACCCAATGCTTAGGTAACATATTCGACACAACCCGATGCAGCTATTAAAATAAATCCTGCGATTATCCCCACCTCCCGTACCTTCAGCAGCGCTCTATTGAATGCAGAGCTGACGGAAGGCGTTCATCGGACAGGTTATCAGGGATACATAAAACATTACCAATAAGTCGTCTCACACACAGTGCAGCAGCAAACAAATTGCCTGCATTTACATCAGATCAAACAAATATTAACATTTTGAGCTGGTGTATACAACCGCGACTGCTACGCAAACAGAGGAATTCCCAAATGGCAAAAATTGTTTTCATGGGCACGCCGGACTTCGCCGTCCAAACGCTGCAAGCACTCATCCAGCATCATGAAGTCATCGGCGTGGTGACGCAACCGGATCGTCCGGCAGGCCGCAGCCAGCAAATCCAGATATCGCCGATCAAGCAAGTCGCTCTGGAAGCGGGCATACCCGTGTTCCAGCCGGAAAAATTACGCAAAGCGGAAGCGATTGCGGAACTCAAACAGTGGACACCGGATGCGTTTGTCGTCGCCGCGTTCGGGCAAATTTTGCCGCAGGCGGTGCTGGACATCCCGCAGTATGGGTCGATTAACGTCCATGCATCGCTGCTGCCGCGCTGGCGGGGAGCCGCGCCGATTCAGGCGGTCATCCGCGCGGGCGATAAAGAAAGCGGCGTCACGATTATGAAGATGGATGCCGGATTGGATACCGGGCCAATGCTAACCCAGCGGGCGATTCCGCTGGCGGCGGCTGAAACGGGGACATCGCTGCATGATAAATTGGCGGTAATCGGCGCAGAGTTGTTGATCGAAACGCTGCCGGGTTACTTAAGCGGCAGTATCCAGGCACAGGCGCAAGATGAGTCCGGCGTAACCTATGCACCGCAGATCAAAAAAGAAGACGGAATTATCGACTGGACTCAGGGTGCGGCAAGTATTGAACGGTTAGTGCGGGCATTCACCCCCTGGCCGGGAACATCGACCACCTGGAAAGGACAGCCTCTGAAAATCCGCAGCGGTGAAGCAACAACCGGCAACGCCGAACCAGGGCGCGTGGTGAGCACACCCCAGGGAATTGCCGTTGGCACCGGAGACGGGTTATTTATCCTGAAAGAGATCCAACTGGCGGGACGCAAAGCCATGCCCGCAGAGGAATTTGTGAAAGGTCAGGCGGATTTCATCGGTGGGGCGCTGTTAGCCTGATCGCTCTCAAAGACAAAACGAACGCCGCTTGTCAAATCGCTCGCCGTTTTGATATGCGTTTCGCAGTTCAAGAGTAAATAACGTGCTGAACGCTTGGGAAAGGCATGGGCATAGCTGGCAAGACGAAGCTGCTGCTTGCCAACTTCGGCAAAACCATCTTTGACGCCGATATGTCCAGCGACCAGCACCCGTTGTTCATGCGGACTGACTTCCGAAATGTATTGCAGGAAGTTTTTGAGGGTGCGCAGATAGGCACTCTCACCCACATCAAGTTCATTTTGCGAAAACAGCGTATTCCACATCAGGTCAAAATCAGTATTTTGCCCGTTGAGGAACAATACGCGCAGCAAATCGTTGTAGCGCGGGTCGTCTGTGCCAGTAACGGCGAGATAGCGTTTGGCCTGTTCATCGTAGGATACGCCCGTGAAATGTGAATATCCGCGCTGCAAGCTGGCGATGTCAAATTTTTTCAGTTCATGATCCGCGACGCCAATCAATTCGGCGTGGTTGATACAAAACATCCGCTCAGCCAGTTTAGCCGAAGATATATCGGTAGAAGCACCGGCGTGCGTCAGCAGGACACCCGCTTTGGTGCGCACAAAAAACGGCAGGGACGCCAGAAAATCAATGACATCCTTGCGGGTAGGCTTGGCTTTATAGTGCTGATCGATACGAGTCAGCGAGGCTTCAAAGCGCGGCGTATATTCCACCGCACCTTTGGCAAGTGTCAGCCCATAGATGTGCGGCAATTCGTGATTGCCCAACAACATGGTCACTTTATTCTTGCCCAGGTCAGCTTGCAGGTGCATCACATCGAGCACCATATCCAGGCTCGCATCGTATTCTTCGATACTTTCACTATGGATAAGATCTCCGCACAAAACGAGATGGTTGACTGCCCCTTTTTCAAGTTCGCTCAAAAAAAGGTCGCGGAGGCGGCGATATACATCCCACGCACCATGTAAGTCCGTCACGACCATTGCCGTACCGGTATCCAGATCGACAATGCGGGGAGTTGGGGGCTGCGGCTGGGGCTGGGACATGGGGATTCCTCTTCTTACCTAAGCCGAAAACAAACATGGGGGCAATTCTGCCCCCCACGGCATGACCATTGAACCCTAGTAACCTAAAATATTCACAACATCACGCACAGCTTTGGCGCTGACTTCCAACATTGTCTTCT
The DNA here is from genome assembly GCA_039933955.1 of Chloroflexota bacterium. Lineage (GTDB taxonomy): Bacteria > Chloroflexota > Anaerolineae > Aggregatilineales > Phototrophicaceae > CFX2. The sequence continues at coordinate 76,794 of JBDTNB010000004.1, forward strand.
CTTCGGGGTTCAATTCCATCTCAATAACGCGCTCAACGCCTTTTGCACCCAAAACAGCAGGTACGCCTATGTAAAGACCATTGTACCCATATTCACCGTTGAGCAAAACCGCTGACGGGATGACGCGCTTCTGATCCCTGATGACGGCTTCGACCATATCCACCGTGCCCGCAGCGGGTGCATACCAAGCGCTTACGCCTAGCAAGTTGACGATTTCACCACCACCATTACGAGTACGTGTGATGATCTCCTGAAGTTTCTCTTCGGCGATCAATTCACGCACGGGGATGCCAGCAACCGAAGTGTGACGCGGCAGGGGAACCATTGTGTCGCCATGACCACCCAGTACCATGCCGTGAATATCCTTGACGCTGACGCCCAATTCCATGGCCAGGAAGGTCTTGTAACGGGCGGTATCGAGCGCACCCGCCTGTCCGATGACACGCTGTGCCGGGAAACCACTTTCATGGAGCACAACATGACACATGGCGTCCAGTGGATTGGAGACAATTATTAGAACGGCATTAGGCGAGTATTTGGCGACCTGAGCCGCTACTTCGCCCACAATTTTCTGGTTGGTTTTGACAAGATCATCGCGGCTAGGGTACTTGCCAGTCACCGGGTCTTTCTTGCGAGGTACACCTGCGGTGATGACTACCACATCCGAATCGGCGCTGGCTTCGTAGCTGGTCGCGCCGGTAATCGTGAGGTCGAAGCCCATCACTGGGGCGGATTCGGAAAGATCGAGCGCCTTACCCTGTGGCACGCCTTCAACAATATCCACTAAAACAACGTCAGCCAATTGTTTGCTGACGATCCAATGGGCGCAGGTCGCTCCTACATTGCCCGCGCCGACAACTGTTACTTTGCTCCGAGCCATGATCGTGTTCTCCATTGAATTTATGTAAAGTTGAGAAATTATATCACAGACGAGTGTGTATCAAAGGAGCCACACCCCTAATTTATACAAACTTAGGAGCTGTTTCATTTAATCCGAAGTCATTTGTCACAATGCAGCTTCACCCGTCTCGTCATTGGACGCAACGGCAAGATGCTCTACGGACGCAACCTGCGCGGGATGCCATCCGTGTGGGACGCGCTCCAGTGTAGTGATGGAAGTGTTGCCGAGATGTACGCCATCGATACCGGGGAAATCGGGAAACAAGCGTAAAAGCAGGGTCTTTAGCGAACCGCCGTGTGACACCACGACAACTTCCGGCCCTACTGCCGATTCCAAAAGTGCCTGCCATGCGCCGTAGATTCGATTTTGCAGCATACGCCGGGACTCGCCACTGGGGATATGAAAGTCCCAGTAATCGCTTTGGAAACCGTGCCATTCGTCGGGAAATTTGCGGATAATTTCGTCGCGGGTATTCCCCTGAAAAATCCCCATATTGAATTCACGCCAGCGTTCATCGGCACGCGGTTCCAGACCTAAAACATGCCCGATGGCTGAGGCGGTTTCATAGGCACGCGGCAAATCGCTGCTGACAATAGAACCAACCAGCCTGCCCCGCATTGACTGCGCCACCATTTTGGCCTGCGTCCAGCCTTCCTGGTTCAATGGAACTGGCTCATAGCCCTGCCAGCGCCCCTCCACGTTCCAATCGGTTTGCCCATGTCGTATCAACAAAATGCGTTCAATCGTCAATGTATTTCTCCCAACGATTTAGATTATATGCAAAATTACAAACGTCTATTCGCGCATAGGGTTGACGCGCCCCTATTCTGGCGGCACAATTAAGGTGTATTCCTAGCAGTGAACACAATGGCAAGCAAATACCTTTGTGAATGAACATACACCTTCTTCAGTGTACCCATTTTACACAACACAAGGAGCGATAGATCAGTGAAAGTATCCGAAAAAATCAGCACAAATCACAGCCCCATTGTTTGGTGGGTTTCTTTGGTGGCGGGTTTGGGCGTTACCTTGATGATTATTGCGCTGGGCATTGGTGTCGCGCGCGCCGCAGGCACAGACAACGGTTCCATCGGGATGCTATTCGCGGCGGGACTGGTATTGTTCATCCTGGGTGTGGTGTCGTGGTACGCCGTTGTGCAGCCGCAAAAACATTTTGACGACATCAATAAGCCCGCCGAAGACGAACATCATGGACACACCAGCACGGAAACCGCGCTGGCGGAAGTCGGCGAACAGCACCCGGAACCGGCGGGGCATTCGCACTAAACGTGTCGCGCAATCCTATTCCCGAACGTGCGCCAGTGAGCGACCCTTTCACTGGCTTTGTCCTGCAAGTAGGCGACAAACAAGCGCTGGCAATCAACCCCGAAACCGGAATGGATGTGCTGGCGCAAGGCAATTTCGTCATCCGTTATGGGCTGCGCTACCTGGGGAAATTACACGTTTCTGTTGTCCCCGGATTGGTCGCGCTGGATTACGGTGAATTTCTGACAGGCGAAGAAGCCTGGGATTTTTTGATTAACGGCAGCAACCTATATCCGCGATCAGAAGTATTGGGCTATCGCAACGATGGCCTCGACGAAATGATCGTTATCAAAGCGTTGGATTTGAGTGTGCCAGCGGAAGTGCTGGTCTATGCTGATGCCAACGCTATTTTACCTATTGCAAAACCCACAGCTTTGATTGCCCCGGCTGACACTCCACTCCCGGCTCGACTGCTGGAATTTTTGCCCCGCTTTGCAACCTTAGCTGAATGGCAGATTGTATTATGACCGAACTCGACACCGTATTTGATGATAGCTGGCCGGAAGATCACCGCTCCGGCGTGGTCGCCATCGTAGGCCGCCCGAACGTGGGCAAATCGACGCTGATTAACCGCATCCTGGGGCAGAAAATCGCCATCGTGACGCCCAAACCGCAGACGACACGCAAACAGCAGCTTGGGATATACACCGAAGAACATGGGCAGATTTTGTTCATGGATACGCCAGGGCTGCATAAGCCGCAGCATAAATTAGGCGAATTCATGGTGGGCGTGGCGGAAGAAGCGCTGCGTGACGCCGATTTGATTTTGTGGGTGCTGGATATTTCTGACGATCCGTTAGAAGCTGACAAATATATCGCCGAAACGGTCAATAAGCTGCGCGGGGATACACCTGTTATCCTGGCGCTGAACAAAGTTGATCTGGTGAATGACAATGCCCGCGAACGCCGCCTGAGCGAATATGGCGCGTTGGTAGACAACGAGGCGACGATTCTGGTCAGCGCCGCACAAGGGACAGGTGTCAAAGACCTTGTCAACTACTTGATGGAAAGCCTGCCTCTCGGCCCGCGTTACTACCCTGCCGATGAAGTCAGCGATGCTAATCTGCGCTTCATCACTGCCGAAGTAATCCGCGAAAAAGTGATTATGAGCACCGATAAGGAAATTCCCTACTCGGTGGCGGTTGAAGTCAATGAGTTCAAAGAACGCTCGGCAACAATGACCTACATCAACGCGATCATCTATGTCGAGCGGGATTCACAAAAAGGCATCATCGTCGGCAAGGGCGGCACGATGATCAAAAAACTCGGCTCACAGGCACGCACCGAGATGGCGGCTATGCTGGGCACAGAAATTTACCTGGATTTACACGTCAAGGTGCTGAAAAATTGGCGCAGCGACGAGGCATTGATGCGGCGGCTGGGCTATCGCGTGCCGAAGCCGGGGTAGTTATAAGTTACCAGTCGCCAGTTGCCAGTAAACCCTTAAAAGTTTGTTTCTCAAGGGCTGCAATTACATATCCATTCCACGCTATCGAAATAACAAGCTATGGTTCCATTTGAGGATTTCCATTGAAAGCCCGAATCGTTATGAAAGCCTACTTCGTCAGCTTTCGGGTTAACTAATGGACATTGTTTATCGAGAGCCTGTTGGATATAAGGCTGCGCAACTGCAACCTGAAGTCTGTAACCAAATATACTCCACAAAATCAGCATCGCTACAAAAGTTAATTGTAGAACTCCAAGAATTGCAGCTAACCTCGTTAGCCATTTAAATTCATGTCTTCTGGTAAGCAGGGCAAAAATACTCGTAAGGATAAGCGAGGATAAACAACTCGATAACAGAAGAATTTGTAAATGATAAAATACAGGCATCATTTTCTCCTGTCGCGGAGCAGTTTTTAGGACTGTTGGGTTTCGAGGTAGGCGCGAGTGGCATCGACATCGCGACCAATCTGGTCAATCAAATCCTGCAAGCTGCCGAATTTAGCTTCCGGGCGCAGGCGCGTCTCGAAGGTAATTTCGAGCTGCTGGCCGTAAATGTCGCGGTCAAAATCGAGGAGATAAGGTTCGACAGTGACAGTCTGCCCCTGGAAATGGGGGCGCACACCGACATTGGTGGCGGCCATGAAGCGCTCGTCGCCGAGGCGCGCCCAACTGGCGTAGATGCCGTTCGCGGGAATCACCTGCTCATCCCACACGGCCATGTTGGCGGTTGGGAAGCCCAACTGACGCCCACGTTTTTCGCCATGCACAACTTCACCAGAGACAGAGTAGGCCCGTCCTAACCAGCTATTAGCCTGCTCCACCTGCCCACTCAGAAGCGCCTCGCGGATGGCGGTGCTGCTGATGGCTGACGCGCCGCCGTTCTGAATGAGATCAATATCGTGGACAGAAAAGTTTTTGTGGATTCCCTGTTCTTTCAGGAATGGGACATTGCCCTCGCGCTTGTAGCCCATCGCAAACTCAGAACCGACCCACAACACTTCCATGTTGAGATGTCCAACCAGTTGATCCACAAAATCTGCCGCGCGAATCTGGCGCACCTGCTCGTTAAAAGGATGGGTGACGACGACATTGACGCCCAAGTCCATCAACAGTTGGGCTTTTTGCTCGGCAGTCGTAAGGTAATAACGGCCTTGCAAACCACGCAGCACAATATCCGGATGTGGAAAAAATGTCAGCACCACCGACAGCCGTCCACTGGCGCGGGCTTCTTCTACCAGCCGCTTGACGAGATATTGATGACCGCGATGGACGCCATCAAACACGCCGATTGTGACCATTGAACGCTCTGGCAAATGGGCTTCGGACAGATTATAAAGATGCTGCTTCATGGTTGAATCCGGTTGTGGTTGGCCTATGCTACTCAAAGAAAAGCGCACCGACGGCGCGCCAAAAATGCGTTACAAGAATACCTTATGTGGGCGCAATAATCCATCGCCAGCCTGCACGATAGCCATGAGTTGACCGTCCGGTGCATAGGCGAAGGCGAGGTCAGTGATCTGCGAATCAGGATATTGAATTGCGCGACCATGCAGGATGTGATCGGCATATTCAGCGGTCAAATGGACGGCAGGCCAACCGGCCAGTGCGGTCTGCGGCGGGATGACAAACTGCATCCAATCTTCGGCTGTTAGTAAATCATCAAGGGTCAAGGCATCTTCGATTTTGAACCTGCCACTGGCGAGGCGACTCAAACCGGACAAGTGCGCACCTACGCCGAGCGATTCGCCCAGGTCATAAGCGAGGCTGCGGATGTAGGTTCCGGCACTACAAGTCACATCCAGCGTAAATTCGGGCGGCGACCAATCCATGATCTCCAGGGAGTCAATCCGCACGGCACGCGGTTCCCGTTCCACCACATCACCAGCACGCGCCAGATCATAGAGTTTGCGTCCGCCCTGCTTGATAGCGCTGTACATGGGCGGAATTTGCTGGATGTCACCGAGGAAAGGAGCTAAAGTGGATTCAACATCGGCGCGGGTGATGTAGGAAGCGTCGCGGCGAAGTTGGACTTCGCCTTCGGCATCATAGGTATCGGTGGTCGCGCCGAGATAGACACGGGCACGATAGCGTTTGGTGGACTGCATCACATATTCGCTCAAGCGGGTCGCGCCGCCGAGACAGACAACCAGAACACCTGTCGCAAGCGGGTCGAGCGTCCCAGCGTGACCGACCTTTTTGATTTTCAGGCCACGACGTACTTTCGCCACCACGTCGTGGCTGGTCATGCCCTGGGCTTTATGGATATTGAGAAATCCGAATGGTTCAGCCATGCTCAAATCATGCTCAGGCGAGCAGAGCCGTCCCCTGAGCGGCAGCGGCTTCCAGCAAGGCTGTCACACGGGCGATAGCCGCATCAAGCGGGCCGTCAATGGTCGCGCCGGAAGCCTGTTTATGACCGCCGCCGCCGAGTCCAAAGGCCACCGAGCCAACATCAAATCCCGGTTTGCTGCGGAAACTCAGTTCAACTTTGTTATCCGAAAGTTCTTTGTAGACCACCGCGATTACCGCTTCGTTGGCGGTAATCAGTTGACTCACCAGACCGCCGTCCGTTGCATCGATTTGACCCGCGTGCTTAAGGTCTTCTTGCGTCACAATACCCGAAATGATATTCCCTGTCAGCTTGACCGAAGGAAAAGCGTAACTGAGTAAGTTCAGATCGCGGAAGGGTTTGCTGACCATCGTGCGCTGGGTGATTTCGTACAGTAATGCGCCTGCGTCCATCAACTGCTGGGCAATGCCCATTGTTTCGCCGACGACATTGTTGGTGCGGAAGCCCATCGTATCGGTGACGAGGCCAGTCAAAAGCGCGGATGCCACATCGACTGAAAATGGGTGCTCCATAAATTTCAGCCAGCGGTAGACAATTTCAGTTGCGGAGACGGCCTGCGGCAGCACCAAAAATAAATCGCCAAAATAGGTATTGGTGGGATGATGGTCGAGGTTAATCACCTTGCCGCTGTGCTTGCGACCATATTCCCCGGCGAGTCCGGTACGCTCTTCATCGCTGGCGTCGGACGAAATCATCACATCCCATTTGCCACGCTTAAGTTTACCCTGCACGGTATTCGCGCCGGTCAGATAACGCAAAAAGTCGGGCACGCCGCCATCGACTACCGCGTCCACTTTTTTGCCCATTTCCCGCAACGCTAAGGTCAACCCTAACAGGGAGCCAATCGCATCGCCATCAGGACTCATGTGGGTGACAACCAAAATTGAGGCGGCCCCTTTGACCGCCTCGGTTGCTTCTGCCCATTGCAGCTTATCGTTATTCGTCATCCTCACCCTCAACTTCAACCGCTTGTACAGCGTCCGGTTCCGGCGGGGGAATTTCGATAGATGAGAGCAAACGATTGATGCGTTCGCCCTTTTCCAGAGTCTTATCCCAGTGAAATTTCAACTCCGGCGCAGAACGCAGACGCACCCGCTTGGCAACTTCTCGACGCAAAAAACCCTTCGCCCGTTCCAGGCCAGTGAGCACTTCTTTCTCACGGCTCTCGTCACCGAGCGCGTTGATGTATATATCGGCATACATCAATTCGTTGTCGATTTTGACGCCGGTCACGGTGATATTCTTCAAGCGGGGGTCGGCGACTTCCCGCAATAGCAGCTCGCTCAATATGGCCTGGATACTATCACCCACGCGATCCCGTTTAATAGACATAATGACCTCCTTATAGACAAACTGGATACAAAGACGGACTCACATCCGTGCAGCGGAAGCCCAATACTTTCCCCTGCACGGCTATGGTTGATGTCGTTTTATTTGCGTTTGCCAACGGGCTAGTTCACCCGTTCGGAGACATAGAATTCAATCAGGTCGCCGGTCAAGAAATTATCAAATCCGTTGAGGCTGATACCGCATTCAAAACCGGAGCGGACTTCACGCACATCGTCCTTCTCGCGTTTGAGCGAGGCGACAGTCAGGTTTTCTGCCAGAATTTTGTTGCCACGTTTGACACGGGCACGGGCGTTACGGCGGATTTCGCCTTCACGTATATAGCTGCCTGCAATCGTTCCCGCCTTCGGGATTTTGTAAATCTTGCGGACTTCAGCCGTACCGATGTTTTTGTCGGCGTAGACCGGTTCCAGCAGCCCTTCGAGCGCGAGTTCCAGGTCTTCTATCAGCTTGTAGATGACGTTGTACTGGCGAATTTCGACGCCTTTGGAATCTGCCGAGCGGCGGGCAGCATTGTCGATGTCGACTGTGAAGCCGATGATGATCGCGTTGGATGCACTGGCAAGCATCACATCGTTTTCGCCGATATTACCAATTTCGGCGGCCAGAATACGGATACCAATGCCTTCTTTTTCTTTGCTTTTCTCAGACAACGCTTTGAGCGATTCGAGAATGGGCTGCATTGTACCCTGGACATCAGCCTTGATTATCAGGTTGAGTTCTTTCGCCTGCCCTGCGGAATACTGGGCAAAGACATCTTCCAGAGTGAAAGCGCCGCGCTCCGGCTCTGCACGTTCGGCTGCGCTGATGTCGTGGCGCTCTTCTGCTATCTGGCGGGCAACTTTGTCATTCTTCACTTTTTCGAAGGCGTCACCGGGTTCTGGCACGGCATTCAAACCGAGGACGCGCACGGGCACGGATGGCCCAGCCTCATCGACAGGCTTGCTTTTCTCGTCGTACATGGCCTTGATGCGCCCGTAGGCTTCCCCGGCGAGTACGGTGTCTCCACGATGCAGCGTGCCGTTCAAAACCAATAAAGTCGCCAATGTGCCCCGGCTGGGGTCAATTTCGGCTTCCAGCACGATGCCGGACGGTTCTGCCGCTGGATTCGCCACAATTTCGTTATCGTCGGCGACCAGCAAAATGGCTTCGAGCAGGTCTTCGATTCCAGTGCCATTCACCGCGGCCACCGGTACGACCAGCGTATCGCCGTCCCATTCATCAGGGGTCAGGCCGAGTTCGCTCAGTTCCTGTTTGACCTGTTCGGGGTTGGCGTTGCGTTTGTCGATCTTGGTGAGGGCGACAACAATCGGCACGTTGGCGGCACGGGCATGATTCAAGGCTTCGCGGGTCGTTGGCATCACGCCATCGTCTGCCGCAACCACCAGAATTGCGATGTCCGCACCCTGCGCCCCACGCGCACGCATAGCCGTAAACGCCTCATGACCAGGGGTGTCGAGGAAAGTTATCCAACGCCCGTTATGGTTGACACGATACGCGCCAATATGCTGGGTGATGCCACCGGCTTCGCCTTCGGCCACTTTCGCTTTGCGGATGGTATCCAAAAGTGTGGTCTTACCGTGATCGACATGACCGAGAATAGTCACAATCGGGGGACGTACCTTGAGGTTTTCAGGCTTTTCGATGGTGTACTTTTGACGCCACGTCTGAGCCTCTGCCGCTTTTTGTTTTTCTTCCTGTTGGGCGATCACTGTCGCCGACTGCGCTTCAAAACCCAATTCTTCGACCACGATAGCGGCGGTATCGTAATCGACCTGTTGATTGATGGACGCCATGATGCCGTTGGCAATCAGACGTTTCATCACGTCAATCGGGCTTGCCCCGATCAACTCAGCTAACTCCCGTACCGTCAAATAATCTGGTAGGAGTACAATCTGTCTTTCCTGAGCCATATCCTTCTGTCCTCCGTGCTATGAGCGACAGACCAGGAAAAGACTAGATTTCTTTTAGCACCTGCCCCGTCGCCGAGTATATATTTTTGGTGTTGAACACCGTATTACCATCATGGTGTGTAGCCATCATGGTTGTGGTATTGCCTGTTGTAGACGCTGGCGATCATCCGCCGTGAGCGGTGTCCGCAGCGCCTTGCTCAAAATATCAGTCGTCACTGCCCGTTCCCAACAACTCGCGCGATCACACAAGTACGCGCCACGTCCGTTGAGTTTACCACCGAGATCGACCTGAATGCCAAGTTCTGTGCGAACTACACGAATGAGTGTTCGCTTATTGGCCTTTTCGCGGCAGACGATGCACATCCGCACTGGGACATGCTTGACTGCCTGCTGGCGCTCGCCGCTCATCGCCGGGCTATTCCTCATCTTCCCATGTTTCGCCACGTCCACCTTTGCGGCGTCGTTTGGCGATGACCTGCCCGATTTCCTCGTCGAAAATGAGCTGGCGGCGCTGCTGGCGTTCCTTCTTCTTTTTCTTCTTCTCCTTCTTTTTCCCACCTGTCATGAGCAGATCGACATCATCTTCGTCGTCTTCTTCAACTTCTGCATCCGCAACGGGTACAGCTTCCTTACGTGGAACCGGCGGCTTGCGCGCGGGCTGACCACGATCCGCCGGGGGGATTTCAACAACTGGTTCATCAGGGAAGGCTGCCGGGGCGAGTTCTTCGTCATCAACGGCTTCCAGAACTTCGCCGACTTCTACTACATCAGGGGCAGCAGCAACAACTGGTTCAGCAACTTCATCAGCCACTTCTGCAATCGGCGCAGCAGTTTCTTCCGGCATAACGAAAATATCGAGCGCAGCCTGGACTTTAGCCAGCGAGTCATTGGGCAAGTCACCCAACAACCGGCGTAGGCGATCTTCATCGATGAGGAAGCGCCACATGATTTCCCCAACATTTTCCAGCGGCATGAGGGCTTCGATAATATCTTCGGGCAGGTCAAGCGCGTTAATCGGCTGCTTAAAAGCCTGCTGCGGCAGCGTCGATTTGACGGCGTTAATCTCTGTGAGGCGCGCCTGCCGGGCGGTGTCACGCTTGGCGACTAAACGCTTCTCAACCAGATCAGCAAACTTGCCAAGCAGGTTGAATTCTTCGGGCATAACAGCGCGGTTGTTGACTTTCTTTTCCATCACGCGCCGGATTTCTTCGAGCAGTTCCGGTTGGTTGACCTTGAGATCAGCCAGGATCGGGGTATCCAGATTATTTAAAGCATCCTGAACGGCTTCGGTCACGCTCTTGATGTCGATGCGCCAGCCAGTCAGCTTTGCAGCAAGGCGGGCATTCTGACCTTCGCGTCCAATAGCCAAAGAAAGCTGGTCATCCGGGACAATGACGACAGCGGTACGACCACTGTCGGGATCATCTTCCAGATAGACACCGCTGGTACGGGCGGGGCTAAGCGCCTTCTCAATGAACTTGTGCTGGTCGGCATTCCACTCGATTACGTCGATTTTTTCTTCGTGGAGTTCTTTAACAATGTTCTGGATACGGATACCACGCATCCCGACGCACGCACCTACCGGGTCAATGCCTTCTTGGAGCGCAGCTACCGCCACTTTGGAGCGATAACCGGCCTCGCGGGCGATATTCTTGATTTCGACCTGTCCGTTGAAAATTTCAGGGACTTCGTATTCCAGGAGACGGCGGAGCATGTTACGGTGACTGCGGCTGACGACGATCTGCGGGCCACGATTGCTCTTCTTAACTTCGAGCAGGTAAGCGCGCATTTTATCGTGCGGCTTGTAGCGTTCACCAGGGATTTGCTGGTTACGCGGCATAATCGCTTCGGCGCGTCCCAGGCTCAAGGTGAGCATGTTGGAGTTAACGCTCTGCACCGTGCCGGTGATTAAATCGCCTTCGCGATCCGCATATTCGTCATACAGCGAATTACGTTCGGCCTCACGGATTTTTTGCAAAATCACCTGTTTGGCCGTTTGGGCGGCAATGCGCCCAAACTTTTTGGTCGTGCCTTCAACCTGCACCATGACCATATCGCCCAGGTTACATTCCGGGTCATAATAACGCGCTTTTTCCAGGTCAACTTCGGTATTAGCGCTCACAACCGAGTCGACGACTTCTTTCTCGACAAAAATGCGCGCTCGACCATTATTAGGATCAATGGTCACTTCCACACGCTGGGCAGCGCTTGCTCCGGCATCGCGGCGGTAAGCCGAAACCAACGCCGTCTGCAAGGCCTCCAGCACAATGTCGCGCGGGAGCGAACGTAACTCAGTAATTTCATTAAAGGCGACTTCAAACTCGCTTCTCATATCGTCTGGCTCTAACTCCCTGCTGAGGGATTCTCCTGCGGTCTTTTCTTTACGACATAACAAAATGCTCAAAGTATTTCATTTGAGCACGGTGGAGACAACAACAAATTCCAGAAAAAAGAGAAAAGTGGGGTTTACCCACTTTTTCTTCCCAACAGCATTATTCTACCATGCTGTATAAACCTTGACAAGGCTCATTCGCGTATCATTTGGGTAATTTACACAGACTGGAACCGATCTGGTCTGAGCGGAGCAAGATCAAAGGTAACTATTTGACCAGTTACGAGCGCGCCGATAATCTTGGCAGTGATGGGCGACAGCAAAATACCCAGCGCGTAATGTCCAAAGGCATGATACAGTCCGCCTACGATTGAAGATTCGCCAATGACGGGCATGTGGTCAGGCAGCGTGGGACGGAAACCGAATACCATCTTCTGGATTTCGCAGTCACGGATAATAGGCAGTATCGCAGAGGTGATATTCAAGACATCCAGGAGTGGGCCAAGCGTCTGGTATGGAGTATCCACATGAGGTTCTTTGGTCGCGCCCACCCACATGGCATTATTAGGACGGGGAACCATGTAACAGCCGCTCGAAAAAATAATGCGGCTGGCAATCGGCCCACTATGACTCTGGACACGGATGCCCTGCCCTTTCGTGGGGAACACCGGCAGCGATTCAACACCTGGGATTTTGCCTGCCAGTGCACCTGCACAATTGACCACCGTAGGCGCATAGAATGTGCCCAGCGAAGTCCGCACGCCTTCGACATGCCCCGCTTTAACCAGCACTTCCTCGACGGTTGTACCTTCAAAAATATTCATACCACTGTTCTGGCAGGCAGCGACCAGCGCACGAACGTAAACATCCGTTTCGACATGATGATCGCCGGGATAAAACAAGCCGCCTAAGGCATATGGCGAAATATTGGGTTCAAACTCGGTCAGGTCTTCTTTGGCGACACGCTCCACCGGATAATTGAGACTCTGATTGCCCGCGACGCGCGCTTCGACCTCCGGCCAGTCAGCAGCGTCCATCACTACGTAGAGCGAACCATTTTGCTGGTAATCGGGCGCGAATCCAACTTCGCGTTTCAGGTCTTCGACCAACTGCGGGAATAAATCGCGGCTGGCGCTGCACAATTCCAGGAAAGCGGCGCTAGTCGTACCAGGATCATAATGTGGCGGCAGCCCTCCCGCCGCAATGGATGATGTGCCCGCGCCCAATTTATCTTTTTCGATGATGCAGACTTTGAGTTTGGCACGGACGAGTTCTCTTGCGATAGACAGACCAATGACCCCACCGCCGACGATAATGGCATCAAATTGCATCGCATTTTCTCCAACAAAAAGGGCATGTCGTTAAGTCGACATGCCCTAAATGTAACACTTATTTATAGCGAGTGGTTAGCCCGCCGGAAGATCAGTCGTTTCCGGCGTGGCTTCAACCGTTGTCTCCTGGGTGGATTCCACTGCGCCGACGGGGGCAATCACTTCAGGCGTAGTTTCGACAACATTGTTCTGGGGCAGGACAACCGGAGCCTGTCCAGCGGCACTATCCGTCGCGGGACGCTCGTAAGGGGCAAAGCGCAGCAGTCGCCCCGATCCCGCATCAGCCACGACCACATCACCCGATGGGCTGACGGTGACGCCACCCACGCTGGCAAACTGGGTATTGTCCTGCGATTCACGATTCAACTGACCGAACGACGCGATACAGGCGCCTGTACCCGATGCGTCATAAATCAGCACACGGCCTGCATCCGGGTCAGTCACGTAAAGCAGGTTACGCACCGGATCAAGTGCAAGGTAAGGCCTGTTGCCCAGGTCTTCTGCCCAGCCGCGCACGCGGAAGTTATTCACGAACTGTCCGCCAGTGGTTGCGTAGATATTGGCCGGGAGACCGTCCAGCGTGAACACCGAAATACGGCGATTCCAGGTATCGGCGACGTACAGTTTTCCGTCAGGGCTGACCACCAGGCCAGACGGCTCGTCAAGCTGGCCGTTGCCACTGCCACCGGAACCGATATCACGCAGATATTGACCATCTTTAGAATAGACACGGACACGCTTATTGCCAGTGTCAGCGACATAAACCTGTTCGCTGGCATCTACGGCGATGGCGCGCGGCCCCCAGAAAGCGTCTGTGGGTTGTACCGGCGCACCGCTGCCAAGTTCACCCTTCTGTCCCCAACTGGTGATGTATTCACCTTTGGGTGTGAAGACCTGCACGCGGTAATTCCAGGTATCAGCGACATAAATGTTGCCACTCGGCCCAATCGCCACGCCGCTGGGACGTTCAAATTCACCAGGCTGTGTGCCTTCCTTGCCGAAGCTGAAGGCAAATGAACCATCGGGGTTGAACACCGAAATGCGATGGTTGAATTCTTCAGCGGTATACACTTTACCGTCTTTATCGACTGCAAGTTCGCGCGGGAAGCTCAATTGACCGTCACCCGTGCCCGCCGAGGCGAATACCTGTGAGGCAGCGCGCGGTTCCCAATTCTGCGTGCATAGATTGACCTGAGTTGTATCAGCCCCTCCGACAACTGTCCCCTCACCGACACCCAAATTCCAAATCTGGGACGCTAGGTCTTTGCGCACATAAACGTACATGCGGTCTGCCAGCGGCCATTGATTCAGATCAAAGTTCCTACCAACCGCCTCACCATATTTGGTGTAATCGCGCGTCCACCAGATGTCAAAAAGCCCTTCACGGATTTGTCCGGCCTGCGGATTATCCGGCGAGAAATCGAGCACGTTGTCGATGCGCTGCGGTGTTAGGTTGAAGTAATCCTGCATCGGCCACCACATACGGACATAATCGAAGCGGTAGTATTGGTCTTCTAGCGCCGATTCGACAACGGTCTTGTTTTCGTTGCCAACGATGATGACCGAGGCATCTTCCATCTGGCGAGGGCTGGGGCTTTCCCCCAAGAACACGGCATTCTTGAAATTGCGGAAATACCATGCCCCCGGCCAGGAGATGCGATAATCATAAGCAAATTTGATGTCCATACTGTCGCCGGTTGTGCGGCGTCCCAGGTCTTCAAGCATTTGCTCGACTTGTTTATTGGCAGGGCCACCATGCGCATATACCAGAAATTCTTTGGCAGTGTCGTAATTGATAAAAGCCGCCATCCACGCTGATCGGAAAGTCAGGAAAGCGAGCGATATAAAGGCAGCAACGCCAAGCATGTAGCGGAGCTGCGCCCATCCGGTACGCTTTATCAGCCGGTACATCGCGTAAAGGACAATTCCTGCAATGAGCAAACCACCGAACCATTGGAAGGTGCGCGACAACTGCTCCTGCTCCAAACCGCCAACCGTTGTACCAAACAACAGCGGACGGGCGACCTGCGCTAGCGCGACGATCAAAAGCGGAATAAAAATGAGATAAGCCCAGGTGCGCTGCCAGAATTTTTGGACATCCAACCCTTCGACAACGCGACCAAAGAACCAGGCCGCCAGGAAAATCAAAGGCGTGGTCATGTGCATACCCAGCCAGGGCATTTTTTCCCCGGACAGTGTGTAAGCAATCAGATTCAGCACGCTCCACCAACTGATAAACAGTAAAATCGGCAGCCTTTTCAGCGGGTCAGGTTTGAGTAAACGTCCCCAGACGGAAGGCGTTTCGACAGCCGGTTCGGTGAGCATCTCATCAAGAGTCGGCACAGCATCGCCAGACAAGTCAGCCATCGGATCGGCTGTCAGGTCATCCTCGTGCTTGCTTTTGACAAGACGATCTTTGCGAAACTTCCAGAAAGCGCCCATACCAGTAATCATCGCCAGGATGCTACCGATAATGGGCAAAAATTCGTAGAATGGCAGGATGAGAATCAGATAGTAATACTGCGGCTGGTTGCCACGCCGGACGGCCTGCTGTTCCAGCCAATAGCCCAGGCTCCCGATCATGCCCGTGCCGACACCTTGAATATTGGTAAAAACGGTGGTGAAGAAGAACACAAATAGGATGTGGAAAATCGCTGCACAAATCAGCCAGCGCTTCCAATCCCAGGCCAAACCAACCGCTACCGCAATCGCCATCGCCGGGAAAACAGGCAGGAAAGACAAGAATACCTGTGCAGCGTAACTGGAAAGATCAAATTGTATGAACGGAATCGCGGCCTGCACCGACGCCGCAATTGACGGCATCGACATTGCACTCGCGCCCATAAACTTCATAATGAAGGGCGTCGCCCAGGGCAGCGCCAGTGTGCCCATCAAAATCATTAAATCAAGTTCGGGGAAGCGGTGCAGTTTGCGCCACCAACCCGCGCGGATGGAATACAAGACTATCAGGATGATGAGCACCGCCCCTGCCCACTCTGCATAAAATGGCAGCGCTTTGAAGCCGGTTGCAGCGGATGCAGCACCATCCTGCCCCGGAACATTGGGGGCAGATGCTGCACTGGCATCATCCTGATGGGTGATTTGCGAACGCTGCTCGACAAAAATGAAGGCGGCGGCGAACATTACCACCAACAAACCCAGCAGTAAGGCGTCCAGCCAGGGAATGCGCGACAGATTGCGGCGGAAAACCCACAACAGCGGGCCGACGACAATCGTCACCACCGCGACGATCACCGCCAACGTCCATTTGAATAAGCTGGCAAATTCGAGTGTGCCGGGGCCATTCGTCAGCGCGACATCAGGCGGCACTATCGTCAGCACCACGTACATAGCAAGCGCGGCAACACCGCCAATCAATGCGGATAACGCGATAAAATACATCAGGGTCTTGCCGGGCAGACGGAAGAAATGCTCCGCCATGCGCGCGATCCAGTAAATGAAAAGAATGCTGAAAAATATCGCGAGGTACATGAACGAGACTTCTTTGGTCGCCATACTGCCCAGCATGGCGGCGGAGAAGATATACAACCAGCGCGCTTTTCGACGCACATGAGATGGGCCGTTCAAATACATGAAAGTACAGTAGACCATCACTAACGTGAAAAAGATGGAAGGTGTGTCCTCACGTATATAGCGATTGTAAAATAAGATGAGCGGCGATATGAGGAACATGACCGACGCCAGCAGTGCTCCCCACCTCCCGATCCAACGCCGGAATAAGAGCGGGAACATCACCATCAACACGCCCAAAACCGCCGGATAAATCCGCGCCGTAAAATCGTTATCGCCAAACAGGAAATAATCGAGCGCGGTCATATGAAACAGAATCGGGCCATGCATGAGGGGCGTATGCTGGTACACGCCGTTGGAATACAAATCCCACGAGAACTTGGTATGCAAGCTCTCGTCATGGCTCATCGTCCGGTCACCAAGATGATAAAAGCGGGTAAAAATCGCCAGCACCAGAATCACGATATAGAGTGCTGTTTCCCAGTTAAGCGGGAACACCTTCGACAGCCAGCGGTTCAGCGGGTTGGCGGAAGGCTGGGCGGTTACGGTGGTTGGATAAGTCGTCGTCATGAATGCCTCAATTTACGGGGTGCTTATAACGTCTAGTGATGGCCCCGCTGTACTTTGAGGGGCTTCCGGCGTGGTCTGACTTTCGCCGGTCAAAAAAGATACAGCAACGGGCGTTTCGACTGCGCCCGGTTCTGTGCCTTTGGGAGTCGCGTGCTGGGCTAAGGGTACAGGCTGTGTGGGCGGTGAAGCCAGGGTCAAATTCTGATTGCCCATCGTCAGCGGAACAAGGAAAATCATTATTAACGCCAACATTGCCAAGCCATAGCGCATATGGAACTGCGGCAGGCTGGGTTTCGGCTTCACAATATCGGTTTGGATTTCCGCCCAAATCGCATCAAAAGCGGGCTGATGCCCCTTCCCGATCAGCGGCACATGGCGCTTCAGGTCGCGCATCAAATCCAATTCTTGCAGGTACAAACTGTAACAGGCTGGACAATGGTCAATATGCCGTGCAACGCGGCGGCGCAGCAGCGGCGAGACATCGCCGTGCAAAAAAGCCACCAGATGCGAACGACACTCGCCGCATTGAATATCGAATACCGATTTCATCCCAACTCAATCCCAATTAATTCATCCAACAAACTCTGTCCCACCGGCTGCAACACTCCGCGCAAACGTTCGTGCGCCAACCGGACGCGGCTCTCCGCTGTTTTCTGCGGGCAGCCGATGACTTCCGCCATTTCGCGATAAGTCAGGCCATGCCCGTAGCGCAGCACTATGGCTTCACGCAAATTCGGTGTCAGTGCTGCCAGGGCTTTCTCGACGGCGGCTTTTACATCGTGCTGTGCCAATTTAACTTCAGGTGCTTCGGACTTGGGCGCGGGCAAATCCAGCGGCAGCAAACACGACAAATCCATCCAGGGCAAATGTTTGCGGCGGTACATATTGCGGCAGCGGCTCAACGCGATGGTATACAGCCAGGTTTTGAACGACGCGCGTGAGCCATCATAGCGGCGCAGATTTTTGAAAGCGTAGACGAAGGCCTCCTGCATCACGTCCTCGGCATCCTGGCGGTTCATC
The DNA here is from genome assembly GCA_039933955.1 of Chloroflexota bacterium. GTDB lineage: Bacteria > Chloroflexota > Anaerolineae > Aggregatilineales > Phototrophicaceae > CFX2. Next base: position 94,861 of record JBDTNB010000004.1, read on the forward strand.
AGCAGGCCATAACACAAACGATAAATGACCGGCGCGCACTGTTCATAGAGCAGCGCATAACCAGATTGATCGCCTTTCAAACAGCGGGCGATGATGGTTTCCATCGCTTCGGGTTGTTCGGTCATTTCGAACCTCAATACGAGTCCGCAGAGGGATTAAATGCACCCGCTCCGCCCCAATTATCGCTCATTCCAAAAGATATACACAGAATAGTTGCGATTTCCTTAACCAGTCACTTGCGGCTGGTACGGCGTTCCAATATAAATGTCCTGACGCAGCCACAACACCAGCGTATTGACCGGTGTGCTCGGAACCCGTGTTTTGCGCTGCAACCACCAAGCCAGCACATCAGCAAACTGCACGCTTTGCGGACTCCAATCGGCGCTCAGGTCATATTTCGAGCCAACATAGTTGCCATCCAGGTTGGGCGGCTGGTTGGTCTGCGGCATAATCACGATTTGCTGCGCTTTGGCGTCGCCCACGTCGGTAATATATTTAGCATTCACGAAATCGCGCAGTTCCCAGGCAGCGACACCATCGTCTGGAACCAGCGCCACAATCGGAATCTTGGGGAAGCCGCTGGTCTGCCGGTCAGCCACATCCTGAAGGGTTTGGCGCAGGAGGAACATATCCTCGCTGACAGGCTGGCGATTCCACAATTCGACAGGATTATCCGCTGTGACAGCCGCCGCCCTCCATCCACTTCCCAAACTGGTGACGAGACCGAACGCCAACAGTGCTAACGCCGCGCCTTGCAGCGTCGTCTCCAGCCCCCAGATGCTAGACGCCAAAAAAAAGCCGATAATCATGAATAAAAGCGAAATAATCACCCATACCACACTGGCAGTGTTGGCATTCAGCAGTTGAAATGTACCTTCGGGAGAGGTGATTAATGCGCGGGCAAAGGCCTGCACATGAATCGAAAACATGCCTAGGAGCGCAATGCTGACGAGCATCACCACCCACTTACTCCATGCAGGCACATCCCACCAGAGTGGATGTTCAGAACGCATCAGCAGCCCAACCACCAGCGATGATGTCAATCCCGCCAGCGGCATAACAATCCATAATGCCTGCTCCGGGCCGGTTCCAGCATAAGCAACCGACGCCAGTACCGCAAATATCAGCCAGCCGATGAAAAAGCGCTCGACAAAATTGAGGGCATCGCGGCGAACCAATAACGCGATGGCTACCAACCCCAGCACAAGCACCGCCGGCTCATAAAACAAGCTAATGAGCACAGGAAACATGAAGGGTGTATTCGGACGGGGCGTGGTCAGGCCGCCCACAAACGCGCCGAGCAAACCGCTGACCGCGCTGAAGCCCGCCGGATACAGCATGAAAAGGCTGCTCACCAGGGCGACGGTCACTGCCGCGATGATTAAACCCGTCTGCCAGGGCCAGCTTTGAACCCGCTCCCGAACAATGGAGGCGACAGTCGCCGATGGCGAAAGCGTCTCCTCGTCGAGTGTGTCGCGCGGCGTAATCCAGTATGCGAACAGGCCAGCGCCCACCAGAATAAACACAAATACGAGTCCGGTAGGATCGGTTAGGAAAATTGCACTGGCTATGAAGACCATTGCCAGCACAGCAAAACGACCTTGCGCCGATTCGACGTAGCGCCACAACGCCCATAACGCCAGCACGCCCGCCAGAACCGTCCATACAACGGCGCTGTCGGTACGCGATGCGACCAGCAGCACCGGCGAAAAGGTCAGCAAAACGCTGAGGATGAATGCCCTGCCCCGACCCAGCAATTTACGGAACAAAAGCGGCGCTAAAATCAGGCCAATGCCGCCCAGCGCCGTCCACAACCGTGCCGAAAATTCTGATCCACCCAGGACAGTGAATGATAAGCTGTGCAGCAAAAACAGCAGCGGGCTTTCCGGCAGGATCGGCGATCCGGGCACATTGGGCTGTACGACGCGCCACGCCGCCAACGCTTGCCGCGCTTCAGCATTGGTGAGGGGCACGGCGTCTAACTGGGCGAAGCGCAAAACCAGCGCCAGCAAAATGAGCAGCGCATAGGCCACAAATTCTATCGAAATAACCGCTCCACCCGTTTGTGAAGGGGTGTCCTGCGGTAATGTTTCTTCAATCAGCGATGGTGTCGCTTCCATAAGTTCCATCTCGATTTCATAGCTAATTGGACAGGGCGTGCCGTGTCCCTACTGTGCGGTTTGCAGCGCCGCGCCGGTCACACGATAGAACACGCTGCCCTGCTGCTCACAGACCGGTTCCAGATTTTCGCGGAATTTATCTTCGCCAGCGCTGCTGTAGGTTCCGCGTTCACTACTGCCGAAGAAAACATAATCAATCTTGTATTTTTGCAGGATGGGCACAACCATGTCCCAACGCACATCGGTATACAGTTCGCGCATGTCCTGGGAGCGCGTGCCTGCCGCCGCGTCATAAGTTGAACCGCGCCATTGACGCTCGTGATTTTCCCAACCAATGACCACAGGGTTGCCGGTTAGCCCTGCGATACGACCAAAATTTGCGTTATATGGGCCACCGACTGCCTCCGCGACGACAACTGGTTTATCGCCCACTTGATTGCGCCAACACATGATGGATGCATAATCAGTCCCGGCGGTCAGGGTTGGCCCGCCGTCGAGGGTAAGCGCAGGTGCTTCGGTATTATTGAGCCTACCTGTCTCGATTACGGTGCGTTCGCGGATGCCAAACAGCGGATACAACATGCCCGCGCCGACTGCAATCACGGCCACGATGCCAAAAGCGGCCTGAAAAATCGGGCCACGCCGCGCCAGCCGCGAATCGGCCAGAATGGTGTAGACCCCATAGGCGCTGGCGATGCTGAACACCAACCAGGTTTGATAATAAAACTTGAAAATCGTGTTGATACGTGAGCCAAAATTATCGCGCAGATAGAAGAATTCCGGCACGAGTGAGAGCAGCAAACCAATGCCCACCAGTACGAGCGCGAATCCTGTCGCCGGAGGATAAGTGACGACCATGCGTTCATCGCGGGTAATCGGCTCATCTTGAATTTCGCCATCCTCGGCTAACAACAAATCAGGCGGAGGCGTGCGACGCGGGAACAAGCGCCCGATAATCAAAATGCCACCGACAACCAGGACAATCGTCGTGGGCAAGGTTTCCAAACGGCGGTGCAGCACTGCCGGAAGCGCGCCGTTCAACCCGCCATAAGGGATGGCGAACTGCATTACGGCGGCGTTGATTTCCGGGATCAGCATAGCGGCTAACATCAGCGCAAGCAGCACAAAAACGAGTCCAATCAGCAGCAGCACGGCGGCTTGCACGCCAACTTTCCAATTCATCCGAGCGCCCGCTCGCCACGCCTCATTCGCCAGGAAAAAAGCGATCATGAGGATAAACGGCCCGAACATGATGAAATACTGCTGGAAAAATGTCGGCTGGATGACATTAGGCAGAATGCCGGACGCCTGCGAACGGAAACTCACTAGAAAGGGCAGATAAAAAATCAACGCCAGCACACCCAGTGTCAGCGCGAATTGGATCAAACCAAACCAATCGCGCATGGCTAAACGCCCCTGCCCGCGCATTAATCGCCTCACTGCATCCGCACCCAACATGGCGAGCACGCCGGTCAGTACATCCCAGGTGTTGAAAAAGACCAGTGCGCCGACGCACAGGCCGTAAAACACAATTTCGAGGCGGTTGGGGTTGCGTTTCGTCAGCAGCAAATTGAGCGCCAAGCCCAGCGAGAGCATCACAAAGGGCAGCGCCATCACATGCGGATGATTATCAGCCAGCAAAAAGCTGAACTGAGGGAATTCATCAATCGGCTGTGCGTCCTGCGCCACCGTGCCGTCAAGGTTGAAGTCATTGAGCACGCGACTGGCACGGAACCACCACCATCCACCCCATTGGGCGGGGTCACTTCTGCCAGGGCCGAGCGTCACGGGTTGATCTTCGGGAATACCGGCGGCGCGTGCCTGCTGCCGTTCCCCATAAACATCGCGTTCCTGCGTGCCAGTAAATTGCAAATAGGCTTCGGAAGCAGTGTGCGATTGATAGGGAATTTCGACCATCGCCACTTGGAAGTTACCCATCAGGACGACCATCACCGCCGCCAACAATCCGGCTAACAAAGCGGGAATCCTTGGAGGCAAATTAGCAACATCCTCGCCTGAAGAGTCAGGATCGTCGTGCTTCTTTTTAGCGCTGCCAGGGGGGTCATAAATCGCGCGTGAACGCACCAGGTTATAGGCCACACCGAACCCTGTCAAGCCGGTCAAGGCGAACAGCAGCGAAATCAGCATGTTGAAACCAACGGTGCTGGTGATCCCGCTCATTGTAGAGAGCATCGCGGCAATGAAATAGCCAAAATAGTAATAGCTGATGGAGTAGCCAGACATCCAGCCATCCAGCGGCGGAAATGTTGGGCTGCGCATAATGCTGCTGATGAACATCAAGTCCATCGGCTTTTCGGTGGTGGTCAGGTTATTTTGCTGGGCGCGTACCAGCACCCATCCCAATAGCAAAACGGCAAATAGCACTTCGCCAAAGGTGACCACCGAGCGATTTTCACGCCACCATGCGCGCCAATCGAAGTGCTCTCGTGCGCGAAAATGCAGGGCTAAGGCGACCACCAGCACAATCAACCATGCAAGTAGAATACTACCCGTCGTGTTGGGCAAAAATCCCAGGCTGCCGAGCATCCAAAATACCCAACCGACCAGCAGCAGCCCTATCGCCCGCGCCAACGTGTAACCGCGATCCGGCAGGCCGGAAAGCAAGCGCGCGCATAAAGGAAACGCCGCTACGCCAGCCAGCGTCACCAGCAGCCACCAACTCAGAACAATCCAGCCCTCGCGGGCAAGCCAATCAAATACCACCGGAAGAATCCTCTGTCATCGCGAAATTCGCGTCTTTATTCACTTGATACACGGTTGCCGCCCCACCTTGATAGATAACAGTCAATTTACCCTGCTTCACCATCTGGGCAAATTTATCCAACCCGGAAGTCGGATAATAGGCTTTTTCCAGGTTACTGACAACGATATAACCCACATCATAGCGTTGGAGTATACCCCAGGCAGTGGGAATGTCAGACGTAGAGTAGAACGCATTCACGTTAGCGACCCGTTGGAACACCAGCCGGGGCAGCGGGTCAAAGGTACGCTGCTGGCGCTGATGGAAGTTCCAACCGATCACACTGGGCAGACCGGTATACACCGAGACGCGGCTTTCCCAACGATATTCGCGGTCACTCTGCCCCTCCATGATGGTCGGCGTACCCTTGATGTTCTCTTGCAGCCAGCGGATCATGTCGTAATCATCTTTGAGCGAGTAGTAACCCAGATCAGGGTTATTAGCCAATATTGCCGGATCGCCTTCGTAAAGCATCGAATACTGCATATAGGTCATGCCGTCGAGCGTGAAAGGCGTATCGGCTGACATACGGTCAACGGCTTTAGCGCGGCTTGCCATGATCGGATACAAGCCCGCGACCACAAACAAAATGCCCGCCAACCCGTACCAGATGCCGCGCAAAAAGCCTGACCAGCGCGCCGAGCTTTGCAGCATCCAGGCCACTGCCGCGCCACCGACCACACTGAACAACACCCAGGCTTGAATGTAAAATTTGAACACCGTGTTCTGACGGCCAATATCACCGTCCAAAACGATATATTCGACGCCGAGAGTCAGGGCAATCGCCAAGCCTGCCAGCGCCAGCGTATATTGCAGCTCGCGCGATTGTCCCTTACGGAAAAACAGCAGCGCAATCCAGATCAAATAGGGCACGGCGACAATCGTCACCGGGTAATTTGAGATCGACAGCACCAACGCACCTACCAGGATAGCCGCGACCATGATGAACACAGCCAGCAAAATCGTGCCCATGCCGCGCAGTGAACGCACATAAATGCTGCGGAGCCAGCGGGCGGTATCCCAGGCCAAAATTGACAAAATCAGGAACAAGAATGTGCCATGTATGGTGAAGTATGTCCATAACGGCGAACGTGGCCCATCGTAGGGTAGTGCCCGGTTATAGACCGAGGCATACCAACTCGTAAAGGGCAGCGCCGCCAGGAAACTGACCGCGACAAACAACGCCATCGTGCCGACCAACTTCAGCAGCGAAGCTCGGTTGATGCGCTTGCTGCTGATCCACCACGAGAAGCTCAATCCCAAAACGCTCAGGAGGATGAAAGTAATCCAATCCCAGGTATTGGTCGCACGGAGCAGGCCGACAGTGATGCCGCCGATAATCAGCGACAACAGCAGCGATTTTGTCCAGCGCGATTTACCGGCCATCAACACTTCGTTGAGGACAAAACCCATCACCAACAGGATCATGGGCATCGAGATCATGTGCGCGTGCAAATCGCCATATAAGAAGGTGAAAAATGGCATTTCGGCAATCGCGCCGCCAGAACTTACGGGTGGTTCGCTCAGGATTCGGGTGGGTGCCCAATACCAGCGGTTGGGGGCCATGTCGAGTTGATCGCCTTTGAACAAACGGCTCAGACCACGCACAGCACTCATCACAACCGAGGCTGACTCACTGTTGGCCTGATCGACAATTTGAGCCTCGTCGTCACCGGCTGGAGTGAGTCCGTTGTGTGCCTGGGTATATTGGGCATTCAAGTAGGAGGTTGCGCCAAAAGGATCCTGGTAAAAGCCGGTTTTCAGCAAGCCTTCCGCCACGAACACACGCGGCGTATCCAGGTTGCCTAATACAACGCACAGCAGCAGCGCCGCGATTCCTGCGACCCAGGGATTGCCCGCACGCCGTGCTGGTTTAGGCGCTGGCGGAGTAAACACAACTTCCGTTTCGTAGGATTCAGAATCCCCAATGTCGGTACTTTCAAAAAGTGCATGGTCTTCCGTTGCGTAAACTTTCGACTCTCGGTTTTGAGTCTCCGGTTTGAGCTTCCATGAGCTAACCAGATTAAAAGCCACCGAAAATGCACCAATGCCCGTTAGAGCGAACAAAGTTGGAACGATCAAATTGTAAGCGATGGAAGGCATCATACCCAGCAGCAGCACTGGCACGCCCACTGTCACATAGCCATAGTAGTAATAATTGATATAGCCGCCCGCATACCAGGGATCAATCGGCGGGAAGACGGTACTCCGCAGCACGCCGTTAAAATAAGCAAAATCCATCGGCTTTTCGCCGCCGAAGCTGGGATGCCACAAATCCGGGTTGCTGAGGCGGATGAACAGGAATATGGCAAAGGCCAACAGCGTGATGGCTTCGATCCACAAGATCCGCCCGACATGTTCACGCACATAGGCGATAAATTCAGCACGGCGGCTGAATAACAGCACCACGCCGACGACCAGCACAATTAGGGCTGAAATCAGGATTCCGGTTTGCGACCACAACGGAATGCGCGCGCTGGAAAATACCCAGGCCACCCACCCCGTCAGCAGCAAACCTGCCAATTTCGAGAATGCATAACCGCGATCTGCCAACCCCGGAAAGGCGGTGAACAGCAGCGGCCATGCGACCCAACCGAATAGGATAATCGTGAACCACCAACCGAGAATGGTTAGAATTGGCTGCGTGTTAATCGGGCTGTCGCTGTGGAAACGATCCGACCATGTGCCGTTGTCATATTGGATATGTTTCAGCTCAGGCGTAAGCTGCAAACCCGTTGGGATCGGGCTGGCTGGCACCGAATATAATGGCACAACACCCACAAGTGTCGGGTCATTAAAGGAATTCACCACGACATCGGCCTTGTTTAAAGGTGCGCTGCCGAGAATGCGCTGGGTATTGGCTGACGAATAGGCCCTCGTTTTGCGGAAAATGAACACCACCGGATGGTCATAAACGTGAAAGGCTTCTTCGGCCTCAAATTCATTCAACCATTTTGGCCCGGTATAAGTCGGCAAATATTCATCGGAAATCTGAATCGGGCCGATTTGGAAAGTTTCCTGGAAGGTCTGTACCAGTTCAAAGCCCAATTGACCGTTAAAGAGTGTGTCATAGTAGCGCATGGTCATCGGCCAGCGATAGGGAATGCGCGACTGCGAATCGTAGCGCCGGTTTGTGCCGATCACGATGTAGTCGGTGTTATCCAGCACCTTCTGGAACAAATCACGCTTATAGGTTTCTTCTTCCCAATAAACCTGCAATTTGTAGCCATTGATGAGACCCGACCACAAATCCTGACCATTACAGGTGCTGGCCGATGACAGTCCGGGCGGCGGATCGTCGGCCAATGTGACACCCGGTGGGAAAGCGCAGACTTTGGGCGGCACAGGCTCGTCCCAATCACCCTCCCAGGTGAACACTTCCCCAGCGCTGATGACTGGGCCGCCCGTCACAGTAAGCAGCAGATTATAGGTCTCACCTTTTTTGACAATGAGCGGCGGATCCAGCGGAATATCGTAAGCGTCGCCGAGAACATTCTTATCGCGCTTGAGGTCGGCGGTTAATTTGCCTTCCGACAAGGTGACGTTGCTGTCCGGGATACTGATTTGTATATCAAGACTTTCCATACCGGGGTCGTCGAGGGCATCACCCAGATGCGGCGAATGGATTTTGCTGATCGTCCCGTCGGCGGGCGCAATAAAAGTCGTGTTAAAAGGTTGGTTGTCAAAATACTGCGACGCCTGCTGTTGCAGCGGGGTATCGTCGTTGTAACTGGGTTGGTTGAAAACGCCGATGTTGATGAGCGGGGCATTCGCGCCTTCGACCTGCATCGCAAAATCGCCAGGGACATTTTCCTCGATCCAATGGCTGGCGGCGGCGGGCGTGAATAAATGGCGATAAATGTTGGTGAACATTACTGCCCAGATCAGCGTGAAGCCAACGACCACGACCATCAGCGCGCGCGTCGCGATTTTGCGCCATGCAATTTCACTGCGGTTGGCGCGGCGCACCAATTCGACCAATGCCCAGGCTCCCAGCACGGCAAAAACCGGGTACATCGGCAGATAGTAACGCATGGTCATGACCCACAATTTGCCCAACCATGCGAAGTACATCAATATCCACAGAAACGGCAGCAAATTACGGAGTGCGCCTGCCCGCCCACGAATCAAGCGCCAACCCGACCAGACCCACGCGCCCCATCCGGCAACCGCCATCAAAATGCCCATCCCCCACAGGCTCATATTGGCGAGGGGGAATAAATACGGTGTGCGTGCCACCCACTGCCAGTTCGGGGGTGATTCGGCATCGCCGCTGACGAGATGCTGAGCTTCACCCAAATCAGCCAGCCAGCGCGGATTCAGCGACAAGCCAAAAAATCCTGGCCCGCTGAAGGCATAGGGATTAAAAACGCGAAAAATGAGGATCGTTAATCCCCCTGCCAACACCAGACCGAGCATGTTGCTCGACAACAGATGACCGCGTTCCTGCCATGCGATCCGTCGATCCAGCGCGGGAAGCATCCGCAAACCGGCAGCAATAAGGAGCAGCACGACCAGCGGCGCGGTGTTGATACGGCTTGCCAGGGCAGCGCCGAAAAATATTCCGAAGCCCAGATAGCTCCATATTTTGCCGTTATTTTGTACGCGGATGGCGCACCAGATCGCCAGGATGACGAACAGGTTACTCATGGCATCGACTGTCCAGAAATGCGCCTGTTGAATCGAGAACACCGTCCCGGCATACAGCATCGCCGCGACTATGCCGACCCATTTATCATGAAGCTGCACGCCGATGAAAAAGACGACTAGAATCACACCCATCTCGGCCAATGCAGACAGCATCCGCCCCACCAGATGGATGCTCGTATACGTTCCAAAATTCGGGTCGCCCGTGACCTGAACCACAACATCGGCTGTCCAGCGCACAAGGAAAGTTGGCAACGTGCCGTAAACCATCAAGCCGCTGCCGGTATTGTGGGGATTCATCGGCGAACATTGGGCATCGAAGAAGCCGCCGCGCCCGCCAGTATCGGGGTAACGCGCGAGACAACTCTGATACTGCCCCGGTAAATCACTGCCTGTGAAATTGAGCGGGCCACCCATCGAGGCAGCCACGCCCGATAAGAAACGTTCATCTGGATGGAAGCGAACAAAATCGTCCCAATTTTGGCCGACGAAACGGAAATAACCGCCGATGACCATAACAATCACCAGTAGGATTCCTACGAGTACGTCACTGCGCATCAGCCCCAGGCTTTGCGGCTTTCGTTGAACTGGACTGCTTGTTACCGCTTCCAATATGTGCATCCTAGTCGAATTGAAGTCATTATGGTTTTCAAAGGAAGGCGCAAACTCTCTTCCCTACATGCCTAACATCATACACACCGCAGTCAAACATTCCTCACCAATTCTCCTGTGAGGGAGACATGATCACTCACTGCACCGCGCCGGAGCGCACCAAAAAGCTGATAAATTCACTTTTCCCCAGCGCCGGGACACGAAATAACTTGAAATTATCTTCAGGCTGATAGCTCTGAAATACACTTGAGTAGCCCGTAGGGAACCATATTTTTAGCTGCTTTTCGGTTTCCTCATCCTGCATGGAATAGAAAAACAACAAATCTTTTTCTGGGTCAAGCCGGTATTTATCGCTTTTTTGCGAAGCCAGATACAGGAAATTGGGAGCGTCCTTCAGGGCGACAATTCCATTCGGCCAATCAATCAGACCAGCCTCGATACCTATCGCGCGATGATCCCACCAGTAGGGATAGGCGATCATGAAAGCGTTGCCAAAATCGCCGCCGCTTTCAGCAAAGCCTTTTAGAACTTTGCCCGCGTCGCTGTAGGGCAGCGATGAACCCGTATAATACAGCGCATACTCGCCAAAATAGGTCGACTGGTTGGAACTATATGCGCCTAATATCACCAGTCCCGCCAGCCCTGCCCCAACAATGGTTCCACGTTTCGGCCCGATTCGAATCAACTGGGCGACGATCAGCGCTAACGGAAAGGCCGCGAACAGATAGGCTTCCGGCAGCGTACCGCTCATGCGGGTCGCACTGGGGTTCTCGACAGGATAGGCAATCGACAACGCCGATGGCAGCACCATGATAAAGAGCATAATCGGCATCAGCCAATCGACCACATCGCGCCGCCGTATCATACGCACTAACCACGCCGCCAATCCAATAATCAGCAGCGCGCCCGTCAGGACATCCATCGCTGGGCGGTTGGGCGCAGCATTGATCCAGGCCACATCGCCTTTCCAGTTATACATGAGCAGCGCATTTCGGATGTTATCAGTCAAAATCGGCCAATTTTGCTTGAAAGCTGCCAAACGTTCGTCGAGTGTAGCGGTGCGCTGCACCAGATTGCCGCTGGCATCAGTGGTTTGGACTAAATCATCGCCGAGCAGCCGCCCGGACGTGCGCCGCCAGAAATCATTCGGATATTGCAGCGAAAAGGTCAGCAGCGGGACAAAAACTGCCAGCGAAATAACGACCAGAACCGCGAGATTGAGGATATATCGGAAAACCTGTCCTTCGCCCCGCTCACCCTGCTCTTTCTGCTTCCGCCGGAAAATAACCGACACTATACGGAACACAATCGCCATTCCGACGCCGACGACAATTACCACCGGCAGCATCCGCACGGCCTGATACGCATAGAGGCCAAAACCGAGCGCCAACCCGGCTTTGATGTAATCCCCGCGCCGGTTAAAACGCAGCGCGCGCGACAAGAATATCACCAGCAAGGCGGTAAAACTCACGGTGAGGACGATGCGTAATCCGAGACGGCTCAGGGCAACATGCCAATAACTGACTGCAACCAGAGCCGCCAAAATAAGACCTACCAGATTGCCGAGTTTGGGATCATCACGCCCCATGACCACCCGCCCCATCCACCACAGCAGCAGGATCGACACCAACCCTTCAACGGCGGTGAGGATTTTAAGGGTCAGGAAATCCATAGGGAAACCCAGGACGCGCGACATGAACGCCAGCGTATAAAATTGGATCGCTTCGCGCCCGCCGTTGTTGGGCATAAACACCTGGTTATCGCCTTCCAGGATGCGCTGCGAGTCCAGCAATTTTTCAACATGGTCACTGGTCATTTCAGGCGGGACAGTGCTCAACTGGCTAAAGCGGAAGTACGCACCCAGGATCATGATGAGGAGCAGCACCCAGAACGTCCAGGTGCGGTGAAAACGGATTTGTGTAATCGACTTCCAAAATGCGCCGACACTCCAGCTTTCGGGAGCCAACGCGGCAATCCACACGCTGATGCTGACTATCCAAGCGATCAGCCCCGGTATGGTAAATTGATTATTGACACTCAAGATGCCAGCCAGAAAACTGAAGGCCAGCGCCATCCCGCCCAATACCAGCCGTAACCACCAGGGGCGTGCCTCAATTCCGGGAACTGCCTGTGACTCAAAAGATTGTTCTAAATCAATTGCTTCGGCGTTATTTTCAACGGACGCATCAGGATAATCGACGCGCCGCCGCTGCCACCAATCCACCAGTGACGGCCATGATCCATATAAGTCTGCCGCAATCCAGATGACAAACGCCAGCAGCAAATACGGCGCACCGACATCCAGGCCAAATTGCTCCACGCGCTCTCGCCACAGGATTCCGCTGCCATATAACGCGACCAAAAATGCGGCCAACCGAAACCCCAATTGAACAACTTCGCGGCGCTGCGCGGTAGTGATTGCCGGAGCCGCTTGTAAAGCATAGGGGTCTACGCCCAATACCCAGATTGAAAACTGCTGCCGCAGCAGACGCCCAACATCCAACGACTGCCCTGTTCCGACAGACGCGGGCGCAACACGGGCGACAGCGACAACCGGTCTGTCAGGCGGCGCAGTTACAACTTTGAAAAATGCTTCTACGGTTGGCACAGGAGCGCGCAACAACTGCCCGAAAAGTTCAGCAATCGTCATGTCCTCGACGTTGCGTTCGATAGCAGGCTGTGCGACAGGTAATGCTTCGGACGGTTGGTCAAGCGCAATCGAATCCGGTGTCTGATATTCTGCCGCGCTGTTGGATTCAGCGGATTCCCAATGCGGTTGTGGCTGCTCGTCAAATGGTTCGGGCGGGAGGGTCATAACCCGGCTCTCTTTTAAGAAACATGAGCGCTTGGCTCAAGGCGAATAGCTTATTTACTTGCCTTTATACACAGGTTCACCGTCGAACGCCCCACTGGTTCGTTCATTACGTTGGGACGATCAAAAAAGTTTAACACTTTTAGCCCCAAATTGATGGGGTTAAGCAGGCTGCCATCATTTTTGTCAAAGGTCGTGCGATCCGCCGCATTCGCCATCGACTTGGGCAGCGCCCCGGCTTCCAGAAGCGGCTTGCCCAAACCATACACCAAATTGTGGATGAAGGGAAAGCTGTAATGGGTAAATGCGCGTTCTGCGTCGACTTTGAATCCGGCTGCCAGGACACTCGCACGCAGTTTTTCCGCCGTATACAGGCGAACATGATTCGCCCATAAGCCCGCCAGTGGCCCTTTTCCGATGTGGGTATGAAAAAGCGTTTCCAGTGTTTTGTTGATGGGATCCCACCAGAACGGATAATTGGCATTGGGGACAGTGATGGCGACTACACCACCGGGCTTGAGCACCCGGTACACTTCGCGCAAACCATCTACATCATGGTCAATGTGTTCAAGAATTTCCGACAAAATCACGCCGTCAAAAGTATTGTCAGCATACGGCAGCGTATAAATATTGGCATTGTTGAGCAGGATATGGGGCAAGTGACCGACATTATTTTTGGCCTTTTCGATCACCGACCAATCGAGTTCCAACCCGACCAGTGTGCATTGGCTGACGTAGCGGAACATATTCAAATAAAAGCCGCGTCCACAGGCGCAATCCAAAATGATGTCATTGTCCTGGGGGGCAATCCATTCAAAGATTGTCCGCACACGCTTTTTAAAGGCCATATCGGCCTCGTTGCGCGTCATATGTTCAAGGGTTGCTTGATCGACCATAGCTATCCTGGGGTTGAATAAGCTCGCTGACCTGCTTCATTCTGAGTGAAATGTGCAAAAGAAGCCAGCGGGAAAATAAATATCAACGCTATCGTTTCGCGTACTGTTCGAAAATCGCCTCGTAGCTGTCAACAGTTTCCTGGAACGAAAAGCTTTTTTCGATTTGTTCACGCGGGCAAATGTATTGTTCCCGGTTACGGATGACCTCGACCAGCGTTTCGCCAATCGAGCGCGCGTCGCCCACTGTGGCTAACTTGCCCATCCCGGTCACCGTCACCGGAACCCGTCCACCGGGGGTATCGGTCATCACCACTGGCGTGCCGCTCAACATAGCTTCCACTTGTACCAGCGCGAAGCATTCCGAATCGCTGGTCAGCGCCAACACATCACAGGCCGCATAAAAATCGGCCATGTAGTGCATGTCGTCCACCAGCCCCAAGAATATAAGCTGATCGCGGTATTGCGCCACTAAATCCTGGTGACGTTCCCAGGTATCTTCATAAGCGATTTCGTACTCACCGCAAAAGACAATCCGCGCATTGGGATAGGTCTGGTTAATGACTTCCAGTGCTTTGATGAGCAAGTCAGGTCGTTTTTCCTCAACGAAACGCCCGGAAAAACCGATCACTGGCCCGCCTTCGTGTGACCACTGCGCCCGTAATTCGCGGGCATGTTCGGGGTTATGCGGCGGCATTTGGATGGGTGGATAAATCGCAGTGACTTTTTCCATAAAGGGCTTCAGATAATACGAGTGTTCGGCGTAGTCCTGGCTGTAGGCGATCAAGCGCGGCGAGCGTTTCGCCATAAATTTATACATGGCGAACATCAGGTTACTGATGAATTGATTCAGCCCACCTTTGGGCAAAATCAAATCACCATGATGAGTCACAATGATTTTGCGCCCCGCAAGCATCGCTAGGACACTGGTTAGGGCGGTTTCAAGCATTGGTGTGCTGATCCACACGACATCGTGTTTGAGCATCAAACCCAACGCCGCCCAGGGATACGCGGGCATAATCATGCCCCGGCTGATCGGAATGGGTGGAACCGTCAGCCGCACGACGCGAACGCCATTGTGCATCTGGGCATCGCGCGGCAGGGATGGCTTGTAACGCGCGGTCAGCACCGTCACTTCGTGTCCACGCCGCGCCAATTCTTCAGCCACACGCTGTACATGAATCGTCAAACCGGTACGATGCGGCACGTAATACAGCAGTGAAATCAGAATTTTCAGTTTCTTGTCCTGATGGGCGACAACGAGTGAACCATCGGGAATGTCCTTAGTCCGTGGAAACAACATCCTGAGTAACCGTTCGTTGCTGGCGCATCTCCTGGACGCCGCGTGAAAGCTGTCCCAGCGAGATACCTTCCTGTATAAATCCGATAATTCCCATCACGGCGTACAGCCCTAAGTTAAGGCCATGCACGACCAGCGCGAATGCCGTCGCGGTATCACGCGGTTCACCATAGCCCACAGCGCTCAAGGCCAACAATATCGACAATTCGTATGGCCCAATGCTGCCGGGAACGGCTGGTATGGCGATAACCAGTGATGCCGCCGCGATAAACAGACAGGTCGCAATCCAACTGGCTTGCGGATAAAACGCCAGCATCACTATATACCCAGTAGCAATGGAAAATCCCCAACTCACAGCCGTCCAAAACAGCGCCAAAAATAATGCGCGGGGCTGTGTGAGTGGCGCAAGGCCATCCAGGAAATGATCCAACCATTGCGTGAGGGATTGCACCGACAGCTTCAATGGCAGTCGTCCCATAACCCAGGCTAATATCCGATGTGCCAAAGCGCGTTGGCTGGACAAAAATACCAATACCAGAAAACCGGCAATCATGACTGGCAGTGTGAAAGCCGCCGCAGCACGCAGTTCAGGCGGTAAAACGCCACCCGCTAACGCTATCCCTAACAAAACCACCAGCGCCAACAGATCGAGCAACCGCTCAACAATAATCGTACTAGCCGATTTCAAAACCGGTATAGGCGGATCGGCCCGTGTCGCCAGATAAGCGCGCACCACCTCACCCATCCGCAGCGGGAGCACACTATTTGCAAGATAGGATACATTGATGATGCTAAATGCCCGGTTCAAGGGCAGTTCGCTGCTCAATAACACCCGCCAACGAATCGCCCGCGTGAATAAACCGCCAATAAGCAGCAAAATCGCCGGAATCAGATAAATGTAGCGTGCTTGTGCCAGTGCAGTGGCGAGCGCCTTCACATCAATTTGTCGGACAATAAAATAGATTGCCAGGATGCTGACAAGCGTTCCCAGCAGCCCAATTTGCCATCGTTTCAATTGGTTTATACTTCTCTCACTCACCCAATATGGTTTGCATTATACTACCGTTGAATTTCAGTTGCCGAGTGTCAAAATCAATTCTATTAAAACGTTTACAACCCCAAACCCGCCTGGGGAAATAGCATCAAAACCCCGTGCCACCATCCTTGACATCTTCCCCCAGCGGCCCTATAATGCTTCACATTCGCGGGTGTAGCTCAGTTGGTAGAGCGTTTGCTTCCCAAGCAAAATGTCATGGGTTCGAATCCCATTACCCGCTCAAGCAAAAAACACGCCCAAATGGGCGTGTTTTTTTGTTCCCAGCATGGTTGCGCTTTATTCCGACCACGAGCGATCTAATATGAAGACCGGACTGTATCCATAGCCATTGGGATAATGCAACATCTCCCAGTGGTCACTCGCTAATTCTCGCGGCACGAATCCGTAAGCGTCTTCCAACTCTCATGCCAAATAAATCAGCAGCGGCGGTAGGTCGTCCGTACTGACGCCTTTGCACACCACATATGCTTCGCTTGCGCGTATCCTGAGTGTTCTGCCTCCTTTTAGTTTGGTAACGGGGCTGTATAGTTCGTGTTTCTCCCGCAGGTCACTATCGGTTAATATGGTGTAATGGGCAACAGTGGTGGAAACATCCCGATGTCCCATCAGCCTGGATAGTGTCGCTAAATCCCCTCCGGTAAGAATGTATTCCTTTGCAAATAGATGGCGGAAACTGTGCGGGTTAAAGTGATCCTGCACCCCCGCCCGATGGGCGATGCGCCGCAGGAAGAAGACGCCCGCAATCGGCAGTGGACGTTCCAGTTTCCCAGTGAACAACTGGGTCAGCAATGGCCCTGAATGTCATAAACAGCCAGGAGAACATATCGCGCATTCAATTACTCACGGAATTGGCGAAACTGGGTTGGGCAGAGGCGGCAAATCGTGCAGTCGAATTGACACAATCCTGGGATTACGCACACGAACACGCCCAGAACCTCGCCAAATTAGCACAACAGGGATTGGAAGCAAGCATTATTCGCCATGTCGAACGTATGCAATCATTAAATGCAGGCTGGGAGCGCACGCTGATGCTTGCTAACTTGCTGCCATTTGCTCAAAATCAAACCGATTTGCTCAGATCAATTTGCAGCGGGATGCTGGCAAAGCTGCGCGACTTGCGAAGCGAAAAGCGCGAATCGGTTTTATATTTCTGTGATAGTGATGCAGTATTGACCACACCTATGCTTTCGCAGTATCAATTGGCTGCACTCAGCACCGATGTATTCCATGTTTGTCGGGATTGGCGCTGGCCGTGAGTGTACCACCCCACTGATAAACGCCTCCTGGAAACGATCAACCGCAGCACCAGGATTCTTTGCGCCCAAGGCTCGGCGCAGCAGTTCAACCTGCCCCGGTGTGAAACCGGCCAGATTGCGCGCGATGAGGAGCGCCTGTTGCTGAAACAAAATGATGTCCAGCGTAGGGGTTTGAGTCCGGAGTTTAAAAGAGCGTGAAAATACCCTACAGGTTCTGTGCCTTCGGCTATGTCTACGAACCTTATATAGCACGGCAAGATTAGGGGAGTAATTAGAATATTACTCCCCTTTTTATTAATTGCAGACCATTCCCAAACGGCTTCATTAGTTATCCAAACGGCACGGTGATGTCGCAGCTCAAGATGTAGGAAAGCCGCTCGCTAATCATGCGATGCGCGCCGCCGGTTGCGACCCAGGTGGTCGAAAAGACCCGCAAATAGCGTTCTTGCCCCGCGCCAATCGTGCCGATACTGATGGGATCGGATGCCCTGACATACTGATAACGATCATCAATCGTGATTTCTCCGGGGTCAACCTGGAGTGCCAGATGCGCATCGTAGTAATTTTCAAAGGCGGGCGGCGTGAACTCCAGCGTCACCAATTGGCCGACGCGCAGCGGGCCATTCTGCGACTCACAGCTTTCCAGTGAAATCGTGTTGTATTCCTGTCGGGGCACAAAATCGGTGAAGGGGATTTCGGCACACTCACCGGATTGGTGTACCTCACTGGCATGGATCCAATTGCTGTTGCGAAGCTGCCACCACGCCGCACCATCGGCGTCGGTAATTTGCAACACTGGGGAAACCGGTTGTCCCGCACCAATCTCATTTATGGCTTCATAAAAATCGGCGGGGCCAGCCCACAAGGTGGAGGTTCCAATCGTCACCCGTTTGCATACGGCCACCGGCTCAGGCGTGACAGCGTTAGTGGCTGCTGCTTCCACCGCCAGATGTTCAGCTACCAGCACTTCGATTTGTGCCGAAGTGAGCGGATCAGCAATCGTCAGCCGCCCCGGCAGGTTATTGATCGGCAAGCCAGTGAGTTTGTCGAGTGTATACGGTTCTGCCGTTGATGGTAGACCATTGACCTGCCAAAATTCGGGATCAATCGGGATCAGCGTGCGCGAACCGGCAGGCACAAACTGGCTTTCGCCACCCGACACTACCTCCGCCGAACCATCCAACAATGTGACCGTTAAATAACCCGCCGTCAGTGTATCCAGATAAGACGTCCCCGCCAGATGAACATCCACACTGTTGATGAACATCTGCACCGAGTCTTCTACATTGGGGGTTTGGATGAGCAAGCCGCCAGGGACCTCACCGTCACAAAGTCCGGCGTCCTGGGTTGCCAGGGTCATCACCTGGAAGGGATTGCGGACAGGGGTATCCCCATCCACCACCGCCAATGTATCAAGATTGCCTGCCGAGGCAACCACGTCGCGCGCAACCCAGCCCAACTGCTCGGTGTCTGGTATAGTCACGCGTAGCCATGCACCGTCAAACGTGCGCCCATTCGCTATTACGCCTTTATTCAACGCTAGCTGCCGGATGATGTCGCCGTCCGGCTCCGGCGTTTGTCGGATATTCAACTTTCCGGTTGCCGTGACCGGAATTTCTGGCAGATAATCCACATGATTTTGAACCGTCGCGCTGCCGAACATCAGGAAAACCACACTGCGCGCTTCGGTATCGCTCAGGCTGGCCTGCACCAGCAGATTCGCCACCGATACATCGCCTTCCGTCGGACTGACCGTAAGTGAACGCACTTGATCGAGCGCGATGATGTCGCCCGCTTGTACAAAGCCGGAAGTCAGCCCATCATTCTGGAATACCACATTGGCGTCTCCATTCCCGTAACAGGCGTTATCCCGTTCCAGGCTAAAACAGGCCGACCCCGAACGCGCGAAGGCCAGCAGCACTTTTGGCGAACAAATAGCCGCTGCCTGGGCTGCGACTCGCAAAGAAAATCCAAATAATAGAAAACAGACTATCCATACCGGATATTTTTTCATCAGGAACCCCCTTAATTGCACGCAGTTCTTTTTCCACACTATATAGAGGATTGTCAGGCTGAAAAATAAGCGTCGATCAAGCGTAGGGCAATCGTTGCCTGATGGCACGGAAGTGTTACCCCATATTCACCTTATAATTCAATTTAAATGCCCCTGCTAAAAAATTGGAGTTCATTTTGAAACGATTAGCGTTTTTCGCTCTGATTCTGTCGTTTGTCCTGGTCGGCATTGTGCTGGGGCAGACCGACGCGGAGCCGACTTTCACGCTGATTCAGGAAATCGGCAAGCTGCGTCCACAGGGCATCGAATACGATCCGAATTTTGACCAGCTAGCGCTGACCAACCTCGACGGCAGCCTCATCCTGGCTGATGCGTCCACCCTTGCAACCCGCCACACACTCTACCAACAGGGTTTTTACAGTGGGTATAAATTCAGTCACGATGGCCGTTATCTGGCGCTGGCGATTGACCGCCGTGTCGAGGTGTGGGACACCCAGGCAGGAACTTTGAATATCACTCTGGAACCAGAAAGCGTCCTGAGCTTGACTGGGGCACTCACCTTCTCCGATAACGACCAACTCCTGCTGTTTGACTCGGTTGTTCCGGCTCCGGCTTCTCTACGCCGCAGCGAAAACGACACCAGCATCCTTCCCTGGATGTGGGACTTACCCTCGGCTCGGCGCGAACGCAACTCAACTTTGCCGGGTGGCGCAGAATCTTATCCATTTTTTGGTTTCCGTAACGGCCTGATTATTGGCCCGAACAACGCCTTAATTGGTGCGCTTCCCGGACGACTTCAAGTCATTGATGGCCGCTCGAAAGACCTGACTGTCGAGAATGAACTGGTCATGAACCGCCTGGAAACTGATCCGATGGACATCTGGCGCAGCCTGCGCGATGACTTCCTATATGTGCGCCCCAACGGGCAAAATAATCTGGTTCAGGTGAATACGGCGGATGGCAGTTCGCTCGATCTGCCACTCGGACAAGAATTGGGCTATCGCGATCTGGCGACTATGCAGGGCTTCCAGTTGAGCAAACTAGCGCGCATCATCGGTGAACCGGACAGCGTGAGTGAAAATCCACTGCTGCGCCTGATTTTCGGCGATGACTACCAGGATTATCAGGGTTATGAAGCGACGACCGTAACGCTGCTGGACATCCTCGAACCCGTGACCGTTGGCCGCGAACAGATGGGAATGCTGGTCTATACCTTCCATCCTGATGAGGGTTATGGCGTGATGGAGTTCATTCGCCCAGTGGATATTGTGGACATGGCGCTCGACCCGGAAGGCAACCACCTGATGGTGCGGCGGGCCTCCGGTTTACAGCCGATTGAACTCTACGATCTGAATACCGGCCTATTAGAACACACCTATTTCCCCGCCGAACCGGACGCAAAAGGCGGGCAAACTTTCGCCTTTAATCAGGACGGCAGCGCTATCCTCAGCGACTTCCAGCGCTTCGATACTGCAACCGGATCAGATGTGTTGCTCGAACCCGATTATACGCGCAGCTTTGAGCAGTATTTTTTCAGCCAGGACAGCCGCCAGATTATTACACTGAATGGGAGTGACTGGCGCGTCTGGGACATTGCAACTGGCGAGGTGATCCAGCGCGAAACCCTCAACCTGCGCGGCAATATCGTAGACTCCTCGCCCGATGCCCGCCGCTACCTGACCGAATATACAACCGATGCAGGTGAGGTTTTTGAAATCGTCGAGGTGGGCAGCGATCAGCGCCCCAACATCACCATTCCAACCCTTCCAGGGCGCAGCTTCGATGCGATTGTGCCCAGCGACGATTGGCAAAATTATCTGGTCGTGTATTCAGCCACGCCCTCCAGTTCACATTATCCCGGCAATGAAGTCGCGCTCTACAACATAGAGCGCGGGCAGTTACAATTCCTGGCGGGTGATGATTTACCCCCGCCTGATGGACGATCTTATGCGTGGCTGGACAACACTACCGCCGTCATAAGCAGCAGTGCGCCATCCGGCAGTCAACCGCAACGGATTTATGGCCTGGATTATGATGCTTCTGGCGTGCCTGCCTGTTTGGTGCAAACCTATCCCCAAGCGTGGCAATCCTTCATCCCACTGTGGGAACAATTTAACCACACTATGAACGCCGATTCGCTGGGGCGGCTGACACAGCGTTTATGTGCCGCGCTGCCCACCGATCCACAGGATTTGACTACCATCCTCACACCCACGCCGCGCGCTAACTATCTATCGGAATCCACCGCGGTTCCGCTGGGTATTGCGGGCGTGCCCACCTGCCTGACCCGTGCCTTCCCGCGTGAAGCTTTAGCCTATGCCGAAGCATGGCGGCAGATGTCGGCGGGACTGGATGATAAAGCCAAAGCCGACCTGGAAACCGAGGTTTGCGAGGGGCTGATTACGTCCCTGTATCAGGTTGACGCAACGCCGACCACTGATCCCAATCAATTCAACCCGGCAACGGCGACACCCATTGATTCCGGCCCGATCACCGTAGACTCTGGTTTTGAACAGCGGCTTAAGGTGATGCTGGTGGATATTAATACCGGCGAGCGACAGATTGGCAGCTACATCCCACCAACAAAGGACACATCGCGTCCCTTAGACCTGATTCTGACGGCCTTCCAGCGCGAGAAGAAATTTTATCCGAGTGGAAATGTTCAACTCAGCCCGGACGGTAATCTGCTGGCGATGAATGACGAGTCCGGTTTCATCGACATCTACCGTTTAGCCGCTCCCTATGAAAGCCTGATAGCTGCCGCGACTTCCACCGCCGCATCCGGGCAGGAAGCCACGCCGCGCACCATTTCACTGGCCCCAACAACTACACCACCGTTTGAATACGCGGGGCAAGCGCGTCCGACACTTACGCCAACCATCACGCCGACAGCACCGCCGATGGCCGAAGCGACGACCACGCTGGCCGAAAATGGCAAGGTTGAGGACATTTGCCCCGCCGAAACACTTTACGATGTCAGCAATCCACCGCCGCAGTATGTGGCTTCCGGGCGCATTTTTACGCCAGCCGATACTTCGATTTCCAATGGGCGCGGGATGATGGTGCTGAATCCGGCGACGGGCACGGTGACGTATGACGACGCGCTACCGATCTGTCTGGCACAGGGCGGCTGCCGTCTGTCGTTCGACCAGAATTGGATGTTAAATCAATCGGATACCATCAGCGTGATGCACCCCGACGGCAGTGATGCGACGGCGCTATTTGATACCGTCGAATCCCCCGATTGGCCGCAGCAGTTTGATTGGCTCGGCCTGAACACGCTCGAATACCGTTATAGCGGCTTCTTGCCCGACAAATATCGCGGCCCTGTCACGCTGGCGCGCCATTTCGACCCTATCAGCGGAGTCGAAACCGAGCCTTTCGTACCGCCCGCCGCGCCCACCGTCAATAATTTGCCCACGAACGCCCTGGCTTTACAGCCGTTGGTTGAACAATACTGGCTGGTTAGCACCGACAGCGGTGATGGTTCGAGCCAGAAATACTACATCTATGACCGCCAAACCGGTACAGCGACCTACTTCGCGCGGATGAGCGGCGGCCTGAATTATCAATGGCATCCGCTGGGCGAAAGCCTATATTACCAGTATCCAAATGATCGGCGCTGGTTCCGCTTCAATACGGCGACGGGACAGCACGAGGTGATGGGGGCGCTACCCGATGGCCTGTGGTCGCGTGATGGCCGCTACCGTGTCCGCTGGGGTGCATCCTTATCCGACGCGGAATACCGCGACCATATTGAGCAAAAAGAACTGCTGCCCAAAATTAGCATCTGGGACAGCCAGACCGGGCTGACACGCCGATACTGCGTCCCTGAAACCGGGACTCAGAATTTCAGCGAACCGTTCCTGTGGTCGCCTGATAATCGCTATCTCACGTTCACCATTCCGCTTTCACCCGAAGGCGATACCTTCCCGGTCTTGTATACACCGACACCGCAAGACCCGACGCCGACACCGCTGCCGACTGAAACCGCGATTCCGTTGGAAACGCAGTATCAGTACCAGAAGCCGCGCACACTGGTTTTAGACACCCAAACCGGTTCCATTACGATCCTGACGGATGATGTCAATACGCCTACCATCTGGACAGGAGAGGCACAATGAAAAAGCTGCTGGCGATGGTCATTATCCTGGCGTTGTGTTTTACGGCAGTGTCCGCGCAGGAGGCGACTGAAACCCCTGAGGTGAGTCCCTACAACACGGGTGTTTATGTCACCACCCAGGATTTTGTGTCGCTGCGCTCCGGGCCGGGGCAGGATTTTGACCGCATCACGATTGTGCCGCCGGTGGTCACGCTTCAGGCTGTCGGGCGCACCGCCGATACGCGCTGGATGCAGGTCGAATATGGCAATCAACTCGGCTGGATCGCATCCTTTTTGCTGGTCTGGAGCGGCAATGTGACCACGCTGCCGGTTGACGGCATCAATCCCGCGCCGTTCGTGCGCCGCGCCGGGGCGATTGGCGTCACCACTCGCGAGACACCCCTTTATCACACGCAAATCACGCCTTCCGATCAGGTCGGTACGCTGCCCGCCGGAACCGAAGTTGAATTGACCGGACGCCTGGGCGACGAAGGTTTCTTCCGCTTCCAGATACAGTATCAGGATCAGTTGTATTGGGTGGGAGCCTGGAACATCCGCGTCATCAGCGGCAATTATCTGCGCTTGTTGGACGCGGCCTATTTGTTCCCCTATGGCCGCCTGATCCTGCAATTACAGGAAAACCTCGCCATCACGATTGGCAGTTATTCGCAGATTCAGGGGGTATGGTCGCGCTTGAGCCAGGGCGCAACCGTCACCTGCGACCCCATCCCAACCTACGCCCGCCGCCTGTTGACCGACGCCGATGTACAAATTGAGCAGGCTTTCATTCCTGCTGTGAACGCCCTGGACGAAGCCATTACCTCGATCAATTCGGCTATTTCGGCTTTTGTCGATCTGTGCGACAGCACCGACCCATCCCTGACCCAGGAAGATATTGACGCCGCCTTCGTCGAACTCGACGATGCCGAACGCAACTTGATTTTGGCCGCATCGCTGCTGGAACCGCTGCGCGTGCGTAACCCGCTGTTAGCAACCTTCAACGGTAATAATTCATCTAAGCCCTAGGAGAATATGATGTTTAAACGCTTGTTTTTATGCTTGCTGCTTTTAATTGTGGCCTCCATCTCCATGATGCTGTCGATCCCGGTTGGCGCGCAGGACGCCACACCCACGCCGCAGCCGACTATCACCCCAACCCTGGAACCGCCGCCTCACTGCCCCTCGTTCGAGGGACAAGCTACCGACGTGCGTACCAGTTATTACATGGGCGAAGGCTACGGCTTTTTCACTTCCGGTTTGTTGAGCGATGCAGTATTGAGCTTCACCTGCGTGATCCGCGTCGTCAACCCGGATTACGTCCCGGCCTACATGATGCGCGGTGCGGCCTATATCCGCCGCCAGGAATATGACCGGGCGATCCAGGATTACACCCGCGCGACACAGCTTCAACCTGACCTGTTGGGCGCGTATAACAATCGCGGCATTGTCTACGTTGCCATGCTGGATTATGACCGGGCGCGGCGCGACTTTGATAAAGTCCTGGAACTCGACCCGCAGTCGATCCTGGGTTTGAACAATCGCGCCGTGTTATATGCCGTTCGCGGTGATTTCGACAACGCCATTAGCCTGCTGCAAAAAGCCATCGACATCTCCGGCATTGAAGGCGTCTACGCCCAACTCAGCGATCCTGAACGCCCGTCAGATGCGACGCCCATCCCCTATGACCGTTTGGATGCCCGTGCTTATGCCTTGCTCGGCGTGGTCTACTCGGCGCGTGCGCTGGATAACTACAACAAATACCTGTACCTCACGACTGGCAGCGGCGATGCGCGCATCCAGAACGCGGCGGGCGCACTGCAATCCCAATTTACCTTTGACCTGCGGCTGGACGACGGCACATGGCTGTTGGTTGCAGACTTCTCGCCCGAAGGGTCATGAGAACGGAGTTGGTCATGCGACCTAAATTATGGCTGCTGGTAGTCTGCCTGCTCCTGTTGAGTGCAGTGAGTATAGGCGGGCTGCAAGCCCAATCAACTACTGAAGAACCCTGCGACAAACCGTCGATCCATAACGCCGATCCGACGTACTACATCGGCCTGGGCGATTCGCGGTTCGCGCGCAAGGAGTTTGCGGGCGCGGTCAAAGCCTATACCTGTGCGATTGACCTTGATCCATCTTACGCATCTACGTTTGCAAAACGCGGTTACGCTTATGCTGCCCTGCTGGATAGTGATGCTGCCTTGGCCGATTACAACCACGCGCTTGAACTGGATGAAGCCCTGGTCGCGGCCTACAACAATCGTGGCACACTGTATACCCGCCTGGGAAACTTTGGACTCGCCATCAACGATTTCACGCTGGTGATTTCACTCGATCCCGAAAACGCGATTGCCTACAACAACCGGGGCATTGTCCACGCGGCAGAGGGCAATTACGACGAGGCCATTACCGACTTTCAGGAAGCGATTACGCTGGACGCGGTCTACAGCACCCCTCACGCCTCGCTGGCTGCTGTTTATTCGGCGCTGGCGGCGCAGAGTTACCAGACTTTTGTGAAAGTTGCCGGGGAGAACGCTCGCCTGCCAGCCGGGACACCCGGTGAAGTGCTAACCGCCATCGACGACAGCCTGCGTAACGGCGATTTTGCCGTGTGGCTGCCGCTGCTGACTCCGGCGCAATGAGAGGCGTAACCATGAAACGCCTTACAGTCGGCTTTTTCTTGTTCGTGCTGGCGACTCTGTTGATGGTATCCGCTTCCGTTTATGGCAGTGGGAATGGTGTCGTGATCGAAGGCAATCCGGTTGGGACAGATGGCATTGGATCGCTGAATCCTGTGCTGTGTAACAACCCGTACTGCCGCCGGATCACCGATTTTCTGTTCCCAACTTTGTACGCCGTCGATCCGGCCAGTGGGTTACCAGCCGCCGCTTCCGACGACAACTTCGGTTTAGCAGTTGATGTGAACGCCCCAATCGAATCGCCGGGACGGGTGCGCCTGCGCGATGATCTCGCCTGGAGCGATGGCACGCCGATCACGGCTTACGATGTCTTCTACAGCTATCTGGCGATCACCAGCCCCTATGTAAATTCGCCGTTTGCATCTATCAGCAGCCTCGCCCCGGCGGCCAGGGTCGTTGATGAACATACCATCGAGTTCGCTTACGACGAAACCAACTGCACCATCCCGGCGCGCACCAGCTTCCCGATCATTCCTGCTCACGTTTTCGACCCTGATTTTCGTCAGGCCGTCGATAACTTCAACGCGGACGGGGATATAACGGCATGGTACAAAGGATGGCTGGATTTCTACCCGCCCACCGGATTTGTGATCCTGAACAACCACGCCTTCAATACTGCACCGACAGTCACGGCTGGTCTATTCCGTTTCGCCCAATGGCTCCCCGGCGAAGAAATCCGTCTGGCGACCCACGATGGCGATATTGCCTTCATTTATCGCGACATCAAATCGGGGATGGATCAAACCCAGTTCTTCCTGGATGGGGGCAGCAATATCCTGGTCAACCCGCCCTATGAATCCCGCGACGACCTGCTGGCGAACCCTGAGTTGAAAATTACTCAAACCCCTGGCAGCACCTGGGATTTTATCGCCTTCAATCTGGCGAATTCCGGCCTGCCGCGTTCGGCCTTTAATGGCGACGGTGTGCCGTTGGAGCAAGGGCAGCATTCCATCTTTGGTGATATTCGCGTGCGGCACGCCATTCAAAAAGCGATTAACGTCGATGAGTTGATTGAAGCCGCACTGTCGGGCTATGGCACGCCAATCGCATCTAGCCGCATCTCTGGTACATGGGCGGCTAACGAGTCGCTCAAATCCCAGGCTTATGATCCACGTGGCGCAGAACACCTTCTGGAAGAGGCTGGATGGCGCGATGTTGACGAGGACGGTGTGCGTGAATGTGTGAACTGCCTGTACGCCGATAAAGGCCGCAGCCTGTTCTTCGACATGATGGTCGTCAGCGATGGTCGCCGTGAAATCGCGGCGAACCTGATCGCCCGCCAGCTTTTGGAGGTCGGCATTGGCCTCAATGTGCGCGTGATAGATGCCAGTTCGGTATTTGATGAGGCGCGTTACCAGCAGTTCGACACCTACATGGGCGGATGGACGCAGCGTTATCCAACTGAACCGGATCAGACTACTTTATTCAGCCGCGCGAGTGACGTGTTATACACTGGGAATAATGTTGGCTCATACTTCAACCCTCAGGTCGATCAGTTAATGGCACAAGCGCGTAACTTGCCCGGTTGTGATGCCCAGGCGCGGGCGGATATATACCGCGACATTCAGGCGACGCTTCAGGAGGATCAACCGTATATCTGGTTGTACGCCGCCCAGGATATGGTCGCCGCAAAGGGTATTGTCGGCTTCGCACCCTATGCCAACAACCCATTCTGGAATATCGGAGATTGGATCGTCGTGCCATGAGAAAAAAGCTGCTGATTCTATTCATATTGGCGTTGGCTTTCGGTCAGGCACAGGCGCAAAAATCCAGCGACTTTCATGCGGTGGTGCAGGTTGACAGCGCCTTTGCCCGCGCGCTGCCCGCCGAAGAAGCCGATCCAGTGGCTTCGTTGTTCCGTGATGAACCGTTGGAGGTTGTCAGTCGCAATCTGGACGGCTCCTGGTTTGAGGTGAAGCGTCCGGGTCGTTTAACCAACCTCGGCTGGGTGTTCAACAAACTCATTGACTGGGATTTCAATCCGGAAGAACTACCGCTCGGCGATTTATCGACAGGCGTCACTGGCCCAACACCACTCCTCGAAGCACCGACTTACGGCGCTTATCTGTTAGAAGGTCTGGCGCTGCATCCGTCCCCTTCACGTTTCAGCCCGGTCATCACCACGATCCCGCCGCTGGTCACGATTCCGGTGTTGGAACGCAATCAGAATGGGACGTGGCTGCACGTCAATTATCTGGGTTATGATGGCTGGGTGATCGGTTATGCCACGCGGACACCGGATGTTTTGGCGATCCCGGAAGCAACCAGTTTACCGCCCCTGGAAACCATCACTGTGATCGTCATCCCGGTTGAAATTCAGCAGGAACAAATTGATCGGATGCGAGCCTACATCATCGAAAAGCGCGACATAGCCGTTGTGTTGGAATCGTTCTGGTGGGATGTGTTTCGCGGCGCGGTCAAACCCTGTGAACCACCTGCGGCAGTCGTCGCCTATCAGTACGGCGACCAGGATGTGCAGGAATTACCCGAATTGGGTCGTCTGGTTCCGCGCGTGACCGATGGCATCAACAATATCAACAATTCGATTGAACCCCTGAGCCGCTGCGGTGTGCTCTCGCCCGATGTGGTCGGTGATGCCCGCGACGACGCCATCAATGCGAAGGTCATTTTGAACGCTGAACTGGAACGGCTGGCGGGTATCGAGAAAATCGTCCAAAGTCGCCGCTAAACCTGTTCTGAAATCACGAAATTCTCTCGTAGGGGTGTTCAATTGAGCAAAACGAACGCCCCCTACGCATTTCCCTAAACAAACATCATGGACGTGGGGTTGCCGTCGGCGGAGTCGTGTCGGGCTTCTCGAATGTGCCGCCGGTGTGCAGCAAGCACACCTGCTGCCAGTTGTAGCGGTTGGAGGAGTTCGTCCAATAGGGCGCGACCCGCCAGGTGTAGGTTCCACCTTCTTGCGGCAAGAAACCGATGTCAATAATTGAAGTGGTTGTGGTGCTATCAAAGGCACGCCGTACCCCACTCGGCGAAATGACGATCACGCTAAATACATTCGCACCTTGTAATCCAGGATAGGTAACGGTCAATTTATTCTCGCCCGCCATGTAATTGCCGCTCAGGGTATAGTCACCCTGCCATTGGGAGCACACTTCCGTCGTCAGATCAAAATCCTCAGGTGCGCGACCATTGGCATCGCGCGGGAGGATGCGTCCAGTTGGAAAAATTGAGTTAAAAGCGATACTTGTCCGCAGTAGGCGTGCGTAAACCCAGGCTGGGCTGTCACCAAAGTCGATTTGAAACCACTGCCGCCCATCCCAGCGTTCAAAGAAATCACCCGCTCGTCCCAAAATGACTACTGAGGCATCGCGCGGCAGTTGACCGACAATTGGATAGGCGAAGTCTGGGCCAGCCCGCACATCCGCTGTATCCACTTCCACAAGCCCGTAAATTGTATCGGTGCGATCTTGTGCCCGCATAGACATAACCGGTACAACCAGCAGCAAGGCGATAATCAAAAGCCACAATAAGCGACGAGCCATAATGTCCCCCTTTTAATTAAAGATTTCGTTTTTTTGATTGTAAGGGCGAAATGACTGTCAGCTACAAAACGAAGGGGAAGCGAAGGGGAAACGTTCGCTAAGGATGTCAGCGAGTGAAATCTGAAGCGCAAACCTTGAACACTTAATTCCCAAGCAAAATGGCACAGGTTCGAATCCATTACCCGATTAAGCAAAAAATACGCCTTTTTCAGGCGTGTTTTTACTTCCCAGCATTTTTGCGTTTTATTCCAACCACGAACAGTCGAAAATATACATTGGGCCATATCCGTAGCCGTGTAGAGAGCGTAGTATCTCCCAGCACACCCGCGCGTTTCCTAAATTTTCAACGACTTGTAGACTCAATCGGACATACGTCGCAGGGCGGCTGCGGCTGCTCGTCGAACTTTCAAATTCGGGTCATGCAACAGTTGAGCTAAACGGCCATGAGATGAACGATGCTTCAAATGACCGAGCGCCGTCGCTGCTGACGCTCTTACAGTTGGCGATGATGAGCCTAACGCCGCCATCAAGGCCGCTTGCGCTATCGGATCACTTATCCTGCCTAAAGCATGAGCGGCTTCCGCGCGTGCCTGACTCGCCGTATCGGACTGAAGACAGACGATTAAATCAGGAACAGCACGCACATCCCCTATCAACCCAAGTACACGAACAATCCTGCGACGAAAACGCTCAGGGTAATCTGGAGAGGCGAATGCATTGAGCAGTGCTAGGACAGCCGCGCTTCCCAGACGAGCCAGCCCTTGAAATGCTATATTGCTCAGCACATGTCGATCACTATTTAGGTGGGTGAGGAAAACATCCAGGGCGCGTATATCATTCATGCGACTCAAGCCTTGCAGCGCAACTCGCTGTATGGCCGGATCGTTACTCAAAGCTGCCTCAATAACGACTTCAAAAGCACGGGGATCAGCCAGGCGTGCCAGCGCCCAAGTGACATTGTATCTAAGCAGGGACGAGCGGACGGTTGCTGCTTTCAGTAGTGGCTCTACCGCGCGCTTATCACCAATCTTACCCAATGCCCAGGCGGCGAATGAGCGGCACGACTCATGCCGCTGATCCAGCACCCGAATCAATTCTGGAACCGCTTGTGCATCGCCGATTTTGCCCAATGCTTCTGGGATCGAAATATCGTCCAAATCATTATTGTTATACGTATGTAGAAGCTGTATGAGTTTTGGCGCAGCTTGAACAACACGCATTTCGCCCAGTGCCCAGATGACATAAGGCCATACAGCGACTGTCCGATGCTCTTGATTTTGAACATCCAAATTGAGGAGTTCCATCAACGGTTCGATAGCGCGTGTATCTTTCAGACGCCCTAGTGCCCGCGCCGCTTCAAAGCGTCGCCCTTTTTTGGGGTCGCGTAGAAGTGCAATCAGCGGTTCTACTGCCCGTCGATCTCCTATACTACCGAGAACCTGTGCGGCAGCAGCATGAGTCCAATCGCCCATTTTCAGCAGACGTATAAGCGCCTCGACAACCGCCTTATCCTTAAATCGACTCAATGCACGGATGATGCTGAGGTCTGGTTCTGCTTGCTGTTTGAGGAATTTGAGCAGCGGCAGCACAGCACGCTCATCGGCAATCCGCTGGAGTGCCACAGCAGCATCCATACGGATGTTTTTATCAGGATGTTCCAGCAGCTTAATTAAGGGTTCGACGGCCTCGGTACTCCGAAGATGATGCCCAAGTGCTAATATCGCGATCTTGCACTTGTCTGGATTCTTAGAAACCAGGGCTTCAAGCAACAAGGGGATGATTTCATTTCCTCCGAGATTAGCCAGTGCTTTTGCCACCCACCAGGTGTTATGACGAATATCCATCGCTGCTAACAGTGGCGCAAGCGCACGCTTGTCGCCCAGCTTTCCTAACGCTCTTGCCACGTCTGACCGCACATAATCGTCAGGATCATGGAGTGCCGTTATGAGTGGTTCAACTGCGCGAGGATCACCAAGTACGCCGAGCGCTTCGGCTGCCGCTGCACGAGAGCGCGTTGCCTCATCCTTCACTAACTGGTCAGCCAGGAATGGAGTAGCGCGCCAATCACCCAACTCACCCAGTGCCCTGGCAGCGTAACGCCGTACCTGCATGACCGGATCATGAAACAATTTCACGATTGGCGAGAAGGCGTCAGCGACTTTTAGATTACCGAGCTGCCAGACAGCGCTTTCTCGAATTGAAGCATCTGAATCATTTAACAGGGAAACGAGTATATCTACAGTTCGTTTGTCTCGAAGCCGACCCAGTTTTGGGACGAGCCATTGACGCGCTTTTATGCTGGTGGTCGGTAAAACTTCCTGTACTGCTTCAAGTACCGCTTCAGTGCTGACCATCGCTAAGGCATCAAATGCGCTGGATTGAAGCGAAAATTCTTCAGAAATAAGAAACTGGCGTAATACGGGTGCGCTTTGCAGGGGGGCAATATGCTTCAAAATTCCGGCTGCGTTTGTACGAGTGGCTGGATCATCCAGTGCAGCCATCAACGGAGGGATGACACGCGCATCACCAATGATGCCGAGGCCAATAATTGCTGCCTGCCGTGCGCGAGGAGTTTTTGACTTTAGCGCCTGAGCCAAACTCTCAACAGCATCCATCCTTGCCAGGGTGGTAGCCGCAGCGTTTTGGACATGCCAATCTGAATCTTCCAGCAGTTTCAGAAGCGGTTGTAACGCCCGCTGGTCTTGAGACTTCACTAGAATCAGGCTAATGCGTCGTTTAGCTTGACCATCACTGTGTGGTAAGGCCCTTATCAGTGGTGCGACTGCTTCAGTGCCCAAATCGACAAGATTTGAAACCGCCTGCAAACCTCTCAAATCATTGTGACGGAGCGCCGAAATATTATGGGCTAGCGCTTGTCTGGCAAACATCATTTTGATGAATTTGATGACGCTATTAGAAGAGCGGTTAGGCTGGTTATGAAAGCTCATGGTTCACCACTCGAAAGCCTATGATGCTACTCCACGAATCAGGAAGCACACCGTCTCGATAGGCTGTGCGCGAGAAGAGGAAAGGCATGTTCCATGAGCCACCGCGCAGCACCTTCTCAATGCCCCGTGCTGGAGAAGCCGGGTCAGTTACGTCGCCGGACTGATGGTAATCAGCGTCGTACCAATCGGTTGTCCATTCCCACACGTTGCCAGCCATGTCGTATGCTCCAACCCAACTTTTGCCTTCAGGATAGCTGCCAACCGGCGCAGTTCGAGCGTAGCCATCACTGAATGACAAATATCGCCAGCGGTTTGGGCAGGTTGTATCACAGTAGTTTAGTTTGCTGCCATCAAATGTGTTGCCCCAGGGATAGAGCCTGCCATCTACACCACGTGCGGCATACTCCCATTCAGCCTCGGTTGGCAGGCTGCCGCCCCGCCAGCGGGCATAAGCATCTGCCCCTCATACCACGTAATGCAACTGCGGGGCATGTCTGGCTCAAGCACTTCACGTGGGCAACCAGCATCATTTGGCCCAATCTTATCGCCTTTCCAGTGCCAGCCATCTTCTGACCAGTATTCGCGTTGAGAGTAGCCACCATCAGCTACAAATTCCTGGAACGCAGTATTGGTGACTTCGTACTGATCCATCCAGAAGCCGTAGGTCAACGTCATTTCGTGCTGATTCAGTTCGGCTGTGTATTCCTGCTCCAAGCACATACCCGGCCAGATGTCCAGACATGTTTGGTAAGCTAGATCCACCTGCTCCTGAGTGCTGCCAGCAATGAACGTGCCCGACGGTATCCACACCTGCGGCACACCCTGTTCATCCACTCGTTTAGCACCAGCTATTCGTTCAGCAGGTGCAGTGGGCGTAGGTTGTTGTGCGGATAAAGCAGAAGTTCTAAACACCACCAATGAAATGAATGTAGTAAGCAAGATCAAGCTGATGGCGGTCACAACCTTCATCTTAGCTTGGATACGCATAATTGAAGCTCTTGTGCCACTTTTCAAAAATAAGCCAGTTACCTAATAATATCAGATTCTGAGGAGGCTGGACGTTTGTATTTTTAAGCCGAACGAACCCAGCTAACTAAACAGGTCTTGCGAGAGTTTGTAGTAAATGATGCATAGCCTCGCAAAGGGACAATTTCCCGACGCCGCAGTTGATTATTCAATTCCCCTAGCAAGTTGACAAACTCGATATGTTATGTATCAATAATAGACGAGCAGTTTTTTCCCAAGCAAAATGTCATGGGTTCGAATCCCATTACCCGCTCAAGAAAAACACGTCTTTTCAGGCGTGTTTTTTGTTTTCACGAATATGCCCCCGATAGCTTCTATAAGCTGTGCGTGATTGGGATTTCCAGATACCCTGGTCAGATCGGGGCCGGGATTGACGATTGCCCGCTGTATATGACAGGCGGATAGCGGTGATTTGGTCGCGGCGGCGCAGAATTCACTGGTTCATTTCCTGAGGCAGGATGAGATGAGCATCAAACAGGGTCACGCGAGATTAGGCTCTTCAGCTTTCATTCCAGGTTATCGAGTAGTTTTATGAGGTTATGAGCAGCAGAAGAAAGTACGCGAGGTCGGCGGTGTGCAAAGACATAAGTGCGGCGGTCATCACCGCCGCGCAGCCGCAGCGCGCACAGATGCCCCGCCTCGACCTCGCGCTCTACTGCAATCCCCTGAATCAACGCGACGCCTAACCCAGCCTCAACACTGCGCTTGATGGCTTCGGTCTCGCCCAGTTGAATCACCGAATCGCTGGCGAGATGCGATGCGCCCACCAATTTTTCCACGCTAGCGTGCAGCGCCGATCCCGGTTCGCGCGTTAAGAGGGTACGTCCTTGCAGTTCTGCCACTTCGACATCCGCCCGGTTCGCCCAAGTATCTCCCGGCGCAACAATCACGACCAGATAATCGTGCCTAAAAGGTGTCACCACAATATCGGGGTGTTCCGCCGGGGAGCCAACCAGAGCCATTTCCACCGCCTCAGATGCCACCAGCGCGAGTAGCTGCCCGGTATTGCCGACGCTGATGCGTACCAGATGACCTGGATACTGTGCTTGATAACGGCTCAACAACTCCGGCAGCAAATAAATTGCCAATGTATGTCCCACGCCAAGCCGCAAAGTACGATCCGCCAACCCTGCCGCTTCGCGCGTGGCTTCAAATGCTTCCTGGGACAAAGTGAGAAGTTTTTCGGCGTAGGGAAGAAGCGCTTCACCTGCTGGTGTGAGCCGCAGCCGCCGAGTGTCCCTCTCAATAAGTGATGTCCCAAATTGAGCTTCAAGCATGGCAAGCTGCTGCGAAACGGTTGGCTGCGTCATGTGGAGATGATCTGCCGTGCGCGTGAAGCTCATATAACGGGCAATCGTAGCAAAAATTTTGAGCTTATGCAGATCAAGCGTCACAACAACACCTTTTATAGATAACATCTATAAATCTCATCGAAATTATCAGTTTGAATTATCACTCAAAGGCGCATACGATGCTAGTAACCACTTCAGCAAAATTCTGCTGACAGCACAACTCAAAATAAGAAGGGAATCCCAATCATGACTCGCAGGCAAGCGAGAAACGACTTCGACGCGCGCGCACTAATCCATACGGGCAGCGGGCAGGCTTATTATTATCGTCTGGAACGTTTACAAGAAATGGGTATCACATCGCTCACGCGGCTGCCCTACAGCATCCGTGTGCTGCTGGAATCCCTGCTGCGCCAGTGCGACGGCTTCGAAATCACCCAAGAAGACGTTATTAGTCTGGCGCAATGGAATCCGAAAGCCCCGGCACAACGTGAAGTCCTGTTTAAACCCGCGCGGGTGCTGCTGCAAGACCTCACCGGCGTTCCCTGTCTGGTTGATCTGGCAGCGATGCGTGACGCGATGCACGCGCTCGGCGGTGATACCGGACTGGTTCAGCCGCACATTCCTGTCGATCTGGTGATGGATCATTCCATCCAGGTCGATCATTTTGGAACCGATGATGCCCTGCGCCTCAATATGCTGATTGAACTCCAGCGCAGCAAGGAACGTTATGCGTTCATCCATTGGGGGCAAAAAGCCTTCGATAATCTGCATGTCATACCGCCTGGGATCGGCATCGTGCATCAAATCAATCTGGAATACCTGACCAAAGGGGTGCGATCTGCTCCTGAAGACGATGCGACGGTTATTTTTCCAGATACGCTGGTCGGCGCAGATTCCCATACCACCATGATTAATGGCCTGGGGATTGTCGGCTGGGGTGTCGGCGGCATTGAAGCTGAAGCAGCTATGCTCGGTCAGCCGGTTTATATCCTGACACCGGAAGTCATTGGGGTAAAAATCATGGGGCAGCTTCCCGAAGGTGCAACCGCGACTGACCTCGCACTGACTGTGACTCAAACCCTCCGTAAAAGAGGTGTGGTGGATAAGTTTGTCGAATTTTATGGCCCTGGCTTGAGCCATATTTCTCTGCCAGATCGTGCCACGATTGCCAACATGTCCCCCGAATATGGCGCAACAATGGGGTTTTTCCCTGTCGATGCAGAGTCGTTGAATTATCTGCGGCGCACAGGCCGCACCGAAGCCGAAGTCGCGTTGGTCGAGCAGTATCACAAAGCACAGGGCTTATTCCGTAGCGACGATCTTCCCTATCCTGAATTTACCGATACCCTGGAAATCGAACTGGGCAGTATCGAGCCAAGTTTGGCGGGGCCGAAACGCCCACAAGATCGCGTCACGCTCGCACAGATGCAAAAAAATTTCCAAAGTGCTTTGATCGCCCCGGTCAGCAGCGGTGGTTATGGGCTGGAGACATCCGACCTAAACACGCGCGCCGCCGTAAATGTGGACACACAAACCCAGAATCAGAAGCCTGATGAAATTGGACACGGCGCGCTCGTTATCGCCGCCATCACCAGTTGCACCAACACCTCCAACCCATCAGTCATGATTGGGGCAGGATTGCTGGCGAAAAAAGCAGTTGAACGTGGTCTGCGCGTTCCCGGTCATGTGAAAACCAGCATGGCTCCTGGTTCGCGTGTTGTGACCCAGTATCTCAAAGATGCTGGATTGATGGAGTCGCTCAACACCCTGGGCTTCAATGTTGTGGGTTATGGCTGCATGACCTGCCTCGGTAACAGCGGCCCGCTGCCTGAGCATGTTGCCCAAGCCGTTATGGATAACAACATTGTTGCAGCATCAATTTTGAGCGGCAACCGTAACTTTGAAGGACGAGTCAAT
Source organism: Chloroflexota bacterium (assembly GCA_039933955.1). Lineage (GTDB taxonomy): Bacteria > Chloroflexota > Anaerolineae > Aggregatilineales > Phototrophicaceae > CFX2. Next base: position 131,823 of record JBDTNB010000004.1, read on the forward strand.
CCGTTGGTGAAAGCCAATTTTCTGGCTTCGCCGCCGCTGGTGGTGGCTTATGCACTGGCCGGAACAATGGACATTGATCTCCTCAATCAACCGATAGGCATAGATCAGGACGGCTGTCCAGTTTTCTTGTGTGACATCTGGCCGAGTCAGCAGGAAGTGGCTGAGGCGATTGCACAGACTTCCAAACCTGAAATTTTTACGCGGCTCTATAACGATGTGAGCAATAGCAGTCCAGACTGGAACGCTATGTCGAGCGACAACAGCCTCATGTATCCCTGGAATTCACGGTCAACTTATATTCAGAAGCCTCCGTTTTTCGACGACGTTGTACATGATTCGGCGATCCAGAATGCGCGTGTGCTAGCGATCTTTGGCGACAGCATCACCACCGACCATATTTCGCCGGTTGGCAGCATCGCCGCCGATAGCCCAGCCGGTCATTACCTGCGTAGTCAGGGAATCGAGCGCAAAGACTTTAACCAGTATGGCGCACGCCGTGGCAATGATCGTGTCATGGTGCGCGGCACGTTCGCCAACATTCGCATCAAGAATCTCATGGTTCCAGGGGTTGAAGGCGGCGTAACCCTGCATTATCCCGATGGTCAGCAGGCCACCATTTTTGATGCCGCGATGCAGTACCGGCGTGAAGGCGTGCCAGCGGTGGTCATCGCAGGCAAGGAATACGGCACGGGCAGTTCACGCGATTGGGCGGCGAAAGGCACGCTTCTGCTCGGTGTGCGGGCTGTGCTGGCCGAAAGTTTTGAGCGCACGCACCGGAGCAATCTGGTCGGGATGGGTGTGCTGCCGTTGCAGTTCAAACCCGGTCAGAACGCCAAAACGTTGGGTCTCACCGGCCAGGAAAAACTGACGATTGAAGGCATCACGGACGGTTTGACACCCAAACAGGACATCACCGTCACCGTCGAAAAGCCCGATCACAGCCACGACAGTTTTGTGATGACGGTACGATTGGATACAGCCGTCGAAATTGACTATTATGCCAACGGCGGCATCCTGCCGACAGTTCTGCATCGTTTGGTCGAACATCTACACACCTGATCGGCTTGTAGATAAAACGAAATCCGAATCGCGCGATTCGGATTTCGCCACTGATATTCAGGGTTGGCTCAAGGTCGATTTCATATCTGTAAGTGGAAATTGCGGTTAATTCGGCAGCCCCATGAAATGGGGAAGCAAATCCTGCGCCATAATTCGCGCACTTTCCAGGCTGGAGGCCAATACCGTTCGATAATATTGGGGATGGTGCGTGAGCACATCCATTGCCGCCGAATTGCGCGTGACCGCCAGCAAAATATTATGGTTCATCGGCGCGGCGGATTTGTTATTGACCATTTTCCAATTGTATTTAGTCATGTTTGTATCTGGTTGTTGGTCGCTAATGGGCAGGCCGAAATAAAAGGTACTGCCGCCGTTCTCCTGGCTTTCCACCCAGATGCGCCCCTTATGCAGTTCCACAAAACGGCGGCTGATCGCTAAACCCAACCCAGCCCCGCCGTGACGCCTGGGCGTGGCATCGCTGCTGGTCACAATAAACGGCCACACAAAATTATTCCAGCTCGCCATAAAGGTGAAAATCACGGCTGTCGTGATGGCTGGGCCGGAAAGCGGCAGGATAATCCGCCACCAGATTCCAAAGTCCGTTACGCCGTCAATCCGTGCCGAATTTTCCAGGTCTTAACGACGACATCCTGGAATTGGTACAGCGTTATCTGCGCTTTAACCACTTCGAAGTCATTACCGCCAAAACATCGCAGCAAGCCGTCGAAATTGTTGACGCGGTTCGCCCTTCAGCGATTATTCTCGATTTGATGATGCCAGATCGCGACGGTTGGGATTTGCTGCAATATTTTTCACATCAACCGCTCACCCAATCGACGCCGATTATTATTTGCAGCATTTTACGGCAAAAAGAGTTGGCACTTTCGTTGGGAGCCGCTGTCTTCATCGAAAAGCCCATTTCTGAACAGGATTTAGTTGCTGTGCTGCAAAAACTGATTGGTGATTATGATCCCGTTTTGCCCGATTCGGCGCGCAAATCGCTCTAATTTGTGGGGCGATCAGGAGCAGTTCTTTTACATTTAAACATAACTGCGCTATAGTTTAGTGAATTCAACCTGTTGTTCATACCGAACACGCGACCAGTGGGTTCTCGCTGCTCTCCCAATTCAGGTTTGATGCTGCCTTTCTCTACGCTCGTATTATCGAACACTGCGAGCAGCAGCCTTCTTAAGTCCGGACAACTAAAGTCAGCGGACAATCCAGTCCACCAGAGAATCAACAATTAAAGGAGACTATCTGATGCCCCTTGAAATTCGCCCCTTCAATGAAGAAGCCAGCAATGAGTCTGTGAATTCTGACGCCCGCACGAGCACATTTATGGATGAACTGCGCGCCCGTGTTGCTGCCGAGGATGAAAAACAGCGCCAGAAATGGACGAAATCCACAAAGCCAGCGGTGGCACGCAAGCCCGTCACACCGGCACGCCCCGAATGGCTCAACCAACCTAAACCGGCGAAAGCTGCCGTACCTGCGGCTCCCGTCCGCACTCGCCCCTTTGGCAGCCCCAAGAAAAAACGCTCCGAGTAAAAAACGTCCGTGACCTGAGACATATGAAGTGTGCTGGACATCATTCAACGCTTTGTCCAGCACGACTTCAAGCCTGAACTCCCCGCAGATCATTACTCTACAGAGAAAAATTTCGTTTCAAAGTCCACAAGCGATTGCTCGATTGAGGTTCGCAATGCATCACTGATTGGGAATATATAATGGTCTTGAGTCTTAAAGGTTTGGTGGCTCTTTATATCAGCTACCCAGGTACGAAAACGCTCATGGCTGAGATGACGCTTCATCGCTTCGTAAAATGCAGCCATATTGGCAGGCGGCGGAGAAACTTTAAAATCATTGTCATCGTCTTCACCCCTAACCAGAGCTAGCCATCTTGTCAGAATTGATAAACGCCACTGTGGACTCTCGATTTTAAGCATCGATTCGACCCAGCTTTCAATTTCGGCAGCGTTTAAATAAACCAGACAGAAATACATCGCAAAATAAAATACATCATAATTACCTGGGTTTTCCATGCCAGGGGAATTCGTATAATCCCAGATGTCATTAAATACTGGATTCTGCAAACTGGCTGATTCCGGTGCTCTAGTAGCAGGATTGTCACGGGATAACACTTGAGGGAAAATGCGTGTGCCAAATGTGTAAACCAAATCATCCCGAAATCCAGAATATTCATCTGCAATCTGCTCTGGAAAAACCTTGTATATTGCCTTGAAGGTTGTTGGGAAAAGCAGCGGATTCCAGGAATCATCATCAATAGAATTCATGACTTTAATGGCATAGGGCAGCAGATACCGGAGCCATTCTCCCCACACTTCAGGGTAGGCATTTGGGAAAAATGCTATTCCCGTCCAAATCTCGTGAATTGCATTCGTAAGTTGTTTTGCCGAAAAGTTTTCTGACGCACTTTCAGCGAGCCATGTCATCAAATCAACTCCGGTCATAAACCATGCGTATGGCATTATCTCCGATGGCATTGGAAAATTCTGCCGCATCCGATCAAGGGCGGCGGCGTCAGGGGGTTCATAAGGGAATTGCCAGACGAAAGGCATATTGATCTTATCCCAATAGTCAATGTTAAGGTCAACGATAGCATAGATTCATCAGAGCGAGGAAGCAAAAAACCCCGTCTTGCTAATTGTGCAGGACGGGGCTTTTAATTGTTGCGCGAGCGGGTTTAGACGCGGATGATGCTCGGCAGAATCACCGGACGCGATTGGGTTTCGCGATAGAAGAAATTCTGAAGCATCTCGCGAACGTTGTCATGAGCAACCGTTTTGCCACGTTTGTACTGCTGCTTGATTTCCTTGCAAGCCGCATCCAACAATTCACTTGATCCGTTGACTTGTACAAATCCCCGGCTGATAATTTCAGGTTCGCCCGCTAACTTGTTATGGGCATTCACGCGGATGAGCGCGACAATAAAACCATCTTGCGACAAACGCTGCCGGTCTTGCATGACCATCGCGCCGACTTCGCCAACCAAACGACCATCGACAAAGATGTCGCAAGCTCCAACCGGCTTGTCCAACCAGGCTTTTTCGCCATCCGTTGACCAGGCTGCACCGTTGTTAAGGATAAAGATATTGCTGGCGGCCATCCCGCTCGCCTGTGCCATCCGCGCATGAAGATGCAAATGGCGGGTCTCACCATGTACTGGGATCAGATAGCGCGGATTCACAGTATCCAGCATGATTTGCATTTCGTCACGACTGCCGTGTCCCGAAACATGCACCTCTGCCAATCTACCATAAATCACATTCGCGCCGCGCTCAAACAATTTATTGAGCATCCGCCCTACTTCTTCTTCATTACCGGGGATCGTGCCGCCGGAGATGATGATTGTGTCGCCTTGTTTCACCTGCACTTGGCGGTGTTCGCCCTGCGCCATACGGTTGAGGGCCGAACGCGGCTCCCCTTGCGAACCCGTTGACAGGATGAGCAACTGCTTGTCAGGAATCTTCGAGTCAATATCGACCAGCAAACGATCCGGGATTTTCATATAACCCAGTTCGCGCGCCAGGGCGACATTTTCTTCCAGGCTGCGTCCAGTGAGTGCCACTTTACGACCATGCTTTTTCGCCAGCGTCATGATTTCTTGCAGGCGCGCCAGCAGCGACGCAAAAGTCGCGATGATAATGCGCCCATTTTTGGCTTCGGCGAAGAGGCGATCCAATTCGTCAGAAACCACTTGTTCGGTGGCTGTGCGCCCAGGGCGATCCGCATTGGTGCTGTCTGCCAGCAAAGCCAGGACGCCGTTAGGGGTCAGCTTCCGCAAGCGTGCCAGATCAGTCGTTTGACCGCCTGACGGTGTTTCGTCCAGCTTGTAATCGCCCGTGTGGACAATTGCGCCAACCGGCGTATCAATTACCAGACCGGCTGAACCGGGGATCGAGTGCGCCACCGGGAACAGGCTGATTTTGAACGGGCCAAGCTGAAAGCTGTCCGTGTTCTTGACCACCTGAAGATTGGCCTGTTGCAGCACTTTGCCTTCTTCAAGCTGGCGTTTGACCATACCGATGGTCAGCGCCGTGCCATAAATCGAAGTCTTTATCTGCCGCATCAGATACGGCAGCCCGCCGATGTGATCCATATGACCGTGCGTCAGCACAATCCCGCGCAGTTGATCCTGATGTTCAACCACGTAATCAAACTGTGGTAACACCAGATCTATACCATACATGTCGCTTTCGGGGAACATAACCCCGCAATCGACCAGTATCATGTTGCGACCATACTCAAGAACAGTCATGTTCTTACCAATTTCGCCCAGGCCGCCCAGGGGAATTATTCTTAATTTCTTTGCCATGTGTTTGTTTTGTTCACTTTGGTGCTCTAGTATGCGATAAAATCCCTGGCAGGCAGCACAAAACCGCCGGGATATTGATTTTTCCAGTCAGGTTTGAGACGACTTCAACTTAAGTTTTTTAAGGGAGAATCGGGAGATCAAACGTTTCGAGGAATTTAACACAAGGTCATTATAATCCCATATACGCGAAAAGTATAGTCTTTACGTTTAAGGGTTGATGAATCTGTTACGACACTGAAGCAATTTTGCCGCCATTTAATCGGTCATATTCCCTTTCTCGGCTTAAGGTAAATATTTATTACGCCTTTACGAAAATTTTAGCTGCTCATTTACAAAAGTGGCGAACTGTGCGATAATGTACTTTGATAGGGTATAAAATCACCCTGGTTGATGTTGCACCTCGTGTTCCTCTCTCTCCTCTACGACGACCACTTCTGCATCTTTTGCCACGACTGCCACCTACCTTATCGGGTATCCCCATTTACACATACAGGAGTATGTCATGGCTAAAAAGCTATATGTCGGTAATCTGTCCTACAATGCAACTGAAGCCCAAATCCGCGAATTGTTCGCTCAAGTCGGTGAAATCACCGAAGTGAACGTTATCACAGACCGCGATACCGGCAAATCGAAAGGTTTCGCCTTCGTTCAAATGTCGAGCGATGAAGCCGCCCAGGATGCCATTCGCCGTTTCAATGGTCACTCAATGGATGACCGTGCCCTGACCGTTAATGAAGCCCGCCCGCGTGAAGAACGCTCGACCAGCGGAACCGCTGGCGCATTTGGCCGTAACAAGCGCTTCTAATCCAGGTCGCTGAACTTTGAAACAAAGCGCAGTGTGAGCCATACTTGCACTGTGTTTTCCTCAACTTGACCAGACCCGTGCAGTCGTCCTTCTACCGGATACCGTAATCATCGCAGCCTCAGCCTGATCTCACATCGGTGCGATCATGAAGCAAATTGAAGCATCCACGCACTCGTACACGTACTGATCGAACAATTTACGGTAAAGGAGCACATCGTATGGTGAAAGTAAAACCAGAGCACGTCATCACCATCCTGCTGGTCGACGACATTGTAGAAATTCGCGCGAACGTCAAGAAAATCCTGAGTTTCGAGCCGGATTTCAGCGTGATAGGCATGGCAGGATCAGGTGCTGAAGGCATAGCCCTGGCAAAAGAGCTGCACCCCGATGTCATTATTATGGACGTCAATATGCCCGGTGCTGATGGGCTGCAAATAACGACTCAAATCGTTAACATGCTGCCTGAAACCGGCATTATCATTATGACCGCCCAGGACGACCCCAGCTATATGCGTTTGGCAATGAACGCCGGCGCAAAAGCGTTTATTACCAAGCCCTCGTCGCCTGACGAACTCTACAATACAGTGCGCGCAGTCTACGCCCGCGCCCGCGCGCCAATGCTTCAGCAATCTTCCACACAGCAGCCGGTAATACGCACCATCGATAAAGATAGCGAAATCCGTGCCGGGAACATTCTTGTGGTTTACAGCCCACAGGGAGGCGCAGGTTGTACGACGATTGCGACCAATATGGCATCTGCGTTGATGCGTGATGGTATCCGTGTCCTGTTGGTTGATGCGAACTTACAATTTGGCGATGTCGGCGTTTTCCTCAATATTGTCGGGCGTTCCACGATGGTGGATCTGGTTGAAGATGTCGAAGACATGGATACCGACTATTTTGAAAATGTGGTAACCACCCACAACAGCGGCCTCAAGGTATTGATGGGGCCAGGGCGACCCGAACTCGCCGAGAAAGTTATTGCCGATCCTGGCGCATTAACTAAAATTTTAAATAAGATTCGCACAAGTTATGACTTTATTATTGTTGATACCAGCCTGCATCTGGACGAAATGGCACTGTCGCTCATGGACATGGCAACCCGTGTCCTCCTCGTTTCCACACCTAACCTGACATCCGTCAAAAATGTGCGCTTTGTGCTGGACTTATTCGACCAGCTAGGGTATTCCCTGGACAAATCCATGTTGATCCTCAATCAAGTATCCGAAGATCAACATATTAAGAAACTTTCTGTCACAACCGATAAAGTTGGACTCTTTCTGAAGCGCCCAATTGCAGCCATCATCCCGACCGATGATTATTTGATGCTGGATGCCATTCGTCGCGGTATCCCCGCCGTCGCCTTAGAGCGGGATCAGCGCAAATCGCCAATTAAGGAACTCCTTGCTCTTTCCGAGTCGATATTTACCGACTTGATGCCCATTCCTGAGGAAGAACCACCCGACCAGTCTGGACAAAAGTCATTCACGAAAACCGGGTTTAGAAAGCGAGCTAAAACAGCATGAATCTGGAAACCGTTTCCGATAAACACCTTCACGAATTGGAGCGCTTGGCAAAAGAACTCCTTGAGACCATGCGCCGCGCCAAGCTGCTGGATTCGCCCCTGACCGAATTGCTGCGTGGGCTGGAATCCGAAGCCGAAAAAGCGCGGCGCGAACGTTTTGATGAGGTCAACCCGGAGTTTAAAGGCTACTAGGTGTATTCAACGGTTCGCCCACGAAACATAAACATGAATGACTGAAGCGCGGAATCAGGAGAGAATATTGATGGCAGACCAAAACGGAATCAAAACCCTGCTGGATAAACTGAAGCAGCAATTATCAGGCAATCAAACTGCGCCCAATGCAACCTCTAACCATAATGAGCGCCCGCCAACCGTCTTCAACGAATCCGCTGCCGAAGAATATGTGGGGCCGCCGCTGGAAATCGGTAACGAATTATTGATCACTGCCGAAATTGTCAAACTCTATCGCGGATTGTCAAACGCGCTGGGTCGGGTTGTCATCATTGATGAAATCCCGACCAACGGAGACAAGGCCATTAAGGCCAGCGCATTTGGGATTCAGGTATCTGTTGATAAAATGATGGCTCAACACATGCGCGCCGCCTATATCCACCGCGAACAGGCATCCTAAATATAGGTTGAACCTGAAAACTGATACCGACAAGTAAATATTGTCCGGCAAAGGAGAAAAAACTTGGCTACATTTGTTGCCCAACTGCAAAAGAATTTCAAGCTGACCGTCGAAGATGGTTTGCCGCAGGCGGTAGTCGAACAGGTCGGAAGTGTTATCTGGCTGAAATGCTGCCCCTTGTGTGGCAGTGTCCATCAAATCCAGAAAATGGCTGATGATGCACCTTACACCCCGCTCTGCCAGACCCACGCCACCCTCTACAAAGCTGAACTACTCGCTTGGCATAAGCTGTATCCGGATGTTGTCCAATACAAATCATTGCACTTGGTCGAAAAAGCAGCTTAAAAAGGTGCGGAATAACGTCGCGGCTGCTATCATCGATGATTACAAACTAGGCCGAGGCTAAAAGTCAATGCGTGTCCGTGTCGGTTGCAATATTGCCTACATCTGTCCACAACCAACACCGATGTTGTTTGTGATTCGTCCATCCACTACCAGCAGCCACGCGATAGTCGAAGAAAAGCGTGTCACCGACCCGTCCGTACCAATTGACGAATATTTTGACACCTACGGTAATCAAATATGGCGGCTGGTCGCACCAACCGGAAGGTGGCATATTGAATATGACGCCCTGGTAGAACTCCAGCCAACGCCCGATCTAATTTTCCCCAACCTCCCTAAAACGGCGGTTGAAAACTTGCCCTACGACGCAATTCTTTACACCTTGCCCAGCCGCCTCTGCCCATCCGATATGTTTATAAATGATGCATGGCAGTTATTCGGTCAGATCGAAGGCGGCTGGGCACAGGTACAGGCCGTCTGCGATTGGCTCCACAGTAACGTCCAATATGGGGTGGGAAGCATATCCAGCACAACGGCCTGGGATGCATATCAGGCGCGGCGCGGTGTATGCCGTGATTTTGCCCATCTGGGCGTATCATTTTGCCGCGCCCTGAACTTCCCTGCCCGCTACGTCTGCGGTTATTTGCCGGACATCGGTGTCCCTTTTGACCCCTCGCCAATGGATTTTCATGCCTGGTTTGAAGTATATATAAATGGCGCATGGCACACCTTTGATGCGCGCCACAACTTCCCCCGTATCGGACGTATCCTGGTCGCGCGCGGGCGCGATGCCGTTGATGTGGCTTTCTCAACCATTTATGGCAGCATCCAATTAGAGAGTTTTAAAGTCTGGGCGGATGAGGTTGCGTAACCCGCCCATCAAACCACACTCCATTTGAACCAGCGGATACCAGCAAATTGCACGCCGCCAACCGCACCCAGGCCACCGTGATTGCCCGCAAGCAGGGCTTAATCAGCTAGGGGTAGCGTAAAATAAAAAACACTCCCCTGGCCGGGGCCGCTTTCAACCCCAAACTGACCCCCCACCTTATCCAGGATGCGCCGCACAATCGACAATCCGAGTCCATGCCCTTTTGCACGCAGCGTATCGAGCCGGGTAAATTCGGTGAACAATTTTGCCTGCGCTTCAGCGTCTAATCCCGCCCCATTGTCCTGTACCCAGAAACAAATCCCGCCGTCATCCTGCACCGTGGCGCCCAATTCCAAACGCGGTGGCTTCCCGCCATACTTGATGCCATTGCTGAGATAATTCGTCCACACTTCCTCGATCCAGGGGGCATAGCCCTGAGCCACCGGCCAGGTTTCGGGCAGCAAAATTTCTGCCCCGGATTGATCAATTATGTCTGTAAGTCGCCTGAGAGATTCCTCGACGACTTCCTGCATATTGATCGGCGCAATGCTGACCGCTTCCCGCCGAATGCTGGCTAACAGCAGCAGTTCATCAATGATGCTGCTCATTTTAGTCGCCGATTGCACACTCATGTCCACCAGTTTCATGGTTGCTTCCGGGAACGCCGCATCCGCGCCATCCAGCAGCAGTAGTTGTAACCCGCCACTCATAACCGAAAGTGGATTTTTGAGATCGTGTGCGACGGTGTGCGCGAAAGCCTCTAACTCGTAATTCTGCTCTTGCAACAGTTGATTTTGCGCCGACAACTGTTGGCGCATTTCCTCTAAAGCCAGATGGGTTTGGACGCGCGCCAGCACTTCTTCAATCTGAAAAGGTTTAGTGATGTAATCCACCGCCCCAATCGAAAAAGCGGTTACTTTATCGAAAACCTCGTTCAAGGCGCTGATGAAAATGACGGGAATATCTTTGCGCTGCGGATCAGCTTTCAACTGGCGGCAGACTTCGTAACCATCCATATCCGGCATCACGATGTCCAGCAAAATCAAATCCGGTATTTCTTTCCGCACAGTCGCCAGCGCCCGTTCACCATTGGGCGCAGACCGAACCCGATACCCCTGTTCGCTCAAAATCTGGGTCAGGAGCCGCAAATTTTCTGGCGTATCATCCACGATGACAATGGATTTCTGATTCCCGCGCGTCATTGCACGACCTCCTTTACCAGACTGAGCATCTCGTCATAGCGGAAATGAGATGCGAGGCGCACCAGCGATTCCGAGAGCGACTTATCAATCTGCCCAATCTCGCTGATAATACTATCCAACATCGTCACATCACCCAACTCAATCGCCTCTATGAAGGCTTCTCGCAGCGCTTGTGGCAGTTTGTTCATCGCCGGGATCAACATTTTTGGCTGCACCCGCTCTGCCTGCAAAGTGGCCTTCGCCAGTTTATCAGCGTAGACATACCGGACGCCGATGTGCTTGCTCATCATGCCGAAAATGGCTTCGTTTCGGAACGGTTTGCGTAGAAAATCATCACAACCCGCCGCGATAATTTCCGTCCGGTCTTCCTCGAAAGCGCTGGCCGTGAGTGCAATAATCGCAATCGACTGTCCCGATGGCGTAGCTTTGATCTGATGGGTCGCTTCCAGTCCGCTGATCCCCGGCATCCGCATATCCATGAAAATCAGATGCGGCTGAAACGCCTGGGCGATTTTGACCGCTTCTTCGCCATTTTCCGCCTCGCGCAGGTCAAAACCCAACGGTTTGAGCAATTTGAGCAGTAGCTGCCGGTTAGCCCAGCGGTCGTCAACCGCCAGCACCCGATACACCGGCTGTCCAACTTCAAGCCCGACGACTTGCTGCTGAATCAACACATCCTGATTATCAATGGAGGCCAGGGGTTGGCATTGAATCTGGAAAGCGAAGGTCGTGCCCTGCCCCACCTGGCTCTTGACGGTGATGTCGCCACCCATCAAGCGCGCAAATTTGCGGCTGATAGTTAATCCTAATCCCGTGCCTTCCTGCGCTTTGCGGCCACTAGCCGTCTGCGTGAACGCTTCAAACAAAGCCGACAATTCATCGTCGGCGATGCCCGCGCCGGTATCTTTAACCTCAAATTGAAGTTGAATGTTGGCGCTCTCCGTCAGTGGATTGTCAGCAGACTTTCTCACGCAGATGTGAATGCTGCCCGACTCAGTGAATTTGATGGCATTTCCAATCAGGTTAATCAGGATTTGCCGCAGCTTAACCGAGTCTGTGCGGACAAAATGCGGCACATCATCAGATCGCTCAAAAATCAGATCAAGGTGTTTGTCATCAACCGCCAGGACAAACATATCTTCCACATCATCGAGCAGCCGGTACAAGTCAAAATCGACCTCATTGAGAATCATTTGTCCGGCTTCGATTTTGGACAAATCGAGCACCTGGTTAATCAGGTTGAGCAGATGTTCACCACTGCGCAGGATGATTCCGAGATTTTCATACACCTCGTGCGGCAGCGCCGGAGTACGATTGGTGACCTGCGTGAAACCGAGGATAGCATTGAGCGGCGAACGCAGTTCATGGCTCATGTTGGCGATGAATGCGCTCTTGGCGCGGTTGGCCGTTTCGGCGGCGTCTTTGGCCTGCCGCAGTTGACCCTCGCTCGTTTGTAATTCCAGGGTACGCTGCTGAAGGGTCGAAGTTTGCCGTGCGACTTCCTGTTCCAGGTCGCGGTTGCGCCGCTCAATCGCATAAACCCGCCAGCGGTACACACCGTACACGATGCCGACCAGCAAAATCAAAACCACTGCCCGAAACCAGGTTTCTTCCCACCAGGGCGGCAGAATCGTCAAACTCAAACGGGCTTGCTGGTTGCTCCATAATCCATCGCTGTTGGTTCCCTCCACGCGCAAGGTGTAATTGCCCGCCGGAAGATTGGTATAAGACGCAAAGCGGCGGGTGCTGTCAGCTTCTTTCCATTTTTCGTCATACCCTTCGAGCATGTAGCGGTAATGAGTTTTGCGGGCAGCCGCAAAACTCAGCGCCGCGAACTCGAACGAAAAATTATCCTGATCGTGGGTGAGCGTCAGGCTGTTGGTTTCCCAGATCGGACGCGACAAGGGCGAGTCTGGGCTGGTTGGCGTGATCGCATCATCTCCGAGTTGAAAACCCGTCAGGACAACCGGCGGATTATAAGGGTTATCGGTAACATCCTGCGGTTTGAAAGCCGTTAAGCCGTTCGTGCCCCCAAAAATCATCCGGCCATCGCTGGTTTGTCCATAAGCGTGAGCGCTGAATTCAGTTCCTTGCAGCCCATCCAGTACATCAAAATTCCGAAAAGTTTCGGTTGCAGCCGTAAAGCGCGAAAGTCCCTTTTTCGTGCCCAGCCACAAATTGCCCCGCGCATCTTCCAACACGCTCACCACATAATCGCTGGAGAGGCCATCTTTCTGGGTGTAATAGGTGAAAGTCTGGTCGGCAGTATTGAGGCGAACCAAACCGTCGCGCGAGGCCGCCCAGATCACGCCATTGTGATCTTCCAGCGTTGCTTCGATGTAACTTCCTGCGCCCGATTCCTGACCCGCGCTTGGACTAAATGTTGTGTAAGTTCCGGTTGCCGGATCAAATCGACTGAAACCATTCAACGTGCTGACCCAGACATACCCTTCCCGATCACCGATAATGTTCGTAATCGGCGGATGCGGGATTTTATCAGGGGGGAGGTCTGCCATTGCTGGGCCAAGAGCTGCCGGCGATTCATAAAATTGTGGTGTCCCTCCACCTGGATCAAGGCGATACAATCCATCCTGATTGACGGCGGCCCACATCACACCCGTTTTGTCTTCGTACAAGCCCACCACTTGCTTGGGTGGCGAAGGCCGGGTGACGTTTGATTTGAGTGGATAGGGCTTGGATTCATTGGTTGTAAAATCAAACTGGTACAGGCTCAGACCACCCGCGCCCAGCCAGACGATCCCATTGTGATCCTGATAAATGGCATTAATCGCGCCCAGCGACTTTCCATCGGCGGTCTGCGGCGTATAATGCGTCACACTGCCTTTCGCCAAATCAATAAAATCCAGCTTATCCTGGATGCCCACCCATACACCGTCCTGATCGGTGGTAAACATGCTGGTGATCGCGCCGTCAGCGAGGCTGGAAACCAGATCAGGGTTATGCCGGTAATGGGCGAACCGGCTCTGGCGTGTATCGTAAACATTCAGGCCGGATTCCACCGTGCCCACCCACAGTACACCCTCACGATCCAAGTATAAGCTTGAGATACGGTCAGTGTTCAGGCCGTCAGCTTGGGTCGCATCGTGTGTAAAATGCTGGAGAATTTCCCCATTTTGCGGGTCAAATTGGTACAGGCCGTTGCCAGTTCCAATCCAGAATAGACCGTTTGCATCATTCACTATCGCGGTCACACCGGTTATGCCTGGAAATTGCGTGAACGTCCCTTGCACGGGATCAAACCGATATAATCCACTACCCCCAAGCCAGATGCGGCCCGCCCCATCGCGCCGAATAACATTAATCCGGTTATCGGGTTTGCCATTCACAACTGGCGCTGGGTAGTACGCAAATTGTTTCGTTTCCAGGTTATATTGAGCCAGGGTCGTACCAGCAGGAAGCCATACATTCCCCTGATCGTCCTCGGCGGCGTCCCACACCGCATCGCCCCGAAAACCATTCGCATCATTGGGGTTAGCTGCATGGTGGGTGAAAACCTGGGTCGTCGGGTTGAAAATATTAACCCCGGTTATGCCACCGCCTGTGAACCAAAAATTACCCGTGCTGTCCTGAAAACTGTGAAAAATACGATCCCCGCCCAGGCTGTTCGGATTATTTGGATCCGGGAGATAATGAGTAAAGGTTTCCGTTTGCGGGTCAAGGCGGTTGACTCCCCCAGCCTCCGTTCCAATCCAGATCATCCCGTCTTTGTCTTCAAACAGGTCGCGCACCCAACTTTGAGTCAGGCTGTTGGTATCATTGGGGTTGTGCTGATAAGTCGTAAACCGATAACCATCAAAACGGCTCAACCCCGCCTGCGTTCCAATCCAGATGAATCCCTGTCTATCCTGCAAGATGGATTCAATTGAGTTCTGTACTAATCCGTCATCCGAAGTGAGATGCTGGAAATGCGCGGCAGCAGCGAGCTTGTCCGATGTCACCGGTTTCTCATCCTGTGCGGCAGCAGGTGTGAGATTGGAGTTAGAGGCCAACAGGATAAATCCGGTCACAGCAACATGGGAGAACAGCCGTCCGAATCGCAGAAGGGGAATCATTTTCATCTTAAATGTCTCACTGCATTTGTTACGAACAGATTATAGGGTCATACAGATGCGACAAGCGTTTAGGTTTGACGACAGGCACGCCGCGTAACACCTCACCTCCACTCCTATTGGTTCATCGTAAGCGGCATAAAATCTGGTATAGTCGTTGAAAATTTCAATATTCTCTTTCATATCATAGGAAAATCGATGGTTACGTATTCAATAACTGAACTTAAAGTGCCCCAACCCATCCCTGCTAACGAGGCGATCCTGGTTGCCAGCGGCGACTTACGCTTAGCCGCCAACCAGACTTGCTGGCCTGCCCAGGCTGATATGGAACGTCGCGTCATTGAAGCCTTTGCCCACGAGGGCATCACCGTGCATCGTGCGCACGACTACGACCCACAGGAAAAACACGGTTTTATTTCCAGCCAGCGCAGGGGCATGGACATCTTCAAAAATATCCACCCCGACGCCAAACTGATTGTGGCGGAAGCCGTTTGGCAGTACAGCCATCATGTCCTCGCTGGATTGCGTTCCCATCGCGGGCCAATCCTCACGGTGGCGAATTGGAGTGGAGAATGGCCGGGGTTGGTAGGGATGCTCAACCTCAACGGATCGCTCACCAAAATGGGCGTGAACTACAGCTCCATCTGGAGCATTAATTTTACCGACGATTTTTTCCTGAACGGCATCCGCCAGTGGATTCGCGAAGGCAAAATCACCCACGACACCAGCCACGTCCGCCCGCTGGATATGAGCAAAATTCCCCCAGCCGAAGTCCAGTTAGGTCGCGCGCTAGCCACTCAACTACGCCAAGATAAAGCCATCATCGGCATCTTTGACGAAGGCTGCATGGGCATGTATAACGCCATCATCGATGACGAACTCTTGAATCCGACGGGCATCTACAAAGAACGCCTCAGCCAATCCGCGCTGGTTGCCGAAATGCGCCGTGTCAGCGATAGCGAAGCCCAGCAAGTACGCAGTTGGCTCGATGGGCGCGGCATGACCTTTGTGACCGGAACCAATGACGAGACCGACCTCACCGACGCGCAAATTCTTGAACAGTGCAAAATGTATATCGCGGCGGTGCGCATTGCCCACGACTTTGGCTGCGCGGCGGTTGGTATCCAGTATCAGCAAGGCTTAAAAGATATGTGTCCCGCCTCAGATTTGGTCGAAGGCTTGCTGAATAATGTCGAGCGCCCACCCGTGTACCACACCAAAACTGGCGCAGAATTATTTGCGGGTCAGGCGCTTCCGCATTTTAATGAAGTCGATGAGGGCGCAGCCGTTGACGCGCTAGTCACCAACCGCCTATGGACGGCGATGGGTTTTGACCCCGCCACTACACTCCACGATTTGCGCTGGGGTGAGCATTACACCGGCAATGGCATTGATGATTACGTCTGGGTGTTCCTAATCTCCGGTGCAGCACCCGCCTCACATTTTATTGGCGGTTATGCCGGTGCGAGCAGCGAACGCCAATCGCCCATGTATTTCCGCCTCGGCGGTGGCACACTCAAAGGCATCAGCAAACCCGGCGAATTGGTTTGGAGCCGTGTGTTTGTGATGGACGGCGTACTCCATGCTGATATGGGACGCGCTCATGTGGTCGAACTCCCGCGTGAAGAAACCGAACGTCGGTGGCGCTTGAGCTCACCTCAGTGGCCGATAATGCACGCAGTTTTGCACGGTGTCTCGCGCGATCAACTCATGGCGCGCCATAAAGCCAATCACATTCAGGTGGTCTATGCCCCATCAGAGCAGGATGCAGATCGCGCCTTAGCGGCCAAAGCAGCCATGTTCGCGGCGATGGGCATCCAGGTGCATCTCTGCGGCGATGTCAATTTATAAAACCTAAATTTGAACTGCTAAATCGACGGAATAAATCACTTATCTAACCGGCAAGACGCAGAGAGCGACATGAAACATTTTCGAAAATCCTCTCTCTGCGTACTTGGCGGCTTAGCGGTTCATAATTTTGAATTACTTCTTTGGCTTGCGGTTTGTTATTTTTGATTTCATTACCTCTTATCGGCGCATACTTCCCATTGACGAACCCCCCTTCGACCATTAGAATGCACTCACCCTATTTGAGAAAAGATTTTTAGGTAATCCGTCCTGAATTTCAATATTTAAGCAATAAGCTGACGCCAGAGCGCGCTTGGCTGGTTTGAAGGAGTCCGATTGTGGCTGAAAATTATGTTCTGGAAGCGCAACCACGCACTGTCGTAGGCAAAAAAGTTGGCCGTCTGCGGCGCAGTGGTTTAGTGCCGGTAGTGGTTTATGGCCCCAAAACGGAGCCGGTTAATTTGCAGGTTGAATATCGCCCTTTGCAAATCGCGCTGATGAAAGCCGGTGGTACGAACCTGATTGAAATCCGCTACGAAGGTGGTTCACACATCGTTCTGGCCCGTGAAGTCCAGCGCGACATCATTCGCACAGAAATAACCCATGTGGATTTCTTCGCCGTAGACCTCCTGGCAAAAATCAGCATTGATGTGCCCATCCATTTCGTGGGTGAAAGCCCCGCTGTACAGGCGCGCAAAGGCATCCTCATCACCGGCCCAACGATGCTGACCATCGAAACCCTGCCCAGCCACCTGATGAGCCAGATCGAGGTCGATCTCTCAAACCTGAACGAGATTGGCGATGCGGTACATGTGCGTGACCTGAAACTCGATGCCGACATCACCATCATCAATGACCCCGACGAAATGATCGCTCGCATCAGCCAGACATCGGCTGCCCGCTCGGAAGAAGACGAAGCCGCAGAATTGGCCGAAGGTACTTCTGGCGAAGTCGAGATTATCAAGAAGGGCAAGGCCGACGAAGAGGAAGAATAGTCCTCCACTCGGTATCAACAACCATCTGCATTGTAGGGACGAAGCGCTGCTTCGTCCTTTTTATTTTCGCGTCGGTGTTGGCGGTCATCGGCGGCGATGGCGCTAACCTTCGCCGTCGCTGATTTTCCGCTCAAAATCGGCGGCGGAACATTCGATGGGGGTTGTCAGGCGAGGGGTTGTATATGATTTAGCGTTCCATCGCTATAGAACAAATAGTCTTATCTGTCTATTATAAAATGGTTAGAAAATCGAGATGAGGGGAGCCTACAACAAAAAGAGGATGTCCTTACGAACACCCTCCACTTCTCTGTCGCTGTCGTATCTCTGGGATACGTTTTAAACGTCGCCGCCTTCAAGCGGCTCGGTGGGTGCTCCGTCGCCCTCTCCACCTTCAATTGGCTCGGTGGGTTCGCCCTCCCCTTCGCCGTTGGTCGCTGGCGGATCAGGCAAACGAGTCATAATCGCGATGCCGATAACCTCGTCGCCGACCTGCATACCCATCACTTTCACGCCCTGGGTACTGCGTCCAGTCTCGCGGATGTCGTCCAGGTTCGTCCGCAGCACTACGCCAAACTTGGTCATCAGCATAATATCGTCTTCGGCGTTGATGCAGCGCATATCGACAATCGGGCCAGTCTTTTCGTTGCGTGCCAATGTACGCACACCCAGGCCATACCGCCCTTGCGAACGATAATCGCTCAAGAGTGTACGCTTACCATAACCATTCCGCGTCACGATCAGCATGTGCGAATGCAGCTCGGTATCGACCACATCCATCCCCGCGACTTCATCCAATTCATCCTCAAACCGGATCGCGCGCACGCCTCCCGCAGGCCGCCCCATCACCCGCACTTCCGACTCGTGGAAGCGGATGCTTTGCCCCATTTGGGTTGCAATGATAATGTCCTGGTCGCCGTCCGAGAATTTCACCCAGCTTAAATGATCGTCCGGTTCCAAGCCCATCGCGATTAATCCGCTGGGGCGTACCGCCGCGAATTCTTCAACTGCTACGCGCTTGATGCGGCCTTTTTTGGTCAGCATGGTAAAGTGACCGCTGTGGTCTTCAAACGATGCCACTGGCAAAACCGCCGTAACATTTTCATCCGGTTCCAGGTTCAAAACCGTGAGGATGAGCGTACCTTTATTCGCGCGACCCGTCTCCGGGATATGGAACGCACGCTCGGCGTACACCTTGCCTTTGTCGCTGAAGAACAGCAGATGATCCAGGCTGTTACAGGCGAAAATATCGACCAGAATATCTTCTTCTTTGGTCGTCATCCCTGTGACGCCCTTGCCGCCGCGCCGCTGTGCCCGATACGCGCTGGCTGGCACGCGCTTGATATAGCCCCGGCTGGTGAGCGAAATCACTACTTCTTCTTCGCGAACCAGATCGGCCTCATCGAAATCTGTTGCTACACCGTACAGAATTTCGGTTTTGCGTTCATCGCCATAATCCGCGTCCAACTCAACCAAATCTGCGCGGACAACGGCCAGGATTTTAGGCGGGGAGGCCAACAAATCTTCCAGGTAAGCGATTCGTGTCATGACTTCGTTAAATTCGTCCTGGATTTTCTGACGTTCCAACGCCGCCAGACGCCGAAGCTGCATTTCCAGGATCGCGTTCGACTGGGCTTCGCTCAGGTCAAAGCGGCTCATCAGTTTAGCGCGCGCATCGTCGGTATCATCCGCCGAGCGGATCGTCTGAATAATCGCGTCCAGGTTCGAGAGCGCCTTCAGCAGCCCTTCCAGGATGTGCGCCCGCGCCTGAGCCTTCGCCAGTTCAAATTGCGAACGGCGCACAATCACTTCATAGCGGTGTTCGATGTAAATTTGCAGCGCGCGTTTCAAACTCAGCGTGCGCGGCTCACCTTTCACCAGCGCCAACATCTGGATGCTGAACGTGGTCTGCAACTGGGTATATTTATACAATTGATTGAGCACTGTGAGCGGCTGCGCGCCATGCTTGAGTTCGACCACCAAGCGCATACCATTGCGATCTGACTCGTCGCGCAAATCATGGATATGCTGCAAGCGTCCTGAATGCACCAATTCGACAATGCGCTCAATCAGGACAGTCTTATTGACCTGATACGGAATCGCCGTAAACACCAGCGCCATGCGATCCCCGCGCAGTTCTT